>DBPK01000004.1:0-21851 GCA_002304835.1 Firmicutes bacterium UBA1422
AGCTCGTCGGGCTCATAACCCGGAGGTCGTTGGTTCGAATCCTTCCCCCGCAACCAAGCAATTTCAACGGTTCTTGCATAATGCAAGAACCGTTTTTTATTAAAAAAACCAAAAAAATCAATACACAAAAAAACATGGTCACATTTCTTTAACCAATGCTGACATTTTACTTCTCATGTTATAATATACTCAAATAAAAATGATCTATGGGGATGGATCCTTGATTAGAGAGGGGGAATAAAAATGTCTAAGAACAATAATTCCAAAGATAAAGGAATGCTTATCCCGTTGATTACCGGACTCCTGTCGTTTTTTGTGAGCGGAGTCATAGCATGTGTTGTGATCGGACTCACGGACAATTATATATTCGCCGCAGGAATTACGGGAGGACTTGGATCTTTATTGCTGGCTCTTCTCATAAGGAGCATAAGAACAAGGCTTATAAGAACGACAATAGCGGGGGCTCTGACCATGCCCCTTTCCCTGGCAGTGGGTTTCTTTCTGGTTGAAGGGGTCGGAGCACTAATGCCGCAGGTGGGATATAAAATCGAAAGCATTGGTCTGGCGGATGTTATTGCCGTCATCCTTATAGCAGCCATATTCGGAACGATAATGGGCATTATAATTTACGGCATTTACTCAGTCAGGATATTTCTTCCGGTATGCGCTGTTGCGGGTATTCCGGCGGGAGTGCTGGTTAATGCCCTTAACGGACCTTGGCGCGGCACTGCGGCTTATACTGCCATCATGGATACTTTCCGGCAGGTGGATCTGAACTTTCTTTCAATGGCAGTTTTTATGGGGATAGGCATGGGAGCATCAGCAGGGATATACAACAGGATAAAACAAAAAAGCATCCGCCCTTGATGGCGGATGCCTGACTTATCCCATTGCGAGATTTTCTATTTGTAGAATTTATAATAGACTTTGCCTTTCTTCATTCCACTGCGGAGCTCTGCCATCTCGCTTATGGTAACCAGCTGATAGCCTTTTTTAACAAGCTTGGGGATTATGGTTTTAGATGCAGTTGCTGAAGAAGATTGAGAATCATGCATAAGAACTATGGATCCATTGCGCGCTCCATTCAAAACTCTTCTTATTGTTGTACGTGAACTTCTTGTGGCCCAGTCGCGGGTATCGACCGACCAGTAAATAAGTGGCGTTCCCACCGCCGACCTGACAGTTCTGTTAAAGGCCCCGTAGGGAGGTCTCATTACTTTCGGCGTCGAGCCCGTTATCCTTTTTACAGCCCTTTTTGTTCTGATTATCTGACTTTTTATTTTTGAATATGAACATGATGTGAGCATTGGATGGGAATATGTATGATTCCCTATTTCACAACCCTGTCTGTAAGCCTTTTTTATAGTCGATTTATATTTGGAGACTCTGCTGCCAACTACGAAGAAGGTGGCCGCCTGATCATACTTCTTCAAAGTGGCCAGAATGGTCTTTGTGCGAGCGGCAGGACCGTCATCATAGGTGAGACATATCATCTTTTTCCTGCCGTTGACCTTTCGGTAACATTTATAATCTTTGCCGAAGTAATATATGCATTTGTTCAAAGTCTGTTTTCCCACATACTTGGATTTTTGAGAAAGAGAATTACTGGCAGAACTCTTTACCAGGGTGTTGCCTTTTGAGTAATAGGCTATTATTTTATAAGTGTACCTTGTATTACATAAGAAGGATTTATCTGTGTAAGTCAGACCGGAAACTGTTTTGATGGTTGCTATTTTTTTGAAGGCTGCACCCGGGCTTTGCCGGTAAACATAGTAGCCGGTAGCCTGGGGTGATTTGCTCCATTTAAGCTTGAATCTATTATATACAGCCTTATAGATGTTCTCCAACCTTACATACTGAAGTTTCACAGGGCCGGAGGCTCTGGCAGCACATAAATCACTCTTCAATGTGATCTCGCCTTCTTCAGTCTGGACCGTTCTGATGCTGCAGACTTTGTAGTAATAATTCATGTTTACCTTTGCATATCTGTCAGTATATACGGTATCCGGGGTCTCTGCCACAGGAACGAAGCTCCCTGACGCACTGCTGCTTCGGTAGACTTGGTAACTTTCTGCGTTTTCTGCTGCAGCCCAGAAGACCCTTACAGTTCCGTCAGAAAGACATGTCACACCGGAAATCTGAGGCACCGCCGGTACTGTCTGCTCCTGTTCATCCAAAGGACCGGGGATCTCATCAGCAAACGCTGAAGGAATTAAAGGTGTAATGGCCATCATCATGAAAACGCTCATAATAAATGCTAATGAAGTTTTCAAAAGTTTTTTTATCATGAAATTGCTCCTGTTATGATAAATATAAGGTAATTATAACATGACAGCAGGCCTTTACAACAGGGCAAAATAAAAAAGCACCCGCATTTGACAGCGGATGCTTTTGACATACGATTTGACTAGCAGTCTACACCGCCGTCAACCCGCAGCAGCTGTCCTGTTACGAAAGAAGAATCTTCCGTGGCGAAAAACAAAGCTGCAGTTCCGATTTCTCTTCCCTGACCTGCGCGCTTAAGAGGAGACATTTCTTTCATGCCGGAAACTGCATCCTCTCCGCCTACGCTGTCAAGCATGGCAGTTACGATGGCTCCCGGCAGTATGGCATTTACCCTTATTTCCGGGCCCAGTTCTCTGGCAAGGGCCTTTGTCAGTCCGTTCATGGCATGTTTGGATGTGCAGTAAGCAGCGGCACCCCATCTGGCAGATGTGCCGGCTACGGAGCCGGTGTTTATGATATATCCTTTACCTTTGGCCTTCATTATGGGAGCCACTTTTTTTGCAAGCATCAGAGCTGAAGTGAAGTTTACCTGCATTACCTTGTCCCATTCCTCCAAAGATACATCCATCGAGCTCTGTATGCTGAGAACACCCGCATTGTTGTAGAGGATATCGATAGTACCGTATTTTGCAACGGTATCATCAACGATCTTATCAAGAGATGCTCTGTCTGCGATGTCTGCAATAACGTAAGATGCTTCTCCGCCGTTCTTTTTGATGTTTTCAACGACTTCCCTGGCTCTTTCTTCATTCCTGCCTGTGATCATTACTTTTGCGCCTTCCTCGGCAAATACATAAGCTGTATCTCTTCCCATGCCTGAAGTGGCTCCTGTTATGATGGCAACTTTATCTTTTAATCTGTCCATTTTTTGTTCCTACCTTTCATTGTAATTATCATTATAGTTATCATTATTTTTTTGAATCGTTTGTTTTGCTTTCACTATTTAGGTGTAGTGAAATTATATATTATTTTATAATACAGTCAAGTTATACTTTGATATCAAATCAAATCAGTAAACCTCATTTTTAAAAAAATATTACCTGACTGATGCCTTCAGGTGCCCATACCCTTCTTTTTCCATGGCTTCATAGGGAATGAACCTCAAAGATGCGCTGTTGATGCAGTATCTTGTTCCGCTGGGGGACTCACTGTCTCCGGTGAAAACATGTCCCAGATGGGAATCTCCTTGGCTGCTTTTCACTTCTGTTCTTTCCATGCCCAGAGAATTATCTTTTTTTTCAACAAGGGCCTTTTCGTTTATGGGTTTTGAAAAACTTGGCCATCCGCAGGAACTGTCGTATTTATCTGTGGATGTAAAAAGAGGTTGTCCCGTTAGGATATCCACATATATACCTTTTTCATGATTTTTCCAGTAAAGATTGTCAAAGGGCCTTTCAGTGGCGGAGTTCTGTGTCACATCTATGATCTTTAATATCTCGTTTATCTCAGAAGGGCTCACATGACAATAACCTCCCGGATTTTTATCCAGGTAATCCTGATGATATTCTTCAGCCTCATAAAAGTTTTCCAGGGGCTTTACCTCCACATAGAACTTATCTGTACGTTTTTTGACTATATCGCTTATCCTTGTTACTGTTTCGCCGGAATCCTCATCATCATAGTAGATACCCGCCCTGTACTGGCTTCCCTTATCGTTGCCCTGGCCATCCTTTGCCCGGGGATCTATCACATAGTAGTATGCAAAAAGAAGAGCCTCCAAACTTATTTTTTTTGGATCATAGGAAACACGAACAGCTTCCCGATAACCGGTTTGACCCGTGCAAACGGAACTGTAATCGGGCAGGATATCTTTTTTTCCGTTGACATATCCGCTTACCGCATCGGTAACGCCCGGCAGGGAATGGAACAATTTTTCCATGCCCCAGAAACATCCTCCGGCCAGGTAAATAGTATTGCCTTCTTTTAGCATCTTCATTTTCTCCTCCGGATGATTTTCTTCTTTTTCCGTGCCCGGGAAAGCCAGGACCGAAGTCAGAAGAACTGCACAGGCAGAAATTATTATTATATTCCTTTTCATTATAAATACCTTTTATGAAAAATAATTACCCTGGGGAAGGGGATCTGAAACAAACATTTTGAAGACCCGGATAAAACTTTGATCAGTTGGACTTGAAGGCACTTTATGGTACAATGCATATTAGCGTGATGCATTTGAAATATAATATCAGCTGATAAAAATCAACATCAAAATGAGTGGAGAAGAAAATGAGCAATATAAAAGTAATAGAAATAAAAAAAAGTGTTTTTGAAAACAATGATGCGGAAGCAGAAAAACTACGGGAGAAACTAAAGAAGAAAGGGGTTTTTCTGCTCAATCTGATGTCTTCGCCCGGATCAGGCAAGACCAGCGTGCTGGTAAGGACCATAAAAGAGCTTAATGGTGAGATAAGGACAGGAGTAATGGAAGCGGATATAGACAGTGCAGTTGATGCAGAGACGATCGCGGCCACCGGAGTAAAAACCATACAGATCCATACGGGAGGCATGTGTCATCTGGACGCGGGAATGACAGAAAAGGGGCTTGCTGAACTGGACATCGAGGATCTTGATCTGGTGGTTCTTGAGAATGTGGGAAATCTGGTGTGCCCGGCCGAGTTTGACACCGGGGCATCAAAAAATGCCATGATATTAAGTGTGCCGGAAGGCGATGATAAACCTTTGAAATATCCTCTGATGTTCAGCACGGTGGATCTGCTTTTGATAAACAAGATAGACTGTCTTCCGTATTTTGATTTTGACATGGATGCCGTTTATCAAAGAGTAAGGAAAATCAATCCGGGAATAGAAATAATAGAGGTTTCTGCAAAAACCGGAGAAGGGTTTGAAAGTTGGATAGACTGGCTCAGAAAAAATGTAAAGGCTTAAATCAGTAGTGGACCACAACGGGATATCCCGTGTAGATATTTGCATAGACAGTAGCGGCGGCATACTCGGGCATGTTGACACATCCGTGGCTGCCGTTTCTTACATATATGCTTCCTCCGAAGCTTTTGCGCCAGGGAGCATCATGAAGACCCTGACCTCCGTGGAAGGGCATCCAGTATTTCACGGGGCTTTCATAGCGGCTTCCGTCCCAGTCTTCGCCCCTGAGAACTCTGTTGCGCTGCTTGTAGGGAAGCCTGTAGGTCCCGCTATAGGTCGGTTTGTTTTTTGTGGGGGTGCCTGTGACTACAGAGCTGCTTACTATCAGCTGACCGTTTTTGTACATCCACATACGCTGATTACCCAGGTCTATTTCCACATATGAATCTCCGATATCGTTTTCGCTCCTGCTGAAAGCAGTCTGGATATATTCAGGTTGCCGCTGCACGTTTTTGCCTTTTTTTACGGCTTTATAAAGCCATTCTGTTTCGGCTTTTTGATCCATCATCCAGCCGTAAGTTCCGCCTGAGACTTCCACGGTGATCCCGTCGCTTCCCTCAAAAATCCTGGTACTGTCCACAGTATCATATTCTGCTGCCAGAGACTTGATGTACTCTTCAACGGCATCCTTTTCAACGGAGACCATTCCCGCCTTTACCACGATCATTTTATTGAGATCGTAAGGAGCCACAGTCTCCTTTCTGTCTTCGAAATCATAGGTTATCTCCATTGAAAGATACTGGCGGCAGTATTCCTGTTTAGTAAAAAGAGAGGGGCTCTCGGAGGTAATGGTGGGCTTCTCATAGAAGTCTTTTTTTATGTACTCAAGGGAGAAAATATTATTCTCGATATTTGAAATGATCGTGTCAAAAAATAAGTCTCTGTCTATGTTATTGCCATACACTTCTTTGACTATATCAAAATCATTGTCGGACATATCCACATAGGCGTTTTTTGTTTTTGTAACATTATTCTGATGGAGCATATCCAGTCTGCTGAACTGTTTTTTGAAGGAATCGGAGATCCGGCTGATATTCATGGGTACAAAAAGATTGTTCTGCTGTTTTTTCACATGGGTGTAAAGAGGATTTACTGCACTGTGCAAAAGAGCCTCGTTAAGAGGATCCTCGATATCATATTCGAAGTTGAAGTCTTTGATATTACCGATCTCTTCATTATCCTGCGTGATAACGAACTCTCTGTTTTCCCATTCTTTGATGAGTAATTCTTCGGCTTCTTCAAAATCAAGATTTGAACAGTCGACACCGTTTATAAAAGTGTTTTTTGGAAAATTCTTTGATACCGACATATGGTTTTGTGCAAATACTAATACTCCGGAAAAAAGTAAAAACAATGCACATACACACACAAATATAAGCACACTTCTCTTCATTATAAACTATCCTTTCATGCTTTATATCATTCTACAATAAATATATGCCCAATAAAAGCGACCTTAATAAAAATATTGGAAAGTGACAAAATTTTAAGTATAATATAAAGATATAAATGGGGTTGGCGGCAAGTCTTAATTCCCTTGACACAGTGGAATTCTAATGATAATATAACTCTTGCGATGATTTTATCGCTGGTGGGGCGGTGTAGCTTAGTTGGTTAGAGCGTCCGGTTCATACCCGGAAGGTCGGTGGTTCGACTCCACTCGCCGCTACCATTATAAAAGGGCGCTTAGCTCAGCTGGGAGAGCACCTGCCTTACAAGCAGGGGGTCATAGGTTCGATCCCTATAGCGCCCACCATTACAAACGGTCCGGTAGTTCAGATGGTTAGAATGCCAGCCTGTCACGCTGGAGGTCGTCGGTTCGATCCCGATCCGGATCGCCAATAATTTCACCGGTATTCCGCGAAAAAGCGGAAACTGTGGTGGGTGTAGTCAAGTGGTTAAGACAACGGGTTGTGGCTCCGTCATGCGTGGGTTCGAATCCCATCACCCACCCCAATGATGGGGTATCGCCAAGTGGTAAGGCAACGGATTCTGATTCCGTCATTCGCAGGTTCGAATCCTGCTACCCTAGCCAGCGGCGACATAGCCAAGTGGTAAGGNNGGTAAGGCAGAGGTCTGCAAAACCTTTATTCCCCGGTTCAAATCCGGGTGTCGCCTCCATAAAATTCCGGGATCTTCAGATCTTGAAATTGATTTTCTCAGGGTTTATTTGAAAAAGTCCTGAGAAGAAAGTAAAAACCGATGCATTGCATCGGTTTTACATTTTTTGAATAACAAATATAATTTCGCTTATCAGGCTTCTGTATCTTCTTCAGGAGAAGCTGCCTCATCAGTAACCTCGGCTTCAGGCTCAGTAGATTCTGCAGCTTCGGATTCTTTCTCGGCCAGGACTTTTTCGTATTCGGCGAATATAGCATCTTTGATCTTGTTTCTTGTTTCTGATACAAGAGGATGTGCTATGTCTCTGAAATCGCCTTCCCCCATTTTGCGGCTTGGCATTGCTATGAACAAGCCGTTCTGGCCATCAATGATTTTGATGTCATGTACAACGAACTCATCATCAAAAGTGATAGAAACTACAGCCTTCATTTTCCCTTCATCATTGATTTTGCGAACTCTTACATCGGTAATATTCATTTTTCGACACCGCCCTTTCGTGTGCTTAAATATATTGTCCCGTGCATCGTTTCAGATACACCATTCTCACTATACAACAAAAGGGAAAATTTTACAAGTAATTTTTCAAAAAATCTGACTATTCGGGAAAACCTCTATTTTGCCTGAATTTTCATCCACATCCCCCAGATATACAAGGGGAGTATACTCGGATATTTTTTTGTTTTCCGGCTCTGTAGTGGCTATGGCAACTCCCGTCCCCACCACATGAGCATCGAATTCATCCAACAGTTCCGCTATGCCTTTTATGCTGCCGCCGGCCCGCATGAAGTCGTCTATTATAAGGGCGTGGGATCCGGGGAGGGCGGCCCGCTTGGCCATGGACATTTTTTGTATACGGCCCGTGGAACCGGAAAAATAATTTATGCTTATGGTGGGACCCTCGGAAATCTTGGTTTCTCTTCTTACGACCACTGCCGGGATATTCAGCATCCAGGAGGTCATAAGTGCAAGAGGAATGCCTTTTGTCTCTATAGTAGCCACATATTCGGCGCCGGAACTCCTGAATCTACGGGCAAAGACCAGAGCCATTTTTTTTGTAAGAGATGCATTGAACATTATGTCGGAGGTGTATAAAAATCCGCCCCCAAGCATCCGTATAGGATCCTTTATGAGACCGCATAATTCCTGCTGCAGAGCAAGGCACTGATCATCGTATATATGAGGTATGAAAATAACACCTCCTCTGGCACCGGGGATGGTTTCGATAAGGCCCAGTTCCATGCTGCGCACTATTTCTCTGGCGGATTTCAGATCTTCGCTTATACTGGATTTCGCAGCACCGAAAAGATCACAGAAATAGCTTAGACCAAAGGGCTTACTGGGAGAATCGGAAAGTATTTTTATTATGGCGCCGATGCGCTCGGTCCTTTTCATTATTCACTCCTTTACGAACAATAAATGAAAGATATTATGATATTATTCGTTTTACATATTTTTGTCAAATACATACATAAAAACAGCAAAGTATGTTATAATCTTGGCAGAAAAACATCGGAGGATTTTTAATGATCGACTTGGCAAATGTTAAACAAGTGCACTGCATTGGGATAGGCGGAGTAGGCCTTTCGGCAATAGCAGGTATTTTATTGTCTGAAGGATATATTGTGACCGGTTCTGACATGAACCAGAACGATAAAACAGAGCAGCTCATAGATGCAGGAGCGAATATTTTTCTGGGGCACAGAGCCAAAAATGTGGAAGGAGCAGATATAATTGTCTACTCTGCGGCTGTCACAAAGGACAACCCTGAAATGCTCAGGGGCAGGGAACTGGGCATCCCTTGCGTTTCCAGGGCACAGATGCTGGGACATCTGATGAAGGGCTGCAGAAACAGCATAGCTGTTGCCGGTACCCACGGCAAGACCACCACCACTTCCATGATATCCCTTATACTTGAAAATGCAAAAAAAGACCCCACCATACTTGTTGGGGGCAATCTTTCTGAGATCGGCGGCAATGTAAAGGTGGGCAAAAGTCAGTTTTTCATCACGGAAGCCTGTGAATATATGGACAGTTTTCTGGAACTCAAACCCAGGATAGAGATAATACTTAATATAGATTCGGACCATCTTGATTATTTCAAAGATATCGAGCATATAGCCAGTTCTTTTGAGAAATTTGCGACTTTGGTGCCGGAAGACGGGATGATTTTCGCATATGATGCCAACCCCTTTGTCAACAGAATAATACAGGATCTTCCCAATGTAATAACCTTTGGATTCAATGACAAGTGTGACTATTATGCAGAGGAGATAGAGTTCAATGCCGATGGGATGCCTGCATTCCAAATATCAAGTAAAGGCAAAAAACTATGTAAACTGCAACTTTCCATACCCGGAGAGCATAACATCCTCAATGCGCTGGTGGCAACGGCATGCTGCAGTGTTTTGGGTATAGATATCAATAATATAAAGGAGACCCTCGAAAAGTACAAGGGGACCCAGAGGAGATTTGATGTTCTGGGTGAGACTCAGTCGGGAATAAGGATCGTTGATGACTATGCCCATCATCCCGCAGAAATAAGAGCCACCATAGAAGCTGCCATTAATACGCCCCACAAAAACATCTGGTGTCTTTTCCAGCCTCACACATATACCAGGACTCTGGCACTTTTTGACGAGTTTCCGGCTTCCTTCGAAAAGGCGGATAAGGTGGTGCTGGCAGAGATATATGCCGCCAGAGAAAAAAATGTTTATCAAATAAGCTCAAAGGATCTGATGGCTGAAATCAAAAAATCATATCCCGAAAAAGAAGTTTACTATTTCGGCAGTCTTGAAGAGATCGCCAGTTTCGTATATAACAATGCTCAGCAGGGAGACCTGATAATAACCATGGGCGCCGGGGACATCTACAAGGCGGGAGAAATGATACTACAAAAGGATGCAGTTACCGGCAGGGGAGAAAAAATATCATGAATTTTGAAGAATACGAAAAACAGGAAAAAGAACGCATAGAGAAGAACCTCTTGTTTGCAGAACAGGGAGTGCGTTTCATAGATATAAAACAGGTATATATAGAAGGAAATGAAGTGGATATAAAAAAGGGCACGGTCCTTTATCCCGGAGTCATACTTGAAGGCAAGGTAAAGATAGGGCAGGACTGTATCATAGGACCGGCCACCAGGATCACCGAGTCCGAAATAGGAGACAGGACACATATACAGAATTCTGTAATTATCCAAAGCAGGATAGGCACAGAAACAAAAATAGGTCCTTTCGCCTACCTGAGGCCCGGAAGTGATGTGGGCAGTGGTTGCAGAGTAGGTGATTTTGTTGAAATAAAAAATTCTGTTTTAGGAGATGGCAGTAAAGCATCCCATCTTTCTTATATCGGAGATTCGGATATAGGAAAGGATGTCAATATCGGATGCGGTGTGGTTTTTGTAAACTATGACGGCAGCAAGAAATACAGATCAAAGGTGGGAGACGGAGCCTTTATAGGCTGCAATGCAAATCTTGTTTCCCCCGTTACTCTGGAAGAGGGATCATACATAGCCGCAGGGAGCACGGTCACAAAGGATGTACCCCCGGGCGCTCTTTATGTTGAAAGAAGCAAAGGAAGAGTGCTGGAAGGCTGGGTAGAAAAAAGAGGCATTCTCAAAAAATGAAAGTAGAGGTATGATAGTGATGAAAAATGCAGGGTTTTCGGATTTTAAAGTATTTGCTGGGAATTCACATCTTGAATTGGCTGATGAGATAACTTCCATAATGGGCAAACCACTGGGGAAAGCCAATGTGACAAAATTCAGTGACGGTGAGATATCGGTAAATCTGTGGGAAACCGTGAGAGGTGTGGATTGCTACATAATACAGTCCACATGCCATCCCGTAAATGATAACCTTATGGAGCTTATCATAATGATGGATGCCATGAAAAGAGCCTCGGCAGGCAGGATAAATGCTGTTGTGCCCTATTACGGATATGCAAGACAGGACAGAAAAGCAAAGGCACGAGATCCCATAACGGCAAAAGTAGTGGCAGATCTCCTTGTGACTGCCGGTGCTGACAGGGTAATAACAATGGACCTTCATGCCGCACAGATACAGGGGTATTTCAATATCCCCGTGGATCATCTGATAGGACTTCCCATCCTGGTTAAATACTTTGTCAAAAAAAATATAAAAGACCTTGTTATTGTTTCTCCCGATCACGGTTCTGTTACCAGGGCCAGGAGCATGGCAGAACCCCTTGATGCACCCATAGCCATAGTTGACAAGAGAAGACCCGAGCCCAACAAAAGTGAAATAATGAATATAATAGGAGACATAAAAGATAAAAACTGTGTTGTCGTGGATGATATGATAGATACAGCCGGGACCATATGCAATGCAGGTAAAGCACTTATGGAGATGGGAGCAAAAAGTGTGTCCGCATGCGCGACCCATCCGGTGCTTTCCGGGCCCGCCATCGAAAGGCTGGATGCTTCCGAATTCGATGAGGTGGTATTGCTGAACACGATACCCATGACAGACGAAAAAAAGCACAAGAAATTCAAGATTCTTTCCGTTGCACCGCTGTTTGCGGAATCCATGATGAGAATACATACAAATGATTCAATAAGCAAACTTTTCGATTGAAAGAAGGACAAAAAATGTTTATTGTTGTAGGCCTGGGAAACCCCGGCAGAAAATACGCAAAAACAAGACATAATATGGGGTTTATTGCCGCTGATGAGCTTGCCCAAAAGCTTGACATCAAAATCAATAAAATCAAACACAAATCTTTGGTCGGCGAGGGATATCTTGCCGGCCAAAAAGTTTTGCTGGTAAAACCCCAGACATATATGAATCTCAGCGGTGAAGCTGTGAGAGAGATAATGCACTATTACAGGGTGGAATCGGAGAAGATCCTTTTGATATACGATGATGTAGATATAGAAACAGGCAGGATAAGGATAAGAAAAAAAGGAGGAGCCGGGACCCATAACGGTATGAAATCAGTTGTTGCCGCCATGGGGACAGAGGAATTCCCAAGGATAAGGATAGGTATCGGCGGAGACATAAAGATGCACCTGATGGATTTTGTTACAGGGGGCATGAACAAAAAAGAAAAGGAGACACTGAAGGAAGCAGTGATTACCGCCGCCGAAGCAGCGGAATGCATAATAGAAAAAGGCATAGATGCAGCCATGAACCGTTATAACAGCAGGGTGAGCGAGAAAGAAGAATGGGAATAGTAAGTATAACCGGTATATCGGACAGCAGAGTCGCTGCTGTCTGTGCCGACATAATAAAAAAAGCGGGCGGCCAGTTCCTTATAGTGGTACCTAATTTCGTCAGAGCCGGTAAACTGGCTTCTGACCTTTCTTTTTTCACGGATGAAAAAATCTGTGTGATGCCTTCAGATGAAGAGACCTTTGTGAACTACGAAGCAAAAAACAAGGATGCTCTTATCGAAAGACTGAACATCTTGAAAACTTTAGCGGAAGGACAAAGATGTATAGTTGTAGCTCCTGTGAACCAGGTCATAAAGAAACTGCCTCCCCATGACATATTCCTTAAAAGTGTTTCAGTGCTTAAGACCGGAGAAACCATGGATGTGCACCTTTTGGAAGAAAGACTGACGGAAACCGGCTATGAAAGAGTACCGATGGTATATGCCAAAGGGCAGTACAGCAAACGGGGAGGCATAGTGGATATTTTTGCCCCATATAATGAACTTCCATACAGACTTGATTTTTTTGATGATGAAATAGAATCCATAAGGCTGTTTGATCCCGAGAGCCAGAGATCCCTGAAAAAAATAGATATGGTGAGCCTTTATCCGGCTCGGCAGATAGTGGGAGGCCCTTCAATATATGATGATGCTCTCCGTAAAATAGAAAAAAACTATGCTGACATGGATGAAAGAAGAGAACAACTCAAGGAAGCTGTGATCACAAGAACAAATATGCAGCATCTTGAAAACTATATAGATTATTTCTACAAGTCTCCCGAATACATATGGGATTACATGGAAAAAGGCACCGTGATAATAGATGATCCGTCAAAGGCAATGGAAAAAGCCGAAGCAAAAGCAAAAGAGTTCAGAGACGATTTTGGAGTGTTACTTGAAAAAGGTGTGGTGTCAAAGGCTGACAGGAAATATCTTCCCGCAGTATCCGACTATCTGAAGCTTTATAGCCGGGAAAAAGTGTTTTTCATGATGCCCTTTGCAAAGGTCGTAAAAGGGGTAGAAACTTATGAAGAAACATATAACATAAAAAGCCGTCAGAGTATGTCTTTCAACGGTAAGATGGACATCCTGGAGAGAGAACTCAATATGCTCGTTGAAGATGGGTACAAAGTGACTTTGGTCCTTGGTACTTTGGAACGTCTTGCCAATATGAAGGATTTTCTTGATCGCTGCGGTCTTGGGGAAAGAGTATGGCTCAAAAGCGGTATGCTTTCGGAAGGCATGGTTTTTCCTGAAGAAAAAAAATGCATCATAACCGACGGGGATATATTCGGCATCAGGAAGTATTCTTCAAAAAGACGGAGACGGCATACGGGCGGGGAGCCCATAAAAAGCTTTTCTGATATCAGCAAGGGCGATTATGTGGTACATGACAGCCACGGGATAGGGAGATTCATCGGCATACAGCAGCTAAATGTAAGGGGTATAAAAAAAGACTATTTCAAAATAGAATATGCCGGCAAGGATATGCTTTATGTCCCTGTGGAGCAGATGGATATAGTTCAGAAATATGCCGGTGCCGATGCAAAAGTCCCCAGGATAAATAAGCTGGCAGGAAAAGAATGGCAGAATGTCAAGTCAGGGGCAAAGGCAGCAGTTGCAGGAATGGCCAGAGAATTGCTGGAGACATCTGCAGCAAGGAAAGAACAGGGAGGGTACGCTTTTGGCAGGGATACCATCTGGCAGAAGGAATTCGAAGAGAGTTTTCCCTATGAGGAGACACCCGATCAACTGCGTTGCATTGAAGAAATAAAAGCAGACATGGAAAAGCCGGTGGCCATGGACAGGCTTCTTTGCGGAGATGTGGGATACGGCAAGACAGAGGTGGCTGCAAGGGCAATGTTCAAATGTGTGGCTGAAGGAAAACAGGCAGTAGTTCTGGTGCCCACCACCATACTGGCAAGTCAGCATTATCACACATTAAAAGACCGTTTCGAGAAATTTCCCTTTTCCGTTGAAATGCTTTCAAGATTCAGAACAGATGCTCAGCAGAAAAAAATACTGCGTGATGCACAAAAGGGAATGGTAGACGTGATAATAGGAACTCACCGACTTCTTTCCGGGGATGTCAGATTCAAGGACCTGGGCTTGCTTGTGATAGATGAAGAGCAGCGTTTCGGGGTCAGGCACAAAGAAGCCATAAAAAAACTCAGAAAGAATGTGGATGTTCTCACCCTTTCAGCCACACCGATACCAAGGACCCTGCATATGTCTCTTATGGGCATGAGGGACATGAGCCTGATCGAAGAACCACCTGAAGACAGATACCCCGTACAGACCTATGTGACTGAACAGGAGGACTATATAATAAAGGAGGCCATCCAAAGAGAACTGGAAAGGGGAGGGCAGGTATATGTGATCTATAATCGGGTGAGTGGCATATATAAGACTGCAGATATGATAGACAGACTGGTGCCCGGAAGGAAAATATCTGTGGGGCACGGACGAATGGATGAGACAGCCCTTGAAGATGTGATGCTGGAATTCATCGCCGGAGGTTCTGAAATACTTGTTGCCACCACCATTATAGAGTCGGGAATAGATATACAAAATGTCAATACCGTTATCGTCCTTGATGCAGATAAATACGGACTTTCACAGCTTTATCAATTAAGAGGCAGAGTGGGCAGAGGCAACAGACTGGCATACGCATATCTTATGCACAAAAAGAACAAGATACTTTCTGAGAACGCGGACAAAAGATTAAGAGCCATCAAGGATTTCACTGAATTCGGAGCCGGATTCAAAATAGCAATGAGGGATCTGGAGATAAGAGGAGCGGGAAACCTGCTTGGCTCAAAACAGCACGGTCATATGATCAATGTGGGATATGAGATGTATCTTAGACTTCTGGCAGAAGCCGTAAAAGCTCTTGGAGGAGAAACGGGCATGCCGGAGAAAGAAGAAGCTTTGGTTGAACTTTCTGTTGAAGCGGTAATACCTCAGACATACATAGAAGATGAAATGATAAGGCTGGAAGTCTACAAAAAAATAGCAGGGGTAACTGACAAAGTCTCTGCTGAAGAAATGAGACAGGAGCTTATGGACAGATTCGGAGAGATACCTGAAGAAACGGAAAACCTGATAAAAGTATCATATATAAAATCACTGGCGGAAAATCTGGGCATCAAAAAGGTAACACAAAAAGGAGCCAAGACTCCCGATGAGATCATAGAGACACTGACTCTGGTACAGAACAATGAAAATATGATATAATATTTGTTAGTTTATTTCATAAATCTGCAAGGAGGCTTTTTTAATGCTGTTTAAGGACATTTCCATACTGGACAGGGACTTTGAAATAAGAGAACACTGCTTTGTGGGCACCGAAGGCGAAAGGATATCCTTTATCGGCGATGAAATGCCTCAAAAGGATTTCGGAGAAGTATTCCCCGGAAAAGACAGGCTGCTGATGCCCGGATTCTATAACAGCCATGCCCATTCTCCCATGACACTTCTAAGAGGATACGGAGAAAACATGGCCCTTCAGGACTGGCTGAACAAAAAAATATTCCCCTTTGAGGCGAAGCTTAAGGGAGAGGATGTTTATTGGGGAACGCTGCTGGCCATGGCGGAATCCATAAGATACGGAATAGTCTCTACTTCCGACATGTACTATTTTACTGAAGAAATGGCAAGGGCAGTTGATGAGAGCGGCGCAAAAAACAATATGTCCAGAGCCATCACCAGCTTTGATGATGCGGATATTTGGGACATTGAAGGAGCCGTGGAAATGAAGAGAGCCTATGAAGGATTAAACGGTACCGCCGGAGGGAGGATCCTGATAGACATGAGTCTTCATGCCGAATATACCAGTAACCCCAAAACAGTAAAACAGCTGGCTGAATATACAAAGGATATCGGTGCAAATATGCATGTCCATGTATCCGAAACCAAAACGGAACACGAGAGCTGCAAAGAAAAATATAAAATGACTCCCCTGGAATATCTAAGCAGCCACGGACTTTTTGACACGCCAACTACTGCGGCCCACTGCGTTTTTATTGAAGGTGATGATTACAATATACTTGCCGAAAAGGGAATAACAGTAGCATGCAACATGACCAGCAACATGAAACTGGCCAGCGGCATATGCGATGCGGGAGCTCTTTTCAAACGAGGCATAAATGTTACAATAGGAACTGACAGTGTAGCCAGCAATAACAGCTTGAACATGATAGAAGAAATCAAGTTCTTTGCCCTGGCTCCCAAGGTGAAAACGAAAGACCCGTCAGTTATAACACCCAAACAAGCCCTTAAGGCAGCCACTATCAACGGGGCAAAGGCCCAGGGCAGAAAAGACTGCGGAATGCTTGAGACAGGCTACAGGGCGGATTTGATAGTTCTTGATATTTCAGGACCTTCCATGCATCCCTCTCATGACATGAAAAACAATATAGTCTATTCCGCATCGGGAAGCGATGTTATAATGACCATGGTTGATGGAGAAGTGCTTTACAAAGATGGAGAATACACTACCATTGATATAGAGAAAACTATTTTTGAAGCTGAAAGAGCAACAAAAGAAATACTGGCCGGGCTCTTTGATGCGGAGGTAAGATGTCAGGAAAAACCCTTATAAAAGGAGCGGCCACATTGGGAGCCGCGGGGCTTATAGTAAAACTGCTGGGAGCCGCATTCAGGATACCCCTTGTGAACTGGATCGGCGATACCGGTATGGCCAATTATAATCCCGCATATTATATTTACAATTTTTTTATAATACTTGCAACGGCGGGAATACCTGTGGCCATATCAAAAATGGTTTCCGAAAGGATGGCTGTAGGTGACTTTGCGGATGCTCACAGGGTGTTCAAACTTTCTATGATGCTTATGACCGCCATAGGCACGGTATCTTTTCTAATACTTTTTATTTTTGCCGATCCCATCGCGGTGCTGTGCAACAACCCGCAGGCGGCCTTGGCCATGAGAGCAATTTCTCCTTGTCTAATTTTTGTTCCCTTGCAGGCGGCATACAGGGGTTATTTCCAGGGCATGCAGAATATGAGACCGACAGCTGTCTCACAGGTCACAGAACAATTCTTCAGAGTTGCCATAGGACTTTTCCTTGCATATACCCTTTTTAATATGGTGGGCGGAGGAGATTTCCTTATGGGCTTCGACAAGTATGAGCGCGGAGCAGCGGGAGCCACCTTCGGAGCAACGGCGGGATCCGTCGGAGGACTTCTTATAATACTGCTTATATATGGTTTTAGCAGAAAAGCCATAAAATACCGGATAAGAAGATCAAAAAACGAAGAGAGTGAAAGAAACGGGGAAATATTAAAGAGGATACTCATGATCGCCGTCCCCATTACCATAGGAGCATCTATAATGCCCCTTATGAATTTCCTTGATGTGCCCATTGTAATAGGAAGGCTGCAACATGCAGGATACGGATACGAGGAGGCAAAAAGCCTTTACGGACAGCTGGGAGGGTTCGCCGGTTCCCTGGTGTATTTCCCTCAGGTGCTGATACAGGCCGTTGCCATGAGCCTTGTTCCTCTTGTCTCATCCTATTACCGCACAGGAAATCTTGACCTGATGAGAAGCAATGTCTCTCTGGGGCTTCGTATGTCCTGCATTATCGGATTTCCCTGTGCACTGGGGCTGATGTCCCTTTCGGAACCTATAATGCTTTTGCTTTATCCTGCTCAGACGGAAAGTGCAATAAGTGCAGCCGACCTTTTGTTTACTCTTTCCATCGGGATAGTTTTTCTTTCTGTTTCCCAGACCCTGACGGGAGTCCTTCAGGGGATAGGAAAGCAGATGATACCCGTTATGAATCTTGCAATAGGAGTTGCAGTAAAAATAGCCTTAACATGGATACTTACGGGAATACCGGCTTTCAATGTACAGGGTGCCGCCATAGGGACTGTATGTGCCTTTGCCATCGCATCGATACTTAACTATAACGCGGCAAGAAAATACACAGGAGCTTTTATTAGTAAAAGGAACACTTTCGGAAAACCCCTTCTAGCCTCACTTGTCATGTACGGTGCTGTTGTGGGAATATATAAACTGCTGGCACATTTTATTTCAGGGAACACGCTGCCTACCCTGATAGCAATAACGGCGGGAGTAATAATATACGCAGCAATGATATTTATTACAAGAGCTGTAACAAAAGAAGAGATATCAAGGCTTCCCAAAGGAGCTAAGCTTATCAGAGTATTCGGAAGGTTCTTGAGGTAATACATATATGAAAAATGAAAAATACAAAGACCTGATGGAGGAAAGGAAAAACAGCGGAGAGGCCCTTTCAAGACTTTATGAAATACTGAAGGTTTTGAGAAAAGAATGTCCCTGGGACAGAAAACAGAACCATGAGAGCATAAGGAAATGCATCATCGAGGAGGCTTATGAGACAGTAGAAGCCATAAACAAAAAAGACAAAGAGAATCTAAGAGAAGAACTGGGTGATGTTTTGCTTCAGGTACTTTTTCATGCATCACTGGCGGAAGAACAAAATGAATTTTCGCTTACAGATGTAATAAACCAGGAATGTGAGAAAATGATAAGGAGACACCCTCATGTTTTTTCAGACGGAAACGCTAAAACGGTTGACAAAGTCCTTGAAAAATGGGAGAATATTAAAGATGAAGAGCGTATAAAGAACGGTTTTACAGCCAGACTTGATGGAGTGCCAAAATCACTTCCGGCACTTATAAGAAGCAAAAAAGTGCAAGAGCGAGCGGCACGATACGGTTTTGACTGGGATGACTTTGTTGGGGCTTTTAATAAAATTTCAGAAGAAACCGAGGAATTATTTATCGCTTGTCAGAATGAAAACGGGGATGAAATTGCTATTGAGATAGGAGACTTATTGTTTTCGGTAGTGAACTCAGCTCGATTTCTGAATATTGATCCTGAAGAAGCACTGAATGCAACAACGGACAAATTCATAAAAAGATTTGACCGGATAGAAGAAGAAGCCCGCAAAAGAGGCATGAAGCTTGAAGAGATGAGCATTCAGGAAATGGATCGAATATGGGAAGAAACTAAATCTCGGGAGACCCTGCAAGGGTGTGCGCACCAGCGCATGAAACAAAGATAATTTTTTAAGGAGGATCTACTAATGAACAAAGCTGAATTGATTGCTGCAGTAGCAGAAAAAACAGGATTCACAAAAAAAGACGCAGAAGTTGTTGTGAACGCAACAATGTCAACCATCGAGGGAGCTCTTGTAAAGGGTGAAAAAGTACAGCTTATAGGTTTCGGGACTTTTGAAACACGCAAAAGAAAAGCAAGGACCGGAAGGAACCCGAGGAAACCCGGAGAAACCATACAGATAGCAGCTTCTAAAGCGCCTGTATTCAAAGCAGGAAAAGCACTCAAAGACTCAGTAAACAAATAGAACAGCTAAAGGGGCAACGAAGTTGCCCCTTTTTTATGTCAGGAAGAGAAGTGATATGAGAACGGATATTTTTCTGAAAAATTCAAGGCTGATAAAAAGAAGGACAGTTGCAAAGGAAGCCTGTGAAAACGGGCGTATCGATGTGAACGGAAGACAGGCAAAACCCGGGACTGAACTTAAAGAAGGGGACTTGATCACCATCAGCTTCGGTGACAAAAAAATAAAAGCAGTTGTGAAAGAACTCAATGCCTCCCCAAAAAAAGAAGAGGCAGCAGGCATGTATGAAATAGTAGAATGACCCAACGGCTCAAAAATATAAGAAAAGATTTGTGAACCAAAAATATAAACAAAGCCGCACAGCATTGTATGTGCGGCTTTTTATTATACAGTCTTATATATAGGCAGTTTTGACACCACCAGTTTGTATATAATAGGGATGAGGATCATCTGTGCAGCAAAAAATATGGCACAATTGGGTATCCGGGTCACCAGCAGGACCGTATACGGAGTTCCGTAAAACAAAGCCAGGGCAAGAGTGGTGCCGAAAAATTTTATGGGAACAGCTGTAATAAGAGAAGCCACCAATGAACGCCATATTATTTTTTTGCCGGAAAGATCCCTCCTGTAAAAAACGATACCATAGGTTATCCCCACGAGGGCAAGGGTAATGGTTATACCCGGGTTTATGGCCCCATATGGGAAAAGAAGTGCTCCTATCAGATCTCCTATGGCATAAGCGATCCCGGCCCAAACCGGACCGTAAAGCATGGCCACTACAACTATCGGAAGAAAATCTATGCCCACATGTATGGCCTCGGTCGTTATGCCTACAAAGCGGTTGAGTATCACCTCAAGGGCGATCATCAGCGCAACAATAACAATGACATAGGTGTTGGTTTTGGTATTCATCAAAAAAACTCCTTTCCTTACTTTAGTGCAACTACACTAAAGTGAAAAGAGCTTCTTTTCATCATCTTTAATGTAGTAGTGGATGCAATACCGAATCGTAAGCCATACTTTTCGTTCATAAGCAACATCCCATCTTATGACACTTGACGCACGGTATTTACTCTACATGACATGATTTTAGCACAGGCCGTTATTGTATGCAACAGGTTACTCTGTTATACTTTCTCTGAGGTGGCAAGATGGAGAAGGGATATGGCGGATTCATTACGCTATACACATTTTCATATATGGCCATAGGAGTAATGATGCCTCTTATCGGTCAGTATCTAAAGCATACGGGATTCTCCGGGACACAAATCGGTGTAATAACCGCATCGGGTACTTTTGCTGCTATAATTGCATCGACATTCTGGGGCAAAGTATATGCAAACACCGGAAACAAAAAACTTCTGCTGGTGTTCCTATGTTTTTTTGCCGCCGTCACATCGGTGGTTTTATCCAACATATATATATATGTTGTTTTTGTTTTGGGATACGGATTGATGTATTTTTTCCAGGCACCGGTAATGGCTCTTTCAGATGCCCTTACCATAGATGAGAAAAAACCTTTCGGCTATGTGAGGATGTGGGGAGCAGTGGGTTTCGCCCTGGGCATATTTGTAAGCGCAAATGTTGCCGAGGCTTTGGGATTGGGAAGTATCTTTTTTATTTATGCCGGTTGCTTTCTTTTGTGCGCCTGGGCAGTCATGATGATATGCAGGAGAGAAAAGGCAAGCCGGGAAGTTTCTGCTCCTTTGGAAAAAGGAAAAAAAGCCCCGAAATACAGATACAGAGACCTTAGAAGCAACAAAAAACTCATTATGCTTTTGGTGTCGGCATTTTTTCTATGCGGCACCAACGTGGCAAATAATACATATTTCAGTTTCCTTTATATAAAAGAAGGAGGGACTTTAGCTGGAGTGGGACTGGCATTTCTTCTTATGGCCGGCAGTGAAGCCCCTTTCATGGCATGGACGGTAAAGCTTTCAAAGAAACTTGGTACCGAAAAGCTGATACTTTTTGCAATGATATTGTCAGTTATAAGGTTTGCATGGTACGGTAC
>DBPK01000004.1:21858-22104 GCA_002304835.1 Firmicutes bacterium UBA1422
ATACTTGTGGAATTCGTAAAATATGTTTCAGCTCTTGTACTGCCCGTATATAACGGAGTGGCTATTTCCGCCTATTATGCATTCAGTTCAAGCTTTAGTGCAATAGTATGTCAATTCGCCGGAGGAGTGATGCTGGACAATTTCGGAGCGGCGGGCGTGTATGTTTTTTTTGCCCTGTATAACCTTGTAGGACTGGTTTTGTACATCATTTTCGGAATGCATAAAAAAACAGAAAAAAAAGGAAAA
>DBPK01000027.1:0-790 GCA_002304835.1 Firmicutes bacterium UBA1422
TTCATCATGGACCACAGCGGGAACAATAGGCATAGCCCTCATCGGCGTAGGACAGGGACTTGGTATCGATCCTGCAATGACAGCGGGAGCCATAGTATCGGGTGCATATTTCGGTGACAAGATGTCGCCCCTTTCCGATACGACGAACCTGGCACCTGCAGTGGCGGGCAGCAATCTTTTCGATCATATCAGACACATGATATGGACAGTAACACCTTCTCTCATAATCGCCCTGATACTTTTCGGCATACTGGGAGCAGGTCACAGCGGCAAGGTGGATATGAATGCTGTAACAGAAATGCAGGAAGGCATTTTGGCCAACTTCAACATCAATCCCGCACTTCTCATCCCACCGCTGGTAGTAATACTTATAGTAGCATTCAGACTGCCGGCACTGCCCGGACTTATGGGCGGAGTCATTCTCGGCTGCATAGCAGGCGGGATCTGGCAGGGAGTAGCTTTCGGAGACTGGTTCGGCATACTGCACTATGGATTCGCATTCCCCGAGGATGCCAATGTTTCTGCTGAGCTGGCAGAACTGCTCAACAGAGGCGGTATGGACTCCATGATGTGGACCATCAATCTTATCATATGTGCCATGTGCTTCGGCGGTGTAATGGATGCTTCCGGCATGCTGGCTTCGCTGGCCAAAGGACTTCTGAAGCTGGTAAAGAACACGGGATCACTGGTTACAGTAACTGTATTCAGCTGCATAATAATGAATATAATAGCTGCTGACCAGTATCTGGCCATAATCCTTCCCGGAAGAATGTACAAAGAAGCATTCGAA
>DBPK01000027.1:893-1087 GCA_002304835.1 Firmicutes bacterium UBA1422
GGTTTCACAGGCATATCAATGGAGAAAATGACTGAAGAAGAATATCAGCAGATACTGGCACAAAGAGAAACTGACAAAGAAGCTGCTCTTAAGACGCTGGAGGCTTAAACGGGTCATAAAAAGTCCCGCTTAAATAATAATAAGTGAATCCCGAAAAGTCCGATAATGTTCGGACTTTTTGGGTTGATGAACAG
>DBPK01000027.1:1120-9608 GCA_002304835.1 Firmicutes bacterium UBA1422
GCCATAAGAGGAGGTATCCTTTTCTGTTATATGCTGGCATTGTTCCTGGGAGTTGGGGCTCTCACGATGGCACTGCTGGTAGGAAAGAAAAATTCAAATAAATATAACAAGGCACTGACTGTTTTCCTTTCGGGGATG
Organism: Firmicutes bacterium UBA1422; assembly: GCA_002304835.1. Taxonomy (GTDB): domain Bacteria; phylum Bacillota; class Clostridia; order Peptostreptococcales; family Anaerovoracaceae; genus UBA1422. The sequence goes on from DBPK01000027.1 coordinate 1,259, forward strand.
CTTGTTATGAGTCTTTATGATATGCTTATATATTATATGGATTATCAGATAGGGCCCTTTGATGATTTTCTCGCACTAAGGATCGGAAGCAGCATAATCGCCATTTTGTTTTATCTCTGGTTAAGGCTCGAGTGCGAGATCAGCGATGGAGACAGCCTTTCATGGTTTAATAGGATGACCAGGATATATGTCATCCTTTATGCACTGCTGTGGGTGGTTTTGGGAGCGGCACTTTCTTACGATTATATATATATGATAAGATGGCTTCTTCTGGTGACCGATATTATTTTGCTTCTTATTCTGCTGGCAGGCAGTGTGGCATATATGGGAAAGGCGCTTCTGACGGAAAAAAGTCGGGGAAGCGTTTACTATATGATAGTGGTAACAGCAATGCTCGCATGGAACTATTCTTCATTTTTCTGGGGCGAAGCATCCAGATACTGGGGCAACGGAACCTTTGTAAGAGAGCCGCTTGACCTGACAATAATATTCTGGTTCATAGTTAATACATCCACGCTGATATTCGTGTACAAGAAAAACTTTGTTGAGGCATATGAAAACAAGAATACGATTGAAGGATATTTTGACCTGAACGAAAGAATGGAAGAAATCGCAAGAAAATACGAAATGACCAACAGAGAAAAAGATCTATGTAGACTTGTATATGAAGGCAAAAGCAATATGCAGATCGCACAGGCCCTTTTCATTTCCGAAAGCACGGTAAAAACCCATGTTTACAATATATTCAGGAAGATGGGAGTAAAAAACAGAGTGGGATTGACAAGAGTGGTAAGGGGAGAAACTCAGGAATAGGCACCGCCTGTTGATACAAATCAAAAAGCCGTCCAAATGATATATTACAAAGGACGGCTTTTATATGTTTTTTGGTCTGAGTATCATTGTACCATGGCAAGAAGTTTATCATAGTTGTCTTCTTCGGCACAATGCTTTGCAAAATATATATCTGCCAGCCACCATGTACCGAAAGTAAGGCAGACTATGGCAATTTTACATAGTAGCATTTTGATACCGCCCTGATAAAGGCGGTCTATGCCTAAGAACCCAAGAAAGATTGAAAGTACAAGGATAATTTTGGGATTTTTCAGTTTTAACCGGTCGGTCCCTGCTTCGTCGATTTTATTTTTCAGAGTTCCGATCTCATCCGCATGTTCTCTTCCGATATAATGCTGTATTTTGTCCGAGCTTGTCATATAAAAAGCCTCCTTTATAATTACCAGTGTGGTTTTGTTTCCTCAGAAATTATATCAAAAGTAAGTAAAATGGTATGTAATGAGATAGTATTAAAAAAGACAAAAAAACAAATGAGCACATAAGACTTTAGTCGTAAAATAATCATGGCTGTTTTTTTTATGATATAATCAAAGGGAAAATGAAATAAAAAAATAGGAAGTCAAAAACAAGGAGGACTTAATGAACATACTGGTGGTAAATGATGACGGAATAAGATTAAGAGGGATCAAAGAACTGGCCGGAGTTCTTTCAGATGTTGCGGACATATATATATCCGCACCCCACGAACAAAGAAGTGCCAGCGGACACAGCATAAGTATCGGAGTCCCCGTTTATATTGAAGAAGTGGGATTTGAAAACGCGAAAATGGCACTGGAAGTAACGGGGACACCGGCTGACTGTGTAAAACTTGGGCTGAGCTATCTGGAAGACAAAGGCATAAATATTGATATGGTCTATTCCGGCATAAATCATGGAGGGAATCTGGGAACAGATACTCTCTATTCGGGAACAGTATCAGCTGCCATGGAAGGAATGCTTTGCGGAAAACCATCGGTGGCTGTCTCGGTAAACAACCATTATCCAAAACATTTTGAGTATGCATGCGGACTGGCCCTGAAGACTTTTCATAAAGCAAAAGACTTGTTGGATAATAAGACAGTGCTGAATATAAATGTACCCGACCTTCCGGAAGAAGAAATAAAAGGAGTCAGATATACAAGGCTTGGCATAAGAGAATATGAAGAATGGTTCCGCCCCAAAAAAAATGAAAGCGGTGCAATGGAGTACTGGTATTATGGAGAACCTGTAGTATATGACAATAAGGACTGCTCCATAGACGTTATTGCAATGCAGGAGGCATGGGCCAGCATAACGCCCCTTAAGTGGGATCTTACAAAACATGACCTTATAGATGAAATAAAAAAATGGGAGATAATATAATGAAAACAATAAAAGAAAAAACATTGGCAGTGGCTATAGATTTTCAGGAAAAACTTATGCGAGTTATGGAAGATCCTAAAGGACTTGAAAAAACAGTTGTCGCATTCATGGAGGGCATAAAAGTATTGGGTATACCGGTCATAGTTACTCAGCAGTACACAAAAGGTCTGGGGGAAACAACAGAAGGGATCAAAGAGAAAACGGAAGGGTCGATACCCGTGGAAAAAACATCTTTCAGTGCCCTTAAGACCATCGAATTTGAAGAGAAAATAAAAGAGACCGGTCGGAATACAGTTTTGCTCTGCGGGATAGAAACGCATATATGTGTGATGCAGACGGCAATGGATCTCCTTGAAAAAGGTTACAAAGTTTTTGTTATCGCAGACTGCACAGCATCAAGGAAGGAAAGCGATAAAAACTGCGCTATCCGCCGAATGGAAAGGGCAGGTGCAGTAATAACCACCTATGAAGCCATTCTTTTTGAAATACTTGAAGATGCAAAAAACGAAGGGTTCAAAGAGATTTCCCGTATTATAAAGTGAAAAATAGAAGTTGGCCAAAAGACCCGAGACACAAGAATGTTAACTAATTAACTTTTGTACAGATACTTTGCATGCCGAAAATTATGTGATATCATTAATCAGAAAAAACTGATATACAAAATCATATATAAATCATATTACACAAACAAAGGAGGATAATCCAACATGAGAGAAGTAGTAATAGTGAGCGCAGCCAGGACACCGATAGGAAGTTTCGGAGGCACATTAAAAAATGTTGCGGCCAGGACTCTTGGAACGATAGCGGTAAAAGGAGCCATAGAAAGAGCAGGCATAAACCCCGAAGATGTGGACGAAGTAATAATGGGATGCGTTCTTCAGGGAGGACTGGGACAAAATATAGCAAGGCAGATATCGATCGATGCAGGAATACCCAAAGAGGTTCCTTCCATGACGCTTAACAAGGTTTGCGGATCCGGGTTAAGAGCTGTGGAACTGGCAGCCCAGATAATAAAAGCCAACGATGCTGAGATCATCGTGGCAGGAGGAGCAGAAAGCATGTCCATGGCACCCTATGTAACAAGGAAAGCCCGCTGGGGAGCAAGGATGGGAGATGACAAACTGGTTGATATGATGGTATATGACGGACTTACAGATGTTTTCGGACAGTATCATATGGGGACAACTGCAGAAAATATATGTGAACAGTGGAATTTAACAAGAGAGGAACTTGATGAGTTCGCAGCAGCGTCTCAGCAAAAAGCCATAGCGGCCATCAAAGCCGGCAAATTCAGGGACGAGATCGTTCCTGTGGAGATACCCCAGAAAAAAGGAGACCCTGTAGTTTTTGATACAGATGAGTATCCAAAGGACGGAGTAACAAAAGAGAGCATAGGCAAACTAAGACCCGCATTCAAAAAAGACGGCATAGTTACCGCAGCCAATGCATCGGGTATTAACGATTCAGGGGCGGCAGTGGTGGTCATGTCAAAGGAAAAGGCTGATGAACTGGGACTTGAACCAATGTGCACGGTTTTGAGTTATGCTTCTGCCGGTGTGGACCCAAGTATAATGGGAATAGGACCTGTGCCAGCCACAAAAAAAGCCCTGGAAAAAGCCGGACTTACTGTGGATGATCTGGATATTATAGAAGCCAATGAAGCTTTTGCGGCTCAATCTGTGGCTGTAGGCAAGGAACTGGGATTCGACAAAGAAAAACTCAATGTAAACGGCGGTGCCATAGCCCTTGGACATCCCATAGGATCATCAGGCTGCAGGATACTTATCACACTGATTTATGAAATGCAAAAAAGAGATGCAAAAAAAGGTCTTGCCACATTGTGCATAGGCGGAGGACAGGGAACGGCAATGATAGTTCAAAGATAACAAGACAGAAATACAAGATCCAATAAACTATTACAGAGCAAGAGGGATATATTGACCGCTTGCTTTTTTATTTTCATTACAAATAAAAACGGATCCGAAGATCCGTTTTTGAATATTTTTTTGAAGTATATATTTATTCTTCTTCCGGCGGGGTGGCTATAACAAAGGGTTGTTCAGCGGGTTCTCCTGTCAGGCTGGAACTTTCATGCCACATGTAGAAGAATCTCTCTGCGCCATATGTATAGTATCCGTCCTGATAATTATCGGAAGTGTCATAGGGGTCAGCCAGAATGACAACATCATCCCCGAAACTATCGGGTGTTCCCATGTCATCATAGCCTATGATAACCTGCCAGTGGCCACTCCAGTCGATCCAGTCAACCATTATGGGTGTTCCTGCTTTCAGGTTTTTCTTTACCCATTTTATGAAATCCTGATCGGCTGTATCGCTGGTATCCCAACTGAAAGTCGCACTGCCGTCTTCAGGGCTTCTTTCCACATCCCAGCCGATTTCTTCAAAGAACTTAGCAATGCCGTCGGGACCGACACCTGTTTCATCACTGGTATCAGACATCTCTGCTATGCTCAGTTCATCATATTTTTTCTCGTCATACATATCGTAATGGTTAAGCACCATAAGAGCTGAGCAGGGGCCGCATGTATATTCTGTAGTTTGCTGGTATGTTTCAAATTTCGGGATCACAGTGAGAGAATCCGTTGATTCCAGATTGTAAACATCCAAAGGCACAAAATAGCCTCCGTCAAAATGGTCTCCACCTCCGTCGTAGGATGAAGCACCTGTTGTTGTGGTGTCATATCCTTCCGGATACGGGATAGCATGCTTTTCAAAAGCGGCGGTCTCATCGTCGCCGCCGCAAGCGGCAAAAGCAAAAACCATTACCAGTGTCAATAAGACAATCAATAATTTTTTGGTTTTCATGTTCATGTCTCCTCCTAAAATTTCATAATACGTAATTATTCATCATTACGATTATACACCCGTAAGAATGCAATAGTAAAGAATAAATCAGAAAATTTTGAATCCGGCCTTAAGATCCGATTCCATTTCAGCCCGGTGGGGGAGGGAATTTATCCCGGGGGTGCCGCCTGTGTGGATGAATATCACGGTTTGATTTTTTTCTATCAAACCTGAATCTATCATCTTAAGGATGCCGTTGAATGTTTTGCCCGTGTAGCAGGGATCAAGTATAATGGCTTCGCGGCGAGCCATATAATAAATAGCTTCTCTTACTTCGGAAACGGGGTTATTGTATGCGCCGTATGTCCAGTCATGGTTTATATCAAAATCATTTTCGGAGGCGGAAATCTTTATCCGGCTACCGTAAAAACCTTTTATTCTTTCAAAATATCGTCCGGCCCAAACGGAAGGCTCACAGGGGAAGGGAGCTATGGCTATTCCCGTAAGATCCATTTGGATATTTTCGTTTTTGATACCGCAGAAAAGCCCCATGTATGTGCCCATGCTTCCCACCGCGCAAAAAACCTTTGGCACATTAAGAGCTTTGGTTTTTATCTGTAATGCCAGTTCTTTGGCACAGTCGTAATAGCCCAGGATGCCCAACTCACTGGATCCCCCCATTGGTATAAAGTAAACTTTTTCTCCTTGATCTTCGTAGTCACGGGTGATTTTTGCCAATGTATCTGACAAAAGGGACTCGTCTGAAATACCCGGCTTGGGCCTTTTTATAAAAACTTCAGCACCCATCATACGGTCAAGAAGAATGTTTCCGGAAATCTCGCCGGAATGATCGGCTATTGATACTATTGCACACTTCATCCCGTATTTTGCAGCAACGGCGGCAGTAAGCCTTCCGTGATTTGTCTGGGGAGCTCCTGTTGTAAGAAGCAGGGTCGATTTTTTATCCAGGGCATCATGTATGAAGTATTCGAGTTTACGCAGTTTGTTCCCTCCCATGCCGGGATCCGTAAGGTCGTCCCTTTTGATCCAGAAATCAACACCGGTATCCCGGGAGATGCCTTCAAGCCGCTCCAATGGAGTGGGCAGTTTCAGAAATCCGTCCTTGCTGTATCCTAAAGTCATTATATCCCTCCTTTTTATGGGACAATTATAACATGTATCTGATAATTTATTGAAGAACAGCCTAGAAAAATGTGATATAATAATCGGGCATATAATAACCGGAGGAAAACAATGTCAGAAAAAGAAAATAAAACTTCAAATTTTATTCATAATATTATCGATGCCGATAATGAAACGGGCAAATACGGAGGCGAAGTATATACAAGATTCCCTCCCGAACCCAACGGATACCTTCATATAGGACACGCCAAGTCCATATGTCTGAATTTTTCCACTGCCGAGAAATACAATGGCAAATGCAATCTGAGATATGATGATACAAATCCCGTAAAAGAAGACGAAGAATATATCGATTCCATAGAAGAGGATGTAAAGTGGCTTGGTTTCCAATGGGACAAAAAACTTTGGGCTTCCGATTACTTTGACAAAATGTATGAAGCCGCTTTAGAACTTATAAAGAAAGAAAAGGCTTTTGTCTGTGATCTTGATGCGGAAGAGATACGTGAATACAGGGGGACATTGAAAGAACCCGGTAAAGAGAGTCCCTATCGCAAAAGAAGCAAAGAAGAAAACCTTAAACTTTTTGAAGAAATGAAAGCCGGAAAATATTCGGACGGAGAAAAGGTATTAAGAGCAAAAATTGATATGGCATCGCCTAATATAAATATGAGAGATCCTGTGATTTACAGGATAGCCCATGTGCCCCATCATAATACCAAAAATAAGTGGTGTATATATCCCATGTATGATTTTGCACATCCCATTGAAGATGCCATAGAAGGAATAACACATTCAATATGCACCCTGGAATTTGAAGATCACAGACCGCTTTATGACTGGTTCCTGGCTGAAGTCGGATGGTGGCAGACACCGCCCCGACAGATAGAATTTGCCCGACTGAATATAAGCAAAACCGTAATGAGCAAGCGTCTTTTGAAATCCCTTGTGGAAAACGGAGATGTTGAAGGCTGGGACGATCCGAGAATGCCTACGATAGCAGGATTAAGGCGCAGGGGATATACTCCGGCAGCTATAAGGGATTTCTGTGAAAGGATAGGTGTAGCCAAGTCCAACAGTACTGTTGATATAGCCCTCCTGGAACATTGCGTTAGAGAGGATCTGAAGAAAACCACAGAAACCAGAAATGTGGTAGAAAACCCGTTAAAAGTGATAATCACAAATTATCCCGAAGATAAAACGGAAGAAATGGAAATAGAAAACAATGCAAATGTGCCTGAAATGGGTACAAGAAAAGTGACCTTCAGCAAGGAGCTTTTTGTGGATGGTGAAGATTTTGCGGAATTTCCGGTAAAAAAGTATTTCAGACTTTTCCCCGGTAATGAAGTGCGCTTCAAAGGAGCCTATTTTATCACATGCAATGATGTGATAAAAAATCCTGACGGCACAATAAAAGAACTGCATTGTACATATGACCCTGCCACCAGGAGCGGCAGCGGTTTCGACGGAAGGAAAGTCAAAGGGACGATACACTGGGTGGATGCAAAAAATGCATTGAAGATCAAAATACGGAACTACGATCATTTGATGACAGAGGGAGATGACGGCAGCAAAAAAATCAATCCGGATTCTCTCAGAGAAGTAACGGCTTATGCAGAGACCTCTGTGGCAAATGCAATGCCTTGCGAAAGATACCAGTTTTTCAGACACGGATATTATATAGCCGATAAAATCTTTACTTCTGAAAAAGAAAAAGTATTCAACCGCATCGTGGATCTGAAGAGCTCATTCAAAATAAAATAAAGGAGAAAAAAATTGGACTACTACAAGGCTTCTCTTATCATGCACGAAAAAAACAAAGGGAAAATGGCCACGGCATGCAAAGTAAGGGTCAAGAAAAAAGAAGACCTTTCAACAGCATATACTCCCGGGGTGGCAGAACCATGCAGGAGAATCAAAGAATGCCCTGAAGATATTTACAGATATACAAACAAAAGCAACACAGTGGCAGTGGTAAGCGATGGATCTGCTGTGTTGGGACTTGGAAATATCGGCGCCGAGGCTTCTATTCCGGTAATGGACGGAAAGGCTCTTTTGTTCAAAGAATTTGCAGGAATAGATGCTTTTCCCGTTTGCATAAAGACCCAGGATCCCGATGAGATAGTAAAAATAGTAAAAAATATTTCTCCCACTTTAGGTGGCATCAATCTTGAAGACATATCCGCACCAAGATGCTTTGAAATAGAAGAAA
>DBPK01000027.1:9635-17351 GCA_002304835.1 Firmicutes bacterium UBA1422
TTACTGGGAGAAATCTTTGGGAAATAAAAGCAGTTATTAACGGAGCGGGAGCAGCAGGAACAGCCATAGCAAAAATGCTTATGGATATGGGGCTTAAGGATATAGTTGTATGTGACAGGCATGGCATTGTCGATAAAAAAAGAAATGATCTTAACGAAACAAAAAAGAAACTTGCAGAGATAACAAACAAGAATGATATGTCCGGAGGGCTTTCTGAGGCTTTGGCGGGCAGAGATCTTTTTGTCGGGGTCTCTTCCGGGGGGGCACTTACGCAAAAAATGGTAAAAAATATGGCGGGATCGCCCATGATTTTTGCCATGGCCAATCCGGAACCTGAGATAATGCCCGAAGAAGCAAAAAATGCAGGTGCGGCCGTTATAGCCACCGGCAGATCGGATTTCCCAAATCAGATAAACAATGTTCTGATATTCCCCGGAATATTCAAGGGAGCTTTGTCAGTAAGGGCAAAGAGAATAACAGAGAAAATGAAAAAAGCTGCAGCATATGCACTGGCAGGGATGATAAACGAAGAAGATATTTCGGAAGAAAATATAATACCAAGTGCATTTATGCCCGGTGTGGCAGAAAAAGTGGCCGAAGCTGTTGCCAAGGCATGGGAGGGATAAAAGGGTGAGATATCTTAAGGGATTCATAAGAGACGGTAAGATGTATTTTTCCAATTGCAAAAAAGACATAAAGAACGACAACATTTTTTTGCTTAGAAGAAACAGCATTTCAGCATTGATTGGTCTTATGATGTATCTTTATGTGGTCTTGAATGATTTTACTTCTGTGGAATTTGTCGTAGCGTACAATGTTTTTGTGGTGGCTTTCGGAGTATTTTGCATCTTTTGCCTGGTATACTTCCAGAAAAGAGAAGGAAGTTTTTTTATGGTCCAGGCTCTTTGCTTTGTTTTTTCTGTTATGGTTCTGAGTTTTTTCATATTCATAAGTGTGTTCCCCTTCCCGGATCTTCCCGCAATATTTCTTTTTTTGGGATATACATTCCTTCCCCTGGTTTTCATAATGCCCATGAAAACATACATTTTTCTTTTACTGGCTTTTCAGGGGATTTTCTGTTCATTTGTAATAATGTTCAAGGGCAGCGATCCGTTTGCCTTTGATATGTTTCAATCTTCAATCGCATGTGCGGCAGGTATTCTGATATCATTTATTGTTCTTGATATGAGATTGAGAGCCAACAAAACAAAGCTTCAGCTTCAGCGGATGAATGCAATGGATCCCCTTACAGGCATTTTCAATAAGGTTACAACGACCCAGAACTGCCGCTTTTATCTTGACTATTACAGCCGCGAGGAAAAGTGCAGTCTTATGGTAATAGATATTGATGATTTCAAAAAGGTCAATGATTTCATGGGGCATCAGACAGGAGATTATATATTGAGCAATATAGGAGAGATCCTCAGGGAAGTTTCCAGAAAGAGTGATATAGTCGGACGCATCGGCGGAGATGAATTTCTTTTTCTCATGAAAAATACCTCCGACAGGGAGATACTGAGATACAGAGCAACACAAATATGCGAAAAAATATCAGGGCTTTCTATAGACAAAGAAAAAAATATCAGCTGCAGCATAGGTGTTGCTGTGAGTCCTGAAAAGGGAACAGATTTCAAAACTCTTTTTGCCCGGGCCGACAAAGCCATGTATGATGCAAAAAGGAAAGGTAAAAATACATTCAGTATTTTTGATTAAAAAATGTACAAAAACATTCTTCTTAAAATAGAATATGACGGAACGGATTTTTGCGGATGGCAAATACAGCCTGATGTACCNNGCAGAAATAAACGGAACCAGCAGGACGGATGCGGGGGTTCATGCCATGGGACAGATGGCCAGTTTTGAAGGCGATATTAAAATACCCACAGCAAGACTTGCCTATGCTCTCAACAATCTTCTGCCCGGATCGATAAGAATAAAAGAGGCCCTTGAAAAACCAACGGGTTTCCATGCCCGTTTTGATGCAAAAGCTAAAAAGTATATTTACAGGATAAAGAACTGCTCCCAAAGAGATCCTTTCAAAAGGAATTTTTATTATTTTGTAGAAAAACCGCTGGATCTTCATGCAATGCAAAAAGCGGCAGTATATATAGAGGGCAAACATGATTTCAAATGTTTTCAGGCTGCGGGAAGTACAGAAAAAGAGACGACTGTAAGGACCGTAGAAAATCTTTCAATCAGGAAAGAAGCAGACGAAATAATAATTGAGATCACAGGAGACGGGTTCCTTTATAATATGGTAAGGATAATAACAGGGACACTGGTGGATGTGGGACACGGCAAAATATCTCCCTTGGAGATGCCCTTGATAATAAATTCAAAGGACAGAAAAAAGGCGGGACATACGGCTCCCCCCCAGGGACTTTATCTGGCGGAGGTCTATTACTGATTGATATTTCATATAAGGTATGTTACGATTTTTTTGAGCTAATATTTTTATCAAAGGAGAATGTGATGGCAAAAACCATAATTAAAGAAAGACCCGACTGGGACCATTATTTTATGAAAATGGCCGAGCTGGCAGCCACAAGGTCTACTTGTCTGAGAAGGCAGGTGGGGGCAGCCATAGTAATGGACAAACATGTTATATCGACAGGTTACAATGGAGCTCCCAAGGGAGTCCCCCACTGTGAAGAACGGGGAGCATGCATGAGGGAAGAAATGAAAATACCCTCCGGAGAAAGACACGAACTATGTCGGGCCCTGCATGCGGAACAGAACGCAATAATACAGGCAGCCACATACCCGCAGAGCATAGAAGGTGCCACCATATACATAACACATCAGCCCTGTCTCATATGCGCAAAGATGATAATAAATGCAGGCATCAGGAGAATAGTAGTAAGAGAAGGTTATCCTGATGAAATGGCAACAGAGATGCTTGCGGAGGCAGGACTAAAAATAGTAATGCTTGATAAATAAAGATAAGCATATCTTAAATAGGATATATGCTTTTGCCGTAAAAACAAAAAGAGTATTTGATCAGAGTAAATATGTCCCGTGAAACCTGTCACAAAGATTAGGCTTTAGAGGAATACTCTGATCTTTTTTATTCAGAGAGAGCCTAAACCCTTATTTTTCAGGCTTTCACTACGAATCGTGTAAATTTTAACAAAGGTTTACTTTTATTTTTTTCGGCGTATAATAGAGTATATCATGGACGAGTTTGCGAAATTCAAGAACAGGATATTGTTATATGGACTTGTCGCAGCAGGTATTTTTGAACTGATATCTCTGATTTTTTTGGGGCTCAGCACAAGATTTGTTTACGGACTTTTGATCGGTACCTGCGTAGCTGTAGTTAACTTCAATATAATGATTTTTTGTGCAAAACGGGTGCTTGAAAAAGAAAAGCCCTACTGGTCCACTCTGGGTTATGTAATAAGATTTTTGATTTACGGGGTCGTTCTTTATATGACGTTCAGATCCTCATACATCGTAGGGATAGGCTGTGGCGCCGGGTTCCTGACAATACAGACTTCGATATTTTATATTCACATCCTGAGCCCGAAGATTTTCAGGAAAAAGAAAGATGGTGAAACCGCAGACATAAACGATCAGCCAAAGGGCTGATGGCAAGGAGGTACGGGCAGTGCATATAGGCCCTCAGATAGTTATTAAATTTGATAACGGCGTTTTTATAACAAATACTGTTTGCTTTGGTATAATTGTTGCCGTTATTTTGATTGTTCTGGCATTATGGTCCACAAGAAGAATGAAGAAAGTCCCGGACGGCAAACAGGTCATAGCAGAGATGGTCGTTGAAGGTGTATATAATATGGTGAAAGCAACAATGGGACCCAAGGGGATCAATTATGCACCCTATATAGGAACACTTTTTTTCTTTGTTCTTTTCAGCAATATGCTGGGACTTTTCGGACAGAGACCTGTTACCGCCGATGTAAACACCACATTTGCGCTGGCAGCGATAACTTTTGTACTGATACAGAGACAGGCTCTTAAGAGCTATGGACTTATAGGAAAAATGAAAGAAATGGCTCAGCCGTACCCCTTTATGTTCCCTCTCAAGATAATAGAACAGCTTTCCTTCCCCATTTCTCTTTCATTCCGACTTTTCGGCAACATACTCGGCGGAGTGATAGTTATTGAAATGCTTCTTGAGGGATTGGCCACCGCCAGTGAAGCCCTGCATTTGCCGATACCGCTTCTGGACGCAGTAATTCCAATGCCGGCGAATTTTTTCTTTGATATTTTTGAGCCTGTACTTCAGGCCTTTATATTTACAATGTTGACTATGGTATTCATCACGATGGAAATAGCGACCCGCGATGAAGAACATTGACATACAAGCAATCAATTTTTATTAGGAGGTAAATATTATGTCATCACAAATAACACCGGAAGCTCTGATTTATGCCTTTTCCGCATTGGGAGCAGCAGTAAGTATCGGCTTTGCCGCACTTGGTATAGGTATAGGCCAGGGGCTTGCAGCCAGTAGAGCTGTAGAAGGCGTTGGAAGACAACCCGAAGCCAAAGGTGATCTGCTTCAGGTAATGCTTGTAGGACAGGCAGTAACGGAGACTACAGGTATATTTGCATTTATCGTATCCATCGTTTTACTTTTCGCAAATCCTTTTGCCTGAGAAAACGAATAAAAAGCCAAAGAAGGGAGGAGACAGCCTATGGAATTTGCACCGCTTATCAGTTTCAACTGGACATTGCTGATGCAGCTCGTAACAGTTTTTGTCCTTTATATTATACTGAGAAAATTCTTCTTTGAGAAAGTCCATGATTTTGTGCAGAAGAGAGAAAGCACTGTCAAGGAAGCTTTTGATTCGGCAGAAGCCACCAACAGAAAAGCTGACGAAAAACTGGAGGCTTACAGTATTAAGATAGCCCAGATAGAAAGCGAAGGCAGGGAGATCATAAGAGAATCCAAATTAAAAGCAGATGAGAAGGCAAAAGAAATAATCGATGAGGCAAATACCAAAGCCAATGAGATAATGATGAGAGCCGAAAAAGAAATCAAAAGACAGAAAGAAAAAGCTCTTGTGGAAATGAAAGAAGAAGTTGGAATGCTGGCAGTAATGGCAGCCGAGAAAATAATGGAAAAAGATTTAGAGAAAACCGACGAGCAGAAGCAGATAGTCGATAAGATAATAAAAGGGGCAGGTACTTCGGAATGGCAGAACTGACCATTGATATGACATATGGAAGTGCGCTATTTCAAGTGGCACAGGATCTTAAAAAAGAAAACAGGATCCTTGAAGACGCTGAAGATGTTCTTTCGGTACTCGAAAAAGAAAAAGAACTTAGCGCATTTATTGATAATCCCACAATCCCGGCAGAAGAAAAAAAAGAAGCTATCAAGAGAATTTTTGAGCAGAACATCTGCAAGGAACTGCTTAATCTTCTTTATTTGCTTGTGGATAAACGGAGAACAAGGCATTATTCCAAAATAATAAGATATTACAAAGGACTTGTTAACAAAAAAGAAGGTTTTGCATACGGAACCGTTTTCTCGGTCACTCCTCTGACGAAGAAACAGATAAAGGATTTTGAGAGCAAAACCGAAGTACTCATGGACAGCAGAGTAAAACTTGAAAACATAACAGATGCTTCCCTTATCGGAGGAGTAAAGATCCTTATAAACGGCAAAATAATCGATGCTTCGTTGCGGAAGAGACTCAATGATTTGGAAAACATTCTGAAATAAGCAGGAGGAAATCAAATGAATTTAAGACCCGAAGAAATAAGTGCGGTCATAAAAGAACAAATCAAGAATTATGAAAACCAGCTTGATGTTTCAGATTTCGGTACCGTAATACAGGTAGGAGACGGGATCGCCAGAGTATACGGACTTGATAACTGTATGTCCGGAGAGCTTCTGGAGTTCCCCGGAGGCATATACGGAATGGCACTCAACCTGGAAGAAGACAATGTGGGAACAGTAATACTGGGATCCGACAAGGAAATAAAAGAAGGGGATATAGTAAAACCAACCAAAAGGGTAGTAGAGGTACCGGTGGGAGAAGAACTGATCGGAAGAGTAGTCAATTCCCTGGGCCAGCCGTTGGATGGTAAGGGCCCTATCAAAACCGGCAAGACCCGTCCCGTGGAAAGCCCGGCTCCGGGAGTCCTCCAGAGGCAGTCGGTAAAAGAGCCTCTGCAGACCGGACTTAAAGCTATAGATTCCATGATACCTATAGGTAAAGGGCAGAGGGAGCTTATTATAGGCGACAGGCAGACGGGCAAAACCGCCATAGCCATAGATACTATACTTAATCAGAAGGATGAGGATGTCATATGCATATATGTGGCAATAGGCCAGAAGAAATCCACGGTGGCACAGCTGGTGAAGGCTCTTGAGAGGAAGGGCGCAATGAAGAATACGATCATTGTATCCGCCACAGCCAGTGATGTGGCTCCACTTCAGTATATAGCCCCCTATGCAGGCTGCGCCATGGGTGAATATTTCATGTATATGGGAAAGCATGTTCTTGTTATATATGATGATCTTTCGAAACATGCAGTGGCCTACAGAGCCATGTCACTGCTGCTTAGAAGACCACCGGGAAGAGAAGCTTATCCAGGGGATGTATTTTACCTTCACAGCAGACTGCTGGAAAGAGCAGCAAAACTTTCAGATGAACTGGGCGGAGGTTCTCTTACAGCCCTTCCCATAATAGAGACCCAGGCGGGAGATGTTTCAGCATATATACCGACTAATGTAATATCCATTACAGACGGTCAGATATTCCTTGAAACAGAATTGTTCTTCACGGGGCAGAGACCTGCCATCAATGCGGGCATTTCGGTATCCCGTGTGGGAGGCGATGCTCAGATCAAAGCCATGAAAAAAGTTGCCAGCAAGGTAAAACTGGAATTGGCCCAGTACAGAGAACTGGCCAGTTTCTCGCAGTTCGGCTCTGATGTGGATGCGGAAACAAAAGCCAGGCTGGATCACGGTGAAAGGCTTATGGAGATCATAAAGCAAGGCCAGTATAAGCCCCTTTCGGTAGACCATCAGGTAATGATCATATATGCAGCTGTAAACGGATATCTTAAGGATGTCCCTGTAGAAAGCATACAGGCCTTCGAAGAAGCACTTTATGAACATATGGATACTCATCATCCGCAAATAGGCAAAGAGCTTGTGGAAAAGGGAGAACTTTCAAAGGAAAATGAGAGTGCTCTTATAAGTGCCCTTGAAGATTTCAAGAGAATAACAGCTTTTTCCGTAAGACCCGAAACGCCCGTAATAGAAAAAGAAATCAACAAAGAGGCTGGTGAGCAGTGCGTATGCGAGCCCGAAGCGGATGAAAAGGCTAATAAAAAAGCAATGAAACAAGCGGCAAAAGCCGAAAAAAAAGCAGCAAAAGAAGCAAAGAAGGCTGACAAAAAAAAGGAGTAAAAAATGGCATCAAGTGATATGCAGGATGTCAAAAGACGCATAAAAAGTGTGACCAGCATGGAGCATATAACCAATGCAATGAAGCTGGTTTCGGCAGCAAAACTCAGAAGAGCCAAAGCGACTTTTGAAAAGACAAATGAATATTTTCACTTCATAACTCAGTCCATTGCAGAGGTATTCAATAATGCCTCCGAGGTGCCTGACAAATATATGATAGGAAACAGGGAAATAGTAAACACCTGTTATATTATAGTAACCAGCTGCAGGGGCCTTTGCGGGAGCTTCAATTCAAATATAATAAAAGAAGCGGAAGCAGAGATGAA
>DBPK01000027.1:17408-36731 GCA_002304835.1 Firmicutes bacterium UBA1422
ATAGATGAGGTCGTTCTCATATATACATCATATGTGAGTACCCTCGAGCAAAGAGTCAAAAATGTGACCCTGCTGCCCTTTGAAATGGAAAAGGATCCGGATATCATGAGATACGGCAAAGAAGTTGAATACGAACCTTCGGTGGAAGAAGTATTCAATTATCTGGTGCCCAAGTATGTTGAAATAATGATATACGGAGCTGTTGTTGAATCGGCCACATGTGAACATGCGGCCAGAAGAATGGCCATGGAGAACGCAACAGATAATGCAAGAGACATGTTAAGCGATTTATCGCTGTTTTATAACAGGGCGAGACAATCGGCAATAACAGATGAGATCATAGAAATCGTAGCCGGTTCAGAAGCTCAAAAATAGGAGGTAGTTCAAGGTGAACAAAGGAATCATAAATCAGATAATAGGTCCTGTTATCGACATAAAATTTGATCCGGAAAAAATGCCGGAACTTCTTAATGCCATAAACATACCTTTCGGTGAAAAGAAGATAGTTGCCGAAGCGGCCCAGCACATAGGAGACGATGTAGTCAGATGTGTAGCGCTTTCCTCTACAGACGGGCTCACAAGAGGAATGGAAGCCCACGATACAGGAGGCCCCATAAAAGTTCCTGTAGGGAAGGAAGTTCTGGGAAGGCTTTTTAATGTAATAGGTGAAACGATAGATGATAAAGGACCAGTGAACACAAAACAGGTATCTTCGATACATAGAGCGGCCCCGGATTTTGAAGAGCAGGACACATCGTCCAATATATTTGAAACCGGCATAAAAGTAATAGATCTGATAGCTCCATATACAAGGGGCGGTAAAGTAGGACTTTTCGGTGGTGCGGGTGTAGGCAAGACCGTACTTATTCAGGAGCTTATCAGCAATATCGCTAAAGAGCATGGCGGCATTTCAGTGTTTGCCGGTGTTGGTGAGCGTACCCGTGAAGGTAACGATCTTTATTACGAAATGATCGAATCCGGCGTTATAGAAAAAACCGCAATGGTTTTCGGACAGATGAACGAACCTCCCGGAGCAAGGATGAGGGTAGGCCTTACAGGACTTACCATGGCTGAATATTTCAGGGACACAGAAGGACAGGATGTACTTCTCTTTATAGATAATATATTTAGATTCACACAAGCCGGCTCTGAAGTATCGGCATTGCTGGGACGAGTTCCTTCGGCAGTTGGTTATCAGCCGACCCTGGCCACTGAGATGGGAGCATTGCAGGAAAGGATAACTTCAACGAAAAAAGGTTCCATAACGTCGGTTCAGGCCATATATGTTCCCGCAGATGACTTGACTGATCCGGCTCCGGCGACCACTTTTGCACACCTTGACGCCACCACAGTGCTTTCCAGATCAATAACTGAGCTTGGTATTTATCCGGCGGTGGATCCCCTTGATTCGACTTCAAGGATAATGGATCCTCTTATAATAGGGGAAGAACATTATAATACGGCAAGAGGGGTACAGGAAGTGCTCCAAAAGTATAAGGATCTTCAGGATATAATAGCCATACTGGGGATGGATGAACTTTCGGACTCCGATAAACTGGTAGTTAACAGAGCAAGAAAAATACAGCGTTTCATGTCACAGCCATTTAGTGTTGCAGAGCAGTTTACCGGAACACCGGGGAAATATCTGCCTCTCAAAGAAACCGTAAGAGGTTTCAAAGAAATCCTTGAAGGCAAGCATGATGATATACCGGAAAATCTCTTCCTGTTTGCAGGAGGGATAGACGAAGTCATTGAAAGACACGAAAAGGGTAATAAGAATGGCTAGAAGCATAAAACTTGATGTCATAACACCTTCAAAAAGGTTTTATAGCGGAGATACGGAGCTTGTCATAGTAAGGACCCTTCTGGGAGACGAAGGTTTTATGGCAGGACACTCCTGGGCATGCAAACTTCTTGATTATGGTGAATTATGGATACAGGAAGCCGGAAAAAAAGATTTCAGGGTCGCTGCTGTTTCGGGTGGCTTTGTTGATGTCAAGGACAGCATAATAATATACACGGATGCAGCAGAGTGGTCTGATGAGATAGATAAAGACAGATGCATAGACTTGAAAGAGAGGGCGGAATCATGGCTCTGCAGCAAAGAGGAGCATGACCCCAACGATGTAACAAAAGCCAAGATAGCCCTAACAAAGGCTATAGTAAGAATGAATGTGGCCGAAGGCGGTCGTCGCAGAAAGAGACCGTAGGGAGATGATCAAATGAAAAGGAAGGTAATTTTTATCTTATTTGCCACATTTGCTATGTCGGTTTTTTTCATAGGATGCGGAGGAGATGAAGACGTAACGGAGGAAACGGGGACACTGTCAGGGGAAATAAGTATAGTTGCTGCAAAAGGTTCTCCGGCAGAAACCTTGGAGGCTCTGGGCAATGATTATGATATAACCACATATGATGATCAGACCTCAGTGGAGGCTGAAATAGCCGGCGGAGATTTTGATTCAGCCATAGTATCCGCAAATACTGCTGCACAGCTTTATGAAAAAACAGACGGAAATGTTATGGCAGTCAGCCCCGTTGTAATGGGAGATCTTTATATAGTCTCAAATGGTATCAGTATACCCGAGGACAGCATTTCTTTTCTGAGGGGCAAGACCATAATCGGATGTTGTGAAGGAGGTACCGGGGAATATGCCCTAAAGAAACTTCTTGAAGACAATTATATAAATACGGAGTACGGAATAAGTTTTGAGTGGTTATCAACACCACAGGAAGTAAAAGAAGCACTGAAGGAGCCTTATACTTTGGCACTGCTGCAGGAACCCTATGCATCGGAAGCGGTAAAAAGCATCAAAAATGCCGAAAAATCCCTCGAGCTGGACAAACTCTGGGAAGAAACATATAATTCCCATATACCGACAGATATTCTTGTTGTGAGCAGATCCTTTGCAGAAAAAAGGACAAAAGATCTGAAAATATTTTTGGCGGAATATGAGGAGTCTATTGATAAAGCAAGAGAAAACACAAAATCCAAACTGGTGCTTTATTCAAGAAGTAACAGAGGAGAGAAGCTTATTAGGGATTATATAAAGATCATGGAAGAATTCAATTTGGACTCTTTGGGCGGAAAAGCACCGGGAAGCAACTTTTATTACGGCATATAGCTATTGAAGAAAACAGGAGAATTATTTATGGCAGGACCTATATCAATAAAACTCAATAAAACCATAACTATAAATGAACTGGCAGAGTTGGTGGAAAAAAACTGGAACGAAGAAAAATATGGGAAAGCATCTCTGGTTGAATTCAGAGACAGACCCTATATACATCTTGATGGAAGTGACTGGTTCAATGTTTTGGCTTATCCCGGAAGAAAGAAGGTCACTGTACAGTCCCTTCCCGAGAACGGGCAGGTAATACTTACCAGCGAAGGCAAAAAACAAATGAAAATGGTCAATAAAGAAGTCCTTCCAAAGGTCGCCGAAGGTTTTCGCGAAATATTATCTGATATTCTCAAATAAATATTTCCCCCGCGGCAAGAATCATCCCAGTGCCGCCTATTTGTATCTTAAGACAAAAATCATCTTTTTTTGAGTCCCTGCTTTTTTCATAGCAGGGTACTTTTTTTATGTGGCTCAATATCCTTGAGGGCCGTTCCATGGATTCGCCCTGGATGAAAACCGAGTCCTGGCCGTCTTTTATAAGATCATGAAGGAAAAGATAGTATGTCAGCGCCCCGTTTGCAGTTCCGGTGGCGGCCTCTTCGTCTATATCATAAAGGGGGGCAAAATTCCTGCAGTGGGCTGTGATATCATCTTTTGCCGCATCAAGGGTGAAGGCATGTACTCCCGTTACTTCATATTCCTCTGAAAATTTGGAAAGGGCATCAAAATCCGGATCAATATCAAAAAGTGTATTTCTGTCCGAAACCGGAAGAAGGATATCCGGAAGGCCTGTAGAAATTATCATCGGAAGGAGCTTTTTCTTATCGCCGGGGCTTTGGTGAATAAAAACTTCTCCGGCAGGAATGCCCATGATATGAAAAAGGGTTTCGGTCTCGTTCTTTCCGCTCAGGGTCTTTATGTGCTCTGGAACAGCCATTTCCATCATTATAAAGTCTTTTTGTGCTGCTATTTCAAGATCACCTGCAAGAGTATGATTCATATATTCCTGTTCTTTTGATATAATACCTTCCTTGAGCATTACAGAAAATGCACCGATAGTTGCGTGTCCGCAAAGATCCACTTCTGCCGCAGGGGTGAAATATCTTGTGTGAAATTCCTTTTCATTTAGTCTTTTGACAAATGCCGTCTCGGAGTATCTTAGTTCTGCTGCAGTTTTCTGCATCAGGGATACAGAAGGAAAATCCTCTCCTTTCGGGATCATAACAACTCCCGCAGGATTGCCCCCGAAGGCGGCGGAAGAAAAAGCATCAACTATATAAAACTTCATATAAATATACCTCCAACAGAATAAACTATAAATGCAACTATCCATGCAACGGTGGTCTGGAAAAGGACTACCAGGATAGCATGCCACCACCCGTTCATTTCTTTTTTGATCGTGGCAAGAGTTGCAACACAGGGCATGTACAACAAACAGAATACCATAAAAACAAACGCAGTCAAAGGGGTGAAAATCTCTATGAGCATGGCGGAAAGAGCGGCTCCGTCGGTGGCCCCTGTAAGGACTGCCATGGTGCTTACCACGGCCTCTTTTGCGGAAAGACCGGTTATAAGAGCAGTAGAGGCCCGCCAGTCCCCGAATCCCAGAGGCTCAAACAGGGGCACGGCAACTTTCCCTATGGCGGCCAGGATGCTGTCATCGGGATCTGATACCATATTCAGGCCCGCATCAAAACTTTGCAAAAACCAAATAACTATGGTTGCTATGAAAACTATGGTAAAGGCTTTTTTTATGAATTCTTTTATATTTTCCCACATCCTCAGCCATACACTTTTCATGGCAGGGAGTCTGTAAGGAGGCAATACAAGTACGAATGGAACGGGATCGCCTTTATAAAGAGTATGCTTGAATATAAGGGCACATACCACAGAAACGATGATCCCCAGAAGATATATGGCGGCCATAATAAAGACTCTGTTGTCTTCAAAGAAAGCGGAAATGAACATGGCATACAGAGGGAGCTTGGCACTGCAGGACATGAAAGGTATAAGGGCGATGGTAAGATGTCTGTCCCTTTTGCTGGGCAGAGATCTTGTGGCCATTATTGCCGGGACAGAGCAGCCGAAGCCTATTAGCATAGGAACTATTGACTGACCCGAAAGTCCCACTTTGCGAAGAAGCTTGTCCATTACAAAAGCCACTCTGGGCATATATCCGCTGTCTTCCAGTATGGAAAGGAAAAAGAAAAGAACTGCTATTCTGGGGAGAAAAGAAAGAACGCTACCTACTCCGGCACACACTCCGTTTATAATAAGAGAGTGAAGGGCTGGAGCGGCTCCGCTGGCGGAAAGACCGCTATCTATGAGAGATACGGTTTTGTCTATCCCCATCCCCAACCAGTCAGAAAGCCACTGACCGATGGAATCAAAAGTAAAATAGAATATAAGCAGCATGATACCGAAAAAAATCGGAATGGCGAATATTCTGTGGGTCAGTATTTTGTCTATCATAAGAGACCGGTCCTGTTCTCTTGTGGTAGAGGCCGATCTTGTTATTACCTTCGCCGAAAGATCCTGTATGAAGGCATATCTCATATCTGCCATGGCGGCTTCCCGATCCGTATTCAAATGATGCTCCATATCGCTGACGATATGATCTATTATTTCCAGTTCAGGGTCTTTGAGATTTAGCTGGTTCAGTACCGGCTCATCTCCCTCTACTATTTTTGTGCAGCAGAACCTGAGAGGCAGGCCGGCCTTATCCGCATCATCTTTAATAAGGTGGGCTATGGAATGTATGGCTGTATGTACATACCCTGAACAAAAATCTATTTTTTGGGGGACGGTTTTATCTTTTGCTGCCTCTATGGCATAGTGGATAAGGTCGTGTATGCCCCGGTTTTTGCTGGCTGAAATGGGTATGACAGGCACTGTGAGTTCTTTTTCCAGTTTTTGAAGATCAAAATCTATGTCATTGTTTTTTATCTCGTCCATCATGTTTAGAGCCACCACCATGGGGATATCCAGTTCCATAAGCTGGAGAGTAAGATAAAGACTGCGCTCAAAGCCTGTGGCGTCCACAATGTTGACTATCACATCCGGTTTTCCGTTTATCAGTATGTCCCTGGCGGTGATATCATTGAGTGTATAAGCAGAAAGGGAATAAGTGCCCGGCAGTTCTACAACAGTTGTGTTTTTGTGAGCACGCACAGGGCCTTCCTTTGCCGTATGGCAGCACTCAAAGAAGCGGCCCTTCTGTTTTATGCCGCCGGTCATTCGGTTAAAAAGTGTTGTGGCGCCGCAGTTGGGGTTGCCTATTATGGCAATGCTTATAGCCTCATTTTTTTTATTGCGATGCCGGTGTTTACGCCGGTTTTCTTTTTTTTTGGTGCTTTTATCCATTTGATGTTTTGTCCTCCGGTTTAGAATAGGGACAAATGCTGCAGTTTATGTTTCCCGAACAGTCTTCTGTAGTGACTTCTATCTCAGAGGCTTCAGCCTTTCTAAGAGACAGCTCAAAACCGCGAAGGCAGATCTCGATAGGATCTCCCAACGGTGCAACTTTCCTTATCATAACCATAGTCCCGGGTGTCAGTCCCAGATCAAGGAGCCGTCTGCGCAAGGCACCTTTGCCTTTTACTGCGGTTATTCTTGCCCGGGTGCCGGGTTTCAGTCTGTCCAGTGTCATATGATCCCCCATGATACTTTGTCTGTGAATGCTTAACATTAATGCCGGTTAGTCAAAGCTAACTCAAAGAAAGTATAATCCAAAATAAAACATATGTCAATTGAAATTTGGTTGAGTATGATATAATATTACCCATAAAAAAGCAGATAAAATCATGGGGAAAGAATAATGAAAAAAAAATATATAATAAAAGGCATGGGCTGTGCCGCATGCGCTGCAACAATAGAAAAGAATGTGAATGCCATGGCTTCTGTCAGAGAAGCAAGGGTCAGTCTTGTTTCCGATTCAATGATCGTTGATTTTGATGAAAAGCAGATCGGGTCTTCCGAAATAGTAAAAACAGTCAGGGAAAGCGGATATGATGCACAAGAGGCAAAAAGTACTTATGAGGGCAAAAAAGATCAAGAGAAAACAACAGCCGGGGAAATAAAAGAGCTTAAATACCGGTTTCTGATATCACTGGGATTTCTGATCCCTCTTATGGTTTTGTCAATGGGAGGAATGATAAAGCTGCCGGTCCCGGAAGTACCTTCCTGGGGCCTGGGCATCTTGGCTTTTCCTGTGGCGGTCATCAATTACAAATACTACACAAGAGGATTTAAACTGCTTTTTAAAGCAGCACCCAACATGGATTCTCTAATTGCCATAGGCTCACTGGCCGCATTGATCCTGGGGTATTTCGAATCTGCAGTTATGATCCTGACTCTGGTGACCATTGGGAAATGGCTGGAAGTACGATCCAAGGGCAGGACCGGTGATGCCGTAAAAAAACTGATGGCTCTTGCTCCGAGGGAAGCAAGGATAATCACAAAAGACGGACAGGAAAAAATCATACCTGCAGAGGATCTTCTGCCGGGAGATATCATTGCGGTCAAATCAGGAGAAAGCATACCGGCAGACGGGACAGTAACAGAAGGCACATGCATCCTGGATGAGTCGACCCTTACAGGGGAAAGTATGCTCGTTGATAAAGGTCCCGGAGATGAAGTTTTCACAGCGACAATCAATAAGGCCGGATACTTAAAAATGAAGGCGGACAAGGTGGGTGAAGAAACTGCATTTTCAGGAATAATAAGACTTGTAGAGGAAGCAGCCGATTCAAAAGCTCCAATAGCAAGGCTGGCGGATAAAGTTTCTGCTTTTTTTGTTCCCATTGTCATATTGATCGCTGTGATAACAGCTGTCTGCTGGATATTAGCCGGTGCAGAACTTGATCGGGTCGGTTCCATGAGCATCGCTGTACTGGTTATATCATGTCCCTGTGCTTTGGGTCTTGCCACACCCCTTGCAATAATGGCAGGAACGGGAAGGGGCGCCGAAAAAGGCATACTTTTTCGGACTGCAGAAACTCTGGAAACAGTTTCAAAAACCCAAGTTGCCGTGATAGACAAGACCGGCACACTTACAAAAGGAAGGCCTGAAATAAGCGAAATAGTTACAATAAAAGGAACAGAAGAAGACATCATAGTTTATACTGCTTCCCTTGAAAAACTGTCGGAGCACCCCCTAGGTTTGCCCATAATAGAAAGAGCAGAGAAAAAAGGACTGGATACAAAAAAAGTGAACAGATTCCTTGTAATGCCGGGAAGAGGGATAGAAGGCATCATAGAAGGGAAAAGGGTGTTGTCAGGGAACAAAGAGTTCATGCACGAGAATGACATATTGGTTGAAGAGGGTCAGACTGTCAAATTGTACGAAACAGGAAGGACCCTCATATACACAGGAATAGACGGTGATCTTGCCGGGATCATAGCATTAAGGGATGAGCCGAAGGAAAGCAGCCGGGAAGCTGTTCTTGAACTCAAAGAAATGGGCATAGAAACGGTAATGCTCACAGGAGATAATCAAATAACAGCAGAGGCCATAGCAAAGGAAACAGGCATAGACAAAGTGGTGGCGCAAGTTATGCCGGAAGAAAAAAAGAATGTTATAGATGATATAAAAAAAGAAGGCAGAAATGTTTTGATGATAGGAGACGGTATAAATGATGCACCTGCTCTAAAGGCTGCCGACACGGGAATAGCCATAGGAGCGGGAACGGATATCGCAATAGAAGCTGCTGATATCGTGCTTATGCATGAAGATCCAAAAGACGGGGCTTGTGCAGTGAAACTCAGCAAGGCAGTGGTAAGAAACATAAAGCAGAATCTTTTTTGGGCGTTTTTCTATAACTCTTTGGGCATTCCTCTGGCAGCAGGAGTCTTTTATCCGTTTACAGGATGGACCCTGGATCCCATGTTTGCCGCTGCAGCCATGTCCATGAGTTCCCTTTGTGTAGTTACAAATGCATTGAGGCTCAGAAAGGCTTAAAACATTTGTATTTAAGCCTTTCAGGTTGTATAATTGACAGGGAACAGCAGGCTGTTTTCCAGCAAAAAGACAGGAGAAAAGGAATATGGAAAGAAGAGTAGGAACGGTTGCAAGGGGACTTAGGGCGCCAATAATAAGAGAAGGGGACGACCTCAAAAAAATAGTCACTGACACGGTGCTTGGGGCGGCAGCTTCAGGGGAATTCACGGTAATGGATAAAGATGTGATAGGCATAACCGAAGCCGTCCTTGCCAGGGCTCAGGGCAACTATGCAACAAAAGAGCAACTGGCAAAGGATGTGAGAAACAAATTAGGGGGAGAGGAAATAGGCGTTATTTTCCCCATACTCAGTAGAAACAGATTTGCCATATGTCTTAAAGGAATAGCAAGGGGAGCAAAAAAAATATTTTTGATGTTAAGTTATCCCAGCGATGAAGTCGGAAACCATCTTGTTGATATAGATCTTATGTATGAAAAGGGAGTGGATCCATATAAAAAAGTTCTGACACAAAAGGAGTTCGAAAAACTGTTCGGTAAATCAAAACATCCTTTTACCGGAATGGATTATATCAGTTATTATAAACAGCTGATCCAAGAGGAAGGAGCCGAAGCTGAAATAATTTTTTCAAACGATCCCAAAACAATACTTCTTTACACAAAAAATGTCCTGACCTGTGATATACATACCAGAGAAAGAACTAAACAGATCCTCAGGGATGCAGGAGCAGAAAAGATCCTGGGTCTTGATGATATACTTGATAAAAGTGTTGACGGCAGCGGATCAAACAACAGGTACGGGATACTTGGATCAAACAAAGCAACAGAAGAGACGATCAAGCTTTTCCCAAATGACTGTGACAAATTTGTTGATTCTGTCAGAGATGAAATAAAAAAGGCAACGGGAAAGAATGTGGAAGTCCTGGTATATGGTGATGGCGCCTTTAAAGACCCTGTCGGAAAGATATGGGAACTGGCTGACCCTGTTGTATCGCCGGGATATACGGAAGGCCTTTTGGGCACTCCCAGCGAAATAAAACTCAAATATCTGGCGGATAATGATTTTGCCCACTTAAATGGAGAAGAACTCAAACAGGCGGTTTCCGATTATATAAAGAATAAGGATGCTGACCTTGAGGGCAAAATGGTTTCCCAGGGAACCACACCAAGAAGGCTCACCGATCTGATAGGATCTCTCTGCGATCTCATATCGGGCAGCGGAGACAAAGGAACGCCCATTGTTTATATACAGGGATATTTTGATAATTATACAAAGTGATTTTATGAAAAGAAACGGACCACATAAAAAAGAGAGGGGAAACTGACAGAATGCTTGAATGGATAACTACCACTCTTGCGGGTAAACTACTTGCTACTGCAGTAGTATCTGCTATTCCGGTTATTGAGCTTAGAGGAGGTATCCCTTTTGGAGTGTATCACGGCCTGCCCATATGGCTTTCATATGCGGTAAGCGTTTTCGGCAATATGCTGCCCATACCTTTTATACTCTGGTTTTTGAAGAGAATATTCAACTGGATGAAGTCCTTTGAAAAACTTGGGTTGATAGTTCAGAAGTTGGAAGAGAAAGGGCATATAAAGGGACAGAAGGTCATAAAGTACAGAAAACTCGGGCTTTTTATACTTGTGGCGATCCCCCTTCCGGGGACCGGTGCATGGACAGGGGCCCTGGTGGCCACCGTACTTGAAATGCCCTGGAAAGAAGCTCTGCCGATGATTTTTTTGGGTGTGCTGGCTGCGGGATTTCTGGTCACGGGAATAACTTTTGGATTCACAAGTATTTTTTGAAGAAACTTAAGGGCGAAATTTATTTGATAAAACTGCCGTCTCACTTTTGAGACGGCATTTAACTTTTTTGTATGATTTATGAGAGAAGATTTCGACAAATTGCTTTTATTGTGGTACAAGTTTGCTGTAATATGATCGTCACTTATTATACCTCAAAAAAGCGATATGCAGGACTCATTGAAACAAAAGGGGAACAGGCTTTTTAATCAAAAAGATGTCATTTTCTTAACATCTTGGCACGAAACTTGTATTATAATAAAGGTACAAAGTTATATTTTTAGCCGCTAAAATTTGGGCGGTGAGAAAAGAGGAGGTCATAGAATGACTGAAATGAATAAAGCAAAAGCTTTAGAAGAAGCAAGAAGAGTCGTTGGCTACATTGAAAGCGACAGCTTGTCAGAAGCTGACAAAAAAGCTATACACGATGACTCCATCAAGAACTTCAATGAAAACGTAAACCCCGGATGGCTGGAGTACAGAAAATCTGTATCCGACGATGCGGCATTCATTGAATGGACAGACTCGGAAGAGCATTTTGAAGATCTGCACGGAACACAGTTCGTTGACTGTTTGGGCGGATTCGGCATCTACACATGCGGCCACAGAAACCCTGCTATCCTCAAGACAGTTAAGGCTCAGTTGGACAAATATGCACTGCATTCACAGGAACTGGTTGACCCGCTTAGAGGATACCTTGCTAATATACTGGCAATGATTACTCCGGGAGACCTTCAGTACTGCTTCTTTACAAACGGCGGAGCAGAGGCTGTAGAAATGGCTCTGAAACTGGCAAGACTGGCAACAGGCGGCAGATGGTACATATCAACTGTTGGCGCATTCCACGGAAAATCCATGGGTGCCATCTCAATGGGAGGCAAGGGCGCATACAGAGAAGATTACGTGCCTATGATCCAGCAGGTACAGCATGTTGAATTCGGTAATGCGGATGCCATGGAAGCAGCAATAAAGAATCTGCAGACAGTAGGCGAAAAGGTAGCAGGAGTTATCATCGAGCCCATACAGGGTGAAGCAGGCGTTCAGATCCCACCGGAAGGATACTTCAAGAAAGTAAGAGAAATATGCGACAAGTACGATGTTGCTCTTATTTGTGACGAGATCCAGACAGGTATGGGAAGATGCGGAACCATGTGGAGAGTTGAGCATGAAGGAATAGTTCCGGATATAATGACATACGGAAAAGCTTTTGGCGGCGGAGTTATGCCTATCACAGGTATAATCGCAAGACCTAAGATGTGGGTAGAAAAACTTATAGACAATCCATGGATACTTGGATCACCCACATTCGGCGGAAATCCCCTGGCCTGCTCAGCAGCCATTTCCACGATCAAGTTCATGCTGGAGAACGATGTTCCCAAGATGTGTGCAGAAAAAGGTGCATATATCATGGCAGGACTGGAAAAACTGAAGCAGAAATATCCGACAGTATTGGTTGGATACAGAGGCGCAGGCCTTCTGATCTGTATGGAATTCCCGGAAGCAGAAGTAGGATATAAAGTAACCAAGGGTATGTTCGAAAGACATGTTATGACTGCAGGAACTTTGGTTAATGCAAAAACAGTTCGTATTGAGCCCCCTGCAATACTTAAGCAGGAAACCATGGATGAAGTCCTGGCTAAGCTTGATGAAGCTCTGGCTGATGCAAAGAAGGAATTCAACCTCTAAAAAAGACAAAAAATATATTACAGAAACAAAAAGGGACCGGCTTTTGCCGGTCTCTTTTGATGTCATATTGGATTTTGTAAATGCAATATCTTGGCTGTTATAGTATAATTGATTTGTGTCTCAAAAAAGGAGAGAATAAATGCCTGATACAGTACCATTCAAATTTGAAGAAGGAAAACTTCTGATCATGGATCAGAGGCTGCTTCCCGGAGAAGAAAGATTCATAGAAATAAATACAAAAGAGGATATTTGGGATGCCATAAAAAATCTAAAGGTCAGAGGGGCACCTGCCATAGGCATTGCAGCTGCATACGGACTATGGGTGGCGTTAAGGGATCTAAAAACCAGAGACTATAAAGAATTTTCGTTGAAATTCCGGGAGACAAAAGAGTATCTTGAAACATCAAGACCTACAGCGGTCAATCTTTTCTGGGCACTTGATCGTATGGAGAAGAAACTAAATGAACATGCGGACATAAAAGATACCGGCATCTCATGGGAAGATTCGGCCAAAAAGATAAAAGAAGAACTTCTCCGGGAGGCCGAGAGAATGAGAATAGAAGACGAAGAGGCATGTTATGCCATGGGGATATACGGACTTGAACTGCTTCGCCCGGGTATGGGAATACTTACCCACTGCAATGCGGGNNGGGATACGGATTCAAAGTATTTGCAGATGAAACAAGACCGCTTCTTCAGGGATCCCGGCTGACCGCATGGGAACTAAAAAAGGGCGGTGTGGATGTGACCCTCATATGTGATAATATGGCATCTGCAGTGATGAAGAACGGATGGATAGATGCGGTAGTAACAGGATGTGACCGGATGGCGGCCAATGGTGACGGCGCCAACAAGATAGGCACATCTGCCCTGGCCATACTGGCAAAAGAGTATAAGATACCTTTTTATATGTATGCACCTTTATCCACCATTGATCTTGACACTCCTTCCGGGGAGCAGATAAAAATAGAACTCCGGGACGGAGGAGAGATATATAAAATGTGGTACGAAAAAGATATGGCACCTGAAGGAACAAAGACATATAATCCTTCTTTTGACATTACGGATCACAAATACATAAGTGCGGTGATAACGGAAAAAGGTATTGTAAGGCCGCCTTATAGGGAAGGATTGAAAAAACTCTTTGAATAACACAAAAATATACACAGCCATGGTCTTTACGGCTTTTTTCTGGTCCGGTGCATTTATTGCCGGAAAACTGTGTGTGCCGTATATACCAACATATACGCTTACATTCTTAAGATTTCTTTTTGCAGCGGCAGTTATGGCCGTTGTACTTATGATACAAAACAAAAAGACGGAGGGAAAAGTCCAGGAAAAGAAAGAAGGAATATCTCCGGCGAAACCTTACCGGTTGCAGAAAAAACATGTGCCCATCTTTCTTTTTACCGGAATAGTAGGCATGGTCGGATATCATGTGTTTTTTTTCGCAAGCCTTAAATACACCACAGCGATAAATTCATCCATAATCGCCGCCATGAATCCTTCACTGACTATGATCCTTGCGGCTCTGTTTCTTTCACTAAAAGTACCCGCAAGACAGGCGGCGGGAGTCATACTCTCCTTTGTGGGAGTGGTACTTACAATAACCGGCGGAGATGTTGGTGTTCTGATGACACTATCCTTTAATAAAGGTGACATATTGATGTTCGTAGCCATAATATGCTTTGCTTTTTACAGCGTTTTTAGCAGAGCGAAAGCGAAAGACATACCTTCGACAGGTCTTACTTTTTACAGCTTTCTTGTTTGCACGATTTTTCTTATACCCTTTGTTATATGGGAAAAGCCATGGACTTTTTTTGGAGATATACCTTCTTCTGCGTGGCTCGGAGTTTTGTATATGAGCGTATTTGCTTCTGTACTGGGCTATCTCATACAACAGGTATCGTTCAAAAGGATAGGAGCTTCAAGAACAAATATTTTTATAAATGTGGTCCCTGTATTTTCCATCATACTTGCTGTTATCATATTGGGAGAAGAATTGGAAATAATAAAAATATTTACTGCCGCAATGATAATATGCGGCGTAATAATGTGCCAGTTACCACAGAAGAGGAAAGAAATAAAAAAATCGCATGAAGGTGAAGACAGATGAATCTGTTTCAGCGTAATGCCAAATTCATTGTTGTTTTGGCAATGATATCCGGATCCACATCCGGGATACTGGGAAAGTTGATCACTGCAGGCTCCATGACAATAGGATTTTACAGGCTTTCTTTCTGCCTGCCTTTTTTCATCGTTCCTTTATTGATAAAACACCGCAAGGACATTATTGAAATAAATAAAAAGCAACTGCTCCTGTGTGCATTGGGTGGCGTGTTTTTATTCGGGCATTTTTTCTGCTGGTATGTGGCAGTGAAAAATACCGTAATAGCCAGTGCAATAGTACTGGCAGGCTTGCATCCTATTGTAGTTATCCTTTTTATGTTCGTTTTTTTCAGAAAACGAACGCCGGCGAAGGCCATGGCAGGAGTGTTGATGGCACTGACAGGAGGGATCCTTGTGGCCGGCATGGATTACAGTTTTGCCGGCAGTAATGTGTTCGGTAATTTCATGGCATTGGGAGCGGCTTTTTGCATGGGTCTTTACTTTTGCATAGGCAATATAGTCAGAGAAAAAATGAATGCGGGAGTTTATATATTTCTTGTTTTTTTCTTCTGCTGGGTATGCTTCGCCACGGGAATGATATTGACAAAAACTCCCTTTACCGGATATCCCCTTTCGGATTATATATGGCTTATCGTAATGACTTTGCTTTGTCAGTTCGGTGCTCATGCGGTGCTCAACTGGAGCCTGGGATACGTATCATCTCTATATGTCTCTGCCATAGAAACCGGAGAGATCGTCTCTGCTATGATTTTGGCTTTTATAGTACTATCACAGGTTCCAACACCATGGCAGATGGCAGGCGCGGCAGTGGTAATAATAGGGCTTGTTTATTATAACCGGCATGACTTGAAATAAATATGGTTTTGACAGGGTTTTTGTATTATAATCTATGTCGTGCATATAAAGGCTAAGGAGAGCATAAATGAGATATAAAGTCAAAACAAATATCTTCGAGGGACCTTTCGATCTCCTTGTATATCTTATAGAAAATGCAAGAATGAGTATATATGATATAAAGGTGTCTGAAATAACAGCCCAGTACATCAAGCACATTGAAGAAATGGAGAAAATGGATGTCCTTTTGGCATCGGAGTTTATGGTGCTGGCGGCGACTCTAATAGATATAAAGTCGAAAATGCTTCTTCCCAAACAGATAGATGAAGAGGAAGGCGGTATCGGCGAGGATCCCAGGACCGAACTGGTGCAAAAGCTTATTGAGTACAAAAAATTCAAAAATGCATCTGAAATACTTGCCCGAAAAGAAGAGGATATTTCAAGGATACTGGACAAACCCCAGGAGGACCTTTCGCTTTTCACAAATGAGCCCGATGAATACCTTAAACTAAATATCAATCAGTTTGTAAAAGCATTCAATGATTTCCTCGTAAAAAAGAAAAAAGTGGATGAGATAAGAAGAAATTACGAAAGAGATGAGAGACAAAGGATAACCACAGAAGTAAGGATGGATTTTATCAGGGATCTTATCCTGAAATGGCCGGAAAAAGTTTTCACATTCAAAGAGCTGGTGCCGGATACACAATGCAAATATGATACAGCTCTTTCTTTTGTCTCGATGCTTGAAATGATAAAACAACGCAGGATAGAGGCAAGACAGAAAACACTTTTCGGAGAAATAGAAATAAAAGCAACGGCATATCTTGATAACGGAAAAGAGGAGGAGCCGGATGACAAGCAAAAGATCAATTAAATCAGCATTCGAATCTATGATGTTCACCTGGGGGGAGCCCCTTGATATGAAATTGGCTGCTGAAATATTCAATATAGACGCAAAAGAGGCCTATGGATATTTCAAAGAGCTTCAGCAGGAATACGATGATCAAAAAAGAGGCATAAGGATAAGAGAAATAAACAAAAAGTTTCAATTTGTGACCGACAGCGATAATTTTGAGTATATCGAAAGACTTTGTTCACCGGTAAAACAAAGAAAGCTCAGCCAGTCTGCTCTGGAAGTACTGGCGATAGTAGCGTATAAGCAGCCTGTAACAAGAGGAGAAATAGAAGCGATAAGGGGAATAAGATGTGAAAGAGTCCTGGAAGGGCTGCAAAAAAAAGAACTTATAGATGAAGTGGGAAGATCATCGGGAATAGGAAGACCGATCCTTTATGGTACAACAGATGCCTTTTTGAAGAATTTCGGTTTTTCAACTCTGAAGGAACTTCCTGAAATCGAGGACATAGAAAGCGCCATAGAAGTTGAAGAGCCAAAGGACATTGTGGATTTGCAGCAGATACCGATCAAAATACCCCAAGAGTGATAAGGGCTCGGGAAATTTTCAGTCCTCAGATAGTACAGATTCTTGATTCTTCGATTGAACTTCAGGGAAAGTTTCGGAAAGAATCGATAATGCCCAAAAAAATAAAGACCTGCTCATATATTCGGGCAGGTCTTTTCTTTTATGTTGAATATATTTTTCTTTTTATTGTGATTATTATACGAATAACAGAGCCGACTACCATAAGGCCCAGGGCAATGGCACCGGCCATAAAAATTGTCTCGGATCCTTGAGTGGCAGCCTGTGAAAAATCGCTTTTGATCAATTCCATCATTGTGTAGAACATTCCTGCTCCGGGGACCAGGGGCATTATACCCGGTATGGAAAAAACTGTAGAGGTCTCTTTTAGTGTACGGGCACATATATCGCTGAGAAGCCCGACTAAGCAGGCAGCCAGAAAACAGCCAATAACTTTATTGCTGCCTGTGGATGTCCAGAGCTCATAAGCAGCCCAACCCAGACCGCCGATCAGGGCAGCAGGGACTATATGATTAGCCGGCACATGAAAAAGAAGACAGAATCCTAGAGTTGGCGCAAAACCCATAATAAGAGGCATTATCATTTCCCATGATATCATAATGTGACACCTCCGATCATGTTCCATGTTGCAATTATTATACCTGCCCCTGTAGCCAGAGATACAGCAATTATAAGTGCTTCCGCCATTCGTGCCACACCTGACAGCATATCTCCCGAGAGAAAGTCTCTGATGGAATTGGTTATGGCGACACCGGGAACAAAAATCATTATGGTACCTATTACTATTGCGCCGTAATTGCTGCATGCACCACTGGAATCGGCTAATAGAGCCAAAAAAGTCGTAAGTCCGCAACATGTAAAACCGCGTATAAAATAGTTTATTTCATAACGGTCAAGAAAGGACGCCAGAGAATAGCTGATCACACCCAGGATAAATGAACAGAGGGAATCGATTATATGTCCCGAAAAAATACCGCAGAAGAAAGAGGCAACAAGACCTGCCCCCAAAAGCCTGACGGGAAGCGGATACGGCTTTGCTTTATCTATTTCTGTAAGACGTTTTATACCGGATTCCACAGAAAGGTCTGTGTCCGTGAATTCCCTGGAAAATTTATTGAGATCTGAAATCTTTTTTAGATCAGTTGTACGTCCGTCAAGACTTTTTATATAGGTATAAACATCCCCTCCTTCTCCGCCGGAGCCTATGGTAACAAAAACACCCGTGGTAGTTGCAAAAACTTCCACGTATGGGATATGACAGGCCCGGCAGATCCGGGTGATGGTATCTTCTACTCTGTATACTTCCGCACCGTTTTTCATCATAAGCTCACCGGCTCTTACTGCCAGGATAAGCGCTCTTTTTTGCATATTTGAAATGGTACGGGGCTTTTTGTTTTGATCATCCATGACATAAGGATATCATATTTTCAGCACGCTTTCAATTTTATATGGCATGTGCTAAAATTGACTGGAACATCCAGTGTGGCAAGAATAAGATGGATGGTCTCAATGTGAAGGAGTGAATAAATGAGACTTAATAAGTATATAGCAGGGGCAGGTGCCTGCAGCAGGCGAAAGGCGGATGAACTTACAATAAACGGAAATGTAAGGATAAACGGAGTTGTCATGAAAGAGCCGGGATATGACGTAGTGGAAGGTGACAGGGTCGAAGTGAATGGCAAAC
This sequence comes from Firmicutes bacterium UBA1422, assembly GCA_002304835.1. Taxonomy (GTDB): domain Bacteria; phylum Bacillota; class Clostridia; order Peptostreptococcales; family Anaerovoracaceae; genus UBA1422. The sequence goes on from DBPK01000027.1 coordinate 36,066, forward strand.
TGATTGTTTTTTCCGAGAAAAAAATATATCTGCTGCTCAATAAGCCCAAGGGATACATAACGACAACCAGGGATGAAAAAGGCAGGGCTACCGTCATGGAACTGGTCAATGATGTACCGGAAAGGATATTTCCTGTGGGCAGGCTGGATCACGATACATCCGGTCTTCTTATAATGACCAATGACGGAGAACTGGCCCACCATCTTATGCATCCGGGGAAAGAAGTGGCGAAAAGATACAGAGTTTTTGCTGCAGGGACAGTTTCCGGACAAAAGCTTTCACGCCTCAGAAAAGGAGTCGACATAGGAGGATACGTAACATCTCCTGCCAGGGTGGATATCATAAAACAGAGCCCGAGATCAGCCTTGGTGGAGATAGAGATACATGAAGGAAAGAACCGTCAGATAAGAAAAATGTTTTCTGCAGTCGATTGTCCTGTTCAGGCCCTGGAAAGGATCGCCATTGGAGAAATCAGACTGGGACGCTTAAAGGAAGGACACTACAGAAAGATGACAAAAGACGAGATCGAATACCTGAAGAAAAACATGAAAAAAGCACCTGAAAAATAAAAGTTTCAGATTTCCGCATCGGGGTTGTAAGGAAAGCAGGGCATAAGTTCCAGCTTGAATTTATTCATTTCATGCAGTCTGTCTATTTTTTCTTTTA
>DBPK01000027.1:36779-90524 GCA_002304835.1 Firmicutes bacterium UBA1422
ATATCCGCAGGAAGACCCAGTTCTTTTCCGAGGGCCAGGACTTCTCTTACTGTGATATTTGCCAGAGGACTGAAATCTCCCACGGAATCTCCGTATCTGGTGGAATATCCCACCCAGTCCTCGGAAAGATTACAGGTATTGGCAACTCTGCCGTTAAGAGACTGGGAAGCAGCATAAAGAGTGGCCATACGAAGGCGTGGCTGAAGATTTATCCGAGTGTTTTTTGTTATTTCGGGCAGTTCATTTTCAAGTCGGGACATAAGACCGTTGTAGCAGTCTTCGATGTTTATTTTATATGATCTTATTCCAAGGTGGGATATGAGTTTATAGGCCATATCGATATCTTCCTGATGACCCTTTGGCATGAGTATGCCTATGACCCTTTCTCTGCCCAGAGCCTCACTGCAAAGAGCAGCCACCACGGAACTGTCTTTACCCCCCGAAACACCTATTATTGCATTGCAGGTGGGACCGGTTTTCTGAAAAAATTCCCGGATCCATATAACTATTTCATTTTTGGTTTTTTTTGGATCGAAAAACATAAAAACAAATCCTTTCTCAAGATGATACATATATAAAACAGTATACAACAAAAAATGCCATAGTGAAGCTGAAAATAAACATTCATACCATTTTTTTGTACTTTGAATAAGGCAGTCAATAGTATATAATTGTCCTATAAAAAGGAGAAAAACAATGAAAGATATTTATATAGCCAACATAGGAGACAAAAAGGAAATAAGTGAATTTTTTATGGTAAAAATGATCGCTGTCAAGATGGGATCAAACAAGAAACAGTATCTGGATATTTTGCTTTCTGATATGACCGGTGAGATAACGGGTAAAAAATGGGACCTGGCCGATGAAGAGCTGGAAGGGCTTTCACATATAGAGGCGGGGGATATTGTGAAAATAAAGGCCCAGGTCACTGAATGGAACGGGCAGAAGCAGCTCAAGATAACCAAAATACGCAAAGGGCAGAAGGAAGATCTGCAGGATATCAAAGATTATATAAAGGCGGCCCCCGAAAAGCCCGAAGAAATGTATGGATACATATTTGACAGAGCCGAAAAGATCAATGACAGCGACCTTGAGAAGCTTTGTATAAAAGTCCTTAAAGACAATAAAGAAAAGCTCATGTATTATCCGGCGGCTCAGAAAAATCATCATGCTGAAATGGCCGGGCTGCTGTGGCATATGAAACGGATGCTTATGACGGCGGAAAAAGTATGCCAGGTATACAGCGGGCTTGACAAAGATCTGGTGGCTGCTGGAGTCATACTTCATGACACCGAAAAAATAAGAGAGATCGAGGCAAACGAATACGGTATATCCGACGGATATTCATTTGAAGGAATGATGCTGGGACATATAGTACAGAGCATAAAAGTGCTGGATAAAGAGATGACAGAAATGGATTTTCCACCGGAAAAACGGATAATGGTTGAGCATATGATACTCTCACATCATTATGAACCGGAATACGGAAGCCCAAAAAAACCCCTTTTTCCTGAAGCAGAGATCCTTCATTATCTGGATATGATAGATGCCAGGATGTACGACATGGAAAAGGCCATCGAAAAAACAATGCCCGGTGAATTCAGTGAAAGGGTCTGGACTATGGAGAACAGAAGGATATACAGACGTATCGAAAAGGAGGAAACAGAAAAGTGATAAAGCTTCCAAAAGAAGTAAATAATATAATCAAGGCCCTCGAAAAGAAAGGCTTTTCTGCCTATGCTGTGGGAGGATGTGTAAGAGACTCTCTGACAGGACAACAACCTATTGACTGGGATCTTGCCACAAATGCAGAATTAAAGGATATGAAAAAAATATTTCCCGCGGCAAAAGTAATAAGTGAAAAATATAGTGTCATAAGGATAGATCATACAAAAGAGGGAGATGATGATGGGATAATAGCAGATGTGGCCACTTTCAGAAAAGAAGGTCCTTATTCTGATAAAAGGCGTCCTGACAGCGTGGAATTCGTCCAAAGAATAGAAGAAGATCTCAAACGCAGGGATTTTACTGTTAATGCCATCGCAGATAACCCTTCAGGGAAAATAGTAGATCCTTTTGGAGGAAGAAAAGACATAGAAAACCGGCTTATAAGAACGGTCGGGGAGCCCATGGAAAGGTTTTCGGAAGATCCTCTTAGAATGATAAGAGCTGTGAGGGTGGCAGCGGAACTTGATTTTGATATACATAAAAAGACGTATGAAGCCATCGTGGCAAACTCAGGACTGCTGTCAGAAGCAAATATAAAAAAAATCAGAGAAGAATTTGAGCGGATCATAACTGCTCCAAACGCAGGCAAAGGGCTGAGAATGCTGGCAGGGGCAGACCTTATGCCGGCCATAATAGGTGATGTGGCGGCAAAGCTGAACAGAAGACAAATGCAACAGTTCTCGACTCTATGTGACAACATAGACAAGACAAAACCTGTACTTAAAAGGCGCCTTGGACTCTTTTATACCTGTTTTGAAGAAAAAAAAGGCATGCAGGCCATTGAGATGCTGGATTATGACGAAAACACAAAAGAATCACTGAAGGACGCCCTTCTTATGATGGAGAAGCTTCATTTCTTGAGAACAGGAGTAGATCTGAAAGCTTTCCTTGTTAAATACGGACCGAAAAGATATGAATATCTGGACAATCTTTCCAAGGCTCAGAGAATCGTCTATGATCTGGGAGACGCAAAAATAATATCCAGGCATGAACTTCTCAAAATGATAAAAGACAACAATGAGCCCGTATATATAGAGGATCTTGCCGTAAACGGCGACGATATAATAAAAGCCGGTATAGCAGAAGGAGAACAGGTGGGGCACCTTTTACTGATGCTTACGGATATAGTCCATAAAAAACCAAAGGACAACAATAAGAAAACATTACTGAAATATGCAAGAAAGTTCAACAAAAACAAACTGGCAGCCAGAACAAGAAAGGTAAAGTGGCTTAGATAACCCGCTTATCTTACCGGGAAAAAAGAAATATAATATTTGCATTGAGAGGAAAAAATGATATAATAATGCAGTAGATTAACAAAATGTTGATGAAGTGTATTCGCAAAGGAGTTGTTATTCGAAGAGAAATTACTATAACGGAGGGATTAAAATGGAAAAAAAGAATTATTTTGATAAAGCAGCAGATATGAGCAAGAATGCCAACGTTAAGGCACAGCCAATTGTTATCGGAAATGGTACAATAATAATCGGGGACATTTTTTCCACAGGTATCGTGGAGATACAAGGGGAAGTAAAGGGTAATGTCAATACGACTGAAGATCTTGAGGTTTCCGGCAAGATAGAAGGAGATATAAAGGGCAAAAATATAATGCTCAATAAAGCTTCTATAAAAGGCAGGATAGATGCTGAAAACGATGTGGAAATGAAAGAATGTACGATCCTCGGGGATGTTCATGCGGCCAGTATCATACTGGACAGCAGAATGAAAGGAACTTTATATGCAAAAGAGAAAGTCGAACTTGATTCGGGAGCCATACTTATTGGTGATATAGATACAAAAAAAGTGGCAGTAGATATGGGAGCAAAGGTCAAAGGCAGTATTACAAGCAAGGAGATAAACGTAAAGGATGATGAGTTTGATTTTGAAGTAAATCCTCCCCGCGATCTTGGAGCACCAAAAAAGGAAAACAGTTCTTTTTTCAATAATGATGTGCCGGAAAAAAATGGTGAAAATAAGCTTTCGGGAACGGTAACAGATGACGGAAAAGAAAACAAAGATAAAGGTGTTATCAAATAACTTTTGTTTGAGCAGACAGATGGCGTCACATATGTGAACGCCATCTTTTACTATTTAGGGTGAACGATGCATAGGAATAGTAAAATGATTTCACCGGGGAGCAGGAATGACTGAAAAAAAAGCAGAAATAAAAGAAATAATTTTTCATAACAAAGAAAATGCCTATACTATTGCTTATGCGGAGTCGGAAGAAGAAAGTTTCACCGCCCTGGGTATACTGCCCGGTTGTAAAAAAGGCAGCACTTTTATTCTTCGGGGAGATTTCAGGGTACATCCAAAATACGGGGAGCAGTTTGTATTCAGTCATAGCCACGAGGTCCTTCCTTCCTCTGAAGAGGGTATAGAGGGGTTTCTTGCTTCCGGAGTTTTGAAGGGGATCGGTCCAAAGGCGGCAAAGGCAATAGCATCAAAATTCAGAGAAGAAACTTTCAGAATAATAGAAGAAGAGCCTGAAAGACTTACAGAAGTGCCGGGGATAGGCAAAAAAAGGGCTGCGTCCATAGCAGAAGCTTTTAAGTCACACAAAGAATTTGCTGAAATGACTTTGTATTTCCAACAGTTTGGAATAAGTGCCGAGTATGTCATGAAACTTTACAGAGTATATGGTAAAGATACAATAGAAGCAGTAAAAGAAAATCCTTACAGACTTACAGAAGATGTTTTCGGGATAGGCTTCAAAAAGGCTGATTTTATTGCCGAAAAAATGGGGGTGGCCAAAGATGATGAATGGAGGATAAAAAGTGGGATCAAATTCGTTTTGATGCACTTCGCCGCATCGGGCAGTACTTTTGTGCCGCAAAAGGAACTTTGTGAAAAAGCAGGGGAGTTGATGGATATTGAAAGCTTTGTCATAAATGATGTGCTTGCGGCAATGGCTTTTGAAGATGATATAAGAATAGAAAAAATTGAAAACAGGAATGTGGTATTTCTTATGCCCTATTTTATGGCAGAACAAAATGTGTGCAAAAGGTTGTTAAGTCTTGAGAAAGCAGATCTTAAACCCGTCAGCACGGATATGGGAAGCCTTATTGCTGCCGCTGAGGCAGATACCGGTATAATCTTTTCGGAAGATCAGAAATATGCCGTCAAGACTTCCATCAATAATGGGGTTTGTGTTATAACCGGAGGTCCGGGCACCGGGAAAACCACAATAATAAACGGAATAATAAAAATATTGATAAAAAGTGATATGAGTGTGGCTGTGGCGGCACCCACGGGAAGAGCGGCAAAAAGAATAACCGAGACCACGGGATATGAAGCTTCCACGATCCACAGACTTCTTGAATACTATTATTCGGAATCTGAAGGGACCATGTTCTTCGGAAGAAATGGGGAAAATCCTCTTGAACAGGACGCTGTTATAATAGATGAAAGTTCCATGATAGATCTGATGCTTATGAACGGACTCCTGAATGCCATAAAAGCGGGGACAAGACTTATAATGGTGGGAGATTCGGATCAGCTTCCTTCTGTGGGAGCCGGCAATGTGCTTAGAGACATACTGGAAAGTGAATTCATATATTCCGTAAAATTAAACGAGATATTCAGACAGGCGGCAGAAAGCCTTATTGTTGTAAATGCACACAGGATAAACAGAGGAGAATACCCCGACTGCAATACAAATGATAACGACTTTTTTATGATCAGGAGAAAAAGTGAAAGAGAGGTGCTGGATTCCATACTGGAGCTTTGTGAAAACAGACTGCCCTCCTACTATAAGGATCTGGATCCCTCAAAAGATATACAGGTATTGACACCTGTAAGAAAAGGGCTTCTGGGGTGTTTAAATCTCAATAAAGAGATCCAGAGCATAATCAATCCTCCCCATGAACGACTTTCAGAAAAGAAATACGGAGAAAAGATCTTTCGTGAAAATGACAAGGTGATGCAGATAAAAAACAATTATATGCTCAAATGGAAGAAATCAGATGATTTTACCGAAGGAGAAGGAGTTTTCAACGGTGATGTGGGAACCATAAAAAAAATAGACAATGACTTCAATGAACTTACGGTAGAGTATGACGGCAACAGGTATGTTGTTTATGATTTTTCCCAGTTGGATGAACTGGAACCTGCGTATGCCGTTACGGTACATAAAAGTCAGGGTAGTGAATTCCCTGTGGTCGTGATCCCCGTATCCTGGTTCCCGCCTGTGCTATCCACCAGAAATCTTCTTTATACTGCTGTAACAAGGGCAAAAAAAGCTGTTATAATAGTAGGATCTGAAACAAGAATGCAGGCAATGGTTGATAACAACAGCATCAAAGAGCGCTATTCCGGACTCAAGGCAAGACTTCAAATGCTCCTTGACAGTGAAAAAATCTAAAAAAATCTGAAGAAGGCAAAAGCATGAAAATAAAGGAGAATATCTTCGAAGTTATATTCCCTTCGAACATATATTGTATATGCTGCGGAAGCGTGATAGACAAAAGCAGGCCCTATGCTTTGTGTGATTCCTGCGTCGAAAAATTTCACTGGGCCACCGGTAAAACATGCAAAAAATGCGGTAAGATCCTGGAAGAAACATATAAAAATGATTATTGTCATGACTGCATGGATACGAAGCATGTTTTCAGAAAAGGATATACATGTTCCCGTTACGGACTCTATGAAAGAGCAGTAATGATGGATTACAAGTATAATGACAGATCATATATCGGAAGGAAACTGGCTGAAATAATGGCGGACAGGATGAAAAAAGAAGAGATCATATGGCATATGGTCATACCGGTGCCGGTGCACCCTTCCAGGGAAAAGAAAAGAGGGTATAATCAGTCAGAACTTCTGGCAAAGTATTTTGCAAAAAAAGCAGATATACCCTTTGACGGCAGTATATTGATCAGAAACAAAAATACAGAACCAATGAAGGCTCTGGATCTTGCAGAAAGAAGGAGCAACGTCAAAAATGCATTTTGCATCAAAAAAGGCAGAGAAAAGGATATAATAGACAAGGAGATCCTTCTTGTAGATGATATTTTCACCACCGGCAGCACTCTTGACAGCTGCAGCCTTGAGCTCATAAGAAAAGGAGCATCGGCAGTGGATGTGCTGACATTTGCAGCTGGAGGCAATTTATCACTGGGATAGAATAGTCGCTTCAGGTCTGTGGTTGAAAGTCCAGGCCAGCTGCGGGCAAAAGGACCCACGTAAACCGTTTTTGCGGCGAGCATGGCGCAGTCTAGATGTAAGTCCTCCGGACAAAGTCCGGCAGGCAGGTGTGGGGGCAAAGACCAGGTCAGCTGAAGCGACTATTGTATTATCAGAAAAGGATATGTTATAATAAAACTGGGCTATTTTATGCATATATTCAGCAAAGGAGGTACATGAAATGAAGGTTGTGATAACAAGCAAAAATATGAATGCCAACGATCGTCTAAAAGATACTATCGAAAAGAAAATGGAGAAACTAAGCAAATATTTTTCCGATAATATAATTGTGAATGTGACCCTTTCAGCAGAGAAAAACAGACAAAAAATAGAAGCAACAATACGGGTAAGAGGTATGATTTTCAGAGCGGAAGACGTATCCGGAGACATTTATGAAGGTATAGATAATGTGGTCGAAAAACTGTCGACTCAAATGTCCAGATTCAAGACCAAGATACAGAAAAAACATAAGGACAATAAGGATTTTGTGTTTGCGGACTGGCCTGAAGAGGTTCAAGAAGAAATAAAAGTAGTAAAAACAAAAAAATTCGAACTTGAACCAATGACCACGGACGAGGCCATTCTACAGATGGAAATGCTTGAACATAATTTCTTTATTTTTCTTAACATGGAAACAGACAGCGTAAATGTGGTATATAAGAGAAAGGACGATGACTACGGCCTTTTGGAGACAACATACTGATCAAGGGGGCTGACTTAAGAGGAACTGTATGGAAGGATTTTTAAATAATCTGGCATCCGACATAGGAGTTACGGACATTATCGACATACTTATAGTGGCTTTCGTTGCATATAAGATACTGGGCTTCATAAGAGAAAGCAGAGCTGAGCAGCTTGTCAAAGGTCTGCTGGTTTTGGTAGCGGCTTTTTTTCTATCCGACTGGTTTCAGCTTCATACTCTGAACTGGATATTAAAGGGTACCATGACGGTGGGTATAATCGCCCTTATTGTTGTGTTCCAGCCCGAGCTCAGACGCGGCCTGGAATACATGGGAAGAAGCAAGATAATAAAACCGGTATTCGGCAAGGTGGATAAAGTCAAGGCCAAAATGATAGTTACGGAATTTGCTGAGGCACTGGAGACAATGTCCACAGACAAGACCGGAGCGCTTATTGTGATTGAGAGGGAAACAGCCCTGGAGGACATTTGTGAGACCGGTACCATAATCAATGCCGATATTTCGGCTGAGCTTATTGTAAATCTTTTTTACGAAGGATCACCTTTGCATGACGGGGCAGTCATTGTGAGGGGCGATAAGCTTTATTCTGCGGGATGCGTACTTCCACTTACACAAAACAAAAATCTTTCAAAGGATCTGGGAACCAGACATAGAGCAGGCATAGGAATAACAGAGAATTCCGATGCTCTGGTCCTTGTTGTTTCTGAGGAAACAGGCATAATTTCCATTGCGGAAGACGGTAAACTTGACAGATTTCTTGATATCAAAACAGTTGAAAAGATACTCCTCAGTGTTTATATAAACAAGGGAAATGACAAACCGGTTTCAGGAATAAAGTCTACAATAAAAAAACTGGGGAGGAAAAAAGATGTTTCAGAATAAGACAATGAATTTGATCATCTCCCTACTCCTTTCGGTGGCTCTTTGGATATATGTAGTGGGAGAGGTAAATCCTGAAACAACAAAAAAATACGATGGCATAAAGATCGAGTTCACAAATGAAGAAAGTCTCGCCCAAAACGGACTGGCACTTCTGGATCCGGGAGTATTAACGGTGGATGTCACGGTAGAGGGCAAAAGGTCGGCTGTAAACGGAGTAAAGGAAGAAGATATAGGAGTCACGGCAGACCTTACCGGGAGGCAGAAAGGCAAAAACAGTATCCATCTCGAAGTAAAGCTTCCCGAAGGGTTGAAACTAAAGAATATATCATCCGAAAATATTGACGTAACCATAGAAAACAGGATATCGGAAGAAAAACCGGTAAAAGTTTCTTTTAAGGGAAAACTTGCGGATAATACAGAACCGGGAGAAGCCAAGGTGAATCCTGACAGAGTAATTGTCAGCGGAGCTGAATCTGCAGTCAAGTCTGTAAGTCATGTGAAGGCTCAGGTGAGCGTAAAAGATTTCAAGGATGACAGACTTTCGGTGGAAACAAAAGCAATGCCGGTAAATCGTAAGGGCATTGTTGTAAGGTATCTGACATTGTCCTCTGACTCCATAAAGGTCAAAGCCAGTCTGATGCAGACAAAAGAAGTCTCTCTTAAGGTCAATGTGACAGGAGAAATAAAAGAACCGTATCAACTGGACAGCCTGGATATACCTGAAACAGTGGTCATAAAGGGGGCAGAAGAGGATATTGAAAACATTTCTGTGATACAGGCAGAAGATATATATATAGGAGATATAACAAAAACCAGTGTTATCCCTTTGGATTTGAAAATGCCATCAGGCCTGGAGGTGGCTTCAGAGTCAAAGGGACTGAGTGTAAAAGTGACCATCAAAGGGCTTTCATCAGAATCATTTGATTATAAAAGTGAAGATATAGAGGTAAAGGGCCTAAAGACAGGGGTTTCAGTTTCCTTTGAAAAGATTGGCATAAAAGTCACAGCCAGGGGCACTGAGGATGTTGTTTCAGGTCTTTCCGGAGATGACTTTGTGATATCTGTAAACCTTTCCGAATTGGAGACGGGAACACATAAAGTCAAACTGAAAATAACTTATACAAAAGAATTGAGCAGTGTTTCTGTTTCTCCAAGAGAGATACAGGCAACCATAAGCGAAGAATAGAGGGAAACATAATATGAGCAGATTATTCGGCACCGACGGAGTAAGAGGGATAGCCAATTCAGAACTGACACCTGAACTGGCTTTTAATCTGGGTAAAGCAGGAGCTTATGTGCTAAGTAAAGAAAAAAGAAAGCCGGTAGTCCTTATCGGCAGGGATACCAGGATATCGGGAGATATGTTGGAAAGCGCCCTTTGCGCCGGCATCCTGGCCGTGGGCGGTAACGTCATAAGAGTAGGTGTACTGCCAACACCGGCTGTGGCATACCTTGTCAGGCATTTTGATGCGGATGCAGGAGTTATGATATCTGCTTCCCATAATCCTTTTGAGTATAACGGCATCAAATTTTTCAATGAAGAAGGATTCAAACTTGATGATGACATCGAAGATGCCATTGAAGATATAATAGTAAGAGACATAGATGTAAACAGCCATATAACAGGAGACCGCCTGGGCAAATGTGTTGAAGGTGAAGAGGATGCCCTGGAGCTTTATGCGGCTTTTCTAAAAAGCACCATAGACAAAGATCTAAAAGGCATAAAGGTAGTCCTTGACTGCGCCAACGGTGCCGCCTATAAGGTGGCGGAAAAGGTCTACAGGGATCTGGGAGCCGATGTAACTGTAATAGGCAACAGGCCCAATGGACTAAATATAAACGAAGGCTTCGGTTCCACCCATCCCGGCCAGCTTAAGAAGAAAGTTATAGAAGAAAAGGCTCTCATGGGCCTGGCATTTGATGGAGATGCTGACAGGCTCATAGCTGTCGATGAAAAGGGAAATATAATAGATGGGGATCGGCAGATATGCATTTGCGCAAAAATGATGAAGCAGGAAGGAACGCTTAAGGACAATAAAGTAACTGCAACTGTAATGAGCAATATTGGGTTCCACAAGTATATGGAAGATCTGGGATGCGCTGTGAATATCACAAAAGTAGGCGACAGGTATGTACTTGAAGAAATGGTGAAGTCCGGATGCGTGATAGGGGGAGAGCAGTCGGGACATATAATTTTTCTGGACCATACAACCACGGGGGACGGAATATTATCATCTCTTCAGCTGATAAAAGCAGTTAAGGAGTCAGGGCTTGCACCTTCTGAACTCTTCGGTGAAGTGGCAATATATCCCCAGGTGCTGAGAAATGCAAAAGTTAAAAACGAAAACAAAAACAAATACGAAAAAGATCCGGAAATATTGAGAGAAATAAAAAGACTTGAAGAAGAAATGGAGGGGGAAGGGAGGATACTTATAAGACCTTCAGGCACAGAACCTCTGGTGAGGGTCATGATCGAAGGAAGGAACGAAGAATACATAACAGACCTTGCAGAAGATCTTGCTGAACTGATAACAAGAAAACTGGGACAATAGTATCTTCAGTGATAAAAGTCCCTGCAAAAGACAAAATAAATTTTCGGGAGGAGAAGAATATGTGCGGGATCGTTGGGTATATAGGTGACGGTAAAGCAAAAGAGATAATAATAGACGGATTAAAAAGACTTGAGTACAGAGGTTATGATTCGGCGGGGATCGCCCTGTGCATAGACGGAAAAATCGAAACAAGGAAACATGTCGGCGGAATAGAAAACCTGGAAAAGATAATAGATGATAAAGAATATGAAAGCAATATAGGTATCGGTCATACAAGATGGGCCACCCACGGAGCACCTTCTGATGTAAATGCTCATCCCCATAACAATGAAGATAATACGGTCACAGTCGTCCACAACGGAATAATAGAAAACTATACAGAACTAAAAGAAGCACTAATCAAAGAACATGGTATAAAATTTCGTTCCGAAACGGATTCGGAAGTGATAGCCCAGCTTATAGGAGTACTATATGACGGTGATCTTCATGAGGCTGTAAACAATGCGGTAAAAAAAATGAGAGGGGCCTATGCAATTGGGGTGGTTTGTGCCCATGAACCCGATAATATAATAGCAGTGAGAAAAGATGCACCCCTGGTGGCGGGAATTGGAAAAGGCTGTAACTTCATAGCCTCGGATATACCCGCTCTTTTGAAATATGTCCGCGAAATATTCTTGATTGAAAATAACGAAACCATCGTAGTCACAAAAAATGAAATAAAAATATATGATGAAAACGGACAAACAGTAAAGAGAGACGTTTTCCATGTTACATGGGATGCCGATGCGGCGGAAAAAGGCGGGTATCCCCATTTTATGCTGAAGGAGATCCATGAACAGCCAAAGGGTCTTGAGGACACCCTGCTTAGGAGACTCGATAAAGACGGAAGAATCAAACTCGATGGTATAACCATGACAAAAAAAGATATAGAAAGCTTTAACAAAATATACATAGTGGCCTGCGGGACTGCATATCATGCAGGGCTTGTGGGGAAGTACACAATAGAGAAAATGGCCAGGATCCCCGTTGAAGTCGATATAGCTTCAGAGTTCCGCTACCGGGATTCCTTTGTTGATGAAAACACTTTGTTCATTGCCATAAGCCAGTCGGGAGAGACTCTGGATACTCTGGCAGCACTGCGGGAAGCAAAAAGAAAAGGTGCCAGGATACTTTCGGTGGTGAATGTTGTGGGGAGTTCTGTTGCAAGAGAATCCGATGATGTTTTTTACACATGGGCGGGTCCGGAGATAGCAGTGGCATCAACAAAAGCATATACTACTCAGCTCATGTGCATGTATCTCATCGGCCTTTACATGGGCTACACAAAAGGAGTTGTTGACAACGAATATTACAAGGCAATGCTTGAAGAACTCAAAGCCATACCGGATAAGCTTAGGCTTGTGCTGAAAAACGAGTCTCTTATATCAGATCTGGCAGACAGATTCTACCACAGAGAGCAGATATTTTTTATCGGAAGAGGCCCGGATTCGGGAGTATCATACGAAGGATCGCTCAAGCTCAAGGAGATTTCATATATCAACTCTTTTGCCATAGCGGCAGGTGAGTTGAAACACGGCACCATAGCCCTTATGGAAAAAGGCTCACTGGTCTTTGCCCTTTCCACACAGGATGCATTGTTTGAAAAGATGATATCTAATATTGAAGAAATAAAGGCAAGAGGTGCTTATGTTATCGGGATAACCAAAGAAGGAAATAAAGAAATTGAAAAGCAGTCCGATGAAAGTATTTATATACCCGATTGTCCCGATGAGCTCACACCGCTGCTTACTGTGGTGCCGCTTCAGGTGTTCTCATATTATGTGGCAAAAAATAGAGGATGCAATATAGATAAGCCGAAAAACCTGGCGAAATCAGTGACTGTTGAATAGGAGAGATCAATGAAGCAGCATGAAGTAAAGGATATATCTCTGGCACCTTTGGGACACCAGAAAATATCCTGGGTAAAAAACAATATGCCTCTTCTTCGGGGACTTGAGGAGGAGTTTGCCGCAGACAGACCGTTTGAAGGAATAAAAATATCTCTTTCAATACATATGGAAGCAAAAACAGCATATTTATGCAAGGTATTAAAGACAGGGGGTGCCATCCTCTCGGCCACAGGAAGCAATGTTCTTTCGACTCAGGACGATGTGGCGGCAGCCCTGGCCGATGAAGGGATAAATGTCTATGCTATACACGGGATAGGAGAAGAAGGATACAAAAAACATATAGAAATGTGCCTTTCCCAGAAGTCAAATATAATAATTGATGATGGAGGAGATCTTGTTTCCATGCTTCATAAGGAAAGACCTGATCTGGCTTCTTCTGTATGGGGAGGATGTGAAGAAACAACAACAGGGATAAAAAGACTTAAAGCAATGGAACGGGAGGGAGTATTGAAATTCCCAATGCTTGCCGTAAACGATGCTGACTGCAAACATCTTTTTGACAACCGTTACGGAACGGGCCAGTCTGTGTGGGACAGCATAATGCGCAACACTAACCTTATCATCGCAGGCAAAACAGTGGTTGTATGCGGATACGGATGGTGCGGCAGGGGCATAGCCATGAGGGCGGCAGCACTGGGTGCCGGAGTGATAGTTACGGAGATAGATCCGGTAAGAGCCATCGAAGCAAAGATGGACGGCCATCAAGTAATGACCATGGAAGAGGCCGCAAGTATCGGAGATATTTTTGTGACCGCCACCGGATGTTCAAAAACCATAACGCCCGAACATATGAAAAAAATGAAAAACAGAGCAATACTTGCCAATGCCGGACATTTTGATGTTGAGGTGGATGTTGAAGCAACCGAAAAAACGGCACTGGAGAAAAAGGAAGTCCGCAGAAATATTACGGGATATAAAATGCCCGGCGGCAAATGGATAAATATAATGGCAGAAGGGCGGCTGGTGAATATTGCCGCTGCTGACGGACACCCTGCCGAAATAATGGATCTGAGTTTTGCTGTCCAGATATTTTCCGCATTATATATAAAAGATAATCATAAGCATCTGGCAAAAAAAGTAATAGATGTTTCTGAAGATATAGACAAAAAGATAGCAGAAAGAAAGCTTGAAAGCTGGGGGATCAGCATCGACAAGCTTACAGAAGAACAAAGAGTGTATCTTAACAGTTGGAGAATTTAGGAGAAAAGATGGATAACGAAAAAAGAGCAGAAAGAAGAAGAGAAAAAAGAATGAGGGTCGTTGTAGTCTTTCTGGCGATAGCAGTAGTTGTGGCCGGCGCTTTTTTGGTAATGGGCGGTTACAAAAACCAGGACAAGATAGAGCAGGTGATAGCCAAAGCGGACAAGCTTCAAAAGAGTTATTTTTATGACAGGGCACTTGATGTGCTGCAAGAAGACAAGAGTCTTTATGACACGGATGATGAAGACGACCCCGTTACACAAAAAATAAACGAGATCCGAAAGGCAAAAAAGGAGCTTGTGAAATACGACGGATTTGTGGAACACATATTTTTTCACAGTTTGATCGTGTATCCCCAGTTGGCATTCGACGACAAGGGCCATCCTGCTCTTGGATACAATGCATGGATGACAACGATCGATGAGTTCAAGAAGATGCTTCCCTTGCTTCAAGAAAGAGGATATATACTTTACCCCATAGAAGAACTATGTAGCATAGATAAAGAGACTGGCAAGGTAAAACCAAAAGACATATATCTGCCAAAGGGCAAAAAACCGCTGATAATATCCATCGATGATGTTGATTATTATGATTATATGAAACCTGACGGTTTCGCCAGCAGACTTGTTGTGGACAAGAGCGGTAAAGTTGCCACTGAGGTAAAAACACCCGAAGGCAAAACAGAGATAACCTACGATGGAGACGTAATGCCCATACTGGACAGGTATGTTGAGAAAAATCCCGAATTCTCGTGGCAGGGATACAAAGGGATAGTGGCCACAACAGGTTATCAGGGAGCATTCGGATACAGGATAACCGACGGACTGCCCAAGACGGATGAATGGAGAGGCGAAGTCAAAGAAATATCAAAGGCATTACGAAAAAGCGGATGGGATATAGCGTGCCACAGTTATACCCATGACGGATACCTTAAGGATGCGGATGTATCCCTTGGAAATATGAAATCAGACATTGATAGATGGAAATCAAACATAGAACCCTATGTGGGCGAAACCACAATATATATTTCTCCTTATGGATTTCAGTATATATCAGGAAGTACAGCACATAGATATATAGTTGATTCCGGATTCCATATTTTCTGTCCTGTCAGCAATATAAGGAAGCTTTCATTCTATAATGATGTAATGGTATCTCCCCGGGTGAATATGGATGGCTACAAAATGATGCTGGCTCCCGAAGAGGTAAATGAATATTATTTTGACGTGAATAAGGTTTTGGATGATGCAAGACCCCCATTCGATGCGGGATCGGTGGTATAAAAGCATAAGAAGGAGAAGACATATATGAATTATGCAAAAAGGCTCAGCTGGCTTGAAGACCAATCTTTGCTCAAAGCTTTTCAACTGGCGGAAACCGAAGATATGATATCATTTTCCG
Source organism: Firmicutes bacterium UBA1422 (assembly GCA_002304835.1). GTDB lineage: Bacteria > Bacillota > Clostridia > Peptostreptococcales > Anaerovoracaceae > UBA1422. The sequence continues at coordinate 52,377 of DBPK01000027.1, forward strand.
CAGGATTCCCCTCGTCTGAAACATATCCCCTTGATGCGGTGAAAGAATCCATGGTAAGGGTCATAGATAATCAGGGTGAAACAGCATTAAGCTACTGTTCTACCAGCGGATACAGCAAATTAAGACAGATACTCATAAAACGCATGTCGGACAAGTTCGACCTTGATTACGCTCTGGATGAAATAATAATAACAAGCGGCTCACAGCAGGGACTTGATATGAGCGGTATGCTTTTTGTCAACGAAGGAGATGTGGTGATTTTTGAAGAGCCCTCCTATCTGGGAGCGGTAAATGCACTCCGGGCATATCAGGCAGAACTGGTCTCTGTGCCAACGGACAGGGAAGGAATGGAAATACCGGCTCTTAGGGATATCATTGAAAAATACGGAAAAAGAGTCAAGATGATATATGTGAACCCGGATTTTCAGAATCCCACCGGAAGAAGCTGGTCGGATGAGCGAAGAAAAGACTTTATGGAGTTTATTAGCGGCTATGATATACCCGTCCTTGAAGATGCCGCATACGGGGAACTTTCCTTTGATGAGAAACGGCAAAAGCCCCTGGCATATTATGATAAAAAAGGTCAGGTGGTATATATAGGAACTTTTTCAAAAATATTCTGTCCGGGACTAAGAGTTGCATGGCTTTGTGCCCGAAGGGATATAATGGAGAAATATCTGGTTCTCAAAAATGCTGCGGATCTTTCTTCATCCACTATTGCACAGATGCAGATGGCGGATTATATGGAGCATAATGACCTGGATGGACACATAAAAGACATTTGTGCTCTTTATAAACACAGGCGTGATGTGATGGCCGGGATGATAGATTCCGAATTTCCCAAAGAAGTCAACTATGTTCTTCCCAAAGGAGGTCTTTTTATTTGGCTGGAGCTGCCCGAGGGAAAAGATGCGGCTGAACTTCTTGTTCGCGCGGCACAAAAAAAAGTGGCTTTCATAACGGGAGCATCATTTTATCCCAGTGCAAAGAAAAACAACGAATTAAGGCTCAATTTTTCGAATATGTCTGACGAAAAAACTGAAAAAGGCATGAAGATACTGGGAGCAATAACTAAGGAGTATCTAAATGGCTAAATCTGTTTTGACTGAAAGTTTCAATATAAATGAAAATGTCAAAAAACGAATAAAAAATGCGGTCAGTGAAGGCATAAGGGATTTTCAGAGAAGCAGTGAATGCAGCACAATATTCAAAGAACCTGTAATAGGCTATGTCAGTGCAAAGCATCCTCTTTTCATGAAATACCTTGACGAAGACATATGCCTTCATCCAAAGGCCATATACAGACCGGGGAATACGGTCATAATCCATTTCGTGCCCTTTGAAAGAAAAACGGCTGAAAGCAACAGAGGCGGAAAAGAACCTTCACCGGAGTGGACAAAAGCCTTTTATGACAGTATGCATCTTTCCATGAGACTGAACGGTATCATATGCGATACTCTTGATGAAGTCGGAAGACTTCACTCCGGTACCAACATACCAACAGACTGGAACGAAGAGAAGTGCAGAGAAGAGTGGTCTCATAAACTGGCGGCATATGCCGCAGGTATGGGAAGATTCGGCATCGCAGGATCATTTCACACGGAACTGGGGTTTGCGGGAAGACTGGGCAGCATACTGGTGGATGAACACTATGCGTCCTTTGAAGAAAAGGATCTGAAAATGTGGGACATGGAGCAGGTCATAAGCCACATAAAAACCGACAGTAAATATAAAGGGGCGGAAGACATCAGAGTCAGCCGGAAAGCCATAGAAGCATGTCCCGGCGGGGCGATATCAAAAGACGGAATAGACAGGAAACTATGTCAGGCAAGGTGCAGACATATAAATGAGATGATCCCTTCTCCCGAGGTCTGCGGAAAATGCTTTTTTTATGACAGGTAATCTATTATACGGGAACGAACTTTCGTTTCACCCATTATATTCTGTATAGTCCAAATATCCGGAGACTGGCTTCGGCCGGTGATTGCTATTCTGATCACAGTGCTGACATGACCCACATGCCCCTTGTAGGCATCAGGGTCTTTTTTATAGTCCTTTGGCCGGGCAGCATATGAAAGATCAGATGCAATATCCCTTATTTTTGAGAACCATGTACTCTGATCGTCGCCGGGGTCATAGGTGGAAAGATATGCATTGAGAATAGAGACAGCATCCCTTTTGTTTACTTCTTCAGGCAGCGGGTCTTCTATTTGGAAAAATCCGTCAAAAAAGTATTTTATATATTCGAACATCTGACTTGCACAAATAAAGTCTTTTCGGGGCTTTGGGTCGTTTCTGCCGATATCAATAATGGATTCCAGATAGGCATTATTCTCTTTTAGAGCATCATAGGCATCGGGTCTGTATTGAGATGCCCATTTTTCAAGGAACTTCCTAAGGGAAGATGCGGAGATGCAGGCAAGGCATTCCTTTGAAACATCATTTAATTTGTCAAGATCGAAAAGCGCACCGGAAGTGCTCATTTTTTCTATGGAAAAGGGAAACTCTTCACAGGGTATTCCGGGATTTTGTGTCCGCCATTCTTCATAATTGGAATTTAGAAGTGTGAGCAGATATTCCCTTACTGATTCGGGATGATAGCCCTTTTCTTTGTAGAAATCAAGAGAGAGTTCGGGATCCTTGCGTTTTGAAAGTTTTCTTTTGTTACCGTTTTCATCCAGTTTCATCAGCTGTGCAGTATGACAGTAAACGGGAGGACGGAAGTTGAGTTTTTCAAAAAGCTCAATATGTATAGGCAGCGATGAAAGCCATTCTTCGCCGCGGACCACATGGGTGGTCCTCATAAAATGATCATCACAAACATGGGCAAAATGATATGTGGGCATGCCGTTGGTTTTAAGTATTACTATGTCCTGATAGTTGGAAGGCATGGTCAGGGTTCCTCTTATTGCATCATGGATCTCAATATTGCTCTTTTTTTCCTGCCCAAAAGTTTCTGCTCCGTCGGATCTCAGCCTTAGAACATAACTTTTACCTGCAGATATATTTTTTTTGATTTCACTGATCGAAAGATCGCGGCAGACGGCATATTTGCCGTAAATACCGGGAGTCTCTTTTTTTTCTTCCTGTTGTTTTCTGGTTTCTGCGATTTCTCCCTCAGTCATGAAACAGGGATATGCACAGCCTTTTTTTACAAGTATTTTTGCGAAACAACTGTAGAGATCCTTTCGCCTGCTCTGAAAATAGGGACCGTAGTTTCCGTACTCTGATTGGATGCCTGCTCCTTCATCGAAATCTATCCCGAAAAAATCAAGAGAATCGATGATGGTTTCAACTGCTCCTTCAACAAATCTTTTTTCGTCTGTATCTTCTATCCTTAGATAAAAAATACCGCCGCTTAGGCGAGCAAGCCTTTCATCGATAAATGCACCGTAAAGATTGCCAAGATGTATAAAGCCGGTGGGGCTAGGGCCCAGTCTTGTGATCATGGCTCCCTGGGGCAGTTCTCTTTTTGGATAAAGATTTTCATAGTATTCCGGGGCTGTTTCAACTTCCGGAAAAAGAATTTCGGCAAGTTTACCGTGATCCATAATTTCCTCCGTTCAGGGTAAAAACTATATTTACACATTGATTATTATATACGAATAGTAAAGATAAAAAAAGCATTGTTTAAACTTCCGAAAACAGTAAACCCTGAAATATTATTTAAAGTGCTTTTTAAAGGCAGGACCCGTAGGTACCCGGCAGATGATCGGAAACGGGGTATTTGACGCAGACCATTAAAATGCGGTATAATATTTTACATTAGTTAGGAGGGATGTCCTTATGGACAGTCACAGTATAACGGCGATAGCCGCTATAATTGTGCTTGTGATTTTGTCAGGATACTTTTCAGCGACAGAGACTGCATTTACATCGCTGAACCGGATAAAAATAAAGAATCTTGCCGGAGAAGGCAATAAAAGAGCAAAGCGGGTACTACATCTTTCGGAGAGTTACGACAAACTGCTGTCAACTATTTTGATTGCCAATAATGTGGTCAATATAGCCATGACAGCCCTGGCAACGGTGCTTTTTATAAATCTCTACGGAGACATGGGAGCAACGATCTCGACCATCGTTATAACCATTGTCGTTTTGGTTTTTGGGGAAATTTCACCAAAGACCATTGCAAAAGAAGCTCCCGAATCCTTCAGCATGTTTTCAGCGCCTATAATACATTTTTTTGAGACACTTCTTACACCTGTGAATTTCATTTTCGCCAAATGGAAGCAGCTGATAATAAAAATATTCAAAATAGGCAGTAGCAGTACCATAACTGAAGACGAACTGAAAACCATGGTGGAGGAGGCAGAGACAGAAGGCGGAATAGACGAAGATCAGAGCGAACTGATACAGAATGCCATCGAATTCAACGAGCTTCAGGCCAAGGATGTACTTACCCCAAGAGTTGATATGGAGGCCGTGGATATCGAAGCTACCGAAGAGGAAGTTGCCGCGAAATTCAGAAGTACGGGATACAGCAGACTTCCGGTATATGAAGATGATCTGGACTCCATAATGGGAGTACTTAATCAAAAGGATTTTCATAATTATATCGTCGGAACAGAAAAAACCCTTTCTGATTTTGTTAAGCCCGTTGTTTTTGTGGGGGAAACGATGAAAATCTCGGCACTTCTTAAGAAACTGCAACTGGTGAAGACCCATATCGCCATAATAGTTGATGAATACGGAGGCACTGAAGGTCTTGTAACAATGGAAGACATAATTGAGGAGCTGGTGGGCGAGATATATGATGAACATGATGCTATAATGAGTCTGGAAGTAACAGAGCTTCAAAACGGCAGTTACAGGGTGATGTGCAGTGCAAGCCTTTCAAAAGTATTCGATTTTTTCGGGATATATGATGAACTGGATGTAAATACGGTAAACGGATGGGCAGTCCTTTGTCTGGATAAGCTGCCTGAAAGAGGAGACAGATTTGAATACAAAAGCGGTAACAAGATCTTAAAGGCAAGAGTTACAAAAGCCAATGGTAAAAAAGCACTGGAACTCAATGTTGTAGCAGAAGAACTGACGAAGGAAGATGAAGAAGAGGTAAAAGAATAAATGGGACTTATGGAAAAAGTCTTTGGCGATCTGAATACCAAAGAGATAAAAAAACTTGAAAAAACAGCAGATAAGATAGAGCTTCTTGATGAAGAGATGCAGCAAATGACTGACAGTCAGTTGCAGGAAAAAACCCCCGAATTCAAAAAAAGGCTGAAAGACGGGGAAACACTTGATGATATACTTCCTGAAGCTTTTGCAGTATGCAGAGAAGCAGCATGGCGGACCCTTGGCATGAAGCATTTTTATGTTCAGCTCATAGGAGGCATAGCACTTCATCAGGGAAGGATAGCAGAGATGAAGACCGGTGAAGGTAAAACACTGGTGGCCACTCTCCCGGTTTATTTGAATGCACTGGAAGAAAAAGGTGTGCACGTTGTTACGGTAAATGATTATCTGGCCAAAAGAGACATGGAATGGATGGGCAAGATATATAATTTTCTGGGGCTGAGTACAGGATGTGTGATACACGGGATCACTGAAGAGGAAAGGCGCGCAGCATATGCGGCAGATGTAACTTATGGCACCAACAACGAGTACGGGTTTGATTATCTTAGAGACAACATGGTCATATACAAAGAAGAGATGACACAAAGAGAGCTCAATTATGCCATAGTGGATGAGGTCGACTCCATACTTATTGACGAAGCCAGAACGCCTCTTATTATTTCCGGACAAGGTGACAAATCCACAGAGCTTTACAGTCAGGCAAACAGATTCGTCAAAACACTGAAAAACGAAAAGGACTTTACAATAGAAGAAAAAGACAAGCAGGTATCCCTGACAGAAGAGGGTGTTTCCAGATGTGAAGAGTATTTCAAAGTTGATAATTTCTCTGACCCGGAGAACATGGAAATAAACCATCATGTCCTGCAGGCACTTAAGGCCCATAACCTTATGAAAAGAGACGTGGACTATATTGTCAAAGACGGAGAGATAATAATAGTCGATGAATTCACGGGAAGGCTCATGTTCGGGAGAAGATACAGCGAAGGGCTTCATCAAGCCATAGAAGCCAAAGAAGGAGTTTATGTACGCTCGGAATCAAAGACACTGGCCACCATAACTCTGCAGAACTATTTCAGGATGTATCAGAAGCTGGCAGGAATGACCGGTACCGCCAAGACCGAAGAAAACGAATTCCGCGAGATATATAATATGGATGTTGTGGTGATCCCAACAAATAAACCGGTAGTAAGAGAAGACTGTCAGGATGCTGTATTTGCCACTGAAAAAGGTAAGTACAAAGCTATAGTTGACAGAGTGGCCGAGGCCCATGAAACGGGCCAGCCTGTTTTGGTGGGAACTATCTCCATCGAAAAATCAGAAATAATAGCAGACATGCTTTCCAAAAGAGGTATAAAGCAGTATAGCGTACTGAACGCAAAGCAGCATGAAAAAGAAGCGGAGATAATAGCAGAGGCCGGCAGGGAAAGGTCTATTACAATAGCAACAAATATGGCAGGACGGGGAACTGATATAATCCTGGGAGGCAATCCTGAATTTGAAGCAAAAAAAGAAATGACAAAAAAGGGGCATGATCCCGAGATAATAGCATATGCTTCAAGCCTCATACCCACAGAGGATAAAGAAATATTAAAAGCCCGAAGGGAATTCAATGTTTTTCACGAAAAATACAAGGAAGAACGTGCCGATGAGCAGCAGAGAGTCAGGGAACTTGGTGGTCTTTGCATAATAGGTACCGAAAGACACGAATCAAGAAGAATCGACAACCAGTTAAGGGGACGTTCCGGAAGACAGGGAGACCCGGGTATAACCCAGTTCTGTATTTCCATGGAAGATGAGCTGATGAGACTTTTCGGCGGAGAAAGGATGCAGAGTGTAGTAAGCAGACTGGGGGTTGAAGAAGACGAAGCCATAGAAGCAGGCATGATAACCCGCTCAATAGAAAGCGCACAAAAAAAAGTGGAAGGCAGGAATTTCTCCATCAGAAAATACGTTCTTCAGTATGACAATGTAATGAACAAACAAAGAGAGATAATCTATGCCGAAAGACGCAAGGTGCTCTTCGGAGAAGATCTGAAAGATTATATAATGAATATGGCTGCAGAGCTTATCGAGGGATGCATAAAACCCATAACCGTAGCATCAAAGTATCCGGAAGAGTGGGATCTTGAAACGATGAATGCCAATCTGAACAAGATCTGCAACAGATTCAAAGGTGTGGCTTACACTGAAGAGGGACTTAATGATCTGGATGAAGAGATCCTGATAGAGGACGTTATGGAAGACTTCCATAAGCTCTATGAAGAAAAAGAAGAAGAAATAGGTCAGGAGCGGATGCGTGAGCTTGAGCGTATGATACTGATAAGAGTTGTTGATAATAAATGGATGGACCATATAGATGCCATGGATCAGCTCAAAGAAGGTATCGGTCTTCGCGCCATGGGACAGCAGGATCCTGCCGGGGCTTATGCCCAGGAAGGATTTGACATGTTCGAGGAAATGATAGAAGCCATAAAAGAAGAAACCGTAAAATTCTGCTATAATGTTACGTTGCAGACCAGTTCCGAAAGAAGGCGCATAATCGGAGGAGGAGCAGATCTCAAGGAAGAATATGAAGATGATGCCGCATATCTAAAGGATGCTGTGGCGGGAACGAACGGGGATTATGAAGACACACCGGAGCAGAACCATCAGGTCCCTGAAAGACAAAAAAACAAACAGCAGCCGGTAAAAAGAAATGTGCCCAAAGTGGGCAGAAACGATCCATGCCCCTGTGGTAGCGGAAAGAAATATAAACATTGCTGCGGAAAGGACAATTGAAATGATACAACTGGAACAGATAAAAAATGATATACCTGCATCAAGAGGCAGGCTAAAAGAGGCAGGTGAGTCTCTTTGACCCGGCTTCCCTTGAAAAAAAGCTTACTTTACTTGAAGATCTTACAAAAGAGGATGGATTCTGGAACGATAATGATAAGGCTCAAAGGGTAATGAAGGAGAAAAAATCCATTGAGAGCAGTTTGAATGAATACAGGGAAATCAGCAGGGACCTGGAGGATCTGGAAGTGCTCGTATCCCTTGCGGAGGAAGCCGGAGATGAGACCATGGTGCCAGAAATACAGGAGGCATACAGGGAATTCACAAAAAAAGCTGAAAACCTTAGGATCAAAACATTGCTAAAGGGTGAATACGACGGAAACAATGCCATTATCCATATACATGCCGGTTCGGGAGGGACAGATGCTCAGGACTGGGCGGCTATCCTTTTGAGAATGTACAGCCGCTGGGCCGAAAGCAAAAACTACCGGATAAAGACCCTTGACCTCCAGGAGGATACAGAGGGAGGCATAAAAGGAGCGACACTTCTTATACAGGGCGACAATACCTATGGATATCTCAAGAATGAAAAGGGTGTGCACAGACTTGTAAGAATATCTCCCTTTGATTCAAGCGGCAGAAGGCATACCTCCTTTGCATCGGTGGATGTCACCCCGGAAATGGATGATGATATCGTTGTGGAAATAGATGAAGATGATCTCAGGATAGATACTTTCAGAAGCAGCGGAGCGGGAGGACAGCATGTAAATAAAACCGATTCTGCCATAAGGATCACCCATATACCCACAAACATAGTAGTATCATGTCAAAATGAACGCTCCCAACACCAGAACAAAGATATGGCAATGAAAATACTGAAATCAAGACTGCTGGAACTAAAGGAACAGGAACACAAGGAAAGTCTAAAGGAATTAAAAGGAGACTACAGTCAGATAACATGGGGGATGCAGATACGTTCATATGTATTTCATCCTTATACAATGGTAAAAGATCACAGGACAGGCGCTGAAGTGGGGAATGTGAACAAGGTACTTGACGGGGATCTGGATCTGTTTATAAATGAGATGCTCAAGAAGACATAGAACCCCGGCAAGAAGCCGGTGAAAAAGCCTGTACCCATACAAATATTAAGGATTTCTTGTATACAGTATTTATGCTCAAAAACGATGTTCAAAAGCAAAATTATCATTGATTAAACAAAACAAGTGTGTTACCATTTTAACGGTGTGGGTTTTTCGCACTTGTTTAATCATGTCATTTTTGAAAAGGAGACAGACAAAATGATTTTAGATACTCTGACCAGATTCACAGAGGATATGGGAATCTTCAGCCTGGATTATAAATCGGCGATAATGATAGGCGTATCCTTGCTTTTCCTTTTTCTGGCGATAAGAAAAGGCTTTGAACCCCTTTTACTGGTCCCTATAGCTTTCGGGATGCTTCTTTCGAACCTTCCTCTTACCGGAATATTCGAAGCACACCCTGAACCCGGAACTGAACTTGCGGATATGGGACTATTGACTATATTTTATCTTTTGAAACCGATACTTCCCTCCCTGATATTTCTCGGGGTAGGTGCCATGACGGATTTTGGGCCTCTTATAGCAAATCCAAAGTCCCTTATACTTGGTGCTGCGGCACAGTTCGGTATTTTCTTTGCATTCTTTGCGGCGATCGCCCTCGGATTCGATGCCCAGGGAGCGGCTTCAATAGGAATAATCGGAGGCGCCGACGGACCAACGGCAATATATACATGTCAGAAACTGGCACCTCAGTTGCTGGGAGCAGTTGCGGTGGCAGCATATTCATACATGGCTCTGGTGCCTGTTATACAGCCACCCATCATGAAACTTCTGACTACAAAAAAAGAAAGAGTCATCAAGATGGAACAGCTTCGCGTTGTAAGCCAGAGAGAAAAGATACTGTTTCCTATAGCAGTAACAATAATCGTTGTACTTCTGCTTCCTGCAGCGGCACCTCTTATTGGACTGCTCATGCTGGGCAACCTTTTCAAGGAGTGCGGCAGGACGGCAAGGCTTTCTGATGCATCAGCAAATGCCATGAACAATATCGTAGTTATCATGCTGGGTCTGGCTGTGGGAGCTTCGGCTCAAGGCCCCACCTTCCTGGTAATGGATACGATCAAAATCGTTATATTGGGAGTTCTTGCCTTTGCATTCGGAACTGCCGGGGGCGTAGTAATAGCCAAACTGATGAATGCCCTTACAGGCGGCAAACTGAATCCGCTTATTGGTTCGGCCGGTGTTTCTGCGGTGCCTATGGCGGCCCGTGTATCCCAGAATGTGGGTAAAGAGTACAACAGGACCAATTTCCTGCTTATGCATGCCATGGGTCCCAATGTGGCAGGCGTAATAGGATCTGCGGTGGCGGCGTCTGTAATGCTATCCATGTTTGGAGGCTACTGATAATATAAGCATATATCAAAAGTGTTTTTTACTCCGGCCCCCGGGCCGGAGTTTTAATATCATCATTGTTGAAAGCGCAATGCTGTGATACAATTTCTGTATTGGGTTGTCAGTGAGGAAGAAGGAGAAAATGACACAAAAAAAAGAAAGAAGCAGATTCGATACGGTTATTTTTGATTTTGACGGTACCATAATGGATACCAACAATGTCATAATCGATTCATGGCAGCATACATTTCGTACGATAGAGGGAAAAGAAAGACCCGTTGAAGATATAATCAAAACCTTTGGTGAACCCCTTGGTGAAACCATGGAAAGGCTGCTGCCCGCACATGAGACTCAGGCGGCTTTGGATATATATCGCAGCTATCACAGAGACAGCTTCAAAGAAAGGATAACCCTTTTCCCCGGCATCATTGAGATCCTTTCGGAAATCAAGAAGCGGGGATATAAAACAGGGCTTTTGACATCCCGGCTGGCAGTTACCACGGCACAGGGTCTCAGCAAATACGATCTGTGGCAGTATTTTGATGCAGTAGTCACCATGGAAGACTGCAAAAAGCATAAACCCGATCCGGAGCCCCTTGAAATAACACTAAAAAAGCTTTGCTCAAAACCGGAAAAGAGCATAATGCTGGGCGATACCATGCATGATATCACTTGTGCTAAAAACGCAGGAGTGGAATCCGTTCTTGTAGGCTGGGCGGTGGCAGTATCGAAAGAACAAATAAAAAGCGGAAGCGGCCCGGATCATATTATAGAAAAAGCAGAGGATCTGTTAAAAATTCTGGAAGGATGACAGGAGACAAATGCTGAATGTTTATTATGGTCGAGAAGATCTGATAAAAGAAAAATTCATATTTGATAGCATCAATAAAAGCCGGCAGGAGAACAACAGAGAAGTGATAATGATAGTGCCGGACCAGTATACTCTGCAAGCAGAGCGTGATGCCTTTTTTTATTTAAAAGAAAATATACTTTTGGATATGGAGATAGTAAGCTTTTCTCGTCTGGCCACAATTATACTGTCTGAAACAGGGGGCGGCAGAAAGACACTGATAGATAAAAGAGGCAGACATATGCTGCTGTTTAGAATACTTATGAAGATAGAAAACGAGCTGGAATTATATAAAGGATCCTGTTCAAATAGGGCTTTTATAGATATGACAAACAATTTTATATCCGAAATGAAGCAGTACGGAGTATCTCCGGAAATGCTGGCAGAAATAAAAGAACATGTTGATGATAAAAGTTTTCTTTACAGAAAACTGTCGGATATAGAAAAAATATATACTGAATATGAAAAAAGGATAAAAGGAAAGTATATTGATACAGAAGATCAGATCGATATTTTTTCGGCGAAAATATCCGAATCAAAAAAAATACAGAAAAAAACAGTTTGGGTGTACGGGTTTGATTACTTCACCCCAAAGAATTTGCAGATCATAAGCAAATTGCGCAATGCCGCTTATGAGGTCAATATTGTTATGACCTGGGATAACTGCGGCCCGGACAATAAACTTTTTCGTATAACAGGCAAAATGATAAAAAAGCTCCGGCCCGAAAATTGTTTTGAGATAGGGCAGGAATATCTGGCAAAAAGAGCTCCCGCCATTGGCAAACTGGAGAAGGAAGTATTTGCATTGCCAGCCGGGACATATGATAAAGCTGAAGGAATAGAACTTGTAGAGGCGGCAAACTTTTATACAGAAGCAGAGACTGCTGCTGCTTTCATAAGAAAAACCGTGAGAGAAAAGAGGATAAGCTATAAAGATATTGCGGTGATATGTAATGATATGACAGAGCGGGGAAGCATCTGCAAAAGAGTTTTTGCAGAATACGGTATAGAGCTTTTTATGGACAGGAAAAGGGACATAATGTACAGTCCCATAGTAAGTTATATTATTTCTCTCCTTAAAATTATTGGTGGCGGATATAAAACCGAGGACATTTTCAGTATGCTGAAAACCGGCCTGGCAGGTTTTGAAAATAATGAAATCGAAGAACTGGAAAACTATGCACACAAATATAAAGTAAGAGGATCTGTCTGGAAAAAAGAATTTGTAAAGGGTGAAACAGAGTACGGAAAAGACGGGATAAAAGAACTGAATGATTTAAGACGGCGGCTGACGGAGCCTATGGAAGCTCTGGGCAAGACAATGAAAGAAGCCAGGACTGTAAGTGAAAAAATTTCACTGCTTTATGATTTTCTTGCGGAGAGATCAGGAATACCTGAAAAAACTGAGACTCTGATCTCGCAACAAAAGGAAGCCGGACATCTTGAAAAAGCTGAAGAGACAGCGCAGATATGGAATGTGACAGCAGGGCTGATGGATCAGATGGTGGAAATAATAGGAGAAGAGAAAATCTCCATGAAAGATCTTGCCTCGCTTTTTGAAGCCGGATTTTCTTCGGTAGAGATAGGAGTGCTTCCTCCTGCCGCGGATGGCCTTATAATGGGAACCATGCAAAGGACCAGAATAAGCAGTGTAAGAATAGTGATGATACTGGGTGCCAATGAGGGGGTATTGCCTGCCAATGCTGCGGGGGAGGATATACTAAATGAGGACGAAAAAACATTTTTATTAAATAAAGGAATAGAAATATGCAAAATAGACCGGCTACGCAACATGGAAGAGGATCTGGCAATTTACAGAAATCTTACAAAAGCCAAAGACATGATATGGATCAGCTGGTCTGCTTCCGATACAGAAGGTAAGAGGCTTAAGCCCTCTTCCCTCTTTTCCAAGGTCAGAGAGATATTTCCCAATGTGGAAGTCAAAAAGGACATAGTCAGCAGATGTGATGCTTTTGATCTGGTGGAGACCGAAAAAAGCACCCTTAAGCACCTCACCCATGCCCTTGGAAGAAAAAAGACGGGACAAGCATTGGAGGAACCATGGAAAGAGGCTATTTCCTGGTATATAGAAAACGGAAAAACTGAAATTGCAATGATAAGGGAGGGTCTTCTTTATAAAGGCAAAGAGAAAAACCCTCAAAAAGCCTTGACTGATATTCTTTATGGTATATCAGAAAAAGGTTCAATTTCCATCAGCCCTTCAAGACTGGAATGCTACGGAAGATGTCCTTTTTCACATTTTGTCAGGTATGGCCTTCGCCCGGATGAGAGAAAACAGTATGAAGTGGGGCCTTCTGATATGGGAGATATTTATCACAGATGTCTTATGTTGCTTTCCAAAGCACTAACAACAGACATGGCTGTAACATCAGAAGGATCGCCGTGGATGACGGTCACCCGTGATCAATGCAGACAAATGGTGCATGACTTTGTTGCAGCCGAAAAAAATAATTATAGAGAAGGCATACTTGCCGGCGGGGGGGAACAAACCTACAGAAGCAAAAGGATGGAAGAGGTATGTGAAGAAGCTTCCTGGCAGATGATAGAACACGTCAGAAAGGGCAGAATAGAGAAAATGGCATTTGAAGAGCCCTTTGGCAGGGGGAAAAACATAGGACCCATAGAAATATTCACCGGGGAGGAGAAAATAGGAGAAAAACCCAAAATATATATTGAAGGGAAAATCGACCGTGTGGATATGCTGCCGGGACAAAATGTAAAAATAATAGATTACAAGTCGGGGGCAGACAAATATGATGAAAAAGAAGTCAAAGCAGGGATAAAGCTGCAGCTTATCCTTTATCTAAGAGCCGCCGCCGGAAAAGAAAAAAGCGAAAATAAAAAAATGTATCCCGCAGGTACATTTTATTTCCACGTAAAAGAACCTGATATAGATGCGGGGGAAATGAATTGTTCTCAAAAAGAAATATTCCGTTCGGAACTTGAAGAGAATATAAGAAAAGCCTTCAGAATGGACGGCGTAATGGTCAATAAGCCCGAAGTGCTGGACAGCATAACCGGAGGAGATCTGCTGGTTCTTTCTTCAAAGGGCAAAGGAAGGGCAATGGAAGAAAAGGAGTTCAATGATATGCTGGCAGAGGTATATGACAAAGCAGACGGCATGTGCAGAAGCCTTGTCCGGGGAAATATATCCAAAAGTCCAAAGAGAAAAAATGAATACACATCCTGTACATATTGTGCCTACAAAGGGATATGCAGATTCGATACCGCATTTTCCCAGTGCCGTTTCGAGAAAATATGAAGCATATAACAAAAATATTGCCGGATAATTTTTTTGATGTCTGTCTTGACGGAAGTTTTGTGCCATAGTAGAATACCATTGTACGTTTTTGACGGAAGGATATAATGCCACCTTAGCTCATCCGGCAGAGCAGCACATTCGTAACGTGCAGGTGGCCGGTTCGACCCCGGCAGGTGGCTCCATAACGAGGGGCATTAGCGCAGCTGGGAGCGCGTTTGACTGGCAGTCAAGAGGTCACGGGTTCGATCCCCGTATGCTCCACCAAATAAAAACCCTTGCAATTACAGGATTGCGGGGGTTTTTGATTAAAAGAAAAAGCATTAGCAATGGGTATGTAAATTAGTTGTAATATATTCAAGATATATTAAACTCTACGAAGCGGAGGTTTCTTTTGTTGCCTAAAAATAGTATTATGTCCAAAGAAGAAAAGAAAGGAAAAATGATATGACGAATTATGTTACATCGGAGGTAATAAGAACTCTGCGGGAAAAAAAGAAATACACACAGAAACAGCTGGCGGACATCCTTTCCGTAAGTGACAAGACCATTTCAAAGTGGGAAACAGGCAAGGGCCTGCCGGACATAACCCTGATAGAGCCTCTTGCAAAAGCCCTTAATGTTTCAGTGGCAGAGCTGTTATCGGGAGAATATATGATCAACCGCAACAAAGCAGCAAATATGCTTAAATGTAATTTCTATGTGTGCCCTGTTTGCGGAAATGTTATCAGCTCAACAGGAGAAGGGGCATTCAGTTGCTGCGGGATAACTCTGCCTCCCTTGGAAGCGGAATCAGCAGATGGCGGGGATGAGGCTTCGCTGCAGCATAGGATGGATATAAATGAAATAGAGGATGAGTACTATGTGACACTGGATCATCCCATGGAAAAAGAACATTATATATCGTTTTTTGTATATGCCACATTTGACAGGATACAGACAGTGAAGCTTTATCCGGAGCAGGATCCCGGGTTCAGGGTACAAAGGGGCGGAAGAGGGACGATATATGCCTACTGCAATAAGCACGGATTTTTTAAGCAAAAGATATGAGCAGATAGAAAAAACAATTTTATATTTTGCTGCGCTCTTCTCTTTTTTTCCTTGAGGCTCTTAATATAAGTGCAGCAATAAAAGCAAAAAAGGCAATGAGACCGATGGCGGCAGCTATCCACAGTTCCCAAAGGGGCTCGCTGTCGTCGGTGAATGCTTTGATCCTTATATTAGTATCTCCGTCGGCACTGACATCTTTCCATTCATGCCCGTCTTTTGAAATAAAACTTTGACCTTTGGCAGAAGAAACATCATATTCTGACCACCCGTATCTTTTGGCATCGGTGTCAACGGGAAGAAAAACATTTTCATTTTTATCTGTTTTGAACTCGATCACCACTGAAAAAGGCATCTTTTCTTTAAGGCGCACCGGATCATCAAGATCAACAGTATAGTATCCTGCATAGGAGGTCCGCCCTGTCTGTTTTTCACTGAGCCTGGCCCGGCCGCTTACGGGGTCTTTTGGGTCTTTCATATTGGTATATATCTGAACAGAATACTTGATCTTGGAATTTTGTGTGGCAAAGAATGATATCGCCTTTAAGGTTTCATCTTTTTTTGATTTGAAAACATTGGACATGAAGGCTTTTTTATGGTGTGCAATGTCCTGGGCAGTGGAACCGCCTCCGTCATACTGATATATATACTGATAATTGTCTGCATTGTCAAAGTCCAAAAACACAGCATAATCATCGATGCACTTATCATGATATGAAAGCCAGAAGCAGCCGTCATTTCCCCAGTTGCTACCCCATGAGTTTTTTATAAGCCAGGCACCGTTTTCCCCGGGTGAAGGAGAAAAGTTTTCTGCCGGATAATCATCGTCCCAGCCTATAACAGCCACTTCATGATCCGGCATTTGTCCGGGATAGGGGTGATAATAAGTCATATTAGTGGAGGATACACCCGGAACTTCATGGTAACTGTAGTCCCAGTAACCCGAATAGTAGCAGATAACCGGAGAGCCGTGTTTGATAAGCATGGATTTAATGGAATCACGATCCTTTGCATTTACCCACCACGCGTTGCGAAGATGGGCCCGATCAAGGTCATATTCTAAGCTTTTATCAAGCTTGGTGTTTTTGTCAGCGTCTTCATAGGCGGGTTTCACTTTTTTTTCTTTTACGGGGCCCATCCACGAGGCCAGAGCAAAGGTTGTTAGATATGCTTCTCCGCCAACATCCAGATAATCGGCTTCTGTTGAGTTGATAACTTTGTCTCCCTTTGTACCTCCGGAAGGATCGGGATTTCTGTCATACATGAAACGGGCCAGCTGAAGCTCTGAAAGGTCGATCTTGTCGGGGTCCTTTTTCTCTCCTCCCGCAAGACCTTTCATAAGCAGGTTGGTTTCGGCGGCAGAAATGGCGGCAAATGACCAGCATGTGCCGTGCCATCCCTGATCCTTGCAAGCAGTTACTAAATTTTTATCTCGAAGATCATATTTTTCCGGGAGATTTTTGT
This sequence comes from Firmicutes bacterium UBA1422, assembly GCA_002304835.1. GTDB lineage: Bacteria > Bacillota > Clostridia > Peptostreptococcales > Anaerovoracaceae > UBA1422. The sequence goes on from DBPK01000027.1 coordinate 69,307, forward strand.
TGACTTTCACAGAGGGCAAATCAAGCTCGGACCAGTATGTGAGATCGGGGGTTTTGGCAACGGCAAGAGAGGGGATCGAAAGGATCCCCAAAAACAAAGCTATAATAAATATCATAATTGATTTTTTCATAGTTTTACGGTCTTCCCGGAGAAAAGATCCTTTCATTTTGGCAGTTATTGATACTGACTTTATTATATATTATTTTCAATTTATCCACAATGTGATATAATATTTTACTATAAAATTTGAAAAGAAAGGATCAAAATGAATAGTAGGAAATATAAAGATAATTTTTATAAAGTACGGGAAATACGGGATCTAAGAGAACTGATCAAAGGGTCTGTGGAGAAAAGGAAGTCTTATCCGGCTTTCCTTGTAAAAGATACTCCCGGAGGAGAGTACAAACCGATTTCGTATTCAAAATTCGATACTGACATAGATGGACTCGGCACAGCTTTTATAGATATGGGGCTTGCGGGCACCAAAATAGCCATAATCGGTGAAAACAGCTATGAATGGGTAGTTGCGTATCTGGCAGTCACCAATGGTACGGGAGTGGTGGTGCCCATCGACAGAGAGTTGCATCCCAAAGAGATAGCTCATCTGATCCAGAGGTCAGGCGCCAATGTTATCGTGCACTCACGTAAAATGGAAAAAGCAGTAGATGAAGTCCTGGCATATGTAAGAAATGTAGAACATGTCATCGATATGACAGCGGCAGAGGATACAGAGGACAGACTTTCCATGATGAAACTCATAGAAAAGGGAAACAAGTTGATGGCTGCAGGAGACAGACGTTTCACAGATGCGCAAATTGACCCTGATGTAATGTGCGCATTGCTTTTTACTTCAGGCACCACGGGAATGGCCAAAGGGGTTATGCTTTCACACAAAAACATAGCATCAAATGTATATAACATGTCCCAGTATGTGGATATAATAGAAGAAGGGGTCGGGCTTTCCGTTCTGCCGATGCATCATACATATGAATTGACATGTCATATATTTACCGGCCTTTATCAGGCCATAACTCTGGCCATATGCGAGGGATTAAAACATATCCAGAAAAACATGGTTGAGTCAAGAGCCACAGTTATGCTCAGTGTGCCGCTGATATTTGAGACCATGCACAAAAAAATCTGGAAAAAACTTGAGGCAAACGGCTCTGCCGGCAAGGCCAGGAGAATGATATCCTTATCCAAAAAACTGAAATTATACAATCATGATAAACTTATCAGAATGATATTCAAAGATCTGCATGAGCAGACAGGAGGAGGCATGGTCCAGTTCATTGCAGGAGGCGCCGCTATAGATCCAAGAGTAATAGAGGATTACGAGGCCATGGGGATCCCCATGATACAAGGGTACGGAATGACAGAGAATTCGCCTATAATCGCCGTCAACAGAGACTGTTACAGCAAGGCGGCCTCTGTGGGTCAGCCTATGCCGAATACTGAGGTAAGGATAATCGATCCTGATGAAAACGGTATGGGAGAAATAATATGCAAAGGGCCCTCTGTAATGCTTGGGTATTATAACGATCCTGTTGCCACAAAAGAGACCATTATAGACGGATGGCTCTATACAGGCGATTACGGGTATATGGACAAAGAGGGTTATCTTTATATTTCAGGTAGAAAAAAGAATGTTATCGTAACTAAAAACGGCAAGAATGTTTTCCCTGAAGAGGTTGAATTCTGTCTGACTGAAAGCGAGTACATACAGGAAGCCCTTGTCCACGGAATAGAAGATGAAAGAACGGGAGATACCATAATAAAGGCGGAGATATTTCCCGACTATGAGCACATATCAGAGCAAAAAGGAGATATAGATGAAGACGGACTGAGAGAGTTATTAAAAATTGTTATAGACGATATAAATGAGGAAATGCCCCTTTACAAGAGAGTTAGAAGATTCGGCATAAGAAAGGAAGAATTCAGTAAAACCACAACAAGAAAGATCAAACGTTATAATGCTGAGAATAAGAGCAGTGAAGGACAGGAGGATGTAAAATGCTGAGCAAAGAAGAATACAAAGCGCTAAAAGAGAAAGACATGCAGCGCGCAGTGGAAATAGCGGAAAAAATCAAAGCAGATCCCGACCCGCTTGTAAAGTACAAAGACAGCCGTCCTATAATGGACATAAAGCATATGATAGAAACCAGTGCCAGCGATGAATGGTATGGAGATCATGTGGCCTTTTATCAAAAAGAAGAGAAAGGCGGAGAGTACAAAAAAATAACATATAAGGAAACCATGGCTGATATAAATGCCCTGGGGACTTCCCTTATAAACGAGGGATTCAAAGACCGCAGGATCGCCGTTATAGGTGAGAACTGCTACTGGTGGGCGGTTTCATATCTGGCGGTTCTTTGCGGCACGGGCATAGTAGTGCCCCTTGACAAAGAACTCAATGCCAATGAACTGGAACAGCTGGTAAAAAGATCGGAAGTCAGCTGCGTATTTTTTACGGGAAAATACAAAGATATATTCATAAAGATCAAGGAAGAAGGAGCGTCTTCTCTTGAAATGCTGGTGGATATGAACGCGGATGAAGAAAAAGACGGAGTCAGGTCCTGGAAATGCCTTGTTGAAAAGGGAAGGGAACTTCTAAAAGAAGGCAACAGAGAATTCCTTGATGCAGAGATAATAAGAGATGAAATGAGTGTGCTTCTTTTTACATCGGGGACCACGGGCCTTTCAAAGGGCGTAATGCTTTCTCACGGTAACCTTGTTGAGGATCTGATGGTCTCTCCCACGGTGCTCAAAGTAAATGACTGGGACATATTTTTTTCGGTCCTGCCGATACATCATACGTATGAATGTACATGCGGTTTTCTGATGCCTCTTTATAAGGGAGCAGCTATCGCCTATTGTGAGGGGCTGAAACAGATAGTCAAGAATCTTTCGGAAGTAAGACCTACAATGTTCCTTGGAGTTCCCATATTATTTGAGAACCTATACAAAAAGATATGGCAGAATGTAAGAAAAAAAGGCAAGGAAAAAACTCTCAGAAAAGTAATAAAAATAAACAGAAAAACAAAGAAAATCGGCATAGATCTGGGCAAAATATTTTTCAAAGATATCCTTGCTGTTTTCGGTGGCAGGATGAGAATGATGATAGTGGGAGGCGCTGCAATAAATCCGGAGGTTCTGGAAGGTATACAGGATTTCGGCATACAGGCCCTTCAGGGATACGGACTTACTGAATGTGCACCCATGGGAGCATTGAATCCTGACACTGCACCAAAAGCTGCGTCTGTAGGGAGAAAATTTCCCACCTTCGGCATAAAGATAGAGGATATCAACGAAGAAGGCATAGGCGAGATATGCTTAAAGGGAGGCAATGTTATGCTTGGGTACTATGAAATGCCCGAAGCGACCGCCGAAGTAATAAAGGACGGGTGGTTCTATACGGGGGACCTGGGCTATCTGGATGATGAAGGCTATCTGTACATAACAGGCAGAAAAAAGAATGTTATCATAACAAAGAACGGAAAGAATGTTTATCCCGAAGAACTGGAATATTACCTTTCCAATGTTCCTTTCATTGAGGAGTCCATGGTATTTGGCGAAGATACCAGCGACGGCAGGGACACAAGTATAGTTGCCGCAGTCAAACTGGACGAGTATGAAGTGGAAGAACTTTTCGGCAAGGACATAACAGATAAAGAGCTGGAAGACAAAGTCTGGGAGGAAGTTGACAAAATCAATGCAGATGCGCCGTTTTTCAAAAAAATAAAAAAGGTTATCATAAGAAAAGAAGAGTTCGAAAAAAACACTTCCAAAAAAATAAAGAGATTTGTGGAAAGTAACAGAAAACAGGAGGCATGATGTACCCCAGAGTTGAAATAGACCTTAAGAAGCTGAGGCATAATATTGACGAGATAGTAGCCCGCTGCAGGGAACTTCACATAGAAGTAGCCGGTGTAGTAAAAGGATTTACAGGGATACCGGAATGCACAAAACAGTTTGACGATTCCAATTGCCGTTTCATAGCCACCTCCAGGCTGGAGCAGGTGGAGGACGCAAAAAAGTACGGGATAACAAAAGAATTCATGCTTATAAGAGTCCCTATGATAACGGAGGCGGCAGATGCTATAAGGCTTACGGACATAAGTCTTCACAGTGAGATCGAAGTATTGAAAGCATTCAATGAACAGGCGCTAAAGCAGAAAAAAAAGCACGGGATAATACTGATGGCGGATCTGGGAGACCTGAGAGAAGGGTTTTGGGACACAGAAGAAATGATAAGTGCAGCTTTGATGGTTGAGAACAGTTTTGAAGGCCTTGAACTTTCGGGTGTGGGAACTAATCTTGGATGTTACGGCTCAGTAAGCGCAACGCCCCGGAAACTGGAAGAACTGGTCAGGATCGCAGAATGCATAGAAAGCCGAATTGGAAGAAAACTTGAGTTCATTTCAGGCGGAGCAACGACTTCACTCCCAAGGGTATTTGAGAATAATATGCCTGAAAGGATAAATCTCCTACGTGTTGGAGAGGGGATAATCCTTGCCAAAGATCTCAGAGACCTTTGGGGGTATGATATGAGTTTCATGTATCAGGATGTTTTCACTCTTAAGGCGGAAGTGATAGAGGTGAAGGACAAACCGACTCATCCCGTTGGTGAGATAATGTTTGATGCATTTGGCATGAAACAGGAGTATGAGGACAGGGGCATAAGAAGAAGAGCTTTGCTTGCCATGGGAAAAGTTGACTATGCTTTTCCGGACATGATCTATCCAAGGGACAAGGGGATACAAGTCCTGGGGGCTTCCAGCGACCATACCATAGTAGATATACAGGATACTGAAAGGGATATAAAGGTGGGAGACATTATGGAGTTTGATCTATGCTATGCCACCATTGTTTATGTGACCAATTCTCCCAACGTTAAGATAACCTTTGCAAATTGACAAAGAAGCACCTTTCTTTTATAATGTTTCAATACGGCCACGGGCTGAAATGACCTGCAAAAGGTCGGAAATGAGGGACCAAAAATGACTGAAGAAGTACTTTTAACCAGAGAAGGATATGAAAAGATATCAGCTGAATACGATGAACTTGTATCTGTAAAACGTGCAGAAGTAGCCGAAAGGATAAAAGAAGCCAGGGAATACGGTGATATTTCTGAAAATGCGGAATATGATGCTGCAAAAAATGAACAGGCAGAATTGGAAGAACGTATCACCAAACTGGAAGACAAGATGCGCAAAGCCAAAATAATAGAAGAAGGCAAATCTCCCAGGGGCAAAGTCAACATAGGCAGCAAAGTAACTGTCAAAGATACAAAGACCCGAAAAACCCAGGATTTCATAATCGTGGGCGCCACAGAGGCAGACCCCTTCGAAGGCAAGATCTCCAATGAGTCAAAGGTGGGAGAAGGCCTTATAGGAGCCAAGGTGGGCGATAAAGTCGATATCGAAGCGCCCAAGGGTAGAATCAGATATGAAGTGATAAGTATAAACAGGTGATAAAATGAATGATAATAAAGACGTACAAGAGACATTAGAGCAAGAAAATGAGCAGGACCTCAGTGAACAGAGAATTGTTAGAAGAGAAAAGCTTAAAGCCCTTCAGGAAGCAGGCAGAAATCCATTTTTGATCGAAGAGTGGGATCAGAATGCCTACAGTCAGGACATCAAAGATGATTTTGACCGTATGGAAGGCAAAGATGTTTCTGTTGCCGGAAGGATAATGGCAAAGCGGGTCATGGGCAAGGCTTCATTTACGGATCTGCAGGATTATAAGGGAAAAATCCAGCTTCATGTCAAAAAAGATGTTCTTGGTGAAGAAGAATACAAGTGGTTCAAGACATATGACATAGGGGACATTGTGGGAGTTGAAGGAAAGGTTTTCAGGACTCAACGGGGAGAAGTCACAATAGAAGCCAACAGAGTGGTATTGCTCTCAAAATCCCTGCAGGTACTTCCTGAAAAATGGCATGGCCTTAAAGATACAGATCTCAGATACCGCAAAAGATATGTGGATCTTATAGTTAATCCGGAGGTAAAAGAGTTATTCATAAAGAGAGCCTCCATAATCAAAGAAATCAAGAGAGTCCTTGAAGAGGATTTCGGATACCTTGAAGTTGACACTCCAATATTGACCACCATTGCCGGCGGTGCCAACGCAAGACCCTTTGAAACCCACCATAATACTCTGGATATCGATATGAAACTGCGGATATCAAACGAGCTTTATCTGAAGAGGCTTACTGTTGGCGGTCTTGACAGGGTTTATGAAATGGGCAAAATGTTCAGAAACGAAGGCATGGATAAGAACCACAATCCCGAATTCACTTCCATGGAATGCTACATGGCCTACGGCAAAATGGAAGATGTAATGGAAGTTACCGAACAGGTGGTATCAAAAGCAGCTCTGGCATCTACCGGTTCCATGAAAATAACATATCAGGGAAAGCGGTTTGATCTTACGCCTCCATGGAAAGTACTAAAAATGGAAGATGCCGTAAAAGAGATAACCGGTGTAGACTTTTCAAAAATAGATACCGATGAAGAAGCCAGGAAGGTCGCAAAGAAATTCGGGCTGGAGGGTGCCGAAAAGATGACAAGAGGTCTGGTGATTGCAGAGCTTTTTGAAGAGCAGTGTGAAGATGTCCCCGGGTATCTTGACGGACCTGTTTTTGTTACTGGCCATCCCGTGGAGGTTTCTCCATTATCAAAAAGAGACCCGGAGGATCCCAGGATAACAAGAAGGTTCGAAGCCTACATAAACGGATGGGAAATTGCAAATGCTTTTTCCGAATTAAACGATCCCATAGATCAGTACCAGCGATTCAAAGACCAGCAGGCCCAGCTTGAATCAGGAGATGATGAAGCACATCCAATGGATCAGGATTTTGTGGAGGCGCTGGAAGTGGGACTTCCTCCTACAGGAGGCCTGGGGATCGGTATAGATAGAGTGATAATGCTTGTGACTGATGCACAGAGCATAAGAGATATAATACTTTTCCCCACGATGAAACCACAGGAGAAATGATGAAAGAGGCACAGATAAGGAAGCTTTACAGAAATCCAAAAGAATACGAAGGACAGGAGATATCAATAAGAGGATGGATAAGGACCAACAGAGGTTCTAATAAATTCGGATTCATCGAACTTAATGACGGATCCTTTTTCAAATCGGTGCAGGTGGTATATGAAGCAGAAGTTATCGGAAACTTCGATGATATAGCAAAGGTGCCGATTTCTGCCGCACTTAAGGTCAGGGGAGAGTTCATTCTTACTCCCGATGCAAAGCAGCCCTTTGAAATAAAAGCATCGGATATCACAGTTTTAGCCGGATCCGATGCTGATTATCCTCTGCAAAAAAAGAGACACAGCCTTGAATACTTGAGGGAGATAGCTCATTTAAGACCAAGAAGCAACACTTTTTCTGCAGTGTTCCGTATAAGATCGATCACTGCCTATGCAATACACAGGTTTTTTCAGGAAAACGATTTTGTTTATGTGCATACTCCCATAATCACAGGCAGTGATGCTGAGGGAGCCGGGGAGATGTTCCAGGTGACTACGTTTGATATGGAAGAGCCCCCCAAAAATCAAGGGGGCAGCATAGATTATTCTCTGGATTTCTTCGGAAAAAAGACAGGACTGACCGTCAGCGGACAACTGGAAGCGGAGATATTCGCTTTGGCCTTTCGCAATGTATATACCTTCGGACCCACATTCAGAGCCGAGAACTCTAATACCGCAAGACATGCTTCCGAATTCTGGATGATAGAACCGGAAATGGCATTCTGCGATCTTGAGGGCAATATGGAAGTGGCTGAAGCAATGGTGAAATATATTATCAGATATGTAATGGAAAATGCACCGGAAGAAATGCAGTTTTTCAATAGTTTTATCGATAAAGGTCTGATAAAGCGTCTGGAAAGCATAGTGGAGTCGGATTTTGCAAAAGTGACATATACGGAAGCAGTGGATCTTTTGAAAAAGTCACATGCAGATTTTCAATACCCAGTCGAATGGGGGATAGATCTTCAGACAGAACACGAGAGATATATAACAGAAGAAATATATAAGAAACCCGTATTCGTAACAGATTATCCCAAGGAGATCAAGGCCTTTTACATGAGGCACAATGATGACGGCAAAACAGTCGCCGCCTGCGATCTTCTTGTGCCGGAGATAGGAGAGATCATCGGAGGCAGCCAGAGAGAAGAAAGATATGATGTACTTAAGAAACGCATGGATGAAGCAGGTCTTGATGAGAAGGATTACTGGTGGTATATGGAACTTCGAAAGTACGGGGGAGTGGAACATTCGGGCTATGGACTGGGATTCGAAAGAATGATAATGTATCTGACAGGGATAAGCAACATAAGGGATGTTTTACCTTTCCCAAGGACTCCCAGAACGGCTGAGTTCTAAAAATAAGGAGGCCTATACCTGTAAGAGGATAATATGAAGAAATTCTTCAACACTATAAAAAACGGAACTTTTAAGGGGCTTAAGACCGGACTTATGCTCCTTAAAATTATGTTACCCATATATTTGCTTGTTGTGCTACTCAAATATTCGCCAATTATGCCATGGCTACAGGAAATCTGTCAGCCGGTAATGAAACTTTTTAACTTGCCCGGAGATGCGGCGGTGCCCATAATAACAGGATTGTTTACAGATGAATACGGCTGTGTAGCGGCCATGGGAGGTTTTGAATTTTCCACAGCCGCCATTACTACTATTGCCATGGTCAACCTTATGGCCCACTCAATTCCTGTGGAAACCGCCATTGCTCACAAGATCGGTTTTTCTTCAGGTAAACTGGCGGTTTACAGAGTGGCTGCCGCAGTTTTGGTGGGCATTTTTATCGGATGGCTGGGGGGTGTGTTCCTATGAGTGAGAGCTGGAACCACATCTTGAACGAAATGCTTACGGGAAGTCTTTCCACCGTGCTGAATCTGCTGAAAGTACTGATACCTCTGATGATAATAATTGAATTTCTGGTACAGTACAATATTCTGGAAAAAATATCAAAGCGCCTTGAGTTTATGGGAAAACCCATGGGAATGAGCAGGGATGCCATATTTCCTTTACTGGTGGGGACGATAATGGGTGTGACCTATGGGGCCGGGACCCTGATGGAACTCAATGAAAGAAAACCCCTTTCAAAGAAGGATTTCGCACTTATAGGAGTTTTCATGTATTTGTGTCACGGTATAATAGAAACCGGTTTTCTGTTTGGCATAAACGGGGCAAACGTTTTTGTGGTGGTGGGTGTAAGACTTCTGATCGCTTTTGTTGTTACCTGCATAGCGGCAAGACTTCCTTATTTCAGAAAGATGGAACACGAAAAAGTCTAAATCAACTGAAAGAGTATCAAAACCGCTTAAAATTGCCCATTTATTATTGCGATTGATCCCTACAAATGATATAATACTCACGCTGTATTTGAAAAAACTATTTAGGAGGTAGCATATGAAAGGCTATACCAGTGAAACTATCAGAAACATTGCTTTAGTTGGACACGGTGGATCCGGAAAGACCAATTTTCTGGAAGCGGCATTGCTGGCAACAGGAGTAATAAGCAGACTTGGAAAGGTCGAAGACGGTAATACGGTCTCCGACTGGGATAAGATGGAAATAGAAAAAGGCTATTCCATAAGCACATCAGTAGTGCCTGTGGAATTCAACAAAGTCAAGATCAATTTTGTAGATACACCGGGATTTTTTGATTTTGCAGGTGAAGTAAGCTCGGCGCTCAGAGCAGTTGAAGCTGCCGCCATACTGGTGGATGCCTCTTCCGGCATTGAAGTGGGCACAGAAAAAGCATGGGATTCATGCAAGAAACTGGGTGTGCCAAGATTTTTCCTTATAAATAAAATCGATAAAGAAAATGTTGATACAGATCAGCTGATCGCCGATCTTAAATCCAAATTCGGCACATCTGTAGTGACTCTTGATGATAAAGATGCTCTTAACGAAGCAGTGGCCGAGACGGACGAGGCTTTAATGGAGAAATTCTTCAGCGGCGAAGAGTTCACAGAAGAAGAATTCAACAAAGGTCTTTCCGGCGGCATAGGAGAAGGGGATATCGCACCGGTAATGCTTTGTTCTGCCCATGATGGAACAGGGGTGAAAGAGGCATTGCAGAAATTCATAGACCTGGTGCCAAAAGCCACAGATCATGCGCCATATCCGGCAAAGGACGGTTCGGAGAAAGACATAGAGATCAAATGTGATCCTTCCGGCAAACCCGCCATACTTATATTCAAAACCGTCGCCGATCAGGTTCTGGGGAAAATATCTTTCGGAAAGATAATTTCAGGCAAAGTCAAAGGCGGACAGGAAATATATAATTCTGTTTCCGAAAAATCCGAAAAACTGGGGACCATGTTTTTCTTAAGAGGAAAGACAAGAGTGGATACGGCAGAAGCCGAAGCAGGAGATATAATAGCCATAGGCAAACTCCAGCATACCAAGACGGGAGACACACTTTGTGATAAGAATAGTATCGTAGTATTCCCGCCAATCGATTTCCCGCAGCCCACTTTCTTTATAGCGGTAGAACCCAAATCAAAGGGCGATGAAGAAAAAGTCGGCACGGGACTTAACAGACTGATGGAAGAAGATCCTTCTTTCGTTCTTCAGAGAAACACTGAAACTCAGCAGACCCTTCTTGGAGGGCAGGGAGAACAGCAGTTAAATGTAATAACTGCGAAACTCAAAGATAAGTTCGGAGTGGATGTTGACAGAGTCAATCAGAAAATAGCATACAGAGAAACGATCAAAGGCAGTTCCGATGTGCAGGGCAAGCATAAAAAACAGACAGGTGGAGCAGGACAGTACGGAGATGTGCACATAAAATTCTCTCCGTCTCAGCAGGATGATCTTGAATTCACCGAATCGCTTTTCGGCGGATCAATACCCAAGAATTATGTTCCGGCCGTAGAAAAAGGTCTTAAAGAATCCATGGACAAGGGGCCTCTGGCAGGATGCAAGGTAGTGGGAGTAAAGGCAGACCTTTATGATGGTTCATACCATGATGTGGACTCAAACGAAATGGCATTCAAGATAGCGGCTTCACTGGCCTTCAAAAAAGGTATCGTTGAAGCAAACCCCTGTCTGCTGGAGCCGGTAATGCATATAGAAATAACAGTTCCCGATGAGTATATGGGAGACATAATGGGAGATATGAACAAGAGAAGAGGAAAGATTCTCGGATCCGAACCCCTGGCAGGAGGAGGTCAGAAGATAATGGCAGAAGCTCCCCAGGCGGAACTTTTCGATTATGCTGTCACAGTGCGTTCAATGACCCAGGCGAGGGGCAATTTCGTTATGAATTTCGAAAGATATGAACCTGTACCCGGACACCTTGCAGAAAAAATAATAGCGGAGCACAAAAAAGAAGAAGAAAAATAAAAACGTCCTCGGCCTGCACATATGTGTGGGCCGTTTTTTTGAAAAGAGAAAATCTCTATAAAAAAGGAAAGGAGGCATCTATATGGTATTTATACATCTGGCAGAAGGCTTTGAAGAAACGGAAGCCGTGACCATAATGGATGTTTTAAGAAGAGCCGGAATAGAAGCGGCTTTTGTTTCCGTGCCGGGAGGGCAAAAAGATATGACAGTTAGAGGAGCTCACGGAATAGGAATAAAAGCGGATATGGATTTTGCCGATGCGGACTATGAAAAATGTGAAATGATAGTCTTGCCGGGTGGGATGACAGGCACTTTAAATTTAAAGAAACATGATGGACTTTGCAGCAGGATAAGAGAATTTGCCATTGAGGGAAAGTGGTTATGCGCCATATGTGCGGCGCCTATGGTCCTTGCGGGTCTTTCTGTTTTGGAGGATAAGAAAGCCGTTATATATCCGGGATTGGAAAAAAAGCTTAAAGGCGCAAGGCTCTCCAAAACTCCCGTGGTAAGGGACGGCAAGGTGATCACAGGACGTTCGCCCGGAACTGCAATGCTGTTTTCACTGGAAATAGTGAAAGCATTAAAAGGGCAGGACATTATGGAAAAAGTAAAAGCAGGACTGGCAATGTGAGGAATGAGAATGGAAATAAAACAAATAATATATGATGTTTTTGATTCGCTGGAAAAGAATAATTTTGCCACACTGGGAAGACCTGAAGACCCCATGTGGAAAAGACCTGTTATCGGTGTTGCATCAGGCAGTGACCCCTATTATGATTTTCTTAAAGACCATATTGGACCTTTTCACTGGAGTCCTCAAGAGGTTTTCGGTCTCAAATACAAAAATGTACCGAATGCGGAAAAACTTCGTGTGGTATCCATGGTTTTCCCCCAGACGGAAAACACAAAAGAGCACCAGAGAAAAGCCACGGTTTTCCCGTCGGACAACTGGGTGGTCTCCAGGGGGGAATGGGAACCTTTAATGCAGGAATTCAGCAGAAAACTTGTGAAACGCCTAGAAGATGAAGGATTAAGATGTGTATCTATAGATCTTCAGAAGGAATTCAAAAGAATGCATTCGGAAAATCTGGGGATAGCATCAAAATGGTCTCACAGACACAGCGCTTTTGCTGCAGGCCTGGGAACATTCAGTCTTTCAGATGGATTTATTTCAGAAAAAGGCAAAGCCATAAGGATATCCTCCCTGATAATAGAAGCAGATCTTATGATAACACCCAGAGGAGACAGGGGACCCTATGACTGGTGTCTTTATTATCAGGATGGTTCCTGCGGCAAATGTATAAAAAGATGTCCGGTAGAAGCCATATCAGAGAAGGGTCATGAAAAATACACATGTGCAGCCTATGAGGATGAAGCAGTGGCCAAATACTGGCCAAGTCACATTGAAAGGGGCGATTACATATTTGGATGCGGCCTTTGCCAGACAGATATACCATGTGAAAGCAAAAAACCCTGATAAACGCAAGAAAAAAACGAACTCAGGGCATAAGTGACAAAAATGTCAGTTTTGAGCCTTTTATTCACACGTTCTTCACATTCCCCGATTATACTGAATCAGTATAGTATGAAAAATTATGACTCGGGAGAAGGATCAATGATAAAGAAACTGATTTCCTTTATTATAGTAATGGCAATGACAATGACGATTGCTCCTCAGGCAGCAATGGCTGAGGTGACAGAGTTGCCGCCGCCTGAAGCGACTGCAAAAACATTGTCTCACAGCCAGATAAGCATCTCATGGCAGGCAGTGGAGAACGCACAGGGATATGAAATATACAGATATAACAGCGAAACAGGGAAGTATGAGATTATAGGATCAGTGGGAGCTGAAACCCTTAGCTTTATAAACACGGGCCTCAAAATAAATAAAACCTATAAATATTATGTAAGGGTATTGTTACTGGCAGAAGACGGCACAACCATAATAAAAGGCGCCACATCCCTGATATGCTCGGCAAAAACCGTACCTGCAGCCCCTGCGAATATAAAATACTCAGTAACATCAAGAAAACATATAAAGATAACCTGGCGGAAAGTTTCCGGAGTCAGCGGGTATTATGTTTACAGAGCCTCAAAGGGAGGAAAATACAAGAAGGTAAAAACCATAACAAAAGCAGGGACCACAAGCTTCAGTAATTCAAGCATAGCGGCCAACAAAACTTATTTATATAAAATCAAAGCATATAAAAAATCCGGTAAAAAAAAGATATCCGGGAAAAGCTCGGTATCAATATATGCCAATAACGGCATGCCATACAAAAAAAAGTTTAAGGTCAGAGCATATGCCTATACAGGCAAGGGGAACTGCGCCAACGGCAAAAAAGCCAAGATAGGAAGAATCGCCGTGGATAAAAAAGTGATACCTCTGGGCACATGGCTTTATGTGTCGGGTTACGGCCTTTGCCAGGCATGTGACACAGGGGTCAAAGGGAAGAAGATAGACGTATATCTAAGTTCAGAAAAAGAGTGCAGAAAATGGGGCATAAAGAAAAAAACAGTGTATATAATAGGTAAGAAATTGCCTTTGATTTAAAACAGTAATTTCAGGGCGGCATCTGCCGCCCTGAATTTTACGGAGGATATTATGGCAAAAAAGCAAAAGACTGTATTTGTATGTCAGGAATGCGGATATGAAAGCCCCAAATGGATCGGGCAGTGCATATGCGGGGCATGGAATACCATGGTAGAGGAAAAGGTTTTATCCTTTGACCTCATTGACAAAAGAGGAATAGGAAAAGTAGAAAAAGGAAGAACAAAGCCTTCTTCACTGACAGATATAAGGTCGTCTGAAGGACCGGAAAGAATAGATACCGGAATAGGAGAGTTGAACAGGGTTTTAGGCGGCGGTATGGTGAAGGGGTCACTCACTTTGATTTCCGGAGAACCGGGAATAGGCAAATCCACTGTAATAATGCAAGCAGCACTGAAAATCGCAGAAAAATACGGAAGAGTTCTTTATGTTTCAGGAGAAGAGTCGGAAAAGCAGATCAAAATGAGGGCAGACAGGATCTGTAGCAGCATATGCAAAGATCTTTATATAATGGGAGAAACAAATATTGAAAACATACGCGCTTCTGTTGAAGATCTTGACCCCGTTTTTGTTATCATAGACTCTATACAGACCATGTATACCTCACTGATGGAATCTTCACCCGGCAGTGTGTCCCAGGTGAGAGCATGTGCAAATGAGCTTATGCGAATAGGCAAGGTTACCGGCGTTCCTGTTTTTATTGTTGCCCACGTCACAAAAAGCGGGGAACTGGCGGGGCCAAAAATAATTGAGCATCTTGTGGACTGTGTTTTGGATCTTACAGGAGAAAGAAACCGGGAGTTAAGAATAGTAAGAGCACAGAAAAACAGATTCGGGACTACCAGTGAAATAGGAGCATTTGAAATGACTGGCGAAGGTCTGGTTGAAATAGAAAACCTTTCCAAGACTTTTCTCGAGGGAACAGAGGAAGGCTCTGACGGATCCGTTGTTACTGCCGTACATGAGGGCACAAGACCACTTCTTTTGGAGGTTCAGGCTCTTACTGCTCCTGTCAGCGTGGGATTTGCCAGAAGATCTTCCATAGGGGTGGATCTTTCAAGATTGAATATGATAATCGCTGTCCTTGAAAAAAAAGCCGGACTTACCCTTATGAATCAGGATATATATGTGAACATAGTGGGAGGATTAAGGCCCGAAGGAACCTCCGCCGACCTGGCTGTGGCTCTGGCCATATATTCCGCATGCACAGCAAAACCCTGCAGGGAGGGAACCATTGTAATAGGTGAAGTCGGTCTCACCGGCAATCTTAGGGCCGTTCAAAATGCAGAAAAAATAATAAAAGAAGCTGAAAGAATGGGCTTCAAAAAAGCCATACTGCCCAAAAGAAATGCATCAAAACTGGAAGAAGAGAAATTAAAAATAGAGCTAAAGGGAGTTTCCAGCATAACAGAAGCGATCAGCGCTTTTTGACCGTATCAAGTTCGAACCAGAAGGAAGATCCGTGACCGGGCTTGCTGTCTGCACCGAAGTCTGCCCTATGCAGGGAAAGGATCTCTTTCACTATGGAAAGACCAAGGCCGGATCCGGTGGTGGCTCTTACATGGTTGCTGCTGGCCTTGTAATAACGTTCCCATATATGGGGAAGTTCTTCGGGTTTGATACCCATTCCATGATCCTTTACTTCACAGCGCATTTTTTTGCCGGTGCGTTTGATAGAGAGGGTTATGGTCTTGTCGGTACCGCAATATTTTACGGCATTTGTCAGCAGGTTAGAAATGACCTGCTTTATTCTTTCCAGATCGCCGTTGACATATATATTCTGACGACATATGAATTTTATTCTGTATCCTTCTTTTTCTTCCAGAAGACGATAAGGAAGAAGAACATTTTCAGCGGCTTCTTTTATGTTGAATATGTTCTTGCTCAAAGATATTTTGCCCGACTGCATGGCGGACAGAGTAAGCATATCACCCACCAGAACATTAAGCCTGTCTGCTTCTTCAACTATAACATTTAGATGCTGGTCGCGTTTTTTGGGGTCGTTGCCGGAAAGATCTCTTATCATCTCTGCATAGGATTTGACCATTGTCAAAGGTGTCCTGAGATCGTGGGACACATTGGCCATCAAATCTTTTTGGAGGTTTATGGATTTTTCCAGTTCATAAGAGGCCCTGTTAAGAGAATCAGCCAGATCTTTTATTTCGGAATATGTTTTTTCCGCCCTGAAGGTTATTCCGTACTGGCCCGCCGAAAGCTTTCCTGCGGATATTATGATGGATCTTATCGGTTTTGTGATCCTTATGGAAAGCACATATGCGATTATTGTGGCCAGGATCAAGGCTATGATAGTTATATAGACCAACTGGTTTTGAAGTATGCTGACTGTGGATTTCACCGGATAAAGAGGAGAAAAAACATAGAGTATATTTTCTTCTGCCGGATCCAAAAATCCTGCATAGACAAGAACATTGCGGCTGTTGTAAGGGCTGCTTATTATGAGAGATATATTATTTTTTCCGCTGGTGATAAGCTTGCTTTTGACTGTTTCTATCTCATTCTCATAGCCCCGATCATCAATGGACGGGGAGAAAACTATACCGCTTTGCAGGGATTCGATACGTATGAACATATCATCATTTTCTGAAAGCTTTTCTACTTCACCGATTATTTCATTGAGGTTTCCTTTGGTATAGTCAGAGGTTATATTTGCTGCAATACGCTTGGTTTCCCGCACTTTCATTTCTTCATAGTAGTTGTTGATAAATAGGATCTGAAGGAACCAGACAAGCATAAGAACGATGGCAGTAAAGCACAAAAAATAGACCCACACTCTTACCTTGATGCTTTTATAGTCGAATCTAAACTTCAAACTTATATCCTACTCCCCGCAGGGTAACTATGTAGTCCCTGTAGGGCCCCAGATTGTTGCGGAGATTTTTTATGTGGGTGTCTATGGTCCTGTCATCACCGAAAAAATCATATCCCCAGATATCGGAAAGCAGTTTGTCCCTGGAAAGAGCAATATTTTTGTTGTTTACAAGATAGAACAGGAGATCATACTCCTTGGGTGTCAATTCTATCTTTTCGCCGTCAACAGTGACTATACGGCCCGGTATGTTTATGACAAGTCCGTCGAATTCCAGTATTTCGGCAGTTGTCTGGGAAGGCTTGATTCGTCTGGCCAAGACCGCATTTACCCGGGCCATTAGCTCTTTGGGACTGAAGGGCTTTATCACATAGTCATCGATGCCCAGCTCGAAACCAAAGAGTTTGTCATATTCTTCGCTTCTTGCAGAGAGCATTATTATAGGGATGTCTTTGATTTTTTTTATTTCCTTGCAAGCAGAGAATCCGTCCAGCTTGGGCATCATTATATCCATTATTATCAGATCATAATCATTGAGTTTGCAAAGCCCCACGGCTGTCATACCATCCTCTGCTTCAGTTATTTCATATCCGTTGAATTCGGAATACTCTCTTATTACTTCTCTTATTTTTTGTTCATCATCTACTACCAGTAATTTGGGCATAACAGTAACCTCCATTTATTTAGAATTATTGTAACATATTAAAAGAAAAATTAGTGTAGAATTTGTGTCAAAAAAATGTTGACACTGAAAAGGCACTGTGATAAACTATGTAATTTTGAATGCTTGACACATTATCGTGTTTTGAATTATACTAGTATCTAGGTATTACCTGGAGGAAAACAATGTACAGTATTGGAGACAAAATAGTATATCCAATGCACGGCGCCGGGATAATAGAGCAGATCGAAGAAAAAGTCATCTTGGGCGAAAAAAGAAAATATTATGTTCTCAATGTGCCCTGCGGGGACATGAAGATCATGATACCCGTGGAAAAAAGCAAAGATATCGGAGTCAGGGACGTGATCTCATCAAAAGATGTGGATACGGTTCTTAGGGTACTCAAGGCACCTTCTACGGAGATGTCAGACAACTGGAACAGACGCTACAGAGAAAACATGGAAAAACTCAAGACCGGAGACATTCGTGAAGTGGCAGAAGTAGTCCGGAACCTTCTTCGTATCGAAAGGGAAAAAAGCCTTTCCGCCGGCGAAAAAAAGATGCTGGCCAATGCACGCCAGATACTGGTAAGTGAAATAATACTGGCCAGAGATATGGAAACTGCCGAGGCTGAAGAACTTGTCATAGATTCCATCTGATTTTTAGGAAATGACAGGGATACCTCTTTGCATACCCGTATAACATAATAGAAAGGAGGTGAAACCATGCTAAAAAAACTACTTAGACTTGTTTTCACATTGGTGGGAGGCATAATAGGGTATGGGGCATTTTTGCTGACAAAATACCTTTTGACCATAAGCGACATAGGGCCGGGCCGGGGATTTACCCAATGGCAGCAAATAGGAGCGGCTATAGTATTTGTAATTATTTTCGCATTATTATTTTTTAGGCTTACCCCATCAGTGAAAAGACAGAGCCAGAGGATGGCCAAAAACATTGAAAGCGATCTTCAGTCGTATTCCACTAACGAGCTTATTGCCGGCATCGCAGGACTGGTTACCGGGCTTTTGATCGCATTTTTGATAAGCCAGATATATGCGGGCATAGAAGTCGACTATCTGCCGACAGTACTTACGGTCCTGACATATCTTCTTTTGGGATATCTTGGTGTTGTGGTGGCTACAAAAAAAGGAAAAGAAGGCCTTGCAGCATTGATGGCTGCCAGAAAAGCCACGGCTTCAGTGGCAAAGAGCAAGAAGCAATCCGATGCCACACCCAAGATACTTGACACCAGTGTAATAATAGACGGAAGGATCTCCGACATAATGAAGACCGGATTCATTGAGGGGAGTATTGTGATACCGGAATTTGTTCTGGTTGAGCTAAGGCACATTGCTGATTCTTCTGATTCCCTTAAACGCAACAGAGGTCGCCGTGGACTTGATGTGCTCAATAAGATACAAAGCGAATACGGAGTTGAGATCTACAATACTGCGGGAGAGAAATCTCTTGATGAGATACCGGAAGTTGATGTCAAACTGCTGAAACTGGCCCAGATAATGAACGGAAAAGTTGTCACGAATGATTTCAATCTCAACAAGGTGGCATCTATAAAAGGAGTGGAAGTGCTGAATATAAATGAACTTGCCAATACCCTAAAACCTGTGGTGCTTCCGGGCGAAGACATGAGTCTTTTCCTTGTAAAAGAAGGCAAAGAAAACAATCAGGCCGTTGCCTATCTTGACGACGGAACAATGATAGTCGTGGAAGATGGCAGGAGATATATTGGCAAAACTATAGGGGTGACAGTTACCAGTGTGCTGCAGACTTCTGCAGGAAGAATGATTTTCGGAAAACCGGCAAGAAAATGAGAGAGATAGAAGAAATCAGAACAGGCATCGGATTTGATGTGCATCGTCTTGAAAATGGCAGAAAACTTGTCCTGGGAGGCATAACTATACCCTTTGAAAAAGGTCTCCTGGGTCATTCTGATGCCGATGTTCTTGTTCATGCTCTTATGGATGCCCTGCTGGGAGCGGCTTCAATGGGAGACATAGGCATGCATTTTCCGGACACGGAGGACAGATACCGTGACATATCAAGCATAAAACTTTTAAAGCATGTAACAGATATAATAAGAGAAAAAGGATATCATATATGCAATGCGGATGTAATAGTGATGGCTCAGCAACCGAAGATCTCAGGATTCACAAAGGAGATAAAAGAAAAACTTGCTGAGGCGATGGGAATAAAAGAAAGCTCCTTGAACATAAAAGGAACTACCACCGAAAAACTGGGGATCATAGGGAAAGGAGAGGGCATAGCTGCAGAGGCGGCATGCCTCCTTATAAAGTATCGGTCAACAAATCAATCATTAAGATAATATAGAAAAGCATCAGACAAAAAGACAAGAAGGAGAAGCAAAAAATGAGACTTTCAAAAATGCACTTTAAAACACTGCGTGAGGTGCCGAGTGAAGCAGAAATACCCAGTCATATACTTATGCTAAGGGCAGGTATCATAAGAAAACTTGTATCCGGCGTATATGGCTTTATGCCTTTGGGATGGAGAGCTGTAAGAAAAATAGAGGAAATAATAAGGGAAGAAATGGATGCTGCAGGAGGTCAGGAGATCCACATGTCCGCTGTCCAGCCTTCCGAGCTTTGGGAAGAATCCGGAAGATGGTTTGCATACGGTCCGGAACTTTGGAGACTAAAGGACAGAAACGGAAGAGAATTTTGTCTTGGACCAACCCATGAAGAGATTTTTACTGATATAGTCAGAAACGATATTTCCTCATACAGACAGCTGCCGGAAAACCTTTATCAGATACAGACAAAATACAGAGATGAAGCCCGTCCCAGATTCGGTCTTATGAGAAGCAGGGAATTTATAATGAAGGATGCTTACTCATTTGACAAGGATGAAGAAGGGCTGAAAAAAAGCTATAAAGACATGTATGACGCATACGAAAAAATATTTGACAGGTGTGGACTGAAGTATAGAGCGGTCGATGCGGATACGGGTGCAATGGGGGGCAATAATTCTCATGAATTCACTGCTCTTTCTGAAGTGGGAGAAAGTCAGATAGCATATTGCGAAAAATGCCACATGGCGGCCACTGTGGAAAGGGCAGAAACCGTGGATGCAAAAACCGATGACGAAGAAATGCAACCTTTGGAGGAAGTCAGCACCCCCGACATGAAGACCATAGAGGATGTGGCCGCATACCTGGGTCTCAAGAAGGACCGGACTATAAAGGCGCTTCTCTTTGTCACCTACGATAACGAGGAAAAAGAAAACGGATATGTGGCAGCGTTCATAAGGGGCGACAGAGAGCTTAATATGGTGAAACTTGTAAATGCCCTTGGGATACCCGAACATTCCATTGGTTTTGCAGACGAGGGCAAAATGGGCCCTGCTACAGGATGCGTCGGAGGATTTACGGGACCTGTCGGGCTTCATGACTTGACTGTAGTCGTGGACAGTGAACTGACCGGACAGAAAAATCTTTGTGCCGGTGCATGTAAAAAGGATTTCCATCTAAAGAACGTAAACTATGGAAGAGACTATGAAGCAGATATAATATCAGATATAAAACTCATTCAGGAAAATGATCCCTGCCCTTCCTGCGGAGAACCTGTGAAAATCGCAAGAGGCATAGAGGTTGGTCAGGTATTCAAACTGGGCACAAAATACAGTGAATCAATGGGAGCTTATTATAAGGATGAGAACCAGCAAAGCAGGCCAATAGTAATGGGATGTTATGGGATAGGAGTTACAAGGACTTTGGCAGCCATAGTAGAACAGCATCATGATGATGACGGCATA
>DBPK01000027.1:90557-105252 GCA_002304835.1 Firmicutes bacterium UBA1422
GTGTTGCTGGATGATCGGGATGAAAGGCCGGGAGTCAAGTTCAAGGATGCAGATCTGATAGGCATACCTGTGCAGATAACTGTGGGAAGAGGTTCTGCAGAAGGAAAAGCAGAATATAAACTCCGCGGCGTATCCGTAAAAGAAGAGGTAACATTTGATGAAGCAATCAAGAGGACCGTGGACATGATAAATGGGGAAAAATAATGACAAAAAAAGACAAGGCAAAGGAACTGTTTGTTCTGTTTCTTGCTTTTTTTAAAACCGGTTTTTTTACTGTAGGCGGCGGATATGCCATGATCCCCATAATACAAAGAGTGATCGTTGAAGAAAAAAAATGGCTGAATGAAACAGAGATGATAGATTGCCTAGCCATCTGCCAGGCACTTCCCGGTGCCATTGCCGTCAATGCAGCCACATATATCGGCAATAAAAGAAACGGCTTAGCAGGAGCCGCCGTGGCAACTTTAGGAATGCTGATGCCTTCGATCTTATGCGTTACCGCAGTTGTGCTTCTTCTTGGGGCACTGGGTGAAAATACTTACATCAGCGGAGCCTTTACAGCCATAAAAGCTTCCGCCTGTGGACTGATAGTTGTTACTGTTTTTGGTATGGCCAAAAAAGTATTAAAAAACCCATTCCACTGGACAGTGGCACTTTTGGTTTTTGTATCCATCAGCATATTTGAAATAATGGCTGTTATACCCATAATACTGGGAGGAACGGCAGGTATAATATATACGGCAGTAAAAAGAAAAAGAATAGATGCAGGTGAAGACCAATGAGATTCCTTCACCTGATCATGGTTTTTTTCTTTATCGGAGCTTTCAGCTTCGGAGGCGGTATAGCGATGCTGCCTTTGATCTTTCAAATGGTACAGGAATACCATATGCTGTCTCCGGAGAAATTCTCAGACCTTATTGCCGTTTCCCAGGCGGTACCCGGTGCAGTGGCTCCCAATGCCGCAACCTATACGGGGCTTGAATATGCAGGTATCACAGGTGGCATACTGGCCGCTTGCTCCATCGCACTTCCTTCATTCATAATAGTACTCATCGTGATGAAATTTATGGGAAGGTACAGGGAAAGCAGGATAGTGCAAGGACTGTTTGAGGGAATGAGACCTACGGTAATTGGCCTTATTTCGGCCGCTGTGATTTTTATCGCCGGTACTTCGATATATAGACTGACCCCTTTTTCTGTGGACATTATCCCCCTTGGGATATTTATTATAACCCTGATATTGTCTGGTAAATTCAAAATAAATCCCATCATTATAATAGTAATAATGGGAACAGCAGGAGCATTTTTATGTGGATAGGCGGAGCAAGGGCAGTGATCCTTGATGAGAAAAAAAGAGTGCTGATGGTGCGGCAGCATCATGAAGGTAAAGATATATGGATGCTCCCGGGAGGGGGCATTGAAAAAAATGAAGATTCCAGGCAGGCTGCTGCAAGAGAAATCAAAGAAGAAACTGGTCTTGATGTGGAAATAGGCATGCTTATTTGGCATGTGGAGCAGATAATAGAAGGCAAAGAGCAAAGATTCGTTAATTTTTTCATGGGGGAAGTAATGGGAGGCAGCCTCAAAAAAGGAGATGATCCCGAAAGAGAAAAGAACGAACAGGTCATAAGGGAAGTCCGCTTCATGGACAGAGAGGAAATAAAAAAAACAGAAAATCTTTATCCGGAATATTTGAGAGATGAGTTATGGGGATTTATTGAAAGCGGAACAGCAAAACATGAAGTTTTTAAGATAAGGAGATAATAAAATGAAAAAAATCATGATCGAAATGGAAAACGGCGAGATAATGAAGGGTGAACTTTATGAAAACATAGCACCAAAGACAGTGGCTAATTTTGAGGCTCTGGCCAACAAGGGGTTTTATGACGGACTCTTGTTTCACCGGGTCATCCCGGGCTTCATGATACAGGGAGGATGCCCCAGGGGGGATGGAACAGGAGGACCGGGTCATACCATAGAAGGAGAATTTTCAGACAACGGAGTTGAAAACGATCTTCTTCATGAAAGAGGAGTGCTGTCAATGGCCAGAGCGGCAAACCCCAACTCTGCAGGATCTCAGTTTTTCATAATGGTGGATGATGCACCCTACCTTGACGGACAGTATGCAGCCTTCGGCAGAATAACGGAGGGGATGGAAGAGGCCGACAGGATAGTAAAAACTAAAAGAGATATGAGAGACAAACCGAAAGAGCCTCAGAAAATAAAAAAACTGACTGTGCTGAAGGAATAATACATTTGGGAATGCTGGTACCGGGCATGTAAATTTTCTTTACATGTTGCAAAATAAAATGACAGGTATATAATAATAGTGTACGTCGATGTGTTATTTTTTGTGCTGCATATCGATATATAGTTTATTAAAATGGCCGAAAGGCATAATGGTATTATTAAACAAGGAGGCATAAAATGGCTTACAAATGTGATCTAAACAGAATGAGCGACAAAATCAAAACCTTTTCAAAATTCGGAGATGCGGGTCATGGCGGAATAACCAGATATTCTCTTTCTCCTGAAGCACACATGGCCAGAGAAGAATTTGTAAAAAGGATGGAAGCTATCGGCGCAAAAATCGAATGTGACGATGTGGCCTGCATGTATGCGACCATTGAAGGATCGGATCCCAATGCAAAGAGGATAGTTCTGGGTTCCCATGTTGACTCCGTTAAAAACGGCGGCAACTATGACGGTATTCTGGGAGTAATGACAGGAATGGAAGTTATGGAAACGATAGTGGCTGAGAAAATACCGCATAAGCATCCTATAACGACAATGATATGGACCAATGAAGAAGGCTCTCTTTATCCTCCTGCTATGATGGTTTCGGGTATAATATGCAATGATTATATTCCCGAAGAACTGCGTGTGAATTTTAAGTATGAGAATGTGATGAAATCCACACCCATGGATGAATCCGAGTTCGCAAATTTCGGAGAAGCACTGGCAGCAACAAAATTCAAGGGGCCCAAAGAAAACAGAATAAGCCCTGACAAATACTGCGCAATGTTTGAAACACATCTGGAACAGGGACCCATCCTGGAAGAAGCAGGTAATGAAGTGGGTGCAGTACAGCTGGTAATGGGCATGTTCAACTACAGAGTAAGATTCCATGGATTCACGGCTCACGCTGGGACATTCCCCATGGGCAAAAGACATGATGCTCTTTTTGCAGCTTCCACATTCATTTGTGAAATGCATAAAAGATTTGATGAACTAAACAAAGGACAGGAACCGGAATTCGTATACACCACAGGCGAGATATATGTTCATCCCTGTATACATACCTGTATCCCCGATGAAGCAGAGTTCTCCCTGGATGTTAGGCATCCGGATCCGGAGCTTCGCAAAAAGGTAATGGGAATCCTAAAGGATATGGCAAAGGAAGAGTGGTGCAAGTGCACATGTGATATCGAAGAACAGTGGGTAAGAGATACGGTTTATTTCGACAAGAATCTCGTGCGTTTTGTAGAAGAATCAATGGAAGAAAACGGAATGAAATGGCAGAAGATCCTTTCCGGAGCAGGACATGATGCGCAGTTCTGCCAATACATGTTGCCGACAACCATGATATTCACAAGAACAAAAGACGGACTGTCCCATTGTGAACCTGAATTTGTTTCTGATGAGGACTGTACGGCAGGAGCAACAGCAGCTTTGGGTGCTGTACTAAAAGCAGATAAATTCTACGAATAGTCCAAAAAAAAATAAAGTACATCCGCCGGGAAGACATCCCGCCGGATGTATTTTTTACACCGAATATTTACCGGCATAGGCGCCGTTCAACTTGCATTTATACAGAAGTATGTTAGAATTAAAGGACATTGTCATTCAAATGAACGACAAAAAATGAACTAATATATATTCTATTCGGCGCCTTCGCGTCAACAAATATTAGTTAAGTATCAAAGGAGGAGTAGAAATTGAGTAAAGTAGAAAAAGCTAAGTACACTGCTGAAGCCCAGGCTGGATTCAATCACAGAACAGCCATGGAAGAAGCAGCAAGATGTTTACTTTGCCATGATGCACCTTGCAGTGAGGGCTGTCCCGCAGGGACCGACCCCGGGAAATTTATCAGATCGATAAGATTCAGAAATGCAAAAGGTGCCGCAGAGACCATCAGAGAAAACAATATTCTTGGCGGATCATGCGCCAGGATATGTCCCTACGACAGACTTTGTGAAGAAGCTTGTAGCAGATGTGGTATTGACAAACCTATCCAGATAGGCAAACTTCAGAGATACGCGATCGAACAGGAAAAGATCTTCAAAATGAAGACGCTGAAGGCTCCCGCAAAGAAAATGAAAGAAAAAGTTGCATGCGTGGGTGCCGGACCGGCATCACTGGCATGTGCAGCAGAACTGGCAAAAGCAGGCTACAAGGTAACAGTGTTTGACAGAGAAGAAAAAGCCGGCGGAGTCATGACATACGGAATAGTTCCAACAAGACTGCCTCAGAAAGTCGTGGATCATGACATAGCCCAGGTAAAAGGTCTTGGAGTAAAATTCGTTCTCGGTAAAAAAGTAAAGCCCGCCGAACTGGAAGCATTTGATGCTGTTTTCGTTGGTGTAGGCCTTTGGGGAGCAAAGATCCCTTCAATTAAGGGAACCAACCTTAAGGGTGTATATGCGGCAGCGGACTTCCTTAAACAGGCAAGAACAAAGAAAGCTTTCAAACCTGGTAAAAAGGTCGTTGTAGTAGGCGGCGGTGACGTGGCTGTAGACTGTGCTGTAACGGCAAAACTTTTGGGAGCGGAAGATGTTCGCATCGTTTACAGGAGAACTCTTGAAGAGGCTCCGGGCAACATGACTGAATTCCAGTATGCACTTTCTCTGGGTATAGGCATAACGACCAACATGGCACCTTCCAGTGTTGTGGGAACAAATAAGGTCGAAGCTGTCAAGTTCAAAGGAAGAGCAAAAGTAACAGAAAAATCCGAATTGAAACTTGAAGCCAATACAGTTGTATTTGCCATCGGACAGGGTGCTGAAGATTTCTCGAATCTTGCTCCTGTGAAACTTACAGAAAAGGGCATGGTCAAGGCCACAGCCAAGGGAAAGACCAGTACCAAAAAATATTTTGCCGGCGGAGATATCGTAAATGGCGGAAAGACAGTTGTTGAAGCCGTGGCTTCCGGAAAAGAAGCAGCAGTCTCAATAATAGAATTCTTACAGAAAGGAGTGAAGTAGGATGGCAGTTAAAAAAGATTTATCAATAAAATATCTGGGAGTTGATTGCGAAAATCCGTTCTTCCTTTCATCATCACCCGTTGGCGGTTGTTATGACATGGTAGCCAAATGCTTTGAGACAGGCTGGGGCGGCGTATTCTTCAAAACTGTAGGTATATTCGTTGCAGACGAATGTTCACCCAGATTTGACCAGACAAATAAAGAAGGACTTCCCTGGATCGGTTTCAAAAATATGGAACAGATATCAGATAAACCGACCGAAAAGAACTTTGAGTATATTTATAAACTCAAAAAAGACTATCCGGACAAAGTTGTTGTTGCATCCATAATGGGAAGCAGTGATAAAGAATGGCGAGATCTGGCCAAAATGGCGGACCAGGCAGGAGCAGACCTGATCGAAGGCAACTTCTCATGTCCCCAGATGACTTCCCATGACATGGGGTCTGATGTTGGAACCAATGTTGAACTGGTGGAAGCATATTCGAAAGCCGTTTCAGAAACAACAAATATACCCTTCATCGCCAAGATGACACCTAACTGCAAAAACATGGAAGAGCCTGCCAGGGCAGCCATAAAGGGAGGTGCTGCAGCTGTATCTGCAATAAACACGATCAAATCCATAACGAATGTGGATTTTGAAAACAATACAGGTATGCCGGTAGTGAATGGCAAATCTTCTATTTCCGGTTATTCAGGGGCAGCAGTAAAACCCGTTGCTCTCAGATTCTGCGCACAGGTAATGCAGGATCCGGAAATGAACAAACTTCTCAAGGCCAACAAGAAAGATTTCGGTTATGGTCATGAGATGTCAGGCATCGGAGGTATCGAGACATGGAGAGACGCGGCAGAATTCCTTTCGGTAGGATGCAGGAACGTTCAGGTGACAACTGCCATAATGCAGTATGGCTACAGGATCGTT
Source organism: Firmicutes bacterium UBA1422 (assembly GCA_002304835.1). GTDB lineage: Bacteria > Bacillota > Clostridia > Peptostreptococcales > Anaerovoracaceae > UBA1422. Next base: position 96,681 of record DBPK01000027.1, read on the forward strand.
GAAGACATGATAAGCGGCATGAGGCATTTTATGGATGAAAAAGGCTATAACAAGCTTGATGATTTCATAGGATGTGTTCTTCCCAACCTGATCCCTGCAGAGGAGCTTAACAGAGACTTCAAAGTATTCCCTAAGTTCGACAACAAAAAATGTGTTGGATGCGGCAGATGCTATATATCATGCTATGATGCTGCACATCAGGCCATTGACTGGGACGAAAAGAAGAGAAGGCCTATACTTCTTGAAGACGATTGTGTTGGATGCCATCTGTGCCTCAATGTATGTCCTGTACAGGACTGCATAACCACAGGGGAAATCAAATGGAAGAAGGGCAGGAAAAAGGTAAAAGTTGCTACAAAGCAGCACTTTGACTGATAAAAGCCCGATAACTGATTGTTCATCAGTATTTAGTGACCGTCTCTTCAAGGAGGGACGGTCATTTTTTATATGAATACAAAAAGAGGAAAATATAAAAACCAAAAGACACATTCATAAATGTTTCATGTTATAATATATGGCAGTGGATGATGACAGAGGGATAATTATGTTGTATAAGAATATATTAAAAACCATAGGGAACACACCTCTTGTTTATTTGAGCAAATATCAGTTTTCAAAGGATGACGGGCTTATCTCTTCGGGGAATATATATGCAAAGATCGAAGGGAAAAATCCCGGAGGAAGCATAAAGGACAGAACTGCTCTTTATATGATAGAAGATGCCGAAAAAAAAGGTCTGCTGAAAAAGGGCAGCGTTATCATTGAACCCACCAGTGGTAATACGGGCATTGGGCTGGCCCTTGTGGCCGGAGCAAAGGGCTATAAAACCATTCTTGTTATGCCGGACAGCATGAGCAGGGAGAGAAGAGATCTACTTTCTGCATATGGAGCAGAGCTTTATCTTACGGAAGGGGCAGGGGGAATGGGAGGCGCAATAGAAAAAGCAGAGAGCCTTACAAGGCAAACTCCCCGGGCATTCATGCCCGGCCAGTTCACAAATAAGGCAAACCCAAAGGCTCATTTTGAAACCACAGGACCCGAAATATGGCAAGATTCCGGAGGTAAAGTAGATATATTTGTGGCGGGTGTAGGTACCGGCGGTACCATAACCGGAGCAGGCAGTTTCCTGAAAAGCAAGAATCCGGCAGTTAAGATAGTTGCTGTAGAACCAAAAAAATCAAATGTAATGACAGGCGGGGTTCCCGGTCCCCATGGGATACAGGGCATAGGAGCGGGATTCATACCGGATATACTGGACAGATCCCTTATCAGCGAAGTGATAACGGTCAGCGATGAAGATGCATTTGACACTGCAAAAGAACTTGCGAAAAGGGAAGGCATACTTGCAGGAATTTCTTCAGGAGCAGCATTATATGCCGCATCCTGTCTGGCTGCAAAAAAAGAGAATAAAGGAAAAAAAATAATCGTTATTTTGCCTGATACCGGAGAAAGATATCTTTCTTCGGGGCTTTTTGATTTATAGAAAGATATAAGGAGGATCATTTATGCACATTAAATTTTGCGGAGCGGCTCTTGGAGTTACCGGTTCATGCCATCTTCTTATGGGAGGAGGGCACAAAATACTTTTGGACTGCGGTCAGTTTCAGGGAGGCAAACAGCAGGAAGCCCAGAATTTCGATGAATTTCCCTTTGACCCCAAAGAAATAGAATGCGTTCTTTTGAGCCATGCTCATATAGATCATTGCGGGAGACTTCCTCTGCTGGTGAAGAGAGGCTTTAAGGGAAAGATATATTGTACTGATGCAACGGCGGACCTCCTTCCCGTTATGCTGAAGGACAGCGCATATATACATGAAAAGGAAGCAGAGTGGCAGAACCGCAAAAATGAAAGAGCAGGACGTTCACCGGTGGAGCCTCTTTACACAATAAAGGATTCAGAGGAGGCATTGAAGCTGACTTTTCCGGTACTATACGACCAGCTTTTTAAGATAAATGATGAAATGGAAGCCGTATTCAATGAGGCCGGACATATTCTCGGCTCCGCCATAACGGAGATATGGGTAAAAGAAAAAGCCGGCGAAAACGGGCATAATGAAAATCAGGAAAACGGCAAGGAGAAGATATCCAAGATCGTTTTTTCCGGAGACCTGGGAGTCATGGACAGGCCCATACTTAGAAATCCTAAAATCATAAAAAAAGCGGATTATCTTATTATGGAAGCCACCTACGGGAACAGGCTGCACCCCAAAAATTCCGCCAGCATAGATCAGTTGCTTGATATAGTAATAAAAACCACAGACAGAGGAGGCACGGTGGTAATACCTTCATTTGCGGTGGGAAGGACCCAGGAATTGATTTTTGAGTTCAACCGGTTTTATGAAGAAAACCAACAGTACAAAGAAAAACTGGACAAATTGAATGTATATATTGACAGTCCCATGGCCACCACTGCCACAGAAGTGTTCAAAAAGAACGCACAGGTATTTGATGAAGAAACAAAGGAATACATACTTAAGGGAGATAACCCCCTGGATTTCAAAAACCTTAAATTCACAAGAACCAGCGATGATTCAAAAGCCCTTAACATGAACCGGGAACCCAAAATAATAATTTCCGCCAGCGGCATGTGTGAGGCGGGCAGGATAAGACACCATCTAAAACATAATCTGTGGGATCCCAAATCCAGTGTGGTGTTTGTGGGATATCAGGCTGAGGGAACCCTGGGAAGGAACCTTCTTAACGGGCTTAAAGATGTGACCCTTTTCGGAGAAGAAATACATGTCAATGCAGAAATATACGATCTGGAAGGATTTTCTGCCCATGCGGACAAAGAAGGACTTCTGGAATGGATAAGCGGATTCATAAAGGAACCAAAACAGATATTTCTTGTGCACGGTGAGACTGATGCCAAAGCTGATCTTGCCGCAGCCATAAAAGAAAAGCTGGGTTATGATACTGTCACTGTTTCTGGAATATCCGAATTTGAATTGGATCACGGAGAACTACTGAGCAAGGAAGAGGCTCTGGCAGATGCCCTTGATGAAGAAACGATGGAGACCATAAGAAAGAGGATAGCAGATGTCCATGATCACATAGAAAAATCTCTATATAATACCAGTCTTTCCGTGGGGAGTGAGATCTCACCAAAGAAAATGGTGGACATAAACAATATCGTCCTGCAGCTTGAAAAGGCATCTATGAGTCTTGGGTCAGCCCTGACCGACAGGGATGAACAAAATTGAGACAAACAAAAAATATAATTAAAAAAACAAAAAAATAATATCAAAAATGAGACAAGATGTGATATAATGGTGCCACGGAACAAGGAGCAGTATATGTCTTTATTGCAGGATATTTCAATAAGTGTTCAGCAAGTGGCAGAAGCCATCAGTATCGCCGTTGGAGTAGAGGTGGAGATAGTTGATTCATCTCTTACTATTATCGGAGGCACAGGGCTTTACTCTGATATGATAGGACAGAAAGAGGAAGCCGGCAAGCTGGACGGAAACTTTCTTTATGCCAGAGTCCTTAGGAACGGCGTCACACAGTATGTGGAAGATACCAGAAGTGACCGGTTTTATGATGAACAGAAAGACAGAGCAAAAACAGTTGGCGAACTGGCGGAGATATGCACTCCCATAAAAAGGAATGATGAAATCATAGGGATAATAGGCCTCGTTGCTTTTAATGAAGAGCAACGGGGAATTTTATTGGATAAAGACAGAAGCATGGTCACCTTCGTGGAAAAAATGGCAGATCTTCTAGCAGCCAAGGCAGCACAGCAGGAAGATCTTCAGATGACGGAACTTTCCAGGAAAGAAATGATTACTGTTCTTGAGACGGCCCATGAAGGAATATTTGCAATAGATAAGGGCGGATATATCAGACACTGCAACAGTACGGCAGCGGAACTGCTCAAAACCACAAAAAACGATATCATAGGAGAACATATAAACAAGTATATGCTCAGTTCACCTGCCCTTGATGTTTTCAAGACCGGCAAAGGCTACACAGAAAACGAAGAGCTTTACAGAGGTGAGCGGGGAGGTCTTCATGCAATAGTTACGGCGAAACCGTATTTTTCCGGCAACGAGATCGAAGGTGTAGTGCTTTCATTCAGAGACATTGAGGAAGCCGAAAAACTGGCATACCACATAAACATACGAAAAGTAAAAAATACTTTTGATGATATAATAGGAAACAGCGCATCCATAACAAGAGCCAAGAATCAGGCCTTGATAACTGCCAGAGGGGATTCAACAGTTCTTATCACAGGTGAAAGCGGCACAGGCAAAGAGATGTTTGCCAAAGCCATACATTATTCCGGACCCAGGGCGGGACAGCCCTTCGTAACGGTAAACTGCGGAGCGATACCCGAAAATCTTCTTGAAAGCGAACTTTTCGGATATGAAAAGGGAGCCTTCACAGGGGCATCTGAAAAAGGCAAGATGGGTAAATTCGAGATGGCTGACGGAGGGACGATCTTTCTTGATGAGATCGGGGACATGCCGGCACATCTTCAGGTGAAGATCCTTCATGTATTGCAGAATATGAGATTTGAAAGGGTGGGCGGCAACAAGTCCATAATGGTCAATGTCAGGGTAATAGCAGCCACAAACAGAAATCTGGAAGAAATGATCAAAGAAGGGACTTTCAGAGAAGATCTTTTTTACCGATTGAGTGTGATCCCCATAGACATTCCGCCCTTAAGGGAAAGAAGGGAAGATATAGAACTTTTCATGGATCATTTCCTCAAAAAATATAATAAATATATGAACCGAAAACTCAGGGGATTTACAGATGACGTAAGAGATCTTTATATGAGCTATGACTGGCCGGGCAATGTCAGAGAACTTGAAAATGCCATAGAATACAGTACAAATATGGCTTTTGGGGAGATCGTCGGAATGGATGATGTGCCAATGAGACTTCAAAGATCCGAAGAAAACATTATCAGCGTTTCAGACAGCGACCTGCCCCTGGCAGATCAGATAAAAGAATATGAGAGAGAGATAATCCTTAAGAAATTCAGAAAATACAGCGTAGGCGGTGACGGGAAAGAAGCCGTGGCAAAGGAACTGGGACTATCAAGAGCAACACTGTATCGCAAGCTCGCAGAGCTGGATATAAATAAGAGACTTTTATAAATTTATTTTAAAATGGAGGATTCAAAAATGTTGAGAGAAGCACTACCAAAAGTAAACATGCCGCTGCCGGGACCAAAAGCCCAGGAGATAATAAAAAGAAGAGAAGCGGCAATGCCAAATGCTATCAAATGCATATATCCGCTGGTGATAAAACGCGGTGAAGGCGCAATGATAGAAGACGTTGACGGCAATATACTCCTGGACTGGATCGGAGGAGTAGGAGTACTTAATATAGGCTACAGCCAACCGGAACTGATAGATGCAGTGAAGGGTCAGTCAGAAAAATTCTTCCACGCAATGATGAATATAACCACACATGAGCCCTATATAACTCTGGCAGAGAAAATCAATTCCATAGCACCCGTAAAAGGAGACAAGAAAAAGACCATGTTCGTAAACTCGGGAGCTGAAGCCGATGAAAACGCAGTAAAGATCGCAAGAAGTTATACAGGAAGACCAAACATCATAGTCTTTTCAGGAGCTTTCCACGGAAGGACACAGCTTACCATGACCATGACCGGCAAGAAGGCCTATGCAATAGGGATGGGCCCGTTCCCTGACGGAATATACAGAGTGGAATTCCCCAATATGTACAGAAGACCCGATGATTCCATGACGGATGAAGAGGCAATAAAATACTATGTGAACAAACTTGAAATGGCATTTATAGAAGCAGCTCCCGCTGACAGTGTGGCGGCTATCCTGTTTGAGCCCGTTCAGGGAGAAGGCGGATTCATCCCGGCACCCGTGGAATGGGTAAAAGCAGTAAGGCAAATATGCGACAAACATGGGATAATGATGATAACAGATGAAGTTCAGACCGGGTTTGCCCGTTCCGGCAGAATGTTTGTATCAGACTACTACAAAGAAGCGGGATATGCTCCCGATATAATGGTTATAGCAAAATCCATAGCCGGTGGAATGCCCCTTTCTGCAGTGGTTACAAGTACAGAGATAATGGATGGTGTGACCCCGGGAACTATAGGAGGAACATACTGCGGAAACCCACTTGCATGCGCATCCTCTCTTGCCCTGATAGATGTTATGGAAAAAGAAGATTATCCCGCAAAGGCCAGGAAGATAGCAGAAAAATGCATGTCCAGATTCAATGAATGGAAAGAAAAATACGAAGTCGTGGGCGATGTAAGAGGGACCGGTGCCATGATGGGAGTTGAATTCGTAAAGAGCAAGGCAACAAAAGAGCCGAATTCAGAAATAGTAGGCAAGGTAGTTGCAGGAGCCGTTCAGAAGGGACTTATGCTGGAAGGTGCAGGAACATACGGTAATGTTATAAGATTCCTTTGTCCTCTTTGTGTAACAGATGAACAGCTTGAAAAAGGCCTTGAGATCTATGAAGAGACTTTAAAAGAATGCATGTAAAAAAAAGATTTGCATAAATTTCACTGGCTTATCAGTAATGACAAGAGAATAACCAAAAAATCAGGCAAAAAAAAGGGCCGGCATCCATTGAGCAGGAGCCGGCCCTTTCATTGAAGGCGGTGTGCAATAGAAAACGGCAAAGGCACTTTGCTAAAAACCTATGCCGGAATCCTTCAGTTTTTTTTCTATTGTTTTGAATGCTTCCTCATCCTTGCATCCTATGTGGTGCAGGTGGATGCCGTCGGTCAATATACTTAATGGCTGAGAACCGTCGTTTTTTACTTTTTCGCAAAACAGGTCCACATCCCTTCTTGATGAAATGTCAAGGAGTCCGGAAAGTTGACCGTAAAGGGCATGATCTATTGTCACATCAATAACAGTGCCTCCCAGATCAACAACAGAATAGAGTTCTTCCTTGAGCCTGTCATGATAATGTTTGCAGGCGACAGTTCCCACATAGGGGAACTGAGCCAAACCTGAAGGGTCGATTACATATCCCCTGGGGGTCGCTTCGATATCAAAGCCTGAAGCTCTAAGGAGAGCCACATCACCCACAATTACCTGTCTGCTGACAGAAAGCATATCGGCAATAGCCGATGCACTTTGAGGCTCTGTACTTTTCTCTAAAATCTTTATTATTTTGCTGCGTCTTTTTTCGGGATCCATGAAAACAACTCCTTAAGCTTTTTGTATATATGATTATAACAGTTTCTAAAAAATAACTCAATGAACAGATAAAAAAAGTTGTAATGACAGGTGTCTTGACACAACGTCTCTGCTTTGCTACAATGAGAAAGTCATATTTCAAAAAAATACGTCGCAAAAATCAAAACACCGACGGCCAAAAAGAAAGGAAAAAACATGGAAAAAAACATAGGATTTCTTGAAAGAAAAGACATAGAAATAAGTGTGAAAAGATATGTACAGGATGCTTTGTCTGCCATGGCACTGGGGCTTTTCTCATCACTTCTTATTGGACTTATAATCAAAACCATAGGTGAAAGGGTCGGGATGCTTTGCGGGGTGGCCCAGGCTGATCTTGAAACCCATGTTTTTTTTGGTTTTTTGATAACAGTTGGAACCTTCGCCATGAGCATGATGGGGCCTGCCATAGGTGTGGCGGTTTCCTGGGCATTAAAAAGTCCTCCTCTGGTTTTGTTCGCCAGTGCCGCCACCGGCTATCTGGGAGCCACAATGACAGGATTCGGGATCGAAATGGCAGGAGGTCCTGCGGGAGCCTTTGTAGCAGCTGCCCTGGGAGCAGAATTCGGGAAGATGGTTTCAAAGGAAACCAAGGTGGATATTCTGGTCACTCCCGCTGTGACAATACTTGTCGGGGGATTGGCGGCAAAATTCATCGGGCCGGCAGTCGGATGGCTCATGATAAAGCTGGGAGAGATAATAATGACAGCAACCGAGTGGCAGCCTTTCTGGTTCGGCATTTTTATAGCAGTAGTAGTGGGCCTGGCACTTACGGCACCCATTTCCAGTGCTGCTCTATGCATAATGATGGATCTTTCGGGACTCGCCGCAGGAGCAGCAACTGCAGGATGCTGTGCACAAATGGTGGGTTTTGCTGTGGCCAGCTTTAGAGAAAATGGAATAGGCGGTCTTGTGGCCCAGGGAATAGGCACATCCATGCTTCAGATATCTAACATAATAAAACATCCATGGATACTGGTGCCGCCAACAATTACGGCAGCAATAACCGGACCCCTTTCTACCTGCGTGCTGGGAATGACAAATAATGCTGCGGGAGCCGGCATGGGAACATCCGGACTGGTGGGGCAGATAATGACCTTCACGGATATGGGTTTTACTTTTGATGTTCTTTGGAGAGTTCTTCTTATCCAGATAGCTTTGCCCGCACTGCTGGCACTGGCCATAGACAGGGTGCTCAGAAAAACAGGAAGGATAAAAGACGGGGACTATAAACTGGACTTATAAAGATCCGGAAGAACAGACACTTTGCTCTTCTGACAGAGTGTCTTTTTTATTCAAAAGCATTGACGCAAAAGGGTCCGTAATATAAAATAGTGAAGATGGAAAAATGCAAAAAAATGGGTCTGTAAAGTAGAAATGAA
>DBPK01000023.1:0-829 GCA_002304835.1 Firmicutes bacterium UBA1422
TATGCTCTTTCGGCATCCGAGTCATAATCGAAACCATAGCTTATTGCTATTTCGTATATTGATTTGAAAATGACACCCAAAAATACGGGGATGTCCGGAAGGCCTATGCCGAAAACTCCAAGAGCAGCACCTTCAACCGTTGAAATACTCTTGTTGCCAATCGATTTATTTCCGGCGGCAACGTCGAAATTTTTGAGAGTTTCTTTGTTTATGCCCATCTGAAGTTCATATCTGTTCAAAGCCAGCTGGGCCTTGATCTGATCAAAGTTACCGGTTTTTTCAATAAGGCCGGTTCCTTTTTCAAATGTGAAGAAGAAGCCTTTTTCAAAGGCTGTTTCCAGGGCGGTCAAAACTTTTTCGGGTATTTTTTTTCTTATGCCGGAAAAAACATCCACATTCATTTTGCTGTCAGCCCGGTATGAGAGATATTTTTTTTCTTTTTTTTCTGCCATGGCTATCTGACGACGCAGAAGTCTTTTTTCACTTGCTTTCATACTGTTTTACCAGACGTATCCTTTCTCCGACAGAGGATAATCTTATGGTATCTTTGCCGATCTCACTGAATTTTTGTGTAGGAATGTTTGCTGTTATGAGTCCGCCCAGTTCATCTGCCCCGTATCTAAAAAGAACAGGAGCCATGGGAGTGCTGGGGCCAAGAACGACGCTGCGGGCATTTCTGCTGATTTCAAGAAGACGAAACAGAGTTTTGTTTATAAAGGCTGAGCCTGTTATGAAAACAAAATCCTGATCGGGTAGTATATATTCACAGGCCGTATCAGGCAGATCGCCTTTTGCGGGTTTCCTTTCAAGAACAACTAAATTTTCTGCA
>DBPK01000023.1:965-35235 GCA_002304835.1 Firmicutes bacterium UBA1422
GTTCCTACGCTGGCCAGAGGGAAATCCCATGACCGGCAAAGAGAAGCCACGTCCTTAAGGGTTTGACCGATAAATCTGTTTTTTTCAGGTAAAGGACTATTTTGTTCATTTACCGTAACAGCTATGCCGCACAGGGTCCCCGACTGGACAATAGTCCAAACCGGACCGCTGTGGACATGGGTGACTATTATATCGTCCGGCAGGGATTCTATTAAAGTGTCATAAGCTTTCCACATAAAAATTCCTCAATATCTCTTTTTGAGTTTTCATCAAAGGGTATGATGCGGGCATCAAAACGCCTGATAAGATCTTTTCTCAGCTGCGCATTAAGATCCGCTACTATACCGGGATATCCAGCCTCACTGCTCATGAACTTTGCTTTTTCATTTAGTTTGATGACTCCTATGCAGGGAATATTTCCCCCGAGAACATTATAAAGCTCATCTCTGAAAGCAGGCACCAGAAGTTCCGAACCCCCTATCTCATCCAGCAGTATCAGATTTTTTTTGCGGGCTTCTTTAAGGAGTTTGACACCGCACTTTTCAAACACTTCCATATCTTTTTGTGCGCCTTTATCGCTGCGTATGGCAAAAATGTGTTCCAGATACGGAGAATAAGAAGCTTCCACATCCAGGATCCCGGCATCTGTTATGCGGTAAGCAAAAGCCTCACCATTTTCGTCAATAAGGCGTTGGCTGCAGAATCCTCCTATATTATCCCGATAAGGTCTGAGGCAGTCCCTCAGCAGGGTGGATTTGCCTGTTCTTATCTGACCTTCAAGAAACAAGTGCTTTTTCATGATTTGATTTTAACACAATGACCATACAATTGAAAGAAAACAAAAACGGAAAAAGATGTTGCCGGAACAACATTTGTGTTATCATAGATAACAGAAAGAAAAACCGGTGAAGACTCCGGCAAAGGACAAATGGAACAAAAGGAAAGAATAGAAATAATTTCAAGATCACCTCTTTTTGAAGGTTTCTCAAAGGAAGAGTGTACAAAGGCCTATGAAGATCTTAAACCTCAGACAAGAAAGTATTCCCGAAATGAAATAATAGTCGGCGAAGGGGAGAGAATGAATTTCATAGGCATAGTAGTAAGCGGCAAGGTGAGAGGCGAAAAGTTCCATATGGAAGGGGACGTGCATCTTGTCTATATGTATGAAATAGGAGAACTGTTCGGTCTGGACACGGCTACCACCAGGACCAGGATCGCACCCGTTACTTTTCTTGCGGATAAAAATTCTTCGGTGCTGACTGTAAATATGGACAGAATAATGGGATCTTCCATGCAGGGCAAACTGGCTTTGAACATGATAAGCATGCTGGCAGACGAAAACATAAGGAAGTTATATAAAATCGAAACTATCTCCAGAAGGGGGTTAAGAGACAGAATAATGACATATCTGCATATAAGGCAGAAAAAACTGGGCAGAGACGAATTTCGGATAATGATGACCCAGGAGCAGTTTGCACAGTATCTTTGCGTGAACAGAAGCGCGCTTACATGGGAACTTGCCAAGATGAAAAAAGATGGGATAATAGATTTCCACAAGGATAGTTTCATAATAAAGAAATAAGAAGAACAAATCGGAAAAAATTTCATTAATGTTGGTACGACAACAAAAAACCCTGCCAAGGCAGGGTATTTTATTAGTATAAGGTCGTCAGCGAGGCCTTACTCTTATTCAAAAATATTTTGCCTCATATCAGCTGGCGGATATTATCCGCCGGCTGATGAAACAAAAAAAGCGACAGGGGAAGGGAAGAAAGGAAAGATATTATGGAATTTTTCGATATGGTCCAAAGAAAACGCATGAGCAAAGTCATAGCCATATTCCTGGCGATATGCCTGATATTCACCATGGGGATGTTTGTAACAACGGATATTGCAAAGGCAGATGTGGTGGATGTTGGAGCAAGAAACGGAGAAGACTGGACGTCAGCTGCTGCACCTGATTTAAATGCCCTTGATGAAAACTTGTTTTTGATAGAAGTAACAGGTCCGGCAGGGACAAAAACTGTTCAGGTCAAGAAATCTAATGTCCTGGCACTGAATTTTTATAAGGGTACATATAAGTGGCCGGTGGACAAAGAAGTGACCGGAACAGGTGTGAGCCTGGCAGATTTACTTGAGGCAGAAGGCATTGATACTGCCGGTATAACCAGCGTTGTTGAAGTGGCAGGAGGAGACAAACCGTTGACAACAGTCAATTTGGTGTCCGATATCAATGGCAAATACAACAAAGTGCTTATCGCATTTACTGAAGAGGGAAGTACACCCCCTACAGTGAGCGCAACGAGGTTTCTTCTTCCTATAACCATTACGGATGGGGTCAGTGGACTAGGCAAAAAGATAGCTGTATCCGGCATTACAAGGCTGGAATTGACCACTACTCAGAGATTCACAAATGAAAGAGTAGCTGATCAGACACGCAAAGCTTCCGGGATAACTGCCAAGGGAAGTTTTTCACCACAGGATATCCTAAAAGTTTCATCGCTGAAAAAGAGCAGCTCAGCATACAAGGCTTTAAAAAAGAAACTGGGCAAGAGCAACAGTGTCATATTGGCAAGAAAAATTTCGGTTTTTAACGGTTATGGTATTGAACAGTCATACAATAAAGCGGTCAAGCTGACATTCAAAGTGTCAAAGAAATATAACGGACAGAAACTGAAATTGGTCAATACCCATTTGGGAAAAAACAAGACATATACTGCCAAAGTCAAAAAAGGAAAAGTTACTTTCAATGTAAAAAGCGGATTATCTGATTTTGTTTTGGGTAAGGAATACGGAAACATAAGTTATAAACTGAAAAAATCCGGGATTTCCAAAATCAAGGTAACATGGAAAGGAATCAAGGGCGCAGTTAAATATCAGATCGCAAATAACCATACCGGAAACGGTGATTTCAAAACAAAGCATACTTCCATAAAAAGTTCACGTACTTATTTCAGCATAGGAAAGAAAGCAAACAAAACATACAAATTCAAAATGAGATACTGCAAGATAAAAGACGGAAAAAAAGTATGGAGTGAATGGTCAAAGGTAAAAACTATCAAACTGTAAGAACAGAAAATATTAAAAGAATGATTTTAGCTTCTCATTATCTTAAAATAGTGAGAAGCTTTTATATATTAATATATTAGACACACACAAAAAGTGTTGTTCAAACAACACTTTTAAACTTGCCATAAAGATATACTAAAGGCAGGGAAAAAACAATTAACGGAGAAATAAAACAATGAGATCATCCAAAAAAACATATTTGAACAGAAGAGTGTCGGCTCTGATAATTGCATTATCCATGATTGCCGGTCTTTTGGGAAACATGGGATATGCCAAAGCAGAAGAAACTGTATGGGATGGGGCTTCGGATGTATCCTGGTATACGGTCGATAAGGATGCATTGTCATATGAAATAGAAACAGCCCAGCAACTGGCCGGCCTTGCTGAAATAGTAAACGGCACAGCCGAAGATGAATATGGCCAAATAGAAAAAAACGATTTTGAGGGAGTCACTTTTACATTGACTGCTGATATTGTTCTTAATACTGATCCCATTCCAGGCAGGGATGATACCCTTAAGGAATGGACACCCATAGGAGGCGGAGCAAATAAAGAAGTATTTCGGGGGACATTTGATGGGCAGCAATATTCTATTAAAAACATATATATAAATGCCGACGGATCCTGGGGAGAAGATGAAAACAGAAATATAGGTTTGTTCGGGTATATAGGCGGAGAAGCTGCAGTTAGAGATCTGACAATAAAAGACGGCTGGATATTCGGAAGAAGAGCAGTCGGTGCAGTGGTTGGCAGAACAGAAGATTATAATGCTTCTCTGGGTCACGGAGCCATAATAGAGAATTGCCATAATGTAGGCACAGAAGTGACATCAACAGAGAAAACAGGAGTAGGAGGGATCGCAGGGGCCGGTTACAATATGGCACTAATATGCAATTGCACCAACAGCGGAGACATAAAAGCAGAGGGAGGATATGATGCCGGCGGTATAGTAGGTGATTGCGAAGGAATAATACAAAACTGCAGTAATTCAGGTAAAGTTTCCAGCATAACAGGAAATGCGGGAGGCATAGTAGGCTACAATCAGCAATTCGATACATACGTACCTCAGACAATAAACTGTTATAACACAGGGGAGGTTTCAAGTGGCGGCTATGCCGGAGGAATCATAGGATATCAGGAAGGCGGTTCCCGGAATTGTTATAATGTGGGAGCCCTTTCGGGAGACGGCAATAACGGAGGAGTTATCGGGGATCTTAACAGTCGCCATGATAATGAAAATCTTTATTTTTTGGATAGTGCTGACTCAGGAGTTGCCCGGCAGCAGGCGGGAACTACAGGAAGTGTAGAAACAACAGAAAAAACCGAAGATGAAATGAAAGGCGAACCTTTTCCCGGCTTATTGAACGGGGACGATACAGATTATGGGGAAGGGGACGCTTTCAGATATGAGGCCGGTGATTATCCGGTATTTCCTGCATATAATGACGGCAGGGAAAAAGTGGTTTCTGATATCAAAATAACAGCTCCTCCATCTAAGGTTTATTATAAAACAGGAGACGTATTGAGCCTTTCCGGCATGAAAGTTATGATAAGTTATGCCGATGGCAGTGCGGCAACAGAGATCACATACGAAAACAATACGCCTGCAGGTATTCTTACAACTCTTTCAGACAGTGATACTAGCGTGGCCGGCACAAAAACAGCCGACATAAGGTATGGCTACCGCACAGCCAATCAAGCCCTTATGGTGTGTGATGTCAATATCGTCTATGGCCTGATAGCTGATCTTGGGGAAATCAAGTGGGACAGCGGAGGTAAACTGGTGGAAGCAAGGTCGGCATACGCTGTACTGGAAGGCGATGAAGGCATAAATAAAGGAGTTGAAAATTACAGTGACCTGGAAACTGCTGAAAACTCATATAAAAATACGGAAGAGCCACCAAACGGTATAGCATATACCGGTTTTGGCGAGTATATCGAAAGCATAAGAGAAGAATATAAGGAATCGAGCATAGCAATAGAAGGAGGGGAACTTGATAATATAAAAAGCGATACTCTAGGTATAATCGGGAGCCGGGAAATTGAAGTTGCAGGGATCTGGGAAAAACTCAAAGAAGCGGAATCCGGAATCACTGCCCTTTCAAAATACCTGAAACCGAGTCTTTCTTTTGCACAGATCGCAGTTGAAACCCAGACATATACGGGATCGGCATTAATGCCTGAAATAGTAGTGACATACAGCGGCAGAACACTTGTGAGAAACACGGATTATGAGGTGGCATATTCAAACAACATAAAAGCCAGGGCATCAGGGAAAGTCACTGTTACAGGAAAAGGAGATTACAGAGGGACAACTTCAGCAACCTTTTATATAGTTCAGGCCGCAAATAAAATATACTGCAAGGACAGGATAGATAAAACCTACGGGGCAACAGCCTTCAGCCTTGGAGCCACCGCCCGTGAGAGTGCCTTGATTAGTTATGCTTCGGGTAATACCTCGGTGGCAGCTGTTTCGGCCGGCGGTAAAGTTACAATAAAGGGAACGGGGATCGCAAGTATAACTGTAACTGCAAAATCAACGGCTAACTACAGAACAACAGCAAAAACGGTCACAATATATGTGAGACCAAAAAAGGTAAGCATCTACAAAGTGACTTCACCGAAAAAAAGGACTTTGAAAGCAACCTGGAAAAGAGATAAAAAAGCAACAGGGTATCAGGTAGTATGCGCCACCAACAAGAAATTTACAAAAAACAAAAAAACCGCTTTGGCAGGAAAGAGCAAAACGACATCCAAGACTATAAAAAACCTTAAAAAAGGCAAAAAGTATTATGTAAAAGTCAGGGCATATAAAACGGCCCGGGGACAGAAGATATATGGTTCATACAGCAAAGTCAAAACAGTAAGAGTTAAATAGAAAGAAAGCATCGGCAAGAAAGAGTCGGACCAAACAAAAAAATACAAAAGAATGAAACAAATAATGTGCAAAAACAAAAAAAGAATACTGATAATAGCAGCAGGTTTGGTGCTGCTGTTTTCAGCTATGTATTTTTCAGTTAAGACAGCCGATGCTTCCGCTTCAAAGATTGATATATATGTGGGGTATTACGGAGGGCCATATTATTTGAAGAAGTCATACAGCGTCAATGACATGTATTCTCTTCCTACTCACAGGCGGGTGTATTCCTTCATTGATGCGGCCCCAAGACCCTGTTTGGACTGTGCCATAGGAGTAGATATGGAAGATCTTATAAGTGATGCGCAAATAGATATGAACTCCATTGAAACTTTTTATTTTTATACCAGCGACAGCGGAGACACCTATTATACATCATTCCCAAAAAGTGAATTGATAGATACTGTAAGATATTATTATCCCGAACTTTACAGACATTTTGACAAACTGCAGGGAGGAACGGAAGGGGCAGAAGAAGGTGCGGTGACCATCCCCGCCATGCTGGCCATATCAGATGACTTTATAAAAATGGAGGCGGGGGACACATTTGTTGAGAATTATGATAATCAGACTTCAGAAAACCGTTTCAGGCTACTGTTCGGCCAGACTGATACGGTCACAAGAAACGCAACAAGGGCTGCCAAGTATGTTGGAAGGATAAATATCATGCTGGGCGGATATCCCACCATAACAGCCACAAATTCATACCTGGATATGAAGGTCGGAAGCAAAAAAAGTATCAGTCTTACAATAGATGCGGCAGATATCCTTCTTGAGAAGAAAATAAAAGAGAACATAACATGGACATCAAGTGATGAAAGCGTGGCCACTGTGGATAGGAACGGCATAGTGACAGTAACAGGTGAAGGAGAAACGGTAATAACGGCTAAATACAAAGATCAGTCAGTGGAAGTGATAATAAACGGGGAGAAAGGTACTGCAGCCGGCTCCGGCATGGGAGAAGGAAGTGGCAGTGGCGGCATAAGCGAAGTGAGCCTGGGAGATGGAGACGGAATAAAAGTAAAAGTCTCAGGCGGTAGCGGTCAGGCTTGGCGCGTATACGAAATGGATGAAAAGGCAGAAGAGCTGCCGGAAATAAAAAAGAACAATGATCTGATCCCGGTCATAGTAATCATAATTATCCTGCTGGTTTTGGGAATAGCAGGAAGAACAATGAAGTTCTATAGAGAAGTGCGAGGTTAAAAATGATTTCACAAGGACTAAGTGATGCGCTCAGAGCTGTGGCGGAAGCAGCGCTTACGCCGGTAGTAATAATACTGCTGGCTTTGATAGCAGTGACCATAATACTGCTGGGAACGCTTATAGCTGAATTTTTTACTGAAAGGCGGCATCTGAAGGTGAAAATGCCAGTTCTTATAAACCAGATCAGAGCAGCCGAAAAAAGTCCTGAGGAGATAATCACAGGAAGCGGTCTCATAAAAAAACAAAAAGAGACCCTCAGAGAGCTGGTGCTTCAAAGCGAGCTCAGCAATACCATGAGGGAAGCACTGGCAGTAAGACTTTTGACGGAGACAAGGGCCAGATATGATGGAATAGTAAATATAACCAATGTGATAGCAAAGATAGGTCCTATGCTGGGGCTTTTGGGAACATTGATACCTCTGGGACCGGGGATAATCGCCCTGGGAAGGGGCGATACTTATACTCTTTCCACATCGCTTCTTACTGCGTTCGATACTACAGTGGCAGGTCTTATATGTGCCGCAATAGCATTGATAGTATCAGTCATAAGAAAAAAGTGGTATGCTGACTACATGTCTATGCTGGAGACACTCATGGAATGTATACTGGACAAGGAGAAGAAAGATGATAAGGCGCTTTGGAACAGGTAAATTAAAAGGCGAAGGCATTGCAAAAGAAGATATCAATCCTATGGAAGGCATAGCCAATCTGGCGGATGTCATGCTTATACTGGCAGTCGGCATAATGCTGGCCCTGGTAATGCACTGGAATGTTGACATAAGCACAAAAGAGGTGACCCCGAAGCAGGAGATCAAAGATATGGAAGATCAGGAAATAAGCGAAAAGATCGAATCACAAAAAGGCTTTGAGGAACTGGGAACTGTTTATAAGGATCCCGAAACAGGCAAAATGTATATGGTGGTAAGGGAGGAAAAATGAACAGGAAGAAGCTTATAATAATCATAGCCCTTATGGCGGCGGTTTTGGCCGGTGTGGGGTTTTGGGCCTTTTCATCGGGACCGGATAAAGGCGCAGCCCACACAAATTACTCTGCAGAAGAGAATTACGGAAAGGGCAACTATGTTTTCAGTACAGTTACCTTTACAGGTAGCGGCATGGACAGGGAGACAGTTCTTTCCGTAAAGGAAATAGAAGAGCTGGCATATGATAATGACAAGGACCTGGGGCACGAAGAGAAATACAGCCTTTTGACCAGCGGATCTGTTTTTTCCGAGAGCACTTTTACAGGGGTAAAGCTTTATGAAACATTGCTTTACCTGGGGATGGATAAAAACTTAAGCGATGATACAAGGATAACCGTTGTTTCATCGGACGGATACACTATGGTCATGACTCTTGAAGAAATAAAAAGCAGCAAATACTGTCGTTTTGGCAGTGCTTCAAATCCCAAAGTTGAGGAGGAAAGTTTGCCGGTACTTCTCTCTTTCGGTTCCGGCGGACTGCCTCTCGTGGGACCGACGGGCAGTGAAGATACAGGAAAAGAAATGACAGAAAAAGACGGATTTGAAGAAGAAGCCCAGAATACAGGTGGCCCGGTCAAGTTGACCATAGGACAAAAGACCTGTGATGATTTCAATGCACCCAAGAATGCCAAATGGGTAAAAGAAGTGATCGTGGGGGATCCTTATGACCACACATTTCATGCGGGAGAATCCGGAAAAGAAAAAGCCCTTAATGTAAGTGTATTTGATGCGGATTCGGGAAACAAGAAAATAAGCAGTAAAGAATACACATTTGATGAAATAGAAAAATTTGCATCGCAGAAAAGCGAAAACACAGAAAAGAATTACTATGGGGAAAAGGATTTTTATGAAGGAGCCGGCATATGGGAATTCCTGAGAGAAGAAACAGAAGTGGCAGCCAGAGAAGGCACAGCGAAGTTCAACTTTTCAGACGGCAAAAGCGAGAGAGTAAGTCTTTCATATTTAAGAGATCTTAACGGGGATCATGAAAACTATATCACTGAGAAAGAAGGACTTCATATAACCTGCGTCAAGCCTGCTTTCGGATACAGCAAAAATGGCAGTCCCACTGAACTGGGAGAACTTTTTGCTCTTCTTCCCAAAGACGGAAAAGAAAAGAAAAAAAGCACAGTAAAGAAGTGCTTATCAGTGGAAGTTTATGTGGGAGATGATTTTTTCGGAAGCGAGAATCCCTATGCGGATAAGGGAATCGTCATCAAAGGAAGCGGCATGGAAGAAGATGTCCAAATAAGCATTGAAGAAATAGAGAAACAAATAGATCTGGCCGAATCATCGGGAGACTATAAAGGAGTCAGTCTTATAGGTCTGCTGGAAGAAAAAGGTCTGGCTGTTGATGCACAAAAAGCTGTAATAGAAAGCAGCAGCGGCAGAATGAAAATAAGCATAAGTACACTTAAAAAAGAAGGGAATACTATACTGGCCACAAGAAAAAACGGGAAAGCTCTTGATAAAGAAGAAGGCCCTTTGGCTCTTCGAGGCAGAGATGAACTCAATAATGTAAAAAAAATAACTGTTTATGCCAAAGACGGGAAATGGAGCCATTCATATAAGGGATACAAAAAATATCTGGGCAAAAAGCTAAAGATCACAGGATCCGAAGCGGAAGCCGAAAGGACATATACATTAAAAGAACTGGAGTCTTTAGGTGATGCGTATACCGTAAAAGATTCATTCGGCGCAGGAGGAGGCACCAATGCCTTTTGCGGTGTGATACTTAAAAAGCTGGTGAACGATAATCTTAAAGATGGGATAAAAAGGCCTTCAAGAATAACAGTTGCGGGTAAAGACGGATATAGTATTAGTATTTCAGTAGGGGATGTGTATAATGGTATAGAAAGTAAATATCAGCCGGGAGAAAGACGGGATATAATACTGGCCTACAGCATAGACGGAATGCCCATGGTGCCTTCTGAAAAATCTGACGGATATAGTGGCGGAAATGCTTTCGGACCGGTAAGACTGGTTGTGGAAAATCAGACTTCAAAATGGGTGAAGAATGTAAACAGAATAATAATAGGAGAATGATAATGAAAAAAAACAAAATCAAAAAGATACTGGCGGCTTCTCTCTGTATCATCATCGCCCTTGCATTTTCTGCATGCGGCAGTGGAGACAGTAACCAAAGCGAGAACAAAGGCAGTGAGAAAGAAAAATCAGAAGCAGCCCTTGTGATCACCGGCTACAACGATGATAAAACAGAGTTTTCCCTGGAAGATATAGAAAAAATGGGAACGGAAACATATATTTTCAGCGGCAGAGACAAAAAAGCTGAAAATGAAAGGCAGATACAGGAATTCAAAGGTGTGCCTCTTAAGGAGGTGCTCGAAGCCGCCGGATACGGAAAAGCGGGAGAAATAATGAAAGTGATCTGCAGTGACGGATACAGCCGTGAGTATGAAATCGATGATCTTTTTGGGCTTTATGCCTTTGCCGATGAAGAGGACACTGAAGGGACAACAATTGATCCCATACTGGCCATAGAAGAAAAAGACGGAAAGAAAATCATAAGACTGGTATACGGACAGGAGGATTATGATTCTCCTGAGACTAAGGATTTCAACATGCAGGGATGGGCATCGTGGATAGAGAAAATAGAAGTGGGCAATGAATAGGATACTACAGAGATTTACAGTATATGATCTTGTCATTATAGCAATAATGGCAGCCATTGGGATCGTCATAAAACCGGTGGTGGTTCCCCTTGCTCATATAGTGACAGGGCCTTTGATGATACCCAGCGGAGCTCTTTCTGGAGGGCTTTATATGATGTGGATGGTTATCGCGTATGGTATCGTAAAAAAGCCCGGTACCGCAACGCTTACTGCCCTGGTTCAGGCACTGCTTGTTTTTTTTACCGGGATAATAGGCTCCCATGGGATAATGAGTCTTATAACCTACACGTGCCCGGGCATAGTGATGGATATAGTTCTGCTTGCCATCGGTCACAGAGTCTGTTGCAGAGGATGTGCTGTAATAGCAGGAGCCGCCGCAAATGTGACCGGGACCATCACAGTAAATGTTGTTTTCTTTCAGGTGCCGGGAGTATATCTTATACTTGTTCTTTCTTTGGGGCTCCTGTCGGGGGCGGTGGGCGGATTCCTGGCCTGGGAACTAATAAAAGTAATAGAGAAATATCATCTTGTGCCTAAGACCGCAAGGAGAAAAGCAAAGGACAAAAAGACAGAGACGGGTACGGCAAGTGCCGATCCCCACCTGTCCGGCAAGAAGCCCTTCAAACTGAAACTTAACAAATGGCTGGGTTTTGCAGTTATAGTAGTATTGTTTGCCGCAGCAGGTACTGCCGCATATATGAACGCAGAAGGTGCAGACAAAACCGCCAAAGGATATTCTCTTTGCATCTCTGTGGGAGATGAAACCAAGGGGAACAGAACGGTCAGGACATACACTCTTAATGAAATAAAAAAGATGCCGGCACAAAGTTTCAAAGCAGAAATAAATTCATCTTCGGGAGAGGATGAAAAAGGAACATATAAGGGAGTTGAATTGAAATACATACTGGATTCTGCTGACAAAAAACTCCTCAAGACCCATGACCGATTTATTCTAACCGCAGGAGATGGTTTTTCATCGGCTGTAACTGCAGAAGAAGTCCAAAAGGACCAAACGGTTTTTGTTGTATATGAAAAAGACGGTAAAGGACTTTTGCACATGAATGAAGGCGGCAAGGGACCAATCAGGATAGTAATGCCGAAGGACACATATGGAACAAGAAGCACTCAGTTCTTAGTAAAGATAACAGGGATATGAACATCATAGAAGCAAAAAACCTGACATTTGCATATGAAGAAAATACTAAAAGACATGTTATAGAAAACATGTCTTTTGGTCTAAAAGCCGGAACAGTTACCGTTCTTACCGGCCTTTCGGGATGCGGTAAAAGCACTCTCTGCCAGATACTTTGCGGGATAATCCCCGAATTCACAGGGGGAGAGCTGACAGGCACTGTTATGCTGGAAGGAAAAGATATGACCATGATGGGAATGCAGGACATCGCAAAAAAAGTCGGATATGTGATGCAGGATCCCGACAGGCAGATCATTGCTTCTACTGTTGAAGACGAACTGGCTTTTGCCCCCGAAAATCTCTGCATAGAACCGAAAAAGATACGCCGGGATGTGAATAGAGTAATGGATAAACTGGCAATAACAGGACTGGCCTTAAAAAATCCGGGTAAGCTTTCAGGCGGAGAAAAGCAGATAACAGCCATTGCTTCAGTGCTCACCCTTGATCCCGACATCGTTATCATGGACGAACCTTTTAGTTTTCTTGATGAAAAAGGACGCAGGATGGTGTGTGAAGTAATAGAAGAACTGAAAAGAGAAGGTAAAACTATACTTGTTGTTTTGCATGACATTGCGGCACTTCCCTTTGCAGACAAAAGGATACACATGGGAGAGGAGGTCATTTATGAGTCTTACGGTAAGTAATGTGACCTTCAGTTACAACAAAAAAGCAAAGCCCGTATTGAAGGATTTTTCGGCGGAGTTTTATTCGGGAAGAATAACCGCTTTGACAGGAGAAAACGGATGCGGCAAAACCACGCTGGCAAAGTTGATAATGGGGATATTAAAACCATATGAGGGCAGGATAATGCTGGGTGAAGACGGGCAAGAAAGAAAAGAAGACGGACCAAGAGAAACGGATCTTTCGGATCTTTCTCTGGCCGAAACAGGCAGAAAAATAGGATATGTTATGCAGAATCCTGCCAGGCAGATATTTTCCACCAGCGTAAGCGAAGAAATACGATACGGCCTCAAAAACATGGGTCTAAATGAGGATGAAACAAATTACAGAGCAGCAGAGTTTTTAAGATATTTTGATATAGAAAAATACGCGGACACATTCCCATTTTTTCTGAGCCAGGGAGAAAAGCAAAGGCTGGTACTGGCATCGGTGCTGGCCATGGAGCCGGCATGGCTGATACTTGATGAACCCACAGCATCCCTTGACATTAAAAGAAAAACATTGCTGGGAAACTATCTGACAAAAATCAGAAAGGAGAAAAACTGCGGGATAATAGTTATTACCCATGACAGGGATTTTGCAAAAAAATATACAGACAGCGAGGTAAGGATGGGTGACAGAGATGTTTAGATTATCCCGGCTGGATCCCAGGACCAGGATAGTGATGGTCATATCCATATCCACGGCGGCAATGATAGTAAAAGATCTCATTTTACTGACCGGTATCCTGCTTTTTGCCGTAATTACCCTTGCAGCCGGAGGAGTAGAGCTTAAAAAGCAGCTGCACCAGGCGAGAGCTGTTCTGGGAATGATATTTTTTCTGTTCATACTGCAGTCCTTTTTTGCATGGATAGGAGGGTCTCTTTTGGAAGGCGCTTTGCTTGCAGGGATGCTTTCACTGCGGCTTTTGATAATAGTGGTTTCCGCCCTTATCATAATGACAGGAGAGCCAAGGGATTATCTGCTGGGTATGGTACAGTGGAAAATGCCTTATGAAATAGCGTATATGGTGCTTATAGGGCTTCATTTTTTCCCGATACTAAAAGAAGAGGCACTGGATGTATATTACAGCATACAATTAAGAGGGACAGAAATGAAAAAGACTTCCCTTCGAAAAAAACTTGCAGTTTATCTAAAAATAAGTCTTCCTGTCCTGGCGGGAGCCATGGCAAGGGCCAAGGATGTTTCCATATCCATGGAAGCAAGATGTTTCAGAATAAAACCAAAAAGAACATATATGAGAAAGTTGAAACTCAAATTACGTGATATTCTTATCATGGTAGTTTTCCCCATTGCCGCAGTCCTTATTATCATGACGGCTAAAGGAGTTTTGTTTCCGGGACCTTCCTTTGCAGGACCTTCTGATACAGATCAAAATGGAGGAAATGATCAAGAGATAGTTCTTTCCTGGACCGGGGAGCCTTCTTCAACTCAGACCGTAAGCTGGCACGGGAAAAAGGAATATGGCGGGATCCTGCAGTGGACAAAAGGCGAAGTCCTGACAAATGATCCCAAGGAAGAAGAAGCTCTCTTTGAGGAAAACGCCAATGAAAAAAAAGCGGAAAAAACTGAAGTAAGAGAGAATGAATACTTTACATACAGCGCGGAGATAACAGGATTAAAGGCAGATACAAAGTACAGTTACCGTGTCGGTGACGGCAAGAACTGGAGCAGGCCCCGGACCTTCAGCACAGCTCCCAAAGAAGAGGAAAATGCAGAAAAAGTATTTTCCTTCATATATATGGGGGACATCCAATATGAGCTCATGGATAGAGATTATAAAAAATGGGACAGATTTGCGGATCATGCATACCGGAAAAATGCCGATGCGGCCTTTGCCCTTTTTGGCGGGGATATGGTGGTGAATAATGCCGAGATAGAAGAATATGAGGCCGTGATGAAGTACGGCGGCCCCATGTTTTCCAATATGAGTATAATGACCACGCCGGGAAATCATGAAACATCTATAGCACCCTATACATACAAGAGGATCTTTTCTCTTCCCGAAAACGGCCCCGCAGGTAACAAAGAGACAGATCAGAGCCAAACAAAAAGCGCCGACCTTTCCGAAGAAGTTTACTCATTTGATTATGGCGATTGCCATATTGTTTCATTAAACAGCAATCTGTTTCTTGAAGAAAGAAAAAATGATATGGGAGAGGGTGAGTGGCAAAAGATGAACGGGGATGTAAAAGAATGGCTGACGCTGGATCTTTCAGAAAGCAACAAAGAATGGAAGATCGCCTTCATGCACCACCCCCCATGGCCTGTAAGTGAAGATGCGGAAGATTACAGCGATACGGAAGTTTACAGAATGATAAGAGAAAACTGGGTACCTATTTTTGAGAAATACGGCATTGATCTGGTCCTTTGCGGTCATCAGCATATTTATATGCGCACAGAGGAGATAAACGGGATCACATACATAATGGGGCGTTCCGGCGAAAAATATTCCCGTTACTATAAAAAAGGCGATCCTCTGCCTTCATACGTTAAGACTCTGAGTGAAGAAAAGACTTATCAGGTAGTTTCAATAAAGGGAAACAGGATGACCGTGGAGTCCTTCGGATCCGGAGGCAAAAGAGTTGATAAATGGACCAAAAATTGATTGGGCGGTCTATTAAGTGGTATAATCATT
Source organism: Firmicutes bacterium UBA1422 (assembly GCA_002304835.1). Classification (GTDB taxonomy): domain Bacteria; phylum Bacillota; class Clostridia; order Peptostreptococcales; family Anaerovoracaceae; genus UBA1422. The sequence goes on from DBPK01000023.1 coordinate 16,282, forward strand.
ACATGACAGATCAAAAGGAAAAAAACAGAAAGAAAATCGCGGCATTTTTTGAAACAGGCTCAAAAAAAGATTCGGGTTGCGACAGGATAGGACTTGAGCTGGAACACTTTATCGTTGATAAGGATACAGGTAAGAGTGTTTTTTATTATGGAGAAAAAGGAATAGAAGCCATTTTAAAGGGCCTGTCTCCCCGCTATGAAGAGGAAATAATCTCTGACGGTCATCTCATCGGCCTCAAAAAAAGCGACTGCACCGTTACCTTGGAGCCGGGAGCCCAGCTGGAACTTTCCATTGCTCCGGCCAAAAGTCTGAAAAGCATAATGGACATACAGAGAGGATTCATTGAAGACCTTTCTGTTTTGACGGATCCTCTCGGTTACAAAATCGTCTGTCTCGGGTACAGGGAAAAAGACAAAGTAGAGGAGATACCTCTGATACCAAAAAACAGATACAGGAATATGGATGCTCATTTCAAAAAAACCGGAACCATGGGCAGGAACATGATGAGGGGGACCGGGGCTTCCCAGGTTTCCATAGATTATAGAGATGAAGAGGATTTCAGAAAAAAATTCAGGGCAGCCTGTTTCATCAGCCCTCTTTTCGCCCTTGTTGCAGATAATGCCCCCTTTTTTGAGGGAGAGACATATAAAAAAAACACACTTAGACAGCGCATATGGCAGAATGTGGATGACGCCAGGGCAGGCATCCCATGGGTCATAGACGAACCGGATTTCGGATTCCTGAGGTATGCCGAGTATATATCCAAAGTTCCTTTGATAGTGCACGGGGATCATGATGATTCATACACCACAAAGACCGTGGACGAAATATACTCTGAAAGAGAAATAAAAAACAATGAAATAGCCCATGCAGCATCAATGGTCTTTCCGGATGTGAGACTGGTGAAATACATAGAAATAAGAGTAGGCGACAGTATGCCCATAGACATGAGCATTTCCTATGCCGCCATGATCAAAGGGCTTTTTCTTAACGAAAAATGGCTTGATATCCAGGAAGACAGATTCAGAGGATTATGTGCGGCTGATATAAAAAAAGCAAAAAAAGAAATAGAAGAAAAGGGATATGACGCAGAAGTGTATGATATGCCCATATGTGAGATACTGGATGAACTGGTATGCCATATGAGCATAAAACTTCCCCGGGATGAAAAACACTATACGGATATAATGTCTGATATGATAAGAAAAAGACAAAATCCGGCCATGATAAAGATAAAAAACGATAAGAATAAAAGAGCATATAAAAGATAAGAAAAAGGTGAAGGAAATGCCGGATAAAAGAATCATAATAAAAGAATCGCCCGGGCAAATCAAAATGAACGAGTTAAATGATCAAATGGTCCGCATTATAAAAAAGGATTTTTCGGGGCATATAAAAAGCGGCAGAGAACTGGCGGCATATGTGGCATCGGCAACTGCTGAATATAACGGAAAACTTCCCATCTATGTCATGTATATGCCTAAACTTTTCACAGAAAAGGAAGCGGATTTTCTTAAGCACACTGCAGAGACCATGCACGGCATCCTGAAGAGAATGATAGAGGAATATATAAAGAACCCGGAATACAGATCTCTTTTCGGGTTTTCCAAACAGGCAGAGGAACTCATATTGACACCGTCATTCTATGACAGTCTGCTGCCCATGGCCAGAGTGGATATTTTTTTGAACGAAGAAGACATGTCCTTTAAATTTTGCGAATTCAACGCCGATGGAAGTAGCGGAATGAATGAAGACAGGGAGTTCGTGAACGGATTCAAAGACACGCTTTTATATAAGGAGCTCAGCAAAGACTACAGATTAAAGCCCTATGAACTTTTTGACACATGGTGTGAAACGGTAAAAAGGATCTACGGTACCTATAAAAACAGAGTGCCGGATCCAAGAATAGGAATAGTTGATTTTACAGAAAAGGGTTGTTCTCCTGAAGAGTTCATTGCATTCAAAGAAGCTTTCATAAGAAACGGGATGGATGCTGTGATCTGTGAGATAAGAGATATGAGATATAAGGATGGCATACTATATGATAGTGAAGACAGAAGGATCGATATAGTATACAGAAGGGCAGTGACCAGAGACGTCCTGGAGAACAGTGACGAAATAAAAGATTTTCTTGCGGCGGTGAAAGACGGAAATGTTTGTCTGATCGGCAGCTTTGCAACACAGGTAATACATGATAAAATAGCCTTTGTGAATCTGCACCTGAAAGAGACCCAAAGCTTTCTGACCGGGGAGCAGAATGATTTTGTAAGAGAGCATGTCCCCTATACGGCGGAACTGAAAAAAGAAAAAACAGATATCGACGAGATAATAGAGACAAAGGACAAATGGCTTATAAAGCCCAGAGACTCTTACGGAGCGGTGGATATTTATGCGGGAAACAAATTCAAAATAGATGAGTGGGCAGGAATAATAAAAAAGCATGAGGGATCTGATTTCCTGGTACAGGAATTCTGCACTCCATACAGGACTGTTAATCTTGATTGCCAGCTAAAGGAACCACGATTCATAAATTACAGCAATTTGACAGGCCTTTTCCTCTATGATGGCAAATTCAGCGGAGCCTATTCCAGGATATCAGATGACACCATCATAGCCGAGCAGTATGATGAAAACGATATTGGATCCTACGTGATCCGGGCACATAGTCAAAGAATATAAGCTGAAAGGAGCATACTCAATGAAGCAGATAATGATAAAAGGGGTGCACAACACGGGCAAAACCACCACTGTTACAGCAGTTATAAAAGAGCTGATAAAACGCGGGTATACGGTTGGATCGGTGAAGGACATACACTTTGTTGGATTCGCCATAGATGAAGAGGGAACAGACACATGGAAGCATGCCCGTGCCGGGGCCACCACAGTGACGGCAAGGGGTCTTGAAGAAACCGATATAATCCATAAGAAAAAACTTGATCTTGAGAGTATACTTTGCCAGTATGATCAGGACTATCTGGTAATAGAAGGCGACCCCGGAGCATATTGCCCAAACATAGTTACCGGAGAAAAAACAGAAGATCTTGACGAAAGAATGGATGGAAGAACTATAGCTTTTTCGGGCATAATAGGAGAAAAGATGCAAAGCTACAAAGGACTGCCCGTATTAAATAACAAAAAAGATATAAAAAAAATGGTTGATTTGATTGAAAAGGAGGTAAAAAGAATGGCAGAAGAAAGAAAGGAAACTGAAGTCAAAATGTATTTTGACGATAAGGAAGTCCCCATGGTCCCATTTGTTGAAGCAATAATAAAAGGCAGTATAATGGGCATCGCAAAAGAACTCAAAGGATACGAAGATGGTTGTGAGGTCAAAATAATAACTAAATAACCAAGAAGAATTTTCCGAATTCTTAGATCAACCAATGATCTTAACTACCACATGTTGTAAATGTGGTTTTAAGGTGACAATGTATTCACCTAAATTATTCTCCTATTTACAGAAAAATACAAAAAGAAGTTGTAATTATGGGAGAATATGCTAAAATAACAATACAATAATCAGTATTGGGAAAACAGGAGGGAAGTAAATGTATAACTCACTAATGAAGAGAAAGAACAGTGTGATGAAAAAAACCGTAAAGGTTTCACACTGGTCGAGGTTATCGTGGTACTTGTTATTCTGGCCATACTGGCGGCGATCTTGATCCCGTCCATGGTAGGCTGGATAGACAAGGCAAACCAGAAGACAGTCGTAGCTGAAGCAAGAGCCGCATTGCTGGCATGTCAGACACTGGCATCAGAATCATATGGTGAAACAGGAACTGCAGCAGTTGTTCCTGCGGATGCGAAAACATTGGCAGATGTTGACGGAACCATATCAGGTGTTACCTTAAGTGGTGCAAAAGTTACCGGCATGACATATGCAGGCGGTGACTACACGGCCACATGGAATGGCACGAAGTGGACTGTTGCTAAAACTGCTACACCATAACCACAACTGAACAGGGCCGGAGGAGTTTTCTGCTTCGGCCCTGTTCAAAATGACTAAATGGCAGGACAGAATCTATTGGGGGAAAACTGAAATATGATCTGGGTGGCGTATGCAGTAATATACGGGGTGATATTCCTGGCAGGGATCTGCATCGGAAGTTTCCTTAATGTCTTGATATATCGCATACCCCTTGGAATAAATGTAGCGAAAGGCCGTTCCTTTTGCCCCGAATGCAAAAAAAAATTACAGGCAAAAGATTTGGTGCCCCTTTTAAGCTTTTTTGTGCTGAGGGGTTCTTGTCGTTTTTGCGGACAAAAGATTTCCCGGCGATATCCGGCAGTCGAATTTCTTGGAGGCATGCTTGCGGTGGCATCTTTGTACTTTTTCTGGCTTACTTGGCAGGCGCTTCTTGTTTATGCTGCCGTCTGCATACTTTTGGTCATAGCATTTATTGACATAGATACCAGGGAGATACCTGACAGGCTCAACATAGCCCTGTTTGTTCTGGCTCTGATTTCAGTTTTTCTTTTTCCGGATATCACTGTTATTGAAAGGGTCATCGGATTTTTTGAAATTTCTCTTCCCATGCTGCTCCTTAACCTTATGATCAAGGACAGTTTCGGGGGAGGCGATATAAAACTATGTGCTGCCTGTGGCTTTCTGCTTGGATATAAAGCCATGTTGGTGGGCGCATTCCTGGGGATACTTACGGGAGGCATATATGCCATATGGCTCTTGATCTCCGGAACAAAAAGCAGGAAAGATCATTTTGCCTTCGGACCTTTTCTGAGTTTTGGTTTGATTGTGGCTCTCTATGCAGGCACGATCATATGGGACAGTTATCTTGAAATTTTTATGTTTTGATTTTCTATTAAGGGAGGGTTTAAGTGCCGCTTTATGAATACAGTGCAGCAAAAATCAACGGCAGAAGCATAAGGGGCAAGAAGCAGGCCGGTAATTTTGCGGAACTCAGAGCACAGCTGGAAGAAGACGGGCTTTATCTCGTCAATTATAAAGAAGCAGACAAGGGAGAACAGGGGAAGCAGCTAAAAGCAAAACAGCTTTCCGAGTTTTGCCGGGAGCTGGGGATGATGATAGGATCGGGAGTTCCCCTCATCAAAGCTTTGAATGTGATGATCCAGAGAGATGTGCATCCAAAGATGAAAAAAGTATATACTAAGCTGCATCAGGGCCTGCAAAGAGGACTTATGCTTTCCGAGGCAATGGAAGAACAGGGCAAAACCTTTCCGGAGCTGCTGATCAATATGTATAAGGCCAGTGAAGCCAGCGGAGGGATGGAGGAAACCTCCCGTAAGATGGCCCAGCATTATGAGAAATCTTACAAGCTGAAGCAAAAGGTCCGTTCAGCCATGATATACCCGATCATTCTGGTCATAGTGACATTTATAGTACTTATGGTAGTTTTCCTTCTTCTGCTCCCCAAGTTCTTCACCCTTTTTGAACAGTTTGATTCCCAGATACCGGCAATAACAATGTTCATGATAAACTTGAGTCACGGACTGCAGGATAACTGGCTTTATGTTCTGATAGCTGTGCTTATGGCGATTGCCGCATTCAGAGCATTCATGCAGCTGGACAAAGTCAAAACAAAAGTACACAAGTTTTACCTTAAAACACCCAAGATCGGTAAACTGCTCAGGACCATATATACCGCCAGATTCGCAAGGACACTTTGTTCGTGCTATTCCAGCGGAATATCGATGATAAGTGCCCTGGAGAATACCAGAGATACAGTGGGCAACAAATATATCGCATCCCAGTTCGAAAACATGATCAATGATGTGAGAAACGGAGAGAACCTCTCTTTAGCCATATCAAAAGTCAAAGGGCTCGATCCCAAACTGGCGGCCAGCGTTATGATAGGAGAAGAGACAGGAAGGCTGGACCAGATGCTGGATGATACGGCGGATTCCTTTGACTTTGAGGCGGACATAGCACTGCAGAAATTGACCGCCACCGTGGAGCCGCTTCTCATTGTTGTAATGGCTGTAGTAATAGGTAGCGTAATGATATCGGTTATACTTCCGCTCCCCACACTGTACAATTCAGTGGGCGGTGCCGGCGGAATGTAATAAATAATAATGAGGTGACCAATGGATACATCAATATACATTTCCAACACAAAAATTCAGTTTGTCTGTGGACAAGAAAAAAAAAGCGGGATATCCGTCAGCGCCTTCAAAACTGTTGAACTGCCAGAAGAGACCATAATAAACGGCGTGATAGTCAACGAGGGAAGATTTGATGAAGCTTTTCAAAAGATCACAGAGGCACATCCGGCCCGGGGTGGAATGAGCAAGGTAAGGCTTACCATAGGCAGCGGGCAGGCTCTTGTAAAGGCAAAAAAGATACCTAAGATGTCAGAAGCCAAGGTCTTTCAGTGGATGAAGGGCGAGTTTGCAGAGGGAGAATCAGAAGATGAGGAGTATCTGTATGACTATGAGATAATGGATATAAGAAAGGATGGTGACGTTGCCCTCCTTTGTGCCATAAAAAAGTCCATGCTGGACAGCTATATGAACATATTCAGGGATGCGGACATTTCACTTTCATGTATAGATATAGGACTTAACAGTCAGGCCAAGCTTATACATAAAATGCCTGCCACAGAAGGGAAGACATTTCTTGTGCTGACCATAGACGGCAATATGATGGATACGGTGCTATATATAAACGGACTTTTTGCTGTGTCCAACAGGAGCAGGATATTAAGTGAGAGAGGCAGCAGTGATCTTGGAGAAGAAGTCGCACGTACCGTTTCAGGAATGATACAGTTCAATCATGCCCAGAAAAACGAACAGAGTATCGAGAGTATTTATATGTGCGGGTTCAGGCCTGATGAAGATACTGTCAAAGAATATGTTTCCGGAGCATACAGCCTTGTGCTGAGAAACTTAAAAGATGATGCGGATATAATAGAAGTTTATGATCAGGATTTTGATCCAGATGATTATCTTTATGCTGTAGGGAATCTTATAAGAGAGTGAGGTCACAGATGAAAACAAAACCCAAAGGAATCAACTTCTATATAAGATATAATCAGGACCCGGGAAAAGAAGCAAAAAAAGCTCTTTACAAAAAAGCATTTTTGCCTCTTGCTGCTGTAGTTCTTGTCATAATCCTAACTGCCGGCATATTTACAGGAATGGCACTGTTCAAAAAAAATCAGATCGGGGACATGGAATCCTATGTGACAGATCCGGCCAATCTTCAGAGTTATTCACAAGCAAAGGAAGTGACTGAGGAACGTGATAAGAAGGCGCAGCTTTATTCTCAACTGGAAACTGCATTTAAAAACAGCAATTCATACCCCAAAGCCACAGAAGAACTTATGGATGGCATAACAGAGAGCCTTTCGGGAGCTTCTCTGCAGAGCAGCGAATTCGATTCTGCCACGGGCAACCTTATCATAAATATAAGAGCGTTATCAGTTAGCAGCATACCCTCTGTGGTAGGGGAAATGAGGCAGATGTCACAGTTCTCTGCCGTCGATTATACGGGCTATAACGGCGAAGGTGACAGTTACAACGCTGCAATAACATGCACAATGAAGATAACACCTTGAAGGAGGCTAACATGCTTGAAAAACTTACAAAAAGAGAAAAAGTTCTGATATATATAATGATATGCGTCCTGATATTGGCACTGGGTGTGTTTTTCGTGATAAAACCGGCGGTCTCATGGAAAAGTAGCGTAGACAGTAAATATGAAAAAACAAAGCTTCAGAAAATGGAAATGGAAACCACCATTTCACAGAAACAGACAGCTAAATCAGAAATAAAGGAATACGAAAAAAAGATAAAAAAAATGCAGAGCAAATTTCTTGAGCCCATGACCAATGATGAAATAGACATCAAAATAACCGGGCTGATAGAAAAAAGCGGGATGACCCCCCAGTCTCTGCAAATAGGTGCTTCAGACAGCGGAGTCGGAGCCTTCGGAGAGACTGATGAAACCGTAGGTACTGATGGCACAGAGCAGCAGGGAAGCGAAACAGTGGACGGCAGCGGTACTGACATGGAGCAAAGCCCGGAAAACAATCAAGAAATATCCCAAGAGCCGGAAAACGTGCCAGAAACCGGGGGAAATGTAACGGTCAACAGTGTAACAGTATCGGCGGGAGGCGGACTTGTTTCATTCATAAAACTTCTTGCCCTGGTGCAGGAAGAACCGGGAATAAGAGTAAGCTCTTTTTCCATACAAATGGGCGGAGTCAGTGAGGATGTCATAGGAGCCACTTCTTCGGGCACCTTTACCGCACAGATAGTTTTTGAACTTTATCATACAGCAGATCTATAAAAGATTAAGGCTGAAAGGAGCATAAAATTGAAAAACATACCGATTGGGGAAGTTCTTAAAGAATACGGATATATAAACAGTGAGCAGCTTGAAGAAGCTCTTTTATACCAGAAAGAACACAGGGACAAAAGACTTGGTGCAGTAATGCTGGAGCTGGGCTTTGTTGATGAAAAGCAGATGCTTACCGCCCTGGCCAAACGCCTGGACCTCTCTTTGACAGACCTTCATGAGATAGATATAGATACGGAAGCAGTGGCTCAGATACCAAGACAGATAGCGGAAAAGTATAAAATGATAGCTGTCGAAGGAAGTGACAGTGAGCTCACTGTCGTAATGAACGATCCGCTGAACTTTTATGCTATTGAAGATGTCAGGCAGATAAGCCAGAAGAACATAAAGATCAAACTTGATTTACTGGACAATATCGATAATGCAATAAAAAAGAATTACGGAGCTGTGGGTGTCAAAGAAGCATTGAAAAAAGCCAGCTCTGCATCTTTTATAGAAAAAGAAGCGCCGGCAGTTGCGGAAGTTGGGGAAGAAGCTCCGGTGGTCCAGGCACTCAACAGGCTTCTGATACATTCCTACAGCATGGGTGCCAGCGATATCCATATCGAGCCCTTTGAAGAAAAAATGCTGGTAAGAGTAAGGGTTGATGGAGTAATAACAGAAACTGCCAATCTGGCCGTAAGCCTTCAACTCTCCCTCATCGCCAGAATAAAAATACTGTCTGATCTGGATATTGCCGAAAGAAGACTGCCCCAGGACGGACACTTCAAGACAAAAGTAGATGATGTGGATATAAATGCCCGTGTATCCATAATACCAACGGTCTACGGGGAAAAGGCAGTTATAAGATTTTTATACACTGATACCGTAGTTGACGATCCGGAGAGGTTCGGCATGAAACAGGAGAACTATGAAAAATTTGCCGATGCAGTGAATTCTCCCCACGGAATGATATATATCACAGGGCCCACGGGATCGGGGAAAACCACATCCCTTTATATGGTCCTTGAAAGGATGGCGGGAAGATCTGTCAATATTTCCACCATTGAAGATCCTGTGGAAAGGAACCTGCCCGGGGTAAATCAGATGCAGGTGAATCTTCAGGCAGGTCTAACCTTTGAAAGGGGTCTTCGTGCCCTGCTAAGGCAGGATCCCGACATAATAATGGTGGGAGAAACAAGAGATGCGGAAACGGCCAGTATTTCAGTAAGGGCCGCAATAACAGGACATCTGGTGTTTTCCACACTGCATACAAACAATGCCATTTCCGCCATAATAAGATTAAGAGATATGGGGATACCTTCATATCTGGTGGCCAATTCTCTTACGGGACTGGTGGCTCAGAGGCTTGTAAGAAAAGTTTGTCCCGACTGTGCAGAGACATATGAAGCAAACAGCGACGAACTGAAAATGCTCGGCGCTGAAACGGCAAGACTTAAAAAACCCCTGGGCTGCACAAAGTGCAATCATACAGGATACAGAGGAAGAATGGCTGTACATGAAGTGGTGGTAATAGACAGGGCCCTAAGAAGGATGATAGCCCAAGAGGTTGAGATAGAAGAAATCGAAAAATATGTAAGGGACAATATGGGATTCAAAGATATCCATGAATCAGCCCGGGATCTGGTGCTTTCGGGAATGACCACCATGGAGGAATTCAATAAAGTGGCCAGATATATGGATTAACAAAAAATACTTTTTATTCGGGGAGAGGTGAAAAGAGATGGTATCAATTCAGGAGATATTAAAAAAAGCAAGGCAGGAAAACTGTTCTGATGTTCATATAACCCAGGGATCACCCATAGCCATAAGAAAAAACGGAGTCTTGACTGCTACAGATATGGAGCCGGATATGCAGGAAACCGAGAAACTGATCCTTTCTCTTTGCAGTGAAAAACAGATAGCTGAACTGAAACAGGGAAAGGACCAGGATTTTGCATATTCTCTTCTGGATGGCACAAGGCACAGAGTGAATGTATACGGGCAGATGAATGGCCTGGCTGCCGCCATACGTATCATAAATGATAAGATCCCTTCGCTTGAGTCTCTTAAACTGCCGGATACCCTAAGAGAACTGGCAGAACAGCCAAGGGGGCTTGTTCTTATAACGGGGCCCACGGGAAGCGGTAAATCCACAACTCTTGCAGCTATGGTAGACCATATTTCAAAAAACAGATCCGATCACATACTTACGGTGGAAGATCCCATTGAGTATGTTTTCGATCAGAACAGATCATTGATACATCAGCGTGAGGTGGGAGAAACAGTTGAGTCATTTGCAGCAGCCCTGCGTTCGGCAATGCGGGAAGATCCGGATATAATTCTGGTGGGAGAGATGCGTGACTACGAAACCATTTCTACTGCCATAACTGCAGCGGAGATCGGGCATCTGGTACTTTCCACATTGCATACCCAGGGAGCATCACAGACCATCGACCGTATAATAGACACTTGCCCTCCGGGGATACAAAAGCAAATGAGAGGACAGTTGTCAATGGTGTTAAGAGGCATAATAACTCAGCAGCTTCTGCCGACGACTTCCGGTGAGGGGCGTATCGCTGCTACAGAAATACTTATTGGGACCGATGCGGTGGCAAACCTTATAAGAGAAGACAAATGTTACCAGCTACCTTCGGTAATGCAGTCCTCAAAAGCAATGGGGATGCACACCATGAACGGTAATCTTGCCATGCTTCTGAAACAGGGAATCATAACAAAAGAAACAGCGGTAAGTGCTTCCTCAGACAAAAAGGATCTTGCATACAGCATATAGAGGAGGGACCAAAAGAGAAAATGTTCAGTAAAGAAACGATAAAAAGAAAACACGGATTCACCCTTGTAGAATTAATAGTGGTTTTGGTGATAATAACAGTGATCGCTTCTGTTGCTGTGCCCTCGATCGCAGGATATATAATAAAGATGAAGCAGATGGCAAGAGATGAGATGGCAGCTGCCCTTTTTAAAATAAGCCAGACTGCCATAACTGATATTTACTCGGCGGGCAACCAGGAGGAACTGGAATACAAAGGACAGGTGGATGCATCGTCCATAGATCCTGCCCTTGATCCGGACGAACTGGAAAACAATGCAGACAATCTTGTTTATATGTCCATAAATAAATCCTCCCAGAACAAAGATTCAGATCCGCTTGTCAAACTCCTTGACCCCTATGTCGTTGACAAAGAGGCCCTCCAGCAGACCATACTTTTGGAATATAACGTAAATACGGGCAAAGTGCTTTCTGTTTTTTACAGCGACGAAGCGGATATAGGTTATGGTCAGGGAACCACCTATAATGCTTTTGAGCGCAACAGAAACAGTCTCAAAGAAGGCAAAATGGGATACTGGGCAGTGGACAGCACGGGTATGCCTTTGAACACAGGAAGTTTTGAAGATATGAGCATCGGTCTTGTGGATTACGATGGAGAACTGAGGGACGGAGAGACCCAGGAAGGTAATGAGATAAACGGAGGCAGGAATTACGGTCTTTTGACCTGCGAATGTGTTCTTCCGGGACCACAGGGGTCTGCATACGATTATGAAATAACCCTGGACCCCCAGGCGGGAACAGATGAAGTCATAGAAGTTGATACACAGGACTGGGCATCGATGAATACATCCCTTTCTCAGGCAGTGAACGGAAACGGAATATATGCATACCAGCGGGCTTCCGGCCAGACAGTACTGGTGATAGTGCTTGACACTCCCTACAGCAGCTACAGTATCAAAAACAAGTTTCCTGATCTTGACAACGGGAATCTTTCAGCAACACTTACGGCTTCCATTGGAGGCGATTCCAATACGGCGACTTCAAACACGGTAAATGTTTTTTACGGAGATCAGAGTGTGGAAGGAACCAAAAATGTTTACAGCATATACAGTGTGCGACATCTTAACAATATAAGATATAACACTAGAGATAATTCGGAGTTCATACAGAAAAAGGATGTGGTATGCAGAGACTGGAATGATGCCATTCTGACCTTCAAAGCCCTTTATGCCAATGAAACAAATGGTTTTAGGGGAACATATAAAGGGATGAACGGAAATGCTTCTTATAAAATATATGATCTCACCGTTACCGGCACTTCATCGGCGGGGCTGTTTGCAAAAATCGAAGGAGAGGCCAGGGTGAATGGAGTGTATCTGGATTATACGGATGAATACTACTCAGCATATGAGCAGGCTTCAGAGATAGAAAAGGGAGATTACTTTATAAGAGGCACCCAATATGCAGGAGGGATAGCAGGAAACAATCAGGGAATAATAAGGTCATGTACTGTTGAGGGCAAGGTATTTGCCAAAGGCAGTGCGGCTGCAGCCGGAGGCATAGCAGGAATAATATCCTTCGAGTGGTGGACCCAGGCATGTCCTGACGGTACCCCCAGCACTGTGACCCATTGCATGTCGGCGGCCTGGGTAAACGGAGAAGGAATGGGAACGACAGGTACTGCCGCATCGGCGGGAGGTATAGCAGGATCCTGTGATGAAGGGAAAATATATTATTGTGAAACAGGGACCGCATGCGGTGTTTCCGCGGGGACCCAGGAGCCGGTCAGCATACTGGGAGTTCCCTATTTCGGCGCGAGGCCTGAAAATACCCCATATGATTACAGCACCCAAAACATAATGAACAATGTTTGCATGATAACAGGAACAAATCCATATGATTCGGCGGGAGGGATCGCCGGGAAAACAGGCATTCACAATCCCGCCGGCGATATACTTTATTGTGTAAATGCTGCAAAGATCATAAGTGACAGAGCCGGAGGACTGGTGGGACAGCTCCTGGGAGCACATTCAATTGTCAGGAGCAGTTACAATGCAGGAGATGTTCAGGGAGACAACTACGCAGGAGGTCTTGCGGGTTATTTCAATATAGCGACCATACGTTCATGTTATAACACCGGTGGCGTAAAGGCGGGGCCTGTGACCGGGAATCAGGATTCAAAATATGCCGGAGGGCTGGTGGCATCAATGACTGGGGGGGCATCTATGTATGATTCATACAGTGTAGGTCTTGTGGATGTAAGCGCCGGACCAAACATAATTAATAGTGATAATAGAAACGGTGGAATTGGCTATTGGAATCATTCGGGAGCCATAACAAATTGTGCTTTTCTCAAGATACATAATAAAGACAAAACTTATGGTGACTGCGTTGAATTGAGCCAGGGGAATATGAAAAACAATAAAAATTTTGCCGGCATGACAAACCATTCGGGGAACTATGAGGCGGGCATATTTGCATATTATTATCCCTACCTCATTGTGAGCGATGAAAACTGCAGTTTGGGAGAAGATTTTCAGAGAACACCATGGACCCAACACTGATGATTTGGTATAAGGTTTTGTGCCCTAAAGGAAAGATATGACAAAGGCAACGATAAAAAACAAAAAAGGCATCAGTATACCGATAGTAATGGCAGTGGCAGTCATACTGCTGGTTATCGGCGGTGTTATATTGTCTGTGGCATCGGGAAATCTGGGAACATCCAACCAAGAGAAAAGCAATAAACAGGCTTATTTTATAGCAAAATCATCCATGAAGGTCATTGACAGATCCATAAGAAACGGCGAGATGGGGGAACATATAAAGAATATGGTCCTGACAGATCTAATAAACAGCGGAAACACATCGGTAAACAAAAATTGGGGACCTTTTATTTCATCGGTCAGCTTGAGCGGAAAAGGACTTGATAATTTTGAGGCAGATGATATGAGTATAACTTTTAAGAGCAGCTCCCAGGCCACATCGGGATCCGGATCAAATCTTCAGTCGGCCACGGTAACAATAAATGATATGAAGGTGTCATTCAAGTCTTTGTATAACGAACGGGAAAGCTACAGGGTAACAGCCACCTATTCATATACGGGATATGCCAATATCCAAAACGGGGTAAGGACCTGGGGGACAGAAACATGGACACTGGTAAATATAAAGTGATAAAAAGAACATATGGAAATAAAAGAGGCGAAATCCTTATGGAATCCATCGTCAGTTTTATTATATTTATAATCGTTCTTATTGGTGTGACTGCCCTTGTCTTAAGTTCTACAAACATGAACAAAGAAGCAGATATCAGCAACAGGGAGCTGGAAAACGAGATAAAGGCTGCAGAAAACGACACGGCACCATTAACAGGAACCGGGACCATGACAATAGTTTTTGACGGTAACACTTTTTATGAAAATATAAATATAAAAAAGCAAACTGCAATAACATATTTTTCTCCCAAAAATGATCAGAAAACCACCCAACAGCTGGGAGAAGAGACTATGGCTTCAATAGCACAGAAATTCACAAAAGCCCGGGCAGGGAGCCTGCCTCAAACGGACGGGGCATTCACAGGTGAAAGGATAGACGGTGTAGATGCCAGTGATCCCAATGCGGGATCCGGCTTTGCATTTGCAATTTATACTGCCCTTACAACAGAGCAAAAATCCTTTGCCGATTCGATTTCCTGGTCAATAGTAAATACAGAAAACGGCTATTACATTTTTTTCGTAGCCGACAGACATTACACCAGCCTGGAAGATGCCACGGGGATCAAGGTTTATAAGTATGATATGAAAAGCACAAAATACCAGTATACGGGGGAAGGGTCGGTTGATGACGGAAGAGTCTCATCTTCGGGGAGCGACTGGTCCTCATGGAACACTACTGTTTCGGAATGGCAGTGAAAGACATGAAAATGAAAATGCTCAAAAAAAATAATAAAGGAGCCACCCTGGTGGAGATAATAGTGGGACTTGCAGTATGTCTTATTTTCCTTGGTGTGGCTTTTGCGATCATATCGCCAATAGGCAATATATTTGACCGTAGCGGCGAGAAGGCCGATGCACAGCAGATCGCAAACAGTGTTATGGAAAGTATCCGCACAAAGACAGCAAAAAGCGATACTCTTTCCAAATCCGGAAACAAAGTCGTATATGATTCGGGCACCAGTTTTTTTGCTGTGAGCAGTGAAGGATATCTGGTCTACGGCGATATGGCCGCTCCGGAAGATGTCAGACCGGAATATGACCAAGCCTTTTACAACGGTAAAACCATATCAATGACGGTATCTTCCTTGGGGACAGATAAGCTTGAAGTAACAATAGAGGTCAAAAATAAAGAGGGCAGCAGAACTATTTACTCAACAACAGGTATACTGAAGCCCATACTGACTCAAAACGAAGAGGAATCACAGGTATTTTCGGCGGAAGGTCTTATCAATGTAAACGATTCGTCTCTGGGACTCACTCATGAAGAAAAGAGAGAGAAAATGGGAGATAATGCGGAAATATTCTATTATGTTTTCACAGATTATGTTGACTCTCTTAACAGCCTTTATGATATAACCTGGAACAGCAATCCAATTGCTTTTTTGGCCGCTTCAAACAATGAAGTAAGGGGATACAAAAGAGACGACCCCGCTGACACTTCTCTTCATGTCATATATGCAAGTCAGGAGATGGCGGAAATATACAAAGATAGTTCTGTGTACGGAGAAGTAAGCGATGGAAAGGTATATGTCATAAGATCAGAAGGCGCCATAAGTATAGACTATGTGGCGGTAAAGATAGGAGACTACTGGGGGAAATGCGATTCCACAGGAAAGATAGTATATGGGAATCAGGCTGCTGACGGCTGGTCAGCGGGAACGAGACCGTAAAGAAAGACCATACAGATACTTTTATCCGCTTCCTCGCATAGAACGCAAGGCATTCAAAACGGCTATCAGTAAAACCCCCACATCAGCAAAGACAGCAGACCACATGGAAGCGATGCCCAAGGCTCCAAGAACCAGGATGACTCCTTTTACAGCAAGGGAAAAAACAACATTTTCCTTCGCCACGGAAAGAGTCTTTTTTGATATAAGGATGGCTTTATAAAGGGAGGAAAGTCTGTCATCCATTATGATGATATCGGAAGCCTCCATGGCGGCGGCAGAGCCCATGTTCCCCATGGATATTCCTATATCGGCTCTGGCAATGACGGGAGCATCATTTATACCATCGCCTATGAAAGCCACTTTGCCGCCTTTTTTTGCTTTATTCATAGAAATCATTTTTTCTGCGAGAGCAACTTTGCCCCCCGGAAGAAGGTCACTGAAGACTTCATCTATACCGGTTTTTCGGGCAACTTCATCGGCAGCTTCACGCCGGTCCCCGGTTAGCATAACAGTTTTTTTGACTCCGGCTTCCTTTATTCTTCTAATGGTTTCTTTGGCATCCTCCTTTATGGTATCGCAAACTGCTATATATCCCAGATACTCTTCTTCAAAAGCCAAATGGACCAGGGAGCATGACTCATCTTTCGGAAGATCGAAGAAGCCTTTGCTGTTCATCATATTTTCGTTGCCGGCATATAAAAGCCTGTCATCTATGACTGCGATTATCCCCTTGCCCGGGACTTCTTCCACATTCTTTATGCGACCGGTATCCAAAGTTCTTCCATAGGCTTTTTTTATTGAAAGAGCTATGGGATGGTTTGAATAGTTCTCAGCATGGGCTGCCAGTTCCAAGAGCCGGAAAGAGTCCATATGAAGGGCCTTTGCGTAGCTGACGGAAAAATCACCGCTGGTCAGCGTTCCGGTTTTATCGAAAATAGCGATCTCCATTTTTGACAAAGCCTCCAGATAGTTCCCGCCCTTGACAAGTATGCCGGATGTGGCTGCCTTGCTTATACCTCCGAAAAAAGTAAGGGGAACGGAGACCACAAGGGCACAGGGACAGGATATCATAATGAAAATAAGTGCTCTGTAGATCCAGTCTGTAAGAACCTGATCCGGGAACAAAAGGGAAGGCAGGAAGGCCACTAAAAGAGCCGCGGCTAAAATGAAGGGAGTGTAGTATCTTGCAAAGCGGGTAATGAATTTTTCGTATGGAGCCTTTCTGTCGGAGGCCTTTTCAGTCATTTCAAGTATCCTGGAAACGGTGGAATCCTCATATGTATTGGTTACCTTTATTTTAAGCAGGCCATTCTTGTTTATGCATCCGCTTATGACTTCATCTCCCGGGAAAACATCCTTTGGGATGGGCTCTCCCGTAAGAGCGGAAGTGTCCACCGAAGAAGAGCCTTCTGTGACGATGCCGTCCAGGGGGATCTTTTCTCCCGGCCTGACAATTATGACCCCGCCGGGGGCCACATCATAAGGACTCACTTTTTCTTCATGATCATTATAAAGTAGATTTGCATAATCAGGCTTTATATCCATTAGGCGTGAAATAGAATCGCGTGATCTGGAAACGGCGAAATTCTCAAAAAAAGTTCCAAGAAGGAAGAAAATCATAACGGCGGCGGCTTCGTCAAACTGTTTTAGGGCCAGGGCACCCATGGTGGCAACGGTCATAAGAAAACTCTCATCAAAAATCTGCCCGTGCAATATGTTTTTCACAGCATTTAATATTGTATCGAAACCTGCAGCTATGTATGCGATCAGAAAAAGCACTAAGGCTATGTAATGAACGGAAAAACCGTTACCGAAGAGAGCAAAAAACTCTCCCGTCACAAAAAACACTGCAGCTGCAGATAAGCGTAAAAGTATTATTTTTTGATCTTTAGTAAGCGACATAAAATACTCCTTAAATGGGGGATGTCCCAGATCTTTCAATCTATTTGCAATATACTCTTTATCAGTTTCTTTAATGCTTCAGCTTTGCCGGGATCCGAAACTGAATAATAAACCTCTTTGCCCTCTTTCCGGCTTTTTATGAGTCCGGACTGTTTCAGCACTCTGAGATGGTGGCAGACTGCAGGAGAAGACATTTTCATTATTGCGGCAATGTTTATCACGCATTCCTCCACATGGCAAAGGAGCCATAATATTTCAAGACGCCTGGCATCGGAAAGCAGTGCCGATATACCGGAAGCTTTTTCAAAAGCATCATCGCCGGGTATTTCTTCAAGCAGCGATTTTGTTTTCACATCATGATCGTGCGGTAATCTAAAAGAGTTTGTCATATCTGATCCTTTCTTGATTTTGCACTGTTAAAACAATTAAACAATTAAGCAATTATTTAATTATATGATACATAAGTCATTTCCATTTGTCAAGTCAAAGCAAAACGGATTTATATATCCGGGCCTGAAGTGAAAAGAGATTTACAGTAGAAAAACAGAAAGGTTTGTGATATTGTATTAACGTTATGAATGATTTGAGCAAAATACCAAAAAACGATATAGCCGAACCCGAAAAAACCATGGCTCTGGTCCTGATAGCCCTTTTTCCGACTCTGGCTGCAGGGACATACATTTTTGGTACAAGAGTGATAATACTTACTGTAGTTTGTGTTGCTGCATGTATTTTGTTTGAGCTTTTGTTCTGCCTGGCGGCCCGGCAAAGAGTTTCTGTGAGAGATGCCAGTGCGGCGGTAACGGGAGTGATAGTTGCTTTTCTGCTACCTTCAGAATTCCCCTACTGGATGGCAGTAACAGGATGCTTTTTTGCAATAGTTGTTGCAAAGATGATATTTGGGGGGCTGGAACAGAATTTTGTAAACCCTGCGGCGGCGGGATATGCCTTTCTTGCGGTGTGTTTTCCCGAATATATAAACAGTCTTTCATTTCCCAATGTTGCATCTGATACTGGGGATATTGCCGCACAAAGTCCTTTGATGCTGTGGGCTCTTGAAAAAACAGAAGAGATGCCCACATATATCGAAATGTTTCTTGGATTCATAAGCGG
>DBPK01000023.1:35262-44107 GCA_002304835.1 Firmicutes bacterium UBA1422
GCCTGTTGCTTTTCTTTTGGCTGTTGCGGGGACAGCTTTTCTGATACCCGGGGAAGACCCGTTGTTTCATATTCTTGCCGGAAGCACTTTTATAGGGGCGTTTTTCCTGGCGGGAGATAGTTCAACAACACCCAAAGGCAAGATCGGAAAAATAGTATTCGGCATTTGTGCAGGGGTTTTGGCGATGGGGATCAGAATGAGCGGAATGAATATAGATGGAGTGATATTTGCCATACTTCTTATGAATATGATCACCCCCTATATGGATATTATGGACAAAAGGATAGAAAAGGTAGCATTACAGAGAAAAAAAGGTGATGCCGTATGAAGAAAAAAAGTTTCTTTGATAAATACATGGTATCACTGGCGGTCATAATATGCTTTTTCGTTGTTTTTGCGGGAGTTGTTTTCGGTACCCATAAGCTTCTTGAGTATGCGGCCATGCAGAAAGTGGTAAAGGAAAAAGAAAGAATAGAAGAAATAATATGCGGAAACTCCTTATTACTATTGAAGCAGCATGAACTTTTCGCAGAAAATGGTAAAAAGGCCATAAAAGCCACCAAAGAAAAAGAAGAACAGGAAAAGAAAAAGGATAAGGAAAAAGACAAAGAAAAGAAAGACGGGGACAAGAAAAAGGAAGACAATAAGGAAAAGGACAAGGACAATGAGTGATCATAAATTCTTTACAAAAAAAATACTTACGGAAAACCCTGTTCTTGTTATGGCGGCCGGGATATGTCCCGCCGTGGCAGTGACGGAAAGTGCTGATTCCGGGCTCCTTTTGGGATGCGGAACTCTTTTGGTGCTTCTTTTGTCTTTGCTGCCGGCAACTCTGATGAAAAATATAATAACGGAAAAAGCTGCTTGCGCCTGTCATGTGATAATAATAGCCGCCTTCACTGCTGTGATACAGATGCTTTTTTCTTCATGGTTCCCCCAGGTAACAGAAGAAGTAGGCATATTCATTCCTCTGATTGCCGTAAACTGTATAGTAATTGAAAGTGTCAACGGATTTGCAAGAAAGAATCCTGTTTTGCCTGCATTTTTGAACGGTCTGGGAACAGGAACAGGTTTTCTTCTGGTGCTGCTTTTGATGGGAATAATAAGGGAATTGATTGGAGAAGGGACCTTGTTTGGTTCTCCTTTACTTGCCGGAGATATAACCCTGCTGCCCTTTGCTGTTCTTTTGCCCGGAGGATTTTTTCTGCTTTCGCTACTGGCGGCATTGAATAAACATATAAACATAAAGATCCGGCAAAAAGAAAAAAATACCATAAACAATGACAGAGAAGAGGAAAAAATATCATCATGAAAGAAATAATCATTATAATGATGACAATGGTCCTTGTGGACAATATAGTATTAGCCAAAGCACTGGGTGCTTGCCCGCTTATAAAACTCTCAGCAACCGCAGGAAGATCGGCTTTAGTGGGGCTGACAGTTACATTTGCAATGATAGTGGCCACTCTGCTTACTTGGCCTATTGACAGTTATTTGCTATCTCCCTTTGATTTGGAATATTTTCGTATATTTTTGTTTATTCCCCTTATATTTCTGGCAGGATACATGGTGACTGCAGTTTTGAAAAAAGCAGCACCTTCATACTGGGAAAGTATGGCATGCACAGGGCATTTGATATCTGCCAATTGTGCTGTTGCGGGAATAGCTTTCATAAATATAGATCAGGGATTCACATATTTTGAGGCTGTTTACAGTGCCATTGGCGCAGGATTGGGATTCACAGGGGCAATGGTTATTTTTGCCGGCATGAAATGCAAGATAGATAATTCAAATAATATACCGAAAGCCTTCAGAGGCATTCCGGCATATATAATGGCACTGGCCATTTTATCCATGGTTTTTATGGGAATTTCGCAGGCCGCTGTTGCTCTTATTTCATGATCATTATTTGATAAAGGTACATATTTCATCAATGTCCTTCTTTGGGGGGCTTTTTTGATTTTCTTCCGGGATACCAAGAGACATGAGAGCTGACATAAAAAAGCCTTCCTTTTGAAAACCTGTTTTGGTTTTTATGTATTCCTCAATTTCACCGGCGGCATAATTTGCACTGGTAAGCCAGCATGAACCATATCCCATGTCTACCGCCCTCAGGGTGAAATTTTCCAGGGCGGCGCCAAGACTCTGCATGCCCGGGTTTCTTTTTGTGACCAGCTCCAAAGTGGCATCTATGCCTATTGATTCATATTCCACAAAGCCCGAAGGTTTATAGAATGTGGAATAGACTACTATAAGTGCTGCTGCTTTTGTGAAAAAAACAGTAAAGTTTTTGCAGAATTTTCTGAAGCGATCCGCTTTTGAAGGGTCATTTTTGTCCATTTCAACGGCTATGGATTCATTTTTTTTGGTTATTATAGAGGCTATATCATCTTTGATCTCCTGGCTTTTTATTACTGCAAAGTGCCAGTTTTGGATGTTTTTGCCGGAGGGCGCATTTCCCGCAGCTTCAATCAGTGCTTTGATGTCTGAGTCCGGAATGTCTCCTTCTTTATATTTTCTTATACTTTGTCTTTTGTTTATGATTTCTTTTAATTCCATTCCTTTTCCTCTTTTCTTATGTTACAATGTTAAACGCTACAAGTTCATTATAAACACTAAAGGGCAGGCGGTCAATATGACTCAAACAAACACCAGCAAAATAATACTTACAGCACTTATGATGGGGATCATTATTGTTGCAACTATGATGATACGGGTTCCCATACCATTTACTCAGGGATATGTGCATCTTGGAGACGGGATGATATTTCTCGGTGTTCTTATACTTGGCTGGAAGTACGGAGCTGTTGCAGGGGGAATAGGATCAATGCTGGGAGATGTAATAGGCGGATTCGCCATGTGGGCTCCATGGACTCTTGTAATAAAAGGAGCAATGGCACTTATAATGGGTCTTTTTATAGCATTTGCGGCAAAAAAAGAAAGAAGCCGTATACAGATGGTGGTCATGCAGCTTGCAGGTATGATCTTTGCCGGACTTTTCATGGTGATAGGGTATTTTGTGGCGGAAGGTCTCATGTATGGCAACTGGGTAGTTGCCGCATTGGGAATACCATGGAATATAGGACAGTTCGTCGTTGGCATGGTTATAGCTGCTGCAATTGAAGCGGCCTTATACAAAACTACCGCGGGGAAAATGTTCGAATACAGGACCGGAAGGGACAAGCAGTCCTGAGCCGGCAATATAATTTGCTGCCATTATTTGATCCTTTAAAAGCTTGGAAGCTGCAGTCTTAAGAAAATAACTTTCATCTCCTTTTCTTAGTATATCTTCTGCAATGATAATAGTCAGCCCTGCCGGACCTGCATGATCCAAAAGTGCGGCAAGGGCTTTTTTGATGTCTGAAATGTTCTTGATTTCATCGGAAAGGGCAGGAGCGGGAAACAGTTTCTTTTTGATGTCCCTGTCAAGAGTTTTACGGCTGTATAGAATTGAAGGGTCCAGATCGAATATCCTGCCTGCCGCATCTGCTTGTTTTATTTTTGATCCTCCAAAAGATCCTTTCCTGAAAGTAAGATAGTTGCCCTCATATCGTCCGAAGGCTTTCATTGCATCAAGAAACCCCAGTTTGATATTGCGGGCTGCTGTCTTCGGGTCAAAAAACAGGAAATTACCCAGATCCGCAGTACTCCTTATCAGAATAAACTCTTCTGCGTTTTTCTCTGCGTTTTTCATTGAAGGCTTATTGATTTTTCCTACTGCGTTAAGATCCACGGCTATTATGCGACCTGCGCCCTTTTTCAGGGCCATTTCAACGGGCATATTGTCTGCATATCCGCCATCGATATATTTGGTTTGATGTATCTGGTGATACTTGGCTGCGGGGAAGCATGAGGCACTGGCCAACATAAAATCATGCAGCTCACCAACCGGTATGTCATTTTTAAAAAGATAGTGACTTTTAAGATCTGACAGACTTACGGTGACAAGGCCATAATCCGTACGGGATCTGCGGAGTTTGTTTTCATCAATGTGCTTTTTCAGTAAATCAAAAAGTCGGCTGCTGTCAGTGCCTCCATTCATAAGGATATCCTTTGCATATCCGAAAGCATCTTCCATGGGCATACCGAAAAACTCGGAGGATCCTTTGATTTTAAAGGGGCTTTTGAATGATATGTCGGTTTTTGATGAAAAACCAAAAATTTCATCCGTCTCTGCCGAAAGCCAGAAATCAGCGGCATCTGAAAATTTACCCAAAGCTATCATCGCTCCGTTTATGGCACCTACAGATGTTCCGACCACCAAGTCGGGTTTTATCCTTATCCTTTTCAGAGCCTTCCATACTCCTATTTGGTAACTGCCCCTTGAGCCCCCTCCGCTTAAAACAAGAGCCGTTTTGAGTTTTTTCATATTTTTTCCTCTCGTTTAATAGTAATCTCGTGGCTTTCAAATGTCAATAAATCAGAGATACAGGAAGCGGGTTGAACATATGTTCGCATTATGTTATAATAAAACATAAGTTCGGTACGGAGACAAGACAATGGATAACATATATGAAAAACTGAAGATACTGGCAGATAGTGCCAAGTTTGATGTTTCCTGTTCCACAAGCGGCGTAAGAAGGAACAATAACGGGCGGATAGGCAATACTCAAATGGCCGGCTGCTGCCACTCATGGTCTGCTGACGGCAGATGCATTTCTCTGCTCAAGGTACTCTTTACAAATAAGTGTATTTACAATTGTGAATACTGTTTAAACAAAAGAACTGCCGATACACAAAGGGCATCTTTTGAGCCTGAGGAACTGGTTCAGCTGGTGATAGAATTTTATAAGCGCAATTATATTGAAGGGCTTTTTTTGAGCTCGGCTGTTGAGGTATCACCGGATCACACATCCGAAAGGATACTGAAAGCTTTGCGACTGCTAAGAAAAGATTACGGGTTTGCAGGATATATACACGCAAAAATAATCCCCGGGACATCCCCTGAACTTGTTCACGCAATAGGTCTTGAGGCAGACAGATTAAGCGTTAATGCGGAACTGCCCAGCCGTCAAAGCCTTTCGCTCCTTGCCCCTCAAAAAAAGCCGGAGCACATATTCGCCCCCATGAAACAGATAACAAATACTTTGATAGAAAATCGTGCTTTGGTGGGACCGGGTACCATGTTTAAGGGACTGGATATCAATAGAGAAATAAATTACCTGGA
This sequence comes from Firmicutes bacterium UBA1422, assembly GCA_002304835.1. GTDB lineage: Bacteria > Bacillota > Clostridia > Peptostreptococcales > Anaerovoracaceae > UBA1422. Next base: position 40,430 of record DBPK01000023.1, read on the forward strand.
TCCTGCAGACGGAAGAGACATCATTCCAAGACCCGGACAGAGAAGGACGAGCGAATTCGCTCCCGCCGGGCAGACGACACAGATGATAATAGGAGCAGATGATTCTTCTGACAGGGATATAATCAAGGTCAGCGAAAAGATATATCATACTTTCAAAATGAAAAGAGTATACTACAGTGCATATATACCTGTGGTTTCATCACCCTTACTTCCGGATGCTTTGACTGCACCTCCCCTTTCCAGAGAACACAGGCTTTACCAGGCAGACTGGCTTTTGAGGTTTTATGGATTTGATTCAGAAGAGATCCTTCCCCAAGGATATCCTTATCTGGATACCGAACTTGATCCCAAGGTTTCCTGGGCACTGCGAAATCTACATCTTTTTCCTGTTGAAATAAATAAAGCCTCAAGGGAAGAACTTCTTCGAATCCCCGGTGTTGGGACGTTGTCGGTCTTACGGATAATCAGGCAGAGAAAAATATCGGCAGTGAAATATGAAGATCTGAAACGCATAGGAGTCGTACTTAAAAGGGCAAGACATTTCATTACCTGTTCCGGAAAGTATTACGGAGAGAGAAATTTTCTTCCTGAAAATATAAAAAAAGAAATCCTTCAGACCGGTGGCGGCACACAGATGTCAATGTTTGGAACACAGTTGATCCCGTCGCATTTGGCAAGTGAGCTACCAATTTCCGAAAGAAAGGCAGGACAAATAAATGGTTGATTACCTTTATGACGGAACTTTTGAGGGACTCCTGACATGCATATATCATAACTACTACGGAGAAAGGGCATCCGGCATTTTCCCTGCATCGGGATATCAGTCACATATGCTTGGCGGATATAAAGAAACACAGACAGATGAAAAAAAGGCAGATAGAGTGTATGATGCTGTTGCTCGCAGGATATCAGAATATGATCTGGGCAGGATATATAAGGTTTTTGTATCAGCAGTCCCCGAAAAAGAGAATAAAATACTCAATTATCTGAGGCTAGGATTCAAAAAAGGATCGTGCATAAGTTTGATGCACGGTGATCCGGTGGTTTTTGCAGTGCAGTCAGCAGAGAAAAAAGTTAACAACGAGATCCACAGGCTGAAAGGACTGGTGAGATTTTCGGCCATGGGTAGCGGTGAGTATCCGGTCTATTACAGTTCTGTAGAACCGGATAATGATGTGATCCAGTTCCTGGCCAGCCATTTTTGTGACAGATTCAAAAATCAGGCTTTTATCATACATGACAAAAAAAGAAACAAAGCGCTTATTGCATCAGGCGGAAGCTGGTATATTTCTTCTTTTTTCAGCAGGGAACTGCCGCCTTTTTCCGAGGACGAACAAAAATTCAGAGACCTGTGGAAAAAATATTTTGATTCGATAGCAATAAAAGAGCGCACCAATGCCCGTTGTCAGAAAAACTTTATGCCGGTGCGCTACTGGAAACATCTTACTGAAATGCAGCCTCGTACCGATTTGGATGATCGGGAGGATCTGCCTCAAGGGATGTTTTAGGATCACACTTTTTCAAATTTGGTTTTTGGCTGCAGGCATACCGGACATTTCCAGTCTTCCGGCAGATCTTCGAAAGCTACGTCTTCTTTGTTTTCATCATACTCGTAACCGCAAACGGTACATTTCCAGATCGCTTTTTCTCCACTCATTTTCTTTTCCTCCTCAGGTATATATGTTGGTGCGTTTTTGGGGCTCTTGCCCTTTATAACATTGTGATAATAGGCATATGTCATGGGGGTCCCGTTTTCAAGGATATCTGCGTCTATTATTTCACCTAGAAACACAGTATGACTTGATGTTTCCATGGAATCAACAACTTTGCAAACCAGATAACTTCCCGCTGATTTTACGACAGGAACTCCGGATCTCATTTCATAGGGAGTATCATCATATTTGTTGACATCTTTGCCGGACTGAAAACCAAAATGACCGATCACGCCGGGGTTCACATCTTCGCATAATATAGATACAGAAAACATACCTGTTTTCTTTATGCAGCTGTTTGTATAATTATCATGATTTATACTGGCGGCAAGTGTGGGAGGAGATGATGTTATCTGCATTATGCTGTTAGCTGTGCAGCCTGTCGGTCTTTCTCCGTCCATTGATGAAACCACATAGACTCCGTATGATAAATTTCTCAGAACTTTTGTATTCATAGTTACCTCCTTCAATAGAAATGGTCACAAAAGCATTATAGCATTGAAACAATAAAATCTCAATCAATGTGTTATAATATACCCAATAAAAAAGGAGCTGAAACAATGGATAAAAAACTTAAACAGATAATAGAAGAAAGTACAAATATAGTCTTCTTTGGCGGAGCAGGAGTATCCACAGAAAGCAATATACCCGACTTCAGGTCCGAGCAGGGGCTTTATAATGCCCGGCAGAAATACGGGCTGTCACCGGAAAGGATCATATCCCACAGTTTTTTTATTGACGATCCCGAAACTTTCTATGATTACTACAAAAATAACATGATATACAGGGAGGCCAGACCCAACAAGGCACATATGGCCCTCGCCTTTCTGGAAAAAAAGAAGAAACTAAAAGCGGTGGTGACTCAGAATATCGATGGACTGCATCAGATGGCAGGCAGTAAAAATGTTTTTGAGTTGCATGGATCAGTACTGAGGAACAATTGTATGGATTGCGGAGAGTTTTATGATCTTGAATATATAATGGACTCTGAAAACTGCAAAGGGAGGATACCGAAATGCAGAAAATGCGGAGGAACAGTCAAACCGGATGTGGTCCTTTATGAAGAGGGTCTTTCGGAAGAAGTCATAAACGGTGCTGTAATGGCCATATCAAAAGCAGACACTCTTATAGTTGGGGGCACATCCCTTGTGGTATACCCTGCGGCGGGTCTTATAAACTATTTCAGAGGCAAAGATCTGATACTGATAAACAAACAGAGAATTTCCCATGATAGAAATGCCAGTCTTGTCATAAACCAGCCCATAGGAGAAGTTTTAGGAGAACTTCTTTTATAACTGATTTCTTTTGAGAAAACACCCTGTGTATATTAAGGGAGAAAAGCAAAGACGTTTTATAAAGCGTCTTTTTATTTGTGATAACTACAAATGAGTCTATTTATAGTACTAAAGTTTTACAAAAAAGCATGTAAATAGCACTTTGTACGAATTGTATCATTACTTTTATAAAGTATATAATCTGTAAGTAGTATCGGATGATTTTTTTATTTCAAGGTTTTATTCACTGCCTTTCTGTTCATCCGTTTTGGACTATTTTTGATTATTTNNGTGGCGATCGTAATGGCTTTTACGATACTCGCCCTAATGTATGCCATGGACATTTTAGCCATGATTTTCAAGTCTGATGCACTTGCCTGCGGATACGGCGAGCTTCATGTACCGCTTATTGCATCAGCATCAGTTGCTGCCATCGTGGCAGTACTGAACGGCTACAAATGGTCATTCCTGGAGGCAGGTATACTTGCTTCCATAAACAGATCCATGCAGGCTATGCTCATACTTATGTGCGTAGGTCTTCTCATCGGATCATGGATAGCGGGCGGAGTGGTTCCTGCAATGATCTACTACGGCCTGATGATACTCAAACCATCCATCTTCCTGCTGGCAGGATGTGTGCTCTGCTGTATCGTTTCCCTGGCAACAGGTTCATCATGGACCACAGCGGGAAC
>DBPK01000020.1 GCA_002304835.1 Firmicutes bacterium UBA1422
GCAAATATAACAGGTATTACTCCTGCCTGATTGACTTTCAGAGGAATATGTGTTGACTGCCCGCCGTACATTTTCCTTCCCACGACTCTCTTTGCATACTGTACGGGTATCCTTCTTTGTCCCTGCTGTACCTCTATTATCCCCACAATAACTATTATTGCAAAAATAACGAAAAGCGCTATGGTAAGGAACCCGATTTCTCCTGCCTGGTATTTTGTAAGTGTCTCTCTTATGGCACTTGGCAGCCTTGCAACTATCCCGGCAAATATAATAAGGGATATGCCGTTTCCGATGCCGTTTTCATTGATTTTCTCTCCCAGCCACATAAGAAAAGCCGTTCCGGCAGACAGCACTATAACTATTACTGCCACCGAGAAAAAATCTGTGCTTATAAGGGCCTGCCTGAACATGCCCACCGAAACACCTATGGCCTGTACAAAGGCCAGTGCCACAGTCAGGTATCTGGTATATTGAGTTATTTTTTTCCTGCCTTCTGTGCCTTCCCTGGAAAGTCTTTCAAGGGCAGGTATGGCTATGGTCAGCAGTTGCAGTATTATTGATGCAGTAATATATGGAGTGATACTCAAAGCAAATATGGTCATATTGCTGAAAGATCCTCCCGAAAAAAGATCAAACAGCTCCAGAAGTCCCGTTCCTCCCTGAAAGGCCTGGTTTAGAACTTCTCTGTCTATTCCGGGCACAGGGATGTTTGAGCCTATTCTGAAAACTACCAGCATAAGAAGAGTGAATATTATTTTTCTTCTTATATCCTCTATCTTCCAGGCTTTTGCAATGGTCTTCAGCATCTCCATATTAAATCACCTCTGCCTTTCCTCCGGCAGACTCTATTTTTTCCACAGCGGTCTTGCTGAACTTGTGAGCCCTGACAGTAACATTCTTTTCCAGCTTACCGTTGCCAAGGATCTTTATGCCGTCTTTTACTTGTTTGACAAGTCCTGCTTCGGCAAGCATTTCAGGGGTTACAACAGTCCCCGCATCAAATCTGTTGAGTGCGTCAACATTAAGTTCCGCATACTTGGTCCCCCAAATATTTGTGAATCCTCTCTTGGGGAGCCTTCTGTAAAGCGGCATCTGTCCGCCTTCAAATCCAAGTCTTACTCCCCCGCCGCTCCTGGAGTTCTGTCCGTTCATGCCTCTTCCGGCGGTAGTTCCCTGTCCGGTGGCATGACCGCGGCCTTTCCTTTTTCCGGTCTTTGCAGATCCGGGAGCTGCTTTTAATTCGTGTAATTTCATATTTTTGGCACCTCCATTCCTACAGTTCTTCCAAAGTAACAAGATGCTTCACTTTTTCAACAGCGCCCCTTGTTACCGGGCTGTCAACTAGCTCTACAGACTGGTGCATCTTTTTTAATCCCAGTGCTTCTACAACTTTTCTCTGTTTCGGAGAAGCGCCGATGGTACTTTTTGTCAAAGTGATTCTTATCATTTTTGCCATTTTGCTTCTCCTCCTATCCTAATATTTCTTCTTTTGTATTGCCTCTGAGCTTGCTTATTTTTTCAACAGTCATAAGATTTTTCAGCCCTTCCATTGTGGCATAGGCCATGTTGCCTATATTGTTTGAGCCTATTGACTTGGCTCTTACGTCTTTTACCCCGGCAGATTCAAGCACGGTACGTACTGAAGAACCTGCGATCACCCCGGTACCTTCTGCTGCCGGCATGATCAGAACACGTCCGGCTCCAAAGACTCCCAGTATCCTATGGGGTATAGTGGTCCCTACAGTGGGGACATTTATAACATTTTTCTTTGCATCTTCTGTGGCTTTTCTAACGGCCTCAGGGATCTCCTGAGCCTTGCCGAGACCTACTCCCACATGCCCTTCACCGTCTCCGACGACTACAGTAACGCTGAATCTCATATTACGGCCGCCTTTAACGGTTTTAGCGACACGTCTGATATTCACGATGGTCTCTTTTAAGTCCAGCTTTGATACATCAATTGTATTTCGCATTGCCCTTCCTCCTGTTAGAATTTTAATCCGGCTTCGCGTGCACCGTCTGCCAGCTCTTTTACTCTTCCATGATATAGGGATCCGCCTCTGTCAAAAACAACAGTTTCTATTCCCTTTTCAAGAGCTCTCTTTGCAATAGCTTCTCCGACTTTCTTTGCAGCCTCTTTGTTTCCGCCGTATTTTATCTCTTCTTTCAGTCCTTTGTCCAGGGATGAAGCCGCCACAAGTGTATTACCGCTTACATCATCGATTATCTGAACAGATATATTCTTATTGCTTCTGAAAACACAGAGCCTCGGTTTTTCAGGAGTGCCATGCAAATTCTGTCTGGTTCTTCTATGTCTTGCTATACGTCTGTCATTTCTGCTTTCTTTTGCCATTAGTTTTCACTCCTTTCTACTCTGACGCCTTCACGCCGGCTTTTCCTTCTTTTCTGCGTACATATTCGCCCTCATAGCGGATGCCTTTGCCCTTATATGGCTCCGGTTTCCTCCAGGCTCTTATATCGGCTGCATAATTGCCCACCGCCTGCTTGCTGGCCCCTTTAACGGTTATTTTTGTCGCTTCGGGAACTTCAGTGGTTATTTCTTTCGGATCTTCCAGTTCTACCGGATGGGAATACCCTATATTCAATACGAGCTTGTTTCCTTTTTTCTCAGCCTTATATCCGACTCCCTGAAGTTCAAGCTTCTTTTCGAATCCTTTTGTAACTCCCTCAACCATATTTGAGATCAGTGATCTGGCAAGTCCGTGCTGTGAGCGATCTTCTTTTTCATCGGTGTCTCTTTTAATATTCAGAACTCCGTCCTTTTGTTCGATCTTTATAAGCTTACTGATCTTTTCCTGTAATTCGCCCTTAGGTCCTTTGACTGTTACCACGTTCTTGTCGTCGACTTTCACTTCAACTCCGGCAGGAAGATCAATGGGTCTTATTCCTATTCTTGACATTTTCTTTTCCTCCTACCAAACATAACAGATTACTTCTCCGCCTACCCCAAGTTTTCTGGCTTCCTTATCGCTTATCACTCCGTTTGAAGTTGAAATGATGGCAATACCAAGTCCGCCCAGTACCCTGGGCACGTCACTTGCTTTGGCATAAACCTTAAGGCCCGGCTTTGAAATCTTCTTGATTCCGCTAATAACTTTTTCTTTGTCGGGGCCGTACTTCATTTGTACTCTTATTGTCCCCTGCTTATCGTCTTCTATAACATCAAATCCTTTGATATATCCTTCCTCTGCCAGTATGCCGGCAATTGACTTTTTGATTTTTGAGGCAGGTATATCAACCGTTTCATGTCCTACAGTATTGGCATTTCTGATTCTTGTCAGCATATCTGCTATCGGATCTGTCATTGTCATATCTGTTGTTCTCCTTCCTTCCGCCAGTTTTGCTACGCGCATTTTATGCTTCACAACTTGACGAAAACGTTAATTTTCTTACCAAGAGGCCTTTTTCACGCCGGGGATCTCGCCCCTGTATGCAAGCTCTCTGAAGCAGATCCTGCATATACCGTATTTCTTCAGAACAGAATGGGGTCTCCCGCATATCCTGCATCTGGTATATGCCCTTGTCTGATATTTAGGTTTTCTCTGCTGTTTAATTTTGAGAGATGTCTTTGCCATGTTTCCCTCCTATTTCTCAAACGGCATTCCCAGAAATCCCAAAAGCGCTGCCGCCTCTTCATCTGTTTTTGCCGTAGTGGTGAATACGATGTTCATCCCTTTTACCAGATCGACCTTGTCATAATTGATCTCAGGGAAGATCAACTGCTCTTTTATTCCAACCGAATAGTTTCCTCTTCCGTCGAAAGCATTCTTGCTTACTCCTTTGAAGTCTCTTACTCTTGGAAGAGCGATGTTGAAAAACTTGTCTGCAAATTCATACATACCATCGCCTCTCAAAGTGACTTTTGTACCAACAGGCATGCCCTGTCTTACTTTGAAGTTGGCTATGGATTTCTTTGCCTTTGTGACAACGGGTCTCTGTCCTGCAATAAGGGCCAGTTCTGCTGTTGCCGTTTCCATGGCTTTCGGATTGTCCTTCGCTTCTCCAAGACCGATATTTATGGTTATTTTGTCAAGCTTTGGGACTTCCATAACGTTCTCATATTTGAACTGTTCCATCATGGCAGGGAAAGCTTCTTTTTTATATTTTTCCTTTAATCTGGCTGTCAAAATCGTCTCCTCCTTTCTTATTCTATTACTGTTCCGCTTTTTTTGGCGACTCTTACTTTTTTATCGCCTTCCATTTTGTATCCGACTCTTGTGGGTTCTTTTGTTTTGCTGTCTATAAGCATGACATTTGAAATGTCCAGTGGCCCTTCTTGATGTTTTATCTCAGCTGCAGCAGTCCTTGTCTGTTTCTGATGTTTGGTCTGCATGTTTATACCTTCCACAAGGACCTTGTTTTTCTTCGGCATTGCCTTAAGTACCTTGCCCTTTTTCCCTTTGTCTTTTCCGGTAAGGACAATCACCATATCATCTTTTTTAATACGCATTTTGTCCTCCTATAATACTTCCGGAGCCAATGAGACGATTTTCATAAAGCTCTTCTCTCTCAATTCTCTTGCCACGGGCCCGAATATACGGGTACCCATGGGATTTTTATCTTCTTTTATGATAACAGCCGCATTCTGATCGAATTTCACATAACTGCCGTCGACTCTTCTGGCACCATGTTTGGTTCTGACAACAACTGCTCTCACTACCTCACCCTTTTTTACAAGACCGCCGGGTGTTGCTTCCTTTACGGCACATACTATTATATCTCCGATATTCGCGTACTGACGGCGTGTCCCGCCAAGGATACGGATACATAAAAGTTCTTTCGCACCGGAATTATCAGCTACTCTGAGTCTGCTCTCTACCTGGATCATTTTCTGGTGCCTCCTTACTTAACTTTTTCTACTATTTTGACAAGTCTCCATCTCTTATCACGGGACAGAGGCCTTGTCTCCATTATTCTTACTTTATCGCCTATATTACACTCGTTGTTTTCATCATGCGCTTTGACTTTCTTTGTAGCCTTTACTGACTTGCCATAAAGAGAATGTCTTACGAAATTTTCAAGTGCAACTACCACAGTCTTGTCCATCTTGTCGCTCACTACTATACCGACTCTGGTTTTTCTTCTGTTTCTTTCATCTGTCATAATTCATCCTCCTTTCTACTCGCTTTGCGCCTGTTTCAGTTCTTTTTCTCTAATAATAGTTTTTACTCTTGCAATGTCTCTTTTTGTGTCTCTCATTTTGATTGGATTCTCCAGCTGTCCTGTTACATGCTGGAACCTCAGGTTAAAGAGGTCCTTTTTCATCTTGGCCAGTTCAGCATTCAGTTCCAGATCTGTCATTTCTCTTATTTTTTTCAGTTCCATTATGCTTCACCACCCTCTGCTACCTGCTGTTCTTTTCCTTTTGCCACAAACTTGCACTTGATGGGAAGTTTGTGAGATGCCAGTCTCATGGCTTCTTTTGCCTGAGTCTCTGTTACACCTTCTATTTCGAACATTACTCTGCCCGGTTTTACTACTGCCACCCAATATTCGGGAGCTCCTTTACCGGAACCCATACGTACTTCTGCCGGTTTTTTTGTCACTGACTTGTGCGGGAAGATTTTTATAAATACTTTGCCGCCTCTTTTGATCGATCTTGTCATAGCAATTCTTGCTGCCTCGATCTGATTAGAAGTGATCCATGCAGGTTCTGTGGCAACCAGCCCATATTCTCCGTATGTTACTTTGTTGCCTCTTGTTGCCTTACCTTTCATCCTGCCTCTGTGGACTCTTCTGCGTTTAACGCGCTTTGGCATTAACATGGCTGTTTCCTCCTTTCGCTACCAGTCTATTCTTCAGTTTTTTCAACAGCTTCCGATTCTGCTGATGATACTGTTTCTTTTTCTTTTGATGCTGCTTCAGCCGCTTTTTCTTCCGCTGCCGCTGCCTCAACTGCTTTTTGTTCTGCTTCTGCTGAAGCTTTTTTCATTTCTTCAGCTTTGGCCTTTGCTTCGGCTTCTTCCTTGGGATCCGGTTTCGGAGAGTTTTTTATTCTGGGATTCACAGCCTTGGGCATTTCGGGCCTGTCATCTCTGCTTCTTCTTCTGTCTCTTCCTTCCCCTTCTCTTCTTGGTCTTCTGTCACCGTCTCTTCTGGGCCTTCTGTCCCCGTCTCTTCTGGGTTTTCTGTCCCCTTTTCTTCCATCGGATTTCTCTTCCCTGACAGTGCTCTGAAGGCCTTTTTCAAGTATCTCACCATGATTTATCCAAACTTTCACACCTATTTTTCCATAGGTCGTATCTGCTTCGGCAAAACCATAATCTATATCCGCCCTCAAAGTATGGAGGGGAACGTTACCTTCACTGTATTTTTCGTTTCTGGCGATCTCGGCGCCGCCCAGTCTTCCGGAAACCAGAACTTTTACACCCTTTGCTCCTGCTTTGATGGTCCTTCCCATTGCCTGCTTCATGGCTCTTCTGAAAGCTATTCTTTTTTCCAGTGCCTGGGCTATGCTTTCTGCTGTAAGCTGGGCATCGAGTTCAGCTCTTCTAACTTCTTTTATATCGATGGAAACCCTTTTCTTTGTCATTTTTTCAAGTTCCCTCTTGAGCTTTTCGATCCCGTCTCCGGATCTGCCTATTACCATACCGGGTTTGCCGGTAAGCACTATGACCCTCATCTGGTTTTCCTGGGTTCTTTCAATGACTACTCTTGAAACGCCGGCACCATATAATTTTTTCTTCACGTATTCTCTTGTTTCGTTGTCTTCAACAAGATAATCCGAGAAGCTTTTTTTGTCTGCATACCACTTTGAATCCCAGTCTCTGATTATTCCGACTCTGAGACCGTGTGGACTTACTTTCTGACCCATTTACTGAACCTCCGTTTCTGAATTTCTATCCTTTAGAGTAACGCCTATATGACTGCTTCTCTTGAGGATCTTCGATGCTCTGCCCTGTGCTCCGGCTTTCCATCTTTTCATAGTGGGGCCCTGATGCGCATATATTTCTGCCACATACAGATCATCGGGGTTCATCTCAAGATTGTTTTCTGCATTTGCCGCAGCTGACTTTACAACCTTTTCAATCAATACAGCACCTTTTCCGGGTGTGAATTTCAATATGTTCAGTGCCTCTTTCAAATCCTTGCCCCTTACAAGATCCGTAACAGGCTGCAGTTTGATCGGAGACATCCTGACATATTTAGCAATTGCTTTTGCTTCCATTTTCAATTATCTCCTTTCATCAAACTGTTTTTGAGGGATCTGTAGTTCTGACTTTTTTGTCAGCCGCATGACCTCTGTAAGTTCTTGTCGGAGCAAATTCTCCGAGTTTGTGTCCTACCATATCTTCCGTTATGTATACCGGGACATGTTTTCTGCCATCATGAACAGCGATTGTATGTCCCACCATCTGCGGGAATATAGTTGATGGTCTTGACCATGTTTTGATTACTTTCTTTTCGTTGGCTGCATTCATCTCTTCGATCGCTTTGAGCAGCTTGGCGTTTACGAAAGGGCCTTTCTTAAGTGATCTACCCATTTGTTTTGCTCCTTTCCTTATTTTTCGTTTCTTCTCTTAACAATATATCTGCTGGAATCTTTGTTCTTCTTTCTCGTCTTGTATCCCAGGGTCGGTTTTCCCCACGGTGTTACCGGGCTTACTCTTCCGATCCCTGCTTTTCCTTCTCCGCCGCCGTGAGGATGATCATTTGGATTCATTACAGACCCTCTTACTGTGGGTCTTATTCCCATATGTCTTTTCCTGCCGGCCTTTCCGATGTTTATATTTGCGTGATCTTCATTTCCCACTTCACCAATGGTTGCTCTGCATTCCATCCTGACCTTACGCACCTCACCGGAAGGGAGTCTTACCTGTGCATACTTGTCTTCCTTGGCCATCAGCTGCGCTCCGTTGCCTGCTGATCTTACCAGCTGTCCGCCTTTTCCCGGTTTCATTTCTATGTTATGTATCATTGTGCCCACAGGTATATTGGAAATGGGCAGTGCGTTCCCGCTCTTTATATCTGCCTTCTGACCTGACATAAGCACATCTCCGACTTTCAGGCCTTCGGGAGCCAATATGTATCTCTTCTCTCCGTCAGCATAGTTTATCAGTGCTATATATGCGCTCCTGTTGGGGTCGTATTCTATTGTGGCCACTTTGCCGGGTATGTCATCTTTATTTCTCTTAAAGTCGATTATCCTGTACTTGGATCTTGTGCCGCCGCCTCTGTGCCTGACTGTTATCTTGCCTCTGGAATTCCTTCCCGAATGCTTCTTAAGTGTTACTGTCAGGGATTTTTCCGGCTTGTCTGTGGTTATTTCCTTAAAATCGGCAACCGTCATTCCTCTCAAACCAGGAGTAGTCGGCTTATATTTTTTTATTCCCATTGTCTTCTGCCTCCCGTCTCTTTACAGTCCCTGGAAGAATTCGATTTCTTTGCTCTTCTCCGTAAGCGTTACTATCGCCTTCTTTGAAGAAGAAGTTCTTCCGACATTTCTTCCCATTCTCTTTAACTTACCGCTGACATTCATTATGTTGACCTTTGCAACTTCCACATCGAATATCTCTTCGACTGCAAGTTTTACCTGCGTCTTGTTTGCATCAGTCGCCACCTTGAATGTATATTTTCTGTTTTGAACATCCTCCATACTTCTTTCGGATATTACAGGTTTTATTATTACGTCATAAGGGGTTTTCATTATGAATACACCTCCTCGATCTTGTTTACAGCATCTTTTGTTACTATGAAACTGTCATGGTTGATTATTTCATATACGTTCATTGCCGATACAAGGGTCGTTCTTGTTCCGGGTATATTGGATGCTGATTTTACGATATTATCATCTTTGTCTGCCATTACTATAAGAGCCTTCTTTCCGGCCTTTATGTTTTCAAGGACACTGATCATTTCCTTTGTTTTAGGCTCTTTGAATTTCAGTTCATCAAGCACTATTATTTCCTTTTCTTTTACCTTTGAAGAAAGGGCGGATTTCATTGCCAGTCTCTTGAGTTTCTTTGGCAGTGTATATCTGTAACTTCTGGGTTTGGGTGCAAATGCAACTCCCCCTCCCACCTGGGTGGGATCGGTGGTGCTTCCCTGTCTGTGGCGTCCGGTTCCCTTTTGTCTGAAAGGTTTTCTTCCGCCTCCTCTTACATCACCTCTTGTCTTTGCTGACTGTGTTCCCTGTCTACGGTTTGCCAGGTAGTTCTTGACTACTTCATGGACGGCAAACTCATTCGGCTCGATCCCGAAAATCTCGTCATTGAGCTCTATTTCACCGGCGTCCGCTCCGGTCATTTTAAGCACTTTTACTTTTGCCATTTTCTACGTCCTCCTTCCGTGATCCTTATTGCTCCTGGCCTTTAACTGCGTACTGTATGCGCACCAGGCTTCCTTTGCCGCCGGGTACCGCACCTTTTACAAGCAGCAGATTTCTATCTTCGATAACTTTTACCAGTTTTACATTCTGAACAGTTATGGTCTCGCGGCCCATTCTTCCGGGGCCTGCATTCCCCTTGAACACTCTGGAAGGATAGGTCCCTGCTGCCAGGGCGCCGGCCATTCTCTTGTGTTTGGATCCGTGAGTCATGGGGCCTCTGTGGTGTCCGTGTCTTTTGATGTTTCCCTGAGTACCCTTGCCCTTTGACGTTCCCGTTATGTCCAGTAACTTTCCTTCTTCAAATTCATTAACAGTCATTATCTGCCCAATTTCGTAGCTGTCACCATCATCAGGTATAAATTCCATCAAATGTTTCTTGACATCCACGCCTGCTTTTTTGAAATGCCCTGTCATTGGCTTGTTAACCCTTTGCGGTTTCGCATCGGAGAAACCCACCTGAACGGAATCATATCCGTCTGTTTCGACCGTTTTTAACTGTGTAACGGTCTGGGGACCGGCTTCGATCACAGTAACAGGTATAACTTCGCCTTCTTCATTGAAAATCTGTGTCATTCCGATTTTTTTTCCCAGTAATACTTTCATATCAAACCTCCTGAATACTTACAGCGGATTGCTATATCTTGCAATCATACTAAGGGAGTTCCCTTCGCCTTATAACTTGATTTCGATGTCCACTCCTGCGGGCAGCTCCAGTTTTGTAAGAGCATCCGTAGTCTTCGCAGTTGCACTTGTGATATCTATCAGTCTCTTATGTGTCCTCTGCTCAAATTGTTCTCTGCTGTCCTTATACTTATGTACTGCTCTTAGGATAGTGACAACTTCTTTTTCCGTGGGGAGCGGTATCGGTCCCGATACTTCTGCCCCTGTCTTCTTTGCGGTGTCGACGATCTTTGCAGCCGACTGATCCAACAGAGCATGATCATATGCTTTTAATCTGATCCTGATTTTTTGTAGTTCTCCCATTTTGTCCTCCAAATCTTTTTTTGTACAGTTTTCGCTATTTTCGTACAAGGGGTGCTTTGTTGGTTTTTCAAGGTGTCCAAGGTTTCACCTGCGCGTTACACCTCTCCGTGCGTTTGCTATTTTATGCCACGGAACAAAACCGGCAAACCCCTTCGCCCCCGTCATGCGGGAACAATTCTCGGCGGAAATATCCTGATAGCTCAGCAACTTCCCGCTTCTTCGCCATTTCGCAAGCTTTTGTAGTATATAACATATGTATTTCTATTGCAAGAGTTTTTTAAAAAAAAATTGATTGTTTTTTTGTGGTTTTTATCTGTACAAATCAACTCTTTTCAATGCCTTTGTCTGCCGATGCATTCACACTGTCCCTTGTGTTTGCTGTATTCGCTTTTAAACAAAACACAGGCCCGATTATTTCTTTCGGGTCTGCTTTTTGTAACTATAATGTTTTGGTATCAATAACCAAGATCCTCATTCACCATTATGACATGTATCCTGTCGGGACTGTTGCAGAATCTTGTTACCAGTGTCATGGAACATATTGTCTGACCGCTTATAAGGCAGTTGCCGCATATTCCTGTCTTCGCACAGGGTGTATCTTTTTTGAGCCTTATACAATTGGCGGGACAGGCTTCTGTTTTGATCCTGGCCATGGCCGCCTGTTCATCCCTTGCTATCTTGTTTGTCCCTGCTATGACTATGACCTTTTTTGGACCGAAGCAGATAGCCGCCGTACGGTTACCTCTTCCATCTATATTGACAAGCTTTCCGTCAAGGGTTATGGCATTTGTGCCGGTAAGAAAAACATCCGCCATAAGAGCCCTTACCCTGATGCTGTAAGCTTCTTCCGGGTCTTTTGCCGCCATTGGATCTATTATCTCTGCATTAACAAGCTCCAGCCTTTCTTTTATGTTGATATCTTCGAGGGTAACAGAACCTCCCCATGAGACATGGGCTCCGTTTGGGATCATGGAAAGGGCTTTTTCGCAGGCCTCCCTCGAATTATCACAATAATACCCGTTCATTCCCCTTTTTTTAAGGTTCTTGATTATTTCTTCACACTTCAGTCTGTTTGCTGCTTTTACTGCATCTGCCATTTTTCTCCTCCTGTCTTATTATTCCTTTATTGCCTTTTCTGCTGTTTCCCGGGGAGAGAGTCCCTGTGCACATCCCATTATAAGTCGTGCGGAAATTTCTCTCCTGTCAGGCACGGCTTTGCCGGGATCAATGTGCAATGTGGCCCATTCGTTTTTCTGTCTATGATATATACCTCCCGATCCCAGCGTTATAAACAGCTTTTTCATCCCGTACTTCATGATTTCCGCCGCTGCCTTTTCCAGCTGTTCCTGACTTAATATTTCCATTCCGCTGAGAACCTCAGCAGCCTGACGATCAGCCTTTACTATTTCAAAAGAGCCGCATATCTTCTTTGCTTTTGCTGCGGTTTTCTCTGAAACAACATCAAGCATTAGAAGGGTATCTCTGCACTCATCTCTTATATATTCAAGTATCTCAAGGGGCATTGTGGTATCTGCCGAAATGATGTCAGATGTCTTTATCAAAGGCAGGATCCGCTCTATCATTCTCTTTTGGATCTTTTCGTATATGTCATAGTTTGAAAATGCGAATTCCAGATCATTCACTATATTGAAAATTTCCTGGCTTACGGCCGTATCAGCTCCTTCAATTGTTATGATGCCCTCTTCGTTTGCCCCAAAAGCCGCAACTTCTGCTTTGGCAGCTCTTCCTGCAGCGTCATTGCCAACTGCAGCACAGAAACAAACATCGGTTTCTTCTTCCTTGCACAGTCCTTCAACTGTCTCCAGCCCCGATCCGGCAAACTTCATGGATATGCTTCCGGGATTGTCCATACCTCTTATGAGCTGTCCCGATGGATAATTTCTGATATAAACTTCTATTCCTCCTAATACTGTTACCTTCGTCATCATTTCTCCTTGTTCTTTAATGCATTAACTTTTTATTTTCACTGATGGAAGACGCTTCCTCCGATGAATTCCCTTAATATAGAGTTGTTTGCGATCATGGAATCATCTTCGATGGATTTGAAAAAGCTAAGAAACTTCAGCATCCTGACTGCTTCACTGTATTCGGGACATTCCTCTCCCACTTCCCTTAACATGGGCTCCGCATACTTTTTCAGTACTCCCAGCTCATATATATGAACAGAGTTGAAAAATGCATCTGCCGAACTGTTGTAAGGGAAAATATTCTTATCTTCGCCAGCCCTTACTTTTGGCCAGCTTTTTATGGTGGCTTCAGCGGAATGGCCTCTGTACTGATGATCTCTTACCATTCTTCTTATCATCCTTGAATCAGTTGTGGATATGACATTATGATCATCTATGTTAAGTTGAGTCAGAGGACTTATATATATTTTGAATTTACGGTCCTCATCTATGTAAGGTGTAAGCCCATCATTCAAAGCATGGATACCCTCTATCACTATTGGCTGAGTTTGATCTATTGACGTCCTCCTTTTTCCGAATATTTTTTTGCCCTGAAGAAAATCGAATTCAGGGATGTCCGCTTCCTTTCCTTCCAGCAGCATATTCATATCCCTGTTGAAAAGATCGATATCCAATGCTTCCAGGTCTTCAAAATTCGGCTCACCGTTCTCATCTTTTGGAGTGTCTTCCCTATCAAGGAAATAGTCGTCTGTTCCCAGATACAGGGGTTTTGATCCGTTGACTTTCAGCTGTATGCAAAGCCTTCGGGCAAAAGTCGTCTTTCCCGAAGAGGAAGGTCCTGCAATTAGTATGATTCTCTTTTTGAGTTTTGTTATCTCCCCGGCGATCTCAACTATCCTTTTGTCATGCAGTGCTTCTGACATTCGTATTATCTCCCCGGCTTCGCCTCCGATTATTTTTTTGTTGAGGTCCCAAACATAGGATATATCCAGAAGTCTCTGCCATTTTTCCGCCTCCGCAAAAGCATAGTACATTTTTTTGTTGTCCACATAGGGTGGCATTTTATCTGGCATGGAGGGCTGCGGAAATCTGAGGATCACTCCTCTTCTATATTTTTTGAGCCGGAAATACTTCAGATATCCCGAAGAGGGAACTGTGAGTCCGTAGAAGAATTGTTCATAGTCCTTTAATTTATATAGCTGCATCTGCTTCAGTTCTTCTTTTTTGCATGCTCCAAAAGATTCGATGGGGATGTTTTCTCTGACCATCTGTCTCATCCTTTTTTCTACAGCTTTCACATCGGACGCGGTCAAAGGTCCTTTTGTTCTGATCAATGTGAAAAGACCCTGGTTAAGAGAATTCCTGACCTCTGTATCTGTCGTCTCAAGGACTTCCTTAACGGCAGCAAGGTAAAGAAGGATAATACTGCACTGATACATAAGATGGGCCTGTCTGGTGCGCATATCAAGAAACTCTATCTCACATGGTCCGGTTATTTTTTCGGTGAGTCTTTTTACCTTGTTGTCCACCTTTGCAGCCAGTATCATATAAGGGACATCTCTTTTTATGCTCCCGGCCAGTTTCTCAAGGGTAGTGTCCTTCTCTGTTTCTATAGTTTCAAATTCTGATTTTATATCTTTTTTTATTTTTATTTTCATTTATCCCTTCCCCCTATAAGCTTAGGATGTTTTTTTTATATAAAGGAAGTATAACACAGGGAAAAAGGCGGTACAACCGAAAGCCGCAGCGCCTTTTCATGCAAAATAACGTTTCCAAGAAACTCTCTTAAAATTCCTTGTCACTTACGATTTGAACGAGCTTCTTCATTTCGTCTCTGTGCATGGTTATTCCTCTTGACATGTGCTCATGATCATGGTCCCAGTCTCTGATATCATACTTGGGAGGGGTCCCATTCCAAGCCACAAGATTAAGTTCTTTCTGCCATCCTGTAGGATAAGCACCTATTACACCCAAATGTTCCCTGATCTCAAAAACTATTTCTGTTTTTTCTTTCTCACTCACAGTGTTTGTTCTCCTTTCTTGATATTTTTCTGTATGACAATATTATACATTTAATGGAAATATTTGTCAACATATTTTTCTGCATAAAAACACGCCCTGAAAAGGGCGTGCAGTCTTATCAAAAAGCCTTTCTTATTAAAGGGGATATCTACTTTCCTGCCTCATACTATTTGTCATCGTGAATTCTGGTGTTGTGTCTTGGTCCACTGTATTCGTGGTGAGGTTTTGAAGCCCATATCTCATCTGCCACAGGCTTCCATGCCGCTGCGGCGTTTTTGCATTTTGCAGTAAGTTCATCCACATCTTCCGGATCATTCACATCTGTTGAATGGGCTTTGGATCTTTTCACCATCTGTGCCAGGGCACCTTCGTTATCGAGAAGAGGACATGGTCTTAACATATTGTCGCTGAAGGGCTGATTGTTGAAGTATTCCATGAACAATGGCCGCTTATATGCTTCGAGCAGCGTATGCTCTCTTATGTTGGAATCGGAATAATGTATGAAAGCGCAAGGTTCGATATCTCCGTTTGCATTTATATGAAGATAAGACCTGCCTCCTGCTATACATCCTCCCACAAATTCTCCGTCATTCCAGAAATCCATTGTCCATATGGCTTTTGTGTTTCTGAACTCTCTGATCTGATCATACATATACTTCCTCTGTTCAGGTCTAACGATCAGTTCTTTGGCGGCACCTTTTCCCACGGGCATATAGGTAAACAGCCATGCAAACAGTGCCCCTTTTTCTATCAGAAAATCAAAAAACTCACTGCTTGCTATTGTTTGTGTGTTTTCGGATGTATATGTACATGAAACTCCAAAGGGAAGCTTCTTTTTTTTAAGTATTTCCATAGCTTTCATTATGGCATCAAAAGTACCTTCGCCTCTTCTTGAATCAGTTTCTTTTTTGAATCCCTCTATGCTTATTGCAGGTATGAAATTCTTTACTCTTAACATTTCTTCTGCGAAGGCCTCATCAATCAGTGTTGCATTGGTGAAAGAAAGGAATGCACAGTCATTATGTTTTTCGCAGATCTTTATTACGTCATCCTTTCTTACGAGGGGTTCTCCGCCCGTAAATATATAAAAGTAAGTTCCCATAGCCTTGCCCTGTTCAACTATTGAACTCAATTCATAAAATGTCAGATTTAGTTTATCTCCGTACTCTGCAGCCCAACAGCCTTTGCAGTGAAGATTACATGCTGATGTGGGATCAAGCAGTATGGCCCACGGCACATTGCATTTCTCCTTTTCCATTGTCTCAAACTGTTTCTTGGACCCGGTGAGACTGGCATGTATTATGAAATTCTCAAATATTTTCTTTCTGACTCCGGCATCCACTTCAGTCCAGAATTTTTCTGCCAACTTGTTCCAGTTGCTTTCAGGATCCTGCATATGTTCTTTTGCAACTTTTGCCTGGGGAGCCAGAGAATCTCCTCCGATATCATGTTCTATGAGCCAGTCAAGAAGTTTAGGCGCATTTTTTTTGTAGTCTTTATCCACATACTCTATGGCTCTTTTTGCTCCAAAGGCTTTTATCCTTTCCATTGTCATCATTTTACCCATTTTCACTCTCTCCTTTTGCGGGTTTCACTGTTCAAAAATGTTTATTATTCATACTAATATTACCTTTTTTGCCCGCTTGCGTCAAATCAGCTCCGGAAAATGGAGATTTCAGGATGAATAAACAACAAAAAAGTGTCATAACGACACTTTTTATAATGGTAAAGGTACTATCTATTGATAAAATGAGCCTTCCAAAGCAAATCGTTAAAATTTGCACCGCTTTTGCACACCCCTTGTTTTAGTCGTTCTTGATATATGTTTCCCATCGATCATATACACCTCTCAGCGGTTCGTCAAGATAATCAAATGCTTTGTCTTTGATCCAGTCGGGTACACCATAAGCGGCTTCAGCAATACTACCGGTGATTGCCGCAAGCGTATCACTGTCGCCTCCCAGGGAGATGGCGTTTCGTATCGCATCCTCGAAGTCCGTGCTTTCAAGGAACGCAATAATAGCCTCCGGTACAGTGCCCTGACAACTTTCATTAAAGTGGTAGGTTGGACGTATTTCGTCAAGCGTCCGGGATAGGTCATATCCAAGATCGGATTCTATCAGATTTTTCATTTCAGCTTTCAATTCTTCAAGCGACCACAGCCGGCAATAATCGAAAGCGTGACCTCCGGAGTAGAACCGGCTCAAAAATATCGCTGCTGCGGTAGCTTGTGCGCCTTTGATACCTTCAGGGTGGTTATGTGTCACCTCAGCAGATTTTGTTACACATTCCCAACCGTTTGATGGCCAACAACCTGTACGCCCATAGAATCCGCAATTCATCACCCAAGCGCAAGGTGAAACCCGCATCGCCGAACCATTGCCCCAAGAGTTGTAGGGCATACGGTCACCAGAGTGAATCCAACTTCCAAATCTGCCGCCATATCCCGCATCAGGATATAGCCGTCCCCACTTTTTATATGCGTCAATAAAATTGTCGGCTTCGCCACCGTTCATTATAGCGTCCGCTGTGGCTATGGTCATCACTGTATCATCTGTGAAAAAGCAATCTTCGCCGAACAGGTGGAAATCTTTTGTTTTGATATTATTCCACTCGTAGACCGAGCCTACTATGTCTCCTATTATCGCTCCAATCATTATTTACGACCTCCTCGCCAATTTGAATATAATGCCACAGCCCCAATCTCCCATTTGCAGATCGGTATTTGAGGCATTATCCATTAAAAGTCTCCTATACTATTTCCATCAGATTGCGGTTGACCTTAAGCCAGTCTCTCTGTTTCTTATAGTGGGGGGAAAAAGTTTTGACTCTCGCCCAAAATGACGAACTGTGATTTTTGTATGCTACATGGCTTAACTCATGAACAACCACATAATCGATTACCGCTATCGGGCACATGATCAAACGCCATGCAAAATTTAGGTTATTTTTTGCGCTACACGAACCCCAACGAGCTTTCGCTTCAGACATTTTCACCGATCCATAGGTCGTGCTCATTAGCCCTGCGTATTTAGCAACTCGCTCATTCAGCAAGTTGGATGCTTCTTTTTTCATCCATATTACTATATCCTCTTTGCCGTAATTCTTGGGAATCAAAATATTGGTACTTGAAATCTTTATTTCTGAAACATCAGCACTGCGCAACGCATAGACGTCTCCAAGGTAAAGGATGCTTTCGCCGCTCTCCATGAGAAGGGGAGTATATTTTTCTCTGAAAAAAGATGCTTGATGTTGCTTCTCAATGATCCAGTGTTTCTTTTTGTCTACAAAATGGGCGATTTCTTTGTCCTTGATCTTGTGTGGTGCACGGACTACAAGGTTAGCCTTATTGTCTATAACAAGCGCAATACTCTTGCGGTCTGAACGGATTACTTTATAAGGGATCGGATTCATTCTCTTTCCCTCCAAAAATGACGGGATACGGGTTCAAGCAATCGTCGTGCCTTTCCCTTCCGTTTTCTGAAAACCTTCGGAACTCGCCGTTTGAACTCCGGTTTCTAATCTCTCAAATCATATCAATTGTTCTCAAATAGAAATTATAACACACCGAAACCTCCCTGTCATGCCAATCAGAGGTCAAATCGTTTAAAGTAAGTACTTAACAGATAAAAGCCAAAGCCCGAAACCGGATCGATTCATGCACTTTCGATCAAACAGAAAACCACCTGTCGACAAAATTTCTTTTATCAATAGATGGTATTTGATTTGGAGCGGATGAGGAGGATCGAACTCCCGTATCCAGCTTGGGAAGCTGATATTCTGCCATTGAACTACATCCGCATGGATCCTTCCCTTTTCTTCGGAAAAGGCCATGATTATTATATCATAATGCTTGAATCAATTCACCGTTTTTTTTGTTACTCCATGGCTTCTGCGATCATCCCCGGAAGTTTTCTGCATGTCTCCTCTGATATAGATGCCACTGATACTCTTATGCCTTTTGCCAGAGGAACGACAAAAATACCCTTTTCTTCAAGCTTTTTGCTTACACCTGCCGGATCCTTTAAAGGGATACACGAAAAGAATCCCGAATCAAATGGGACAAGAGGAAGTCCTTTTTCAATAACTGACTTGCTGAAGGCCTTTCCCCTCTTTATCAGCATCTCTCTGTAACCGGCTCTTTCTTTATTGACACTTTCCAGAAGTTTCTCATCTTCATATACCTTTGATACCAGCACCTGTCCGCTTCTAGTACTGTTTGACCATGTTCCTCTTGCAGAAAACTCATTGACCAGTTTGAATTCCGCAGCGATCTCCGCTGAAGGCGCCATGGCGATCATTGCTCCGCACCGCATTCCGTAAAGGGTAAAAGTTTTAGAAAAACTGTATCCGATAACGGGCAGTACATTCGAAGGCATATCTTCAAGTTTTGGCAGGAAAGTCCTGTACTCTTCCTCGTCTCCGGCAAAATCTATATATGCTGCATCCACAAAAAGAGTTATCCTGGCCTTTTTTGATGCCTCTTTTACAGCTTCTGCAACCCCATTCCAGTCGTCTCCGTCAAGAGAGTACCCTGTTGGATTATGAGATGGAGTATTCAAAAGGATCAAAACACTCTCCTGCTCTGCAGCCAACTTGTTGAGCTCTTCAGAAAAACTCTTTTTATTGAATCTGTTGTTTTCATCAAACATGGGATATACGCAAAGTTCCCTGTAAAGTTCACCGGTTATTGTCTTGTAAGGCCCCCAGAACCAGTCCGACGTCAGGACCTTGTCTCCGATTTTTGAATAGTTCGCAACTATATTTCTAAGAGCCCCCGTTCCTCCCGGTGTAGCCACCACCTCCACAAAGGAAGAGGATATGTGTTTACCGAAAGCCGCTTTCGTTACAGCTTTCTTGAAATCCGGCGTTCCCCCTATGGGAGCATACTCTGCAAAATCCAATGGTTCAAGTCCCTTTAACGCCTTTACTACAGATAAAAGCACCACCAGTTTGCCGTCATCGTCCAGCAGGGATCCGATAGTCGCATTGATTACTTTATCCCTGCCCACCTCTTCAGCCATTTTCTTTGCTCTTGCATTAAGCGCAAATATTTTATCTTCCTCGGGAATCATCCTGTTATTTTTTTCTGCCATTATGTATTCTGCCATTTTTTGTTATCTCCTTCTCTTATTTTATCAGTTTTACATATTTTATTTTTTTGCCCATTGAAGAGAATTTTTCTTCGTACTCTGTCATTATCCCGTCTTTTATAATGCCCGAACCGTGAAGGTCCTCTGTTATATTTTCTGCAAAAAGTCCTGCTGCTTCAGCTTCGCAAAGGGTGAAGTCAAAAAGCTCTTTATTATCTGTCCTTATTTCAATGGAACCTCCCGGTGCAAGAACAGCTTTGTAACTTGCAAGAAAATCCCTGTGAGTGAGCCTTCTTGAGGCATGTCTCTTCTTTGGCCATGGATCGCTGAAGAAAAGATATATGCCCCGGACCTCTTCATCTGCAAATATTTCTCTAAGGTCTCTGATATACCCTGATATAAACAATATATTCTTCAGATCCTTTTTCTCGGCCTTTTCTATGGCACGTACTATTACACTCTCCTGTCCCTCTATACCGATATATTTGTTTTCGGGATCGCGGAAGGCTTTTTCCGTAATGAAGCGTCCCTTTCCGCATCCGATCTCCAGCCTTATGTTTGCGCTCTGCTTCCCTGCCGGAATACCTTCCCTGGTGACATCTTTCCATCGCCCCTTTTGTTTTTCCGGTTCATTTACTATCCAGTTTTTAAAATATTCCAGCCTTTCATAAAGGTTTTTCAGTTTTCTCTGTCTCATTTTTTCTCTTTATTTATCATTCAAAAA
Organism: Firmicutes bacterium UBA1422; assembly: GCA_002304835.1. GTDB lineage: Bacteria > Bacillota > Clostridia > Peptostreptococcales > Anaerovoracaceae > UBA1422. Next base: position 20,101 of record DBPK01000020.1, read on the forward strand.
TATTTTTATGTTTCCCAAACACCAACAGCAAAGGATATCCCAAGATATAACATGATATGAACTGTCCAAGGGCCACCCAGCCTATACATGCTGCCAGACTTAAGGGTACACCGTAAACATAATAAAGCATTGACCCTATAACTATTCCGTTTATGATGACCGGAGGAAGCGGTACCAGCAAAGGCTTTTTTGAAAGCTTATATGAGCAAAAAGCCGCCGTAAGTGTAGCCAGACTTCCTGTTATCATATCAAGGGCTCCATAGGGTCCAAGCATATTGCTTATAAGACAGCCGGCAAAAAGTCCGGGGACAGCCGCCGGTGTCAAAGCCGGCAAAACCGTCATTGCTTCAGCTATTCTCAGTTGAACAGGCCCGTAGCTTATGGCTCCCAGCAATACTGTAAGTGTAGCATATAATGCTGCTATAAGGCCTGCCTGTATAAGATACTTTGTTTTCATAGAAACATTCTTCCCAATATGATCACTGCCAGAAAAAGCAACATTAGCAAAGCGGCAAAGGCATCTCTTTTGGCAAATTTCATTCCATTCATTTTTGTCCTGTTTTCTCCGCCGTGATAACATCTGGCCTCCATGGCCATGGCCATATCCTGAGCTATCCGGAAAGCGCTTATAAAAAGAGGTACAAGTATGGGTATCAGGTGCTTCGCCCGGCGAAAGATATTGCCGGTCTCAAAATCGGCTCCCCTTGCCTGCTGAGCTTTCATTATCTTGTCAGTTTCTTCTATGAGTGTGGGAATGAAACGCAAGGCTATAGTCATCATCATTGCCAGTTCGTGAGCAGGCACTCCTATTATTTTGAAGGGTTTCATAAGACTTTCCAGTCCATCTGTCAGACTCATGGGTTTTGTGCAAAGTGTAAGAAGTGAAGACCCTATTATCAACAATATAAGCCTTACTGCCATGAATACCGCCCTATAAAGACCTTCCTTAGTTATTGTGAATATCCATATTTTCACCAGTATTTCACCATCTACTATAAAAAGATTTACAATGAAAGTGAAAAGTATTATCAGAAATATGGGTTTGAGCCCCCGCATTATAAATCTAAGCGGCACCTTTGATGCAGCAATAACAACAATGAGTGCACCAAAGGCTATTCCAAAACCCTCAAAACTGTTTATTATAAATATTTCAACTATAAATAAAAGGGTGGCTATGATCTTTACTCTGGGATCCAGTCTGTGGATCCATGACTCCCCCGAATAATACTGCCCCAATGTTATGTCTCTTAACATTTGTCCAGCACCTCCAGTAATAACCGCTCAGCCTGTTCCATCGTAAGAACTGTTTCGTCTTTTTCTATTCCTCTTTTCCTAAGTTCCATAATGAGCTGTGCAGCTTCGGGAAGATCAAGCCCCATTCCCTGAAGTTCTTCTCCCTTTGAGAATATTTCCTCTGGTGTCCCCGTCATGACAACGGTGCCTTTTTCCATTACCAGTATCCTGTCGCAAAGCCTGGCTATGTCATCCATCTTGTGGGAAACGAGTATGGTAATATTTTTTTCATTTTTATGGATCTTTTCTATCATGTCCAGTATTTCTTTGTGAGCCTTGGGATCCAACCCTGCAGTTGGTTCATCCAGAATGAGCACCCTGGGTTTCATGGCTATGACACCGGCTATGGCGATCCTTCTTTTTTCTCCTCCCGAAAGGTCAAAGGGTGATTTTTCTGCCACTTCGCAGGGATCAAGACCGACCATAGAAAGGGCTTCGGCAACACGCACTTTTGTTTCTTCCTGAGAAAGTCCCAGATTCAGAGGCCCGAAAGCTATATCTTTTTCTACGGTTTCTTCAAAAAGCTGATACTCCGGATACTGAAAAACAAGTCCTGTACTCCGACGTACTTCCATCATGTCCACACCTTGTGCCGTTATTTCCCTGCCGTTTATAAAAATCCTGCCGGAATCGGGTTTCAGAAGGCCGTTCAAATGCTGCAGCAATGTGGATTTTCCCGAGCCCGTATGCCCGATGATCCCCACAAACTCACCGTCATTTATGTCAAAGCTGACATCACAAAGAGCCACAGTCTGATCCGCAAGTCCTTTGCTGTATATGTGATTTATTTTTTGTGCACTGATCGACATATATATTCCACCAAATCTTTTCTGCTTACTGTATTTTCAGGTATATCAACTCCCTTTTGTCTCAAACGATACGCCAGTTCAACTACAAAGGGAACATCCAGACTCATTGACTTCAATTCATCTCTTTTTGCAAACACACTTGAAGGACTGCCGTCAAGTTTGATCTTGCCCTCATCCATTATTATTACCCTGTCAGCCAGCGCCGCTTCTTCCATGAAATGGGTGATCAGAACCACCGTTATACCTTCCCGGTTAAGTTCTCTTATTATTTCCATGACCTCTCCCCGGCCTTTTGGATCCAGCATTGCTGTCGGTTCATCAAAAATTATGCATTCAGGCTTCATGGCCACGACTCCTGCGATGGCTATTCTCTGTTTCTGACCACCCGAAAGAAAATGGGGCGGTTTTTTTCTGTAATCCCCCATATTGACTGCACTAAGCGAATCTTCCACTCTTTTTCTTATTTCAGAAGGAGATATCCCCAGATTCTCCGGACCAAAAGCAACATCCTCCTCGACTATGGATGATACGATCTGGTTGTCGGGATTTTGAAATACCATTCCGGCGGTTTGTCTTATGTCCCATAGGTGCTCCTGGTCCCGGGTATCATAGCCGTTTACATAAACAACTCCGCTACTGGGAAGCAGCAGAGCATTGATGTTTTTTGCCAGTGTTGATTTCCCGGATCCGTTCCTGCCGATAATGGCTGTGAAACTGCCCTTTTTTATTGTAAGGTCCACTCCGTCTATGGCATTTTGAAGAAAACATCCTTTAGCTCCATCTCCGCTTTCCTGCGAATAGCTGAATATTAAATTGTTTATCTCTACAATACTATTCATATACCGAAATATTATATACCAAATCATTATCTTGCGCAAACATACTTTTGTGACGGTGCACAGTTTTTTATGGGGTCAAAAAGCCTATTTTTAAAAGGAAGAGAGGATTTTTTAAAATAATTAGCACTCACCTCTTGACAGTGCTAACAAAATGTGTTATTGTTTTCCCAGAACAAAAAAACAAAAATAAAGTAAAAAGGAGGGATGACTTATGTTGATGCCTAGATTGATATCTAATAATTTGTTCGAAGACTGGATGGGAGGTTTCCCTTCAGCAAACGATTTTTTCAGTAATCAAAACAGGGACATAATGAAAACAGATGTAAAAGAAAGCGAGGATGGATATTTACTGGAAATTGACCTTCCGGGTTTCAAAAAGGATGATGTTAAAGCCCGGCTAAAAGACGGTTATATGACAGTGAGCGCCAACAGGACCACAGACAAAGATGAAAAAGACCGGGAAGGCAGATATATCCGCAAAGAAAGATATGAGGGCAGCTGCTCAAGAAGCTTCTATGTGGGAAAAAATGTTACAGAATCCGACATAAACGCGAAATTCGAGGACGGCATACTCAAGATCTCTGTCCCTAAAAAAGTACCTGAAGAAATTGAAAAAGAAAACTATATAGCCATAGAAGGCTAAAAGCTCAAATCCAAAAACAAAAGAGACCTTAAATAAGGTCTCTTTTTTATTGATTATATTCTTTTTATATTTCATCCTGCCCCGGTGCAGATGATCCTCCCGGTCCCGATACAAAAAATATTGCCGGCTCATAAGCCTCCGACCCGTCCCGGGTCCTCTTGCCCCTTTCTCCCATGGATATGGCCACCAGGAGCGTTTCGGGATTTTTTTTCTTCATGGATCCCGCCGCATCCATAAGAATATCCACATCAAGATCATCACAGGGCATGTATGCCACCTTGACTATATCTGCACCCAATTCTTTCATTGCGTCCATTCTGCCTGTTATCACTTCCATATCGGGAGTTTTAGCAAAATCGTGATTTGACAGTATTACTTTTTTGCCTGCTTCATGGGCCATATCTATTATGAACTCCAGTCTGGCTCTGTCTTCTGTGCCGTTTTCGTCCAGAAGTTCTATGTCAACCATATCCGTAAGGCTTTTTTGTATCACATCCCTTATCAGTTGCATATATGTGCTTCTTCTTAAATGGGCTTTGCCTCCTTCTTCCTTTGTGCGCAGAGTAAATATAACAGACTTGTCTATTATATCTCCTTCCGAAGGGTTTTTTGCCTCTGCATTTTTTGACATTTTACATATAATATCAAGCATATCAAGAATGATTTCGTGATCCCTTTTTCCGCCCATCGGATATCCTGCCCAAAAATAATCCGCTCTCCATTCTATCATGCCGCACTTTGATGCCATGGCTTTTTCCATTTGCCGGATTATTTCGTTTTTGCTGTTGCCTGTGATCGGCATACATATTTTTGATATATCATGTCTTCCGGTCTTTTTTTCACGATCTGTCATTTTTATTTCCCCCGCTCTATGTTTTTAAGGGTCTTATCAAGGATTTCCTTTAACTTTGATGCCTCTTCTTGGGAAAGTTTGATGCAATCGCCCATCCTCTTTGGTATCATGGCTGCTTCCGCCTTCAGCTTCTCTCCCCTTTCAGTGATGCTTATCATTACAGTCCGTTCATCATCTTTTGAGCGCTTACGTGATAAATATCCTTTGGACTCAAGTTTTTTCAGCACAGGCGTAAGAGTCCCCGAATCAAGCAAAAGAATTTTCCCCATTTCTTTTACGGTAAGACTTTTGTGTTCCCACATGACCATCATGGCTATGTATTGAGTATATGTAAGATCAAGGGGATCAAGAAAACGTTTATAAAGTCTTATTGTTTCCTTTGAACACACATAAAGGGGAAAGCATAACTGGTTTTCCAACTTGAGCATATCATATTTACTGTCCATTTTCTGTCTCCTGTTTTTCTGTTCGGATAATGGATACCCTTTCATATCCGATCTGCTATTGTTCCAAAAGTTTTACAATATCCTCTTCCATCTTTTCGGGTTTCACCACCGGAGCATACCTTTTTACTGCATTGCCCTCCCGGTCCACCAGAAACTTAGTGAAGTTCCACTTTATCCTTCCGTTTCCCTTAAGCTTCTGAGATTTGAGGAATGTATAAAGGGGACTTTCGTTGGCCCCGTTTACATCGATTTTATAAAACTGTCTGAAACTCATACCGAATCTGCCTGTACAAAAAGTATAAATCTCCTCTGATGTTCCCGGAGCCTGATTCCCAAACTGGTTGCAAGGAAAGTCAAGTATCTCAAGCCCCTTTTTTCTGTATTTTGTGTAAAGCTCCTGAAGCCCTACGTACTGGGGCGTGAAGCCGCAGCCGGTGGCTGTATTGACGATGAGAAGTACCTTCCCCTTGTAATCGGAAAGAGAGACTTCTTTTTCTTCCATATCTTTTACCTTTATATCATAAATACTCATTTCGTTTCCTCCTTCTCTTTTTGTTTCTTGATTTTTTTCTGTTCTTCTTTTTTCTTTTTTTAAGTTTATTATCTTGTTTGTGTTAGATTTATATTGTACGCAATTTAATTTTGTTTGTCAATATATATTTTTATAAAGAAAAGACCGGCCAACCGGCCGGTCTTTTGTATGTCTTTT
>DBPK01000030.1 GCA_002304835.1 Firmicutes bacterium UBA1422
CTCCGTTTGATTCTGGTGTGCTTTTCGATCATCTTCACATTTAAGCTCCGATGACCGACTCAGTCGCTGACTTTTCTTCTACTTCATCTTCTTCGCCTCTCCGAAAATATCCGATTTGATTCGAATGTTCTCTCAAGGCTATATACATGATCCGTAAACCATATATACTCTTTTGCTTTTCCCTGTATTCAACTGTCANNNNTCGGAAGCGCAACAGGAGGTAGTATATGACGGCACTCTGTTTTCGTCAAGCACTTTTTTTGCCTTTTTTTAAAGATTTTCGATTAGGACACACGGCCTCGTGAATTTGCAGACTGCCCGCAATTTAAGTCCATCACAGACCGGCGCAAACTTGTTCTTTTACTTTTTTACCAGTGAAAGTGCATAAAAAAATATTTGTGGAACTTGTTTTTATGCCCGCATCTCTGATATTTAAGCCGATCATTAGGCTCTTTTCCGCCTTTTGTCCCGGTATTTTTATCATGAGTGCTTCTCTTCTACTATATAAAAAGGAGAGATAACGAAAAACTGTTATCCCTCCTTTTATAGATACTGTTTAGTGACCTGCCCCGACCGGGATGCTCTTTTTTAACGGCAGATCTCTACTCAACATTATCCTGTCATTCATGCTGCACTTGCCGTACATGGGACATTCAGTTGGGCCTGAAGATAAAAAAGACGGCACCGACCATGCATAGTGAGGCCCAAACGTAGTTGAGAGTAAGTTTTTCCTTCATCACAAAGAAGGTGAAGGCGGCAAAGACGCACATGGTTATGACTTCTTGCATTATCTTGAGCTGAGAAAGGGTAAACAACTGATTTCCCAGCCGGTTAGCGGGGACCTGGAAGCAATACTCGAAGAAGGCGATCCCCCAGCTTGCCAGTATCACAAAAATAAGGGGTTTAGAACCCATATGTTTAAGGTGCCCATACCATGCGTAGGTCATAAAAACATTTGAGACAAGGAGAAGCATAACAGGGGCAAGAGTGCGGATCAAAATCAAACACCGTTCCTTAATATTTTTTGTTCCGGTAGATTATATATCCAAATCATTCAGAATGGTGACAACAGGAGGGAGTTGAACCACAAATTGTTGAAAACTCTGCGATCCATGCATGCATTATTTATCCAATACTATCCGCAGCAACCCGAGTCCCCGCAGGACGGACCTTTTCCGTCTTTATTCCCGCTAAACATCCCCATGAGCACTGCATATGCACAGCCGACACCTTTTCTTACTGTTATTGCCGAGACAGGGCAGTTCATCGAACACGCTCCGCATTCCATGCACAGGTCTATGTCGTTTATAAGGGCCTTATTATCACTTATGGAAAAGACGGCATGCGGACATACGACCCCACACATTCCGCACCCGATGCATTTGTCTGTGTCAAGTTTTAATTCAGCCACACCCTTTAGATACTTAAGCTCCATTTGTCTTCTCCTTTGCATCTGTCCAAATGACTAAATGTAGTACGAAACTATCCTGATAATGGTTCCTGCAGTCAGTGCAGCAATTATCAGGGGAAGTGCCGTTTTCATTTCTTTTTCCACTCCTGACAGGGAAGTGTATGTAGACGATCCGGTAAAGTTCATTGTGAAAAAAGCGGACAAAGATGGCAGGATCAGCATATATGAAAAAAGCTGAAGCCAATTCGCGATCCCTTTCGAAAACAAAAACAGGGATGCCGATATGGCCCATATCAGACCAGTCAGCATTCCTTTAAAGGAAAAGGCCCTTCCCGGTATCCATGGGAGAAGCAACGGTGATATTAAAGCGCCCATTAAGATTGCCCCAAGCAGTCCTAGGTAATCTGCCCTTTCAACAGGCAGAATGCCTAAAGCAGAAAAAATTGCCATTGCTCCGAAGACCTTGAGCATCAGTTCCATGGCTATGACGATCTCGACAGGCGTCAGGACAAGTCTGTCCAGAATTGTAAAGCGGACTTTCCGCATATCCGCTTTGAGAGTCAGCCCGTTGTCAAGAAAATAGGGAATGTCTTCAGCTCTTACAGGTCCATATATAACTTTGAAGCCGCTCCTTTTTCTTACTTCGTGGGCAGATACGCCCGTCGCGCCAAGCTGAGGAAGGATCAGTTCCCTGTGGGTGACTTTCTCCCTGAGTTCTGACTCATTGATGCGGTAAACGAGCTCTTCTGTGCCAAAGGTACCCTTGCCTGCTGCGCACCATACGTTTATCCCTTCGGTATCGAGGATCATAAGCCACAGATCCCTGCCGCCAAGATTTTTCCTCACCCTGTCAACCGTCATTTTATAATTTGAGGTGACCAGGATCGGAGAATGCTCATGAGGACTGCCGACAGAGTACAGTCCCGGGTCTATCGAATACTCCATCCTCCCGATACCCCATCTCGCCTTCCAGGAACCGATCCTGTCCTTTATGGTAAGTGACGTGGATAGAATTTGATTTTCGCCGCAGCAAACTGCCATACTTACAGCACTTCCCCAGATCAATTTTTTATTTTTATCATATTTTTTTCGAGTAAAACCATCCTTTTGTATTATTGCAAAAACGAACCAACATCAACATTACAGGAACTTCAATTAGGACACCGACCACTGTTGCAAGGGTCGCGCCGGACTTTAAGCCAAAGAGTGAGATCGCTACAGCTACTGCGAGTTCAAAAAAATTGCTGGCTCCTATCATGCCTGCCGGTGCTGCGATGTCATGCGGAAGTTTCCATCCCCACGCCCATAAATATCCCACTCCAAAGATCAAAATAGTCTGGATCGTTAGGGGGACAGCTATCAGTAATATGTCTGTCGGGTTATTGATTATGACCCTGCCCTGGAAGGAGAAAATTATAACAAGTGTCAAAAGAAGTCCAACGGTCGTAATGTTGTCAAACTTCGATACAAATTTATTGAAAGCATCTTCACCATGACTGTTTATGTAAGACCTTCTTGTAAGCCATCCTGCAGTGAGCGGTATCACCACAAACAGCACAACTGAAATAATAAGCGTATTCCATGGTATAGCTATTCCGGAGACACCCAGGAGAAGCGCCACTATGGGAGTAAATGCAAAGAGTATTATCAGGTCATTGACTGCTACTTGGACGAGTGTATAGGCAGGATTTCCCTTGGTAAGGTGGCTCCAGACAAATACCATAGCAGTACAGGGTGCTGCGCCAAGAAGTACGGCACCGGCAAGATATTCCTTTGCCAATTCAGGGGATATCATTCCATTATAAAGAACGAAAAGAAAAAACGCTGCTATACCGTACATTGTAAACGGCTTAATGAGCCAGTTTGTGACGCATGTTACAATAAGCCCTTTCGGCATTTTTACAGCTTTAACTACACTTGAGAAATCAATCTTCAGCATCATAGGGTATATCATAAGCCATATGAGCACTGCCACGGGGATCGAGACATTTGCGTACTCAAATTTTGCAAGGATGGCCGGAATGATCGGGATGTAAATTCCTATCATAACTCCTGCAACCATGCATAGTGCTACCCACAGAGTCAGGTAACGCCCAAAAAATCCAAGTTCAGCTTCATTTGCAGTTTTTTCGGTCATAGTATCTCTCCTCGTAAATATTTATCACTTGGTCTTTTACGAGCCCAAATATATAATACATATAGATGTTTGTCAATATGTTGAGCGCTGTTTGAATGTTACAATTTCATAAAAGATAAATCAAATTTTGATCTGATCGGAGAGGCCCAAATGGAAAACCGGAAAAAACAAGTAATACTCAGCTGCAAAGGCAAACCTAAGGTCGCTTTCGTTTGCGTACATAACTCCTGCAGAAGTCAGATAGCCGAAGCCCTTGGGAAAAAATTGGCTGCTGACGAATTTGAAAGTTACTCCGGAGGGAC
>DBPK01000007.1:0-84281 GCA_002304835.1 Firmicutes bacterium UBA1422
TATCCGGACAGAATGCCCGAATAGATCCAAAAAATCAAAAGCATGTCGACAAGTAATTTTTTGTGCTGTTGACATGCTTTTATTTAATCCATATACTGGTTTTACAAATCGGGAAATAAATGATCAAACTTTCCCAATCTAAATGAACTGCCATAGAAGGCAAAAAATCTTATTTACAGACTTTTATTCACACCGTCTTCAAAAATGAAATCTTCCGGATCCGGAAGACAAAGGTGCATCAGCATTTTATTTATATGTAATCTTAATATACTTTTCGATCCATACCTCATCTATCATTTCGCCATATTCATCGAGTTGCTTATCATTATATAAATCATCAGCAATTTCCAGAATTATGTTTTTAAGTTCCAATGGCTCTATATATTTTGGTGGGATTCTTTTTATTCCTAAATGTGTGCCTAATATATTCCCCACGACCGATCCTGTCGAATCACTGTCTCCGCTATGCTTGACCGCAGTAACAATAGCTTTACCAAAGTCATTTTCATATTTCAATGAACAGTAAATGGCGATTGCCAATGCCTCTTCTGCGACCCAGCCTTCACCCAATTTTCGAATTGCATCCGGATCCCTTATTTTCTCTTTTGACAGTGCGATCGATTTGTCTACTAAAGAAATCAGTTCCTTCATATGCTTTGCTTTCGGAAACAATTTTACCATCGCAGTCTTCGCATCCATGACTGCATTTATCAGTGCTACATTCGTCTGAGACACAATGCTTATTATATGAACAAACATTGCCGCGGGTATATATCCCAATTCATGTCCATGCGTAAGAGCAGCAACTTCCGCTCCAATTATATCGATTTCTTTTTGCGACCAGCCTCTTCCGGATAAATATAATCCAATTGGAGCCACCCTCATTATTCCGCCACATCCCTTGCTATTGTTTATTGGCTTTTCTATAGTTCCGTGTCCACCCTGAGCAAGTGCAGAAAGACATGTCGTTCCCGGGGCTCTTCTATCGAACATTTCCGGAACATTTGCAAGCCAGCTATATAGGCAATGTTTATTAAATTCCGGAGATTCCTCAGAAAGAGGATACTTTTCAGTTTGGGTCCGGTACCAGTCACCATATGAAAAAGCAATATATTCCGGGTATGAACCAAAAACATCTCTATTGTGTCCTCTGGTAGTTCCAACAAGCAATCCTGTAGCTGTAAAAAGCGTCATTTGTGTATCGTCTGATATCTCAGCAACGCCTTGCCGATTTAAATCATATTCTGTTATGCCGTTTTCACCATACTTCTCAAATATTGTTTTTTCATCTAGAAATTCAATGGCATACCCCAATGCATCGCCTGCAGCTCCGCCTATCATGCATCCTCTGTATTTATCAAGTTTCTCTGAATCCGCTGACTGCAGTTGTTCCTTTACTTCCCGTACATCATTTGTCTCCAACATTTTTTTACCCTACTCTCATTTTTATGGTTTTACAATTATATCTTATATATAACCTGTATTATTTGCAAATTTTATTGCAAAACAACATCCAGCAATAAAATATCCTTCTATAATTCGTATAATTCAATTACAGAAGGATATAATTCGCATACTGCTCGTCATATTATGTGTAGTTACAAAACGTATGGGACGGCATCAATTACTGTTGCCGTCCCATATCCCAAATAATATTTTTTATGTGTATTGGTTTATCGTTTTACATGTTGTCCAGCCTTGCTTTTAAGCCTCGAGCACGCTCGTTATGAACGCCGTATCGGTCGAGATACGCATATTTTTTGTATACTCTATCCTTGTAATTGAGAGTGATCTCCCATGCTTCACGATAGAACTTAACAGCCTGTACCTGTCTCAGCTCGCCCTCGGTCTTATATGCCTTCCAAAGAATTTGTCTTTGGATGGATCTTTCGGCATTTGCCATCACTTCTTCTGCATTTCCGCCACCCGGCATTATCTCCCCATCCGTTTGTTCAATATTCTTTTTAACCATTGGGATTTCACCCTCTGCAATCAAATCGTAATGGGATGCATGCATTTCATTTACGTCATATACTACCGCCACTGTTCCTTTTCTCTTAAATGTATCACTCTTATTGAAAAATACATTTCTGGATACTTCATAATTGTATACGAGGAAATAGTATGGTACCCATACCTTCCTTAGGCCACTGCGGTGATAATTGACCATTTTGATTCCTAAAAGTTTTGGCTCCACTTGCTTCATCTTTGCATCTAATGCTGCGTCTTTGGTAGCAACCGATTCCGTAACATAAACAACTCCGGCTTCGTTTTTTGAGGTTCTATCATTCATAATTACTGCCAATGTTCCATCCCGCTGTTCTTTGTAATTTTTTAACTGCTTCATAACAAGTCTCCCAAATTCAATTACTCTTCTTTGCTTACAGCTTCTTCAACATCTTTGAATACACCCTTGCGTACTTCGTTGAGATATGCAATCAATACTGCAGGTCCTGCAATCAAGTTCAATATTCCTATCAGCCATCCCAGCCAATTATATCCATCAACCATTGGTGTGAAAAGATATATTGCACTCAACACGAATACTACGACAATGGAAATACCTGATATCACGTTTTTTCTTTTATTACTGCTCATCATTGCACCTCCTATACCACTGCATCCTGTAACGGCGAGTCTTTTTTATAAGTGATATTGCAAACGATGAAGTATATGATCGCACCTGTTACCGATACGAACAAACTTGTCGGGATCCCTCCAGGGCATACCAGTATGAACTCCCACAACACATACATTATCGCAGAATACACAATACATGACAATCCTCCCATAGCAGTTTTCCTTTTGTAGAACAGCCCCGCTGTGATTGGAATGAAGAACATCGAGAAGAGGAATCCTCCCAAATAGTACCACGCATTTGCTATGCCGTCTGCCCAGAACAATGTGCCAACTACGCACAAAACCCCGAAGACTCCGACGGCCACCCGCATTCCTTTTACCGTAGATGCTTCCGACATCTTTTTATTAATAAATCCTCTGTAAATATCATTGACTGCACACGTGCTGAAGATCAACCAGTCGGATGATACTGTTGACATTACCGCTGCACAAAGCGCTGCTACAAATAGGCCTCTCATTCCTACAGGCAGTATGGAGAATACCAGCGCCCAAAATCCTTCTGCAGGTGACGCTGCAACATCGCCAAATAATGCCAGCGCAGCCATACCGGCAAATACCATGGATATACTAAATGTTACTCCCATAGAAAGCATGATAGAGAATGCTGTCCTAATATCCGAGCCCGTCTGTGCCGCTGAGAATCTCTGGTAACATGCGGCCTCGCAGTACATTGCACAAGCCGATATTATCCAAGCCAGTGCCTCCATTGCTCCCATATTGCCCATAGGCTTCAACAGTGTTGGATCCATCTTTCCGACTGTGTCAAAAATCCCGGGAAGACCTCCGGATAAATTTATGATTCCTATCATCAGAGCTCCTGCTGATACAGTCATGATTGCGAACTGAATCAAGTCTGTCACAGCAAGACCCCAAAGCCCGGACAGCGCTGTATAAGCGACAATTACCGCCCCTGCGATTATGAGAGATAAAACCATGGGCATTCCCGTAACCAATTTCAACACTTCTCCAATTGCAAATAGCAATGCCGAGTCATACATCAAATTCGCTATATATGTAATGGCGGATATGAGCTTTACTTTTCCGTTGTATAAATATGCCATCATATCCGGAACTGTTACAACCCAATCCGGAATTTTGTCCCTAACATGAGGGCCGATTATTGCCGCCAACGGTAATCTCAGAACCGCTTCGGGAACAACAAATACCGCTATTACAACGATACCCATTGTATATCCGCATTCTGCCAATCCTACAATCGTCCAGGAATCATACCATCCCGCTGCTGCAACTCCAATTAGAATCGGAATAGTCAGTCTTCTTGATGCTACGAAAAAACTCTTTACACTTTTACCCGCACGTTTTCTCATGCTTATACCAACAAGCAGTATTCCGACAAAGTAGAGAGCTAATACTACCCAGTCAAAATTGGTCCATAATTTTTCAAAATCAATCATATTACCTTCTCCTTCCTCCAGTTATGCTTCATATACCTTCTTGAAAATTGCCAAATATTCTTCTGCCGTTGCTTCTACCGGGTTGCTCGGGTTGCAGCAATGCTTAGATGATGCCTGTGCCAAATACTCAAAATCTTCAGGCTTGACAACTTCAAAAGCACTTAGTTTTGGGATGTCCAGTTCTTTACACAATTCCCTGATCTTTTTTACGCCTTCTTTAGCTGAATCTTCATCCTTCATGTTTTTTGTTTCTACTCCCATTGCTTCAGCAACTTCCGCATATTTTTTCGGATTTCCCGGTATACTGAATTCAGAAACCTCTGCAAGGAACATGGAATTTGTAACTCCGTGAGGAATGTCATAAAATCCACCAAAGCACTCTGCAATGCAGTGCACACCCGCGGTATCTGCATTTCCGAATGCAACACCCGCCATCATGCTTGCCAGCATTACCTTACTCAAAGCATCTGCGTCTTTTTCGTTTGCTGCTTTGACGATATTCTCTGCAATCAGTTTTACCGCATATATTGAAACAGCGTCAGTCATTGGTGTTGCAACAGTACAAACATGAGCTTCAATTGCATGTGTCAGTGCATCGATGCCCGTTGATGCAACAAGCGGGGAAGGCAGTTTTGAAATCATATCGGGATCAACCAATGCCAATACCGGTGCACATTTTGGGTCAAATATATTCCCCTTAAGGTGCGTATCGGAGTTGGTGATAACCGCATTAAAAGTCACTTCACTTCCCGTTCCGCATGTTGTCGGTATACATATTACCGGCGAACTTGTTACGTCCAATTCAACATCAAACCATTCTCTTGCGGTCTTGCCATTTGTCATTACCGTTGCCATTGCTTTGGCAGTATCCATTGAACTGCCTCCGCCGATTGCAATCAATACGTCAGCACCCGCTTCTTTTGCAAATGCTGCACCTTTGTCACAATCATAATCTCTTGGGTTTGGAACGGTATTATCAAATAGTTTGTACTCTAATCCAGCTTTTTTAATTTCCTCCATTACGATATCTACCAGGCCTGTTGCTACCATACTCTTGTCGGTAACAATCAGAGGGGCTCTGTACCCCCTGTTCATCAACTCTTCATGCAGAGTTCTAATGATGCCATTGCCGAATTGTATTTCTGTCGGTAATGTAAACGCAAATTCTTCTACCATTTTTCACATCCTTTCCATGGTTTGTGTGGTGCTAACCAATGGCTGTCGCTCCACTATTAGATATATCAATTAATAATCCACTTCTTCAAATCTATGAGTGAACCCTGTCTGTGTCATTACATCAAGGAACTCATTTGCATCAAGATCGTGAGGGAATATTACACCCTTGGGCTTGTCGCCTTTTGCAAGCATCTTTGCGCCCACAACAGCAGGTAATGCCACTGCTATCTTGCATGTTCCGTATGTCTCATATGTCTTTTTTCGCGGCGCTTCCATGGTAGGAATGGCTACGTTATATCTGACATCTTTGCCATCCTTATTTCCAACAACCTCAACCATGATCGACACGTATTTTGTCTCATCCATATGATCCATTGCTGACGGATCTTCAGTCAGGAATCCATCGCACGGCTTTGGAACCATCGACAAAACCACATCCAGCGGCTTTACCGTTGCGTCACCGACTTTAATTGGTTCTTCAGATGCCAGCCCTAGAGATACTACCGGTGCAATTTGCATATTAACGTAGTATTTAAAATCGCAATACTCCAGACCTTTATCGGCAAAGCTGAGAGGAATCGAATAGGGTTCTTCATGGGCATGTAGTGATACAGGCATTTTCCCTATAGGTTCAGGGAACTGCCACTCTTCAATTTCGGAAAAAGGCTTTTTCTTCAACTCATACTGCTTATTTCGGAACACAGTTGACGGCAATGTAAAATCCAACAACGCCTGTCTCGGATCCCACCCCGGGTTCCATGCAGTAACAGCATCTCCATATTTTCCGATCGAAGTATCCATCTTTGCCAGCCTCACTTTAACGCTTTTGATTGTGTCACATTTGTCAATGTAATATTTGGCAACGACATTACTATATCCTGATGACATTCCGCATCCGAGCATTGCTGTCTTTCCTATTTTTTGGAACTCATCAAAAAGCTTCGGCTTTTTACCAACCTCCATTTTGTTATCCCACATGAATTTATCGTATGCCGTACTCACATAATTGGTGCCTGCTTTTAATGCACCCTGAAGTACATTGTAATAGAATTTGGGCGTTACCAAATCTACAAGCACATCCATACCTCTCGCAGCCTCGGCTATAATGTCAACATTATCTGCGTCAACTTTTTTGACACTGATTTTATCACTGCCGATTTTATCCGCAACTTTCTGCGCCATGTCCACATTGATGTCACCAATAATTATTTCTTTTATTTCATCATCTCTTGACATTATTGAAGCTGCAGGACCGCCTTGCCCACCTGCTCCCATCAACAATACTTTCACTATCATTTCCCTTTCTTTATTTATAAGTGATAAGTCACCATATTGTGTGTTTCTTATCTGCCCTGATCTACAAGTTCCTTTTTGAAAGCAGCATCCCAATCATCTGTTCCCAGCAATTCCGTCCTGGTAGCTCTAACATAAATTTCTCTCTTGGCAGCTTCTTCAAAGAACGGTTCAGGGGGTATGCATAGTTCCGGTGCCAATGAACCCTTCGCTGTAATCACACCTTTTCTCAATAATTCAGTTGCCCATGCAGGCGCTCCGCCTATATATACCTGTGCTCCCATCAACTCCGGCCACTCCTTAACAGGTCTGCATATTGCGTTTAGTTCAATCTTAACTCTCTTGCCATCTTTCTCTCCGAATACTTCTGTCTTGATCACATCGCAATCATTGATTTCTGCATTTGGATCATCCGGTTGCGAATCCATAAGTTTCTTAAGAATCTTAACAGGTTTTATGTCATGCCCTTCAAAATTCATCTTGTCTTGATTGCTAAATCCAAGTCCGTGCAAGAACCGGAGGTTATCCAGAACTACTGCAGGGAATCCGATTCTATATGTACAATTTTTGAGTCCCTTGTTCTTAAAGGATTCCGGAACCGAACCCTGTTCGGAGTGCATCAGATAATAAGCCCACTGCTCACCGATCGGATTTGGATACTGCACGGTCATACCGCCACTTCTTGGTTCAACCTCAACATATTCGCCGTTGAAGTACTGAACTGGCTTCATGTGAAACTCATCCATTATAGTCTCAATTGAGTATGTAACTTCGAATGTTTTTGTCGACTTGCCCCAATCATCGCATCCGCAATAGAAATTAATTGTATCAACAGAGTCCAGCTGGTTGACAGCCCATGCCGAACATACATTTGTAACACCCGGTGTGCCTCCTATGCCAACGATAGCCAATAATCCCGCATCCTTGAACTTCTTATCGTACTCCGGTGTAACCTGCTTTACTGTTTCCACATACAGCCCACCAATGTCAATATAATTTACTTTCGCTTCAAGGCATGCATCCATGATTTTACAATTATAGTAATAGTTAACCTCATTGATACAAACATCATAGCCTTTGATCAATTCAACGGTATTATCAAAATCATTTACATCACATTTAACTGTCTCGACTCTTCCTGCTCCATATTTTTTGTTGCAGATACCGGCAACCTCATTAGCCCTATCTAAATTGTAATCACCTAAAGTGATTTTCTCGATATTTTTGTTGTGTGCCAGATCCAGAGCAGTTGCTATTCCCTGGATGCCTGCTCCTAGTTGAATTACTTTCATCTTTAGTCCTCCTGAAATTATATATTTTGATGTGATAAATATACTTACCGCCCTCTATATTTATTTCGCAATAAACGTGCCAATTGCTAATTACAAACAAATGTTGGATTTTCAATGCTCCCAACTACGTTGATATTTTGCAAAGTAAAAGCATCGTTGCGAAACGGCAACGACACTTTTGTTGTTTCTTCCTACTATTTTGCTTATATTTATTAACTATTTTATCAATTCACTGAAATTAACGCATTTTAAGTGTCGTTGCGCTGTCGCAACCATGCGTTGTAATGCTGCAACAAATATTTTATGTAAATAACCTGCTAATTTACATTATCTCTATGTTGTTTCAATATGGTATTTTCTAAATTTTCTTGATACCGTAGACTTGTCTATCTTTAATTCTTTGGCAACTTCTGTTAAGGTTTTCCCCTCTTCAAGACATCCCATTATAACTTCCTTTTCATATTCCTCCATTAATTCTTTTAGCGAAGTACATTCTTTAGTGATTCGATCTATCTTACTGCGTCTGCTCAAATTTTGATTGAGCTGCTTAGTAATTTGGAAATAGCCTATCTCCGAAGTCGGGTTATTGACCATTGCTCTCTCAATTATATTTTTTAGTTCCCGCACATTTCCCGGCCAATCGTATTCTGTGAGTGGTGTGAATGCTCCTTTAGACAAATCCTTTCCCATACCGTACTCCTTGTTAAACTGCTTAAGAAAATATTTTGCAAGCCCCGGTATGTCCTCCTTGCGTTCACGCAAAGGTGGAATCTGTATCGATATAACGTTGAGCCTATAATAAAGATCCTCTCTGAATTTTCCTTCTTTGATCGCATACCTCAAATCAACATTCGTTGCTGTTATCAACCTCACATCAACAGGTATTAAATCTTTGCCGCCTATCCTTCTTATTTCCTTTTCCTGTATCGCACGTAACAATTTGGGCTGCATGGCTATGGGCAGATCTCCTATTTCATCAAGCATTAGTGTTCCCTTGTTTGCCATTTCAAAAAAGCCGATTTTACCCGTCTCACTCGCACCCGTAAACGCACCTTTTTCATATCCGAAAAACTCCGACTCCATTAAGTTCTCCGGTATAGCTGCACAATTCACCTTGATGAACGGGCCTTTACATCTATTGCTGTTCTTGTATATTATATTTGCTATAAGCTCCTTGCCTGTGCCCGACTCCCCCATCAGCATTACAGTCGTATCAAGTTTAGCCGCACGCTTGGCAGCTTCCACTACATTATTCATGACAAAACTTTCGGCAACAATACTACGATCATCTTTTATCTCCTGATTATGCAAATGTTCGAGTTCGCTCTCATAAAGTTTTGTCAGGTTTTCGCTCTTTTTAAGCAACTCTCTAAGATTTATTGTTTCTGTAATATTTCTCTCCGTGCAAACAATTAGTGACTCGCCTGCAATGTCCCCTACCGGAGTACTTGTGGCAAAAATATGTCCTCCGTCACCGAGTTCCTGAACAATGCTTTCCTCTTTGCCGGACTTTATTGCGCTCAAGATCGATGATTCATATAATATATATCCGCTTTTAAGAAGTTCTTTCATTGATTTGCCGAGCAAATCTTCCTCGATTAAACCTCCTGTCTTCTCGGACTCCTTGTTTACCAAAATAACTTTTCCCTCATCGTCGGTAATCCATATACCCACCTTAATTGAATCAAGTATATCATGTAATACCCTGAAATTTTCCTGTACAAAATTTTTAAAATTCATATCTCTTCCTCTTTATTGATTCACTCGCACCTATAATCATTTTATAACCTTTTTTCCGAAATGTCACTATTGAAACTCCACTATACGCCCTTGAGGTCCTCCATCGATTACAGTTTAGGGAATCACAAATCTGCACATTTTCAAAACCATCATCTTGTAAGTCCCCTTTCCGGGATCTTTTTTCTCATGCGACAGGAATAGGCATTTTTTAACACATTCTTACTGCAAAAAAACTGACGAGAAGTGTTTACCTCTCGTCAGAAAAACATGTCTTATTCTATTTGACTTTAATACTAGCATTTGATAGTTTGTAAGACTTTAACTAATACTAAATCTGTTTATGCTCTTTTCTTTTATCAAATCAACTTCATTACCTTTTACTATCAATTCTACCAAATCAAATGCCAAAGCAGGCGCATGGCACATTGCATGTCCGTGTCCCGTGGCTAAAACAAACCCCTCAAGCTCATCAACTTTTCCTACGATCGGCATTCCATCAAATGTAAACGGCACTAAACTTGCCCACGTTCTTATTATGTTGGCATGCTCTAATGCCGGGCATGCTCTTACCGCTCCTTTCATCATAGCCGCCAAAGCTGCCGGTGTAGTTCTATTGTCATATCCTACAAATTCATTTGTAGTTCCGATTGCAACCGTATCAGAAAGTGTTTGTTGTATATATGTAAAAATCGTATCTTCCACAGGCATTTGGGGCAAATTCTCTTCTGTCTGTTCACCTTCATATTCAAACATAAATCCAGTCGCTTTTTCCGGATCCATTCCTTCTTCAATATCTCTTGCAACTTGAATTATTCTATTGTTAAGAATGTGGGGCATTGGTTCTGTTACCAGGGCTTGCAGTCTTTGAGAGAAAACAGGCAAATCTATCCCTGCCATCGCCGCGATTTGTCTTGCCCAAACTCCGGCAGCATTAACAACTACCGGGGTCAATATACTTCCTTTTTCTGTCTTTACCGCCTTGACCTTTCCCGCTTCTGTTTCAATGCCGGTAACTTCTGTTTTTTCATAAATTGTAACGCCTCTTCGTCTGGCCAGATTTGCATATGCAAAAGTCGCTAACATCGGATTTACTCTTGCATCATCTTTGCAAAATATAGCTCCTTTTACCTCCGGGCTCAAATGTGGCTCAAGTGCCAAAGTATCAGCAGCACTTATAACATACATTGGCGTTCCTACTTTTTGTTTTTCTATGCACTGCTTCTTCATTATCTCTATTTGGAGCTCGGAATATGCAATTGTAAGGCCTCCTGTCTTTTCATATTCTATGTCAATGTCAAAACCACTCTTGTCACTTATATACTTTTCATAAACAGCTTGAGTTCTTCTGGACATTGTTGTGTCATATCCGGGAAACCTGGTCTGTAACCACACCATTCCGAAATTAGATGATGATGCATAGTTTTCTATATCATTTCTTTCAATCAGAACCACATCATCCATATGAGCTGCTAATTCTGCTGCAATTGAACAGCCCACGATTCCTCCTCCGATTATTACTGCATTGGCTGTTTTTTTCATATCTCATCAGCTCCTTTCGTAAAGATATCAGTAGCTATAGGTCTAACCGGGGGCCTCGCTCTTGCAGGCTCGATTTCTGAAGGCTCTATGCAGGCATATTGGTTTATAAGTTGCTGTATCAGCCTTCCGCATGTCTTTCCCTGACAAAATCCCATTCCTGCCCGGGTCCTTTTCCTTATGCTATGAACTGTTGTATAACCTTCGGAAATCGCATCAATCACATCCTGCTTTGTAATTTCTTCACAACGGCATATGATCAAATCTCCGTCTTCAACTAAAACCTTTTTTTTATTTTCTGGCAATTGATCTCACCTCTTCTCCAATTTCTTTTATGACTTCGACATATATAACATTGGTTTTATCCATTGTTCTTGAATTTTGTATCTTTCTTACTATGCCTTTCCCCAGTATCTCACCATTCCTGTTTACTGCTTCTACTTCCTGATCTTTCTGCGGCATAGGAAGGTACTCATATGGAAACCCAACCAGCGCCGTTTTATCAGAATATGTCATATCTATCATAAATATCGCCTGCCCCGGACATTTGGCCACACAGAGACCACATCCCACACATTTTTCGCCAAAAAGTTCAGGAAGATCGGTAATATTGTCTCCCACTATTATTGCATTGTTTGGACACGATGTTTCGCAAGGATTGCATGGTATCTCTTGTTCACATTCGATTACAGCCACCATGCCCTTTGACATACGTTCTTCTGAAGGATATCCGGGTTGTTTTTTAAACTCTTCTGTTTTAGGTGCCAAAAATCTATTTCTCATTTTTCACTCTCCTTCACAAGTTCCTTTTTCGCCTCTCTCCGGCCTGTGCCAAATACACCCTGCCGTAATTCAAGCAGCCTATTTTCGTATTCCATTTTCAGTATTTTTGCCTTTGCAGTCTCTACAAGACCCAGGCTCTCCGCTGCTGCGATGCCTGCTAATCTTCCTTCTTCCATGGCACTGCTGGCCTCTTCGATCCCTGCTATATCTCCTGCTACATATACATCGTTTTTGGTTGTCTTCATATCCTTATCATGTTTGGGTACGAATCCGCCCAGAGCCTTTATAAAACTGAAATCACATCCTGCAAGACGTGCGAGTTCAGAAAGAGGAGAAAGACCTACTGCAATACACACTGTGTCTGCACCTAATACCTTTTCTGACTCCTTTATAGGCGAAAACTTTTCGTCAAGAGAAATTATGACTACTTCATCCACGCCTTTCTGCCCTTTCGCCTCCTTAACAGTAGTTGATGTATAAATCGGTACTCCGGAACGCAATAACTTTCTGGAATGTACCAAATAGCCTGTTACTTTTGGTGCTGCTTCAACTATAGCTACCACCTCTACTCCCGCCTGCAAAAGTTGGTATGATACTATCAGTCCTACATTGCCGGTCCCTACCATAACAACTCTTTTGCCCGGTTGCAATCCGTATAGATTCATAAGTGTTTGAGCTGCTCCTGCCCCCATAACTCCCGGTTTGGTCCAGCCGTTGAAAGGAAGTGCATTTTCAATAGCACCTGTTGCCAATATTGTCTTCTTCGCTTTTATCAAACCGTTTTTTTGCTTGTCAATATCATTGATCCCAATGATACCCTCTTCAAAAATTCCGTATGCCACTGTTCTCAGATGTATATCAACACCCAGTTGAATTGCTTCTTTCAATAGGTTTTCACCAATGTCAAAACCCCTTATCCCTGCTTGATGATTGTGCGAACCAAAGAATTTATGTATTTGCTTGAATAGCTGTCCGCCTGCCCGGTGATTTTCGTCTACCAGTGTAACCTTTGCCCCATATCTTGCAGCTTCGATTGATGCCGCAAGACCTGCAGGACCTGCCCCTATTATGCATATATCTGTATTTATCATTTTGTCTTTCCCTCCCGGCTCAGTTTACCTCTTTCAACGATCATTCCTTCTTCTACGGGTGTGATGCATGTTCGCACATTCGCTCTTCCGTTTATTGTCATCATACAGTCAGTACATCTTCCTATGGCACAGTACACTCCTCTTGGTTCGCCTTTCTTACGTGTCAGCCGGAAATCTCTGATGCCCGCATTCATGAGTGCTACTGCTACCGGATCACCTTCTTCGGCTTCTATAGTCTTACCTTCAAAAATTATCATCACCTTTTTCTTTTCTTCTTTTTTGCCTAGGATGGGATGATTCTCTATTTTCATCTGCACATCTCCTTTCATAAGTTTCATAACAAATTATGCATAGCGATATCAATTCAATTTATATTTCTGGATATATTTCGTTATTATATTTAAGAGCAAAAAGTATGCCATTTTTAAGCTTTTTGCTTTCTTTTTTAAGCATTGAAATTTCAACGGTTACAAAAAACTTTAAGGCCTCTGATTCTAAGTATGAAAAATCAAGGTGCAACTCTGCACTTAACCCGTTTAGAATTGCACCTTGATTAAAAGTAATATTATTACTAATAATAATTTCTATTTATTAGTAATACCATATTCATTTGCTTTTCGTGTGATCGTTGACCTGTCCACTTGTCCTGCCCCCGTTTTTTGTGCCAGTTTTTAAGTTAGGATCTAAGCGATCTTCAATATACTCTGCGGTGCCGGTGGTCTGTATCCCAAAGCACTATGTGGTCTGTTCTGATTGTACTCCTTCATCCACATCCCGGTCAAGACTTCCGCTTCCTTCATAGTATCGAAAACCTCTCCGTTAAGGAACTCATCTCTCATTCTGCTGTTGAAGCTTTCGCAGTATCCGTTTTCCCAAGGGCTTCCCGGTGCAATATATGTTGGTTTGACCTCAAACTTCGAAAGCATTTGTTTGAGCATTTTTGCTATGAACTCACTGCCGTTATCGCTTCGCAGATATTCCGGTGTCCCTTTCATGACGAAAAGTCTGCTCAGTACTTCCATGATTTCTTTATGCTTCCAGCTTTTCTTCGGGATGCATGCCAGACATTCCCTTGTATATTCGTCTATGATATTAAGCCATCTTAATTTATGTCCGCTGCTTAATTTGTCTTCCACAAAATCATAACTCCATACATGATTCCTGCTCTCTGCCCTAAGTCTTACGCAGCTTCCGTCATTAAGCCACAGCCTTTTTCTCTTTTTCTGCTTTTCCGGTACTTTTAACCCCTGTTGGCGCCATATCCTTTCTACGCGTTTATGATTTATGTGGTATTCTCTCTGCAGGAGTGCTGTTATTCTTCTGTATCCGTATCTTCCGTAATTTGAAGCAAGTTCTATGATGCGTTTTGTTATTTCATCTTCATCGTCTTTTTTTATCGGAATGTATCTTGCACTGCTTCGGCATATTGATAATGCCCGGCAAACCCGCCGTTGGGGCAGACTGTATTCAGTGCATATCTTCTCTACAGCTGCTTTTCTCTTTGCCGGGCTTAAAATTTTCCCTGGTTCACATCTTTTAGTATGGCATTGTCTAGGCTCAGATCTGCCACCAGTTTCTTGAGCCTGACATTCTCTTTTTCAAGTTCTTTGAGCCTTTTGGCATCAGAAATGCTGACTCCTCCGTATTGTTTACGCCAGCGATAGTATGTCTGTTCCGTTACCCCTATTTGTCTTACTGCTTCTCCGATCGTCTTTCCTTGCGAACACATCACTTCTACTTCTCTGAGATGTATTATGATCTGTTCGACTGTGAACTTTTTTCTGCTCATGATCATCCTCCTTTAAGTTAGTTCATTTTATCACTTTTCTAACTTAAAAACTGGTTCGCCTTTTGGGGGTCAGGCCAGAGGTTCCGCATCCATAATAGCATTAAGACCATATTTTACAAATATAGCATATATCATTACTACCATCATCAAAGCAATACATGGCACAACAATACGGTTCATCCATTTTACTACTTTAAGACCTTTATATACAATAAGCCATGTACATAACACGGCAACTATAGCAACAACTGTGAACATAATGGGCCCGCTTTCAGCTCCGGTGAAATGTGAATACATATTCTGCACAGCTCTTGAAAACATTGCCGATAAAACCGCAACCCATCCGATATTCAGAATTACAAAACATACAAGCAGTATCTGCATTCCATGACGTCCAAGAAAACTCACTATACTAGGGTAAGTGTCCACACCGTATTTCACTGTAGGTGATATCTCTGCAATTAACATTATCACCACTCCTATAGCATTACCACAAAAAACAGTCAATATCGCAGTTTGAAAATCTACCAATGCGGCTACCAGTCCACCAGTCAAAAAACACCATGTAGCAATTGCCCAACCTGAATTTATAAGGCTTGCGTCCAAGAAACCGCACATTCTTTCTTCTTTCATTGTTGGTATGCTTAGAAATTGAGCTTCTTTATTCTTATTATCCATAACTAATATCTCCTCCTTAGATCTATATAATTACAAAGCTATAAATTATTCCTATTAAAGATATCCCTGTAATTACCCATAATGCAATCCAATCTGCTCTGTTCAGTGCTGGTACCACTCCATTATTTTTCTCTATTGTAGCAATACGTTTTATCAAAATATCTTCTATTTCTTTCTCAAATGAAGTATTCCCTTGAAGTTCTCGTCTCACATTTTCTTCAGAACCATAAACTCGCTCGCTCATATTCTGTTCCTCCTTTTCAAAATTTTCTTCTTAATTTTCATATAACTTACAATATTTTGATTATTTTCACTAATATACATCCCTGCTTCACATTTTACAATTGCTTTTCTTTCTATGCCTTGTCGAAATTGTTGGGTATTTTTTTATTTATACTATTACTACAACCGAATTGTCATACTTCAAAAGCGAAATTGTCATACTTTTTTATCACTCTTTTAATGGTACATTAAATTTGTAACACCTATGCCTAATAGGTGTACTGTCTATTAGGAAAGGAAATGTTATGAAAAAATCACTGATGAAACTCGTATAAGAGTAGTATGCGAACATATTCAAGACGGAAGGACCTTGAAGAGTCTCGCAGCTGAATATGGCGTATCCCCTGCCACTGTTTCAAACTGGGTGCGTGCATATCGTGAAGAATGCCTTACAAACGACGAACAAAAATCCAAACCGGAACTCATGGAAGAGAACCGCAAATTGAGACAACAGAAAGCGGAGCTTGAAAATGAGATCCTTTTCTTAAAAAAAGCAGCGGCATTCTTTGCGAAGGAAATCGAGTAGTGGCATATCGATTTACCAATGAAAATCGGAAAACATTTGGCCTTCGATGGTTGTTCTCTCGCATAGATATATGTTCTAACGCATATTATAATTACCTGAAACATACCAATGCAGATCCTCAGAAAAGGAAGCACGAGATTTTGGAGTATGAGCAAGGACTGTCCCGCCCCCGTTTTTTGTGCCAGTTTTTAAGTTGGGATTTAAGCGATCTTCAATATGCTTCGCGGTGCTGGTGACTCCGACTATTGCATATGAAATACCCAGCACTCCCAAAACTGTACCTAAATCTCTGCCCCTGTAGCTGCCTGTTACCATTATCGGGTTTAACGTTGTCATGCCGTTATATGTAAACCCCTGTATTGCACACATTACTGCATATGTCATAAGGCTGTTGATGCCAAAAGCAACGAATCCTGCCAGTAGTCTGTTCAAATTGCAAGTTTTATTGTAAAACAACGTCAATATGTCATCATAAAACAAAAACCCTTGGATTTCAAGGGTTTTCAGGGTTTTGAACTATTCGAACTCTTCGGGCGGTCTCGCACTCTCTCGTGAATCCCTTGAAACTAAAGGCTTTCATATGTACGCTTTCGTCTCATTCACCCTTGTGAACTAGTTTCTACAAACTTTTAGTAGCAGAATAGTATCACGCTTATATTCGCATGGAGTTGCGATATCTAGTCCTCTGAGCCATCGTCGTTATCATCTTTATCTGGATCAATAATGTGTATTGAAGAGATCTTACCAATTGTGTTCATAGCATTATTATATGATTTCAATAATTCATATGTACCATCATCTTTGATAGGAATCTTGGGCAAATGCATTAAAGCAGAACTCTTTGGCATAGAAAGGCTTGCGGCCAATTTGCCGTTTACACTTGCCACACCGCTTAAGTTATGGATATAATTGCTCGTCGCAAGTTTCTTTGGCAAAGCAATGTTTGCCGCCTTATAATTATATGCTTTACTTGCGTTTACCAGTTTTTGACTTGCCTCTAGCGCGGGTGTCATCGCTTTACCAATACTATTCCAGTCTATACTCTTTGAAATTGCCTCTGTTGCAGCTAGTAAAAGTGCAGCAATACCCTTCTTGTATTTTCCATAAACTTCTGCTAAAGATGCCAGTGCTGCTAAGACATCTTTCGCCGATATGTTCGATGAAGTATATAATTCTTCATTTATCTTCATTATCGTAGTTTTCAGACCTTTATTTACAATCTTAACTAAACGTCTTGTTTCAATAAATTTCTCGTATGTAATATATTTATGATGCATTACCGTGTTTCTATCTTCGCGCAGAATATTAATTTTATCCTCAAGATCCGCAACGTCTTTATATGTTGAGAAAAAACGATGCCAAAGAGATTCTTCTCTGCACTGTTCTATCAATTTTACTATTTCTTCTTTCGACATATTTGACATCTGCTCTGACGACAAATCATGATCTATAACATAGTGTATATCTGTCCATCCATGCACATCAAACAAATACGATATTACCTCTGAATATGTAAGTTCATCTAATGCCTCCTCAATTGTCTTAGTGTTGTTTTTTACCTTACCTTTTATCTTACCCTTATCTTCATCTGTAAATGTATTGTCAAACCAGTCCCTGCCAAATGCTTTTACAAGAGTAATGTAAACAATCTGCCTTAATGTCCTTTCAAACGTCCCAAATAGCGGCATTAGCTTCGAACAAAACAGTTGTGAAGATTCATCATAGGATATAATAATAAAGTAATTCTTCCTATGTTCACCACATTTTATTCCTTTTTCAATATCACTCAATGCTCGCGCTGCTAGCATTTCAGATGCGTCACATTTAATATTAACGAATAGTTCGCCGTCACTTTTATCTGAAATCATATAACTTGCTTTAACTTTTGTGTCTCCAATTGCGAGGACAATAGAATTATCATCTATATTAAATAGACTATGCAACATATCCACAAATTCATCCTTTAAAGATGTATCAATGACTCTATCTTGATCTTTATTTACTATTATTAAATCTGTTTCCATTTTTCTCCTAGCATTTATAAAAAGCTCATAGTCTTACGTGTAATCTTATTATCATTATTATACCATACACATTAAAACTTTTTAGACCCAAGTAAAAAGACAGCTACATCAGCAACTGCCTCTTTAACATTTGTTATTCCCAAGTTTCGGTTATTTCGTAGATTATCCGGAGTTCTGCCATGATCATTTCATTCTCGCATTTGCCTTCCGCTATTTCATATAGCAACGGTTCAAGTTCCTTCAACCTGTCTATTATCCGCTCTCGCAATCTTTCATTTCCCACTACCACGATCTTCTGGCACAACGTGCTTTGAGTCATAAAGTCCTGCAATGTCCTCCCGGATAGTTTCACCCGTTTATAAACCTCCTCCTTATCCTCCGGTGTGAGGTGAAAATT
Source organism: Firmicutes bacterium UBA1422 (assembly GCA_002304835.1). Classification (GTDB taxonomy): domain Bacteria; phylum Bacillota; class Clostridia; order Peptostreptococcales; family Anaerovoracaceae; genus UBA1422. The sequence goes on from DBPK01000007.1 coordinate 18,663, forward strand.
CAGAAGCTGATTACGCTTACGGTTTTTTTCATTTCTAAGTGGCCGTCTTCCTGTACATTGCTTTCCCATTATACCGCCTCCTGCCAGTCATTCACTTTCATGAGCTTTCCAACGATCTCATCTTGCTTATGAGGGAACATATGCGCATAGTGCATCGTGATATCTATGTTTTCATGACCAACTCTATTTGCGATATCTACCGCTGAGAATCCCATATCTATCAGCATTGATATATGAGAATGTCTAAGGTCATGTATCCTTATACGCTTTACTCCTGTTGCTTCTGTACCTCTGTCCAGTTCATGATGTAGACCGCTTTTTGATACCATGAAAATCCTATTCTCAGTTCCAAGTCCATATTGCATCTTTACAAATATTTCTATCTCCCTTGTAAGAAAATGTGGTATCTTTACAACACGGATCCCTTTCTTTGTCTTTGGGGGTGTTATTACTATCTCTCCTCGCAAATGTTGTAATGATTTAGTGACATTGATCTGATCGTTTTCAAAATCTATATCATCCGGAGTCAATGCTAACATTTCCCCAAGCCTCAAACCTCCCCAATACAGTATTTCGAAAGCTGTAAAAGATTCGATATTATCACTGATGGCTTCTGAAAAAGTCTTATACTCTTCCTTTGTCCATATCTTCATTTCAACCGTCCTTTCATCTCCACCTATCGGACCTGCCGCATGTACTGGGTTCTTCTTCAGTTCATACAACCTGACTGCATGATTGAATATGCAACTGAGCTGTGCCTGTATCGTCTTGAGATATTTTTTTGAATACAGCGGTCTACCGTCATCGTCTCTCATCTCCATCAAAGTATTCTGCCATTTGATGATGTCGCTTGCTTTGATCTCATTCATTTTTCTCTTTCCGAAATATGGGATAAGTTTATCTTTCAGGATATATTCTTTTGTGAGCCATGTATTCCATCTAAGCTTTGGCTTCATGTCCTCAGAATACAACTGAACAAAATCGTTGAATGTCATATCTAAAGTTTCTGCCTTTTTCTCAAGAAAACTCCTTTCCCAATCCTGGGCTTCGCGCTTTGTCTTGAATCCTCTTTTATATTTCTTCTTGTTCTCACCTGTCCAATCCTCATAGTAAAATGCTGCGAACCATGAGTTTCCTTTCTTATCTTTATATGCCGGCATGTTTATTCACCTCTTTCTGCTATATTTGTTCCATATATTCTTTCGCAGTAGTATTGCCTGCTTACCCTGCCTGCCACTGTCAAATAACCTTTTCCTTTTAATTCAGCATTCATTTCTCTTATCATCCTGTATGCATATCCTTTTGATACTCCAAAATCTTTTGCTATGATATCTGCTGTTACAAACATTGCATTTTCCATTTTCTCCTCCGCTTTATTTCCCGGGATACCCCGTATATTACTTAAGTTTTTCATTTCTGTTAATGATGCGTTTTTCAAAATCGCACATTCTATCGACGCTTGCTCCTGCTGCGTCTCTGCTTTGGATCTGCATCATCGCACTCACTTGCAGAGCAGGCTCTCTTGACCGCTTTCATTTCGCTTTTATCTAGTGTGCAGCGATGCTCCAAAAGCTGAGTCTTGGATATCGTCTTCCTCTGTTCGGTCATCACCATGGAATCCTGTCTCAGGCCTTTCCTCATAGGAATGACCACATGGGTTTTCATCCCCGGGTTCTTTATCTTAGTAGTCACCATAGCGACGATGACTGTTGGTGATTTTCTGTTCAGCCAGTTGCTCTGAGTTATCAGGACCGGCCTTCGTCCGGCCTGGACACTTCCGATCTCATCTTCCGGAAGATCTGCGTCATATATTTCTCCGCGCTTTACCGGTTTTATATCACTAGGCATGGCAATCTTTTTGTTCATAGCAGCCTCCTAGATGTATCTGATAAGGATCTCTCTTGCGTTCCTTATCTCGACCCTTATGTCTTTAAGCGATAACCCAAGTTCATCTTTTAGATCCGCTATGCTTTTATCCTCAAATATGAATCCCTCAATGATACTGAGCTGCACATCGGAAAGTTTGAATAAGCCAGTTTTCAGGTCGTCATCGACCTTTCTTATCCAGCTCCTGTCATGCTTCTTTTGATAGGTTTCCTTTAGACCATCTACTGAAAGCAGCATATCGATGATCTTACTCATATCATCTGAATATATGAGCATTTCGTTTTTTCTTTTCTGCATCTTTTCCTCGCTTCCTGATATGAATACACATATCCCGCAAGGCGGCATCTGGACGGATCTAACATGTAGACCGGCACAGGATCGCATACTTGACAAGCAAGAATTGTAAAACCGTGCCGGTGAATTTCTTTGTTAAGATCCATATTTGTCCACGACGCCCCTGATCTGCGGGAATTTGTCAGGCGACTGCTTGCGATGCAGTCTCACGGGTCCTTATGCCCCTCCGAGGTTCTCTCCGAGCCGCCCTCATTGCGTGTTCCTGCATTACTGCAGGGCTGTGACTGGACGGGAGTATCATTATCCTCTTTGGCTTTCGTCGCACGTAACGGGTGCTGCCCGTCTTTTGAAACGAAGACATTTTCGCTCGCCCGAAGGGTCATGGCGCATCGTTCCCGCATGCTCACGTATTACCGATACCAAAGAGAAAGTACCTGATAGCTGTGTATTCGATTATCATTGTTCTATGGAGGTCCTTTTCTCTGGCCCTTTGCCGGAGATATTTGTCCTCTCACTATCCCTAGGAATGAAAGGAACAAAAATTACATGATTTTCGAAAACTTTTTTATTATTTATATCCAACCGTCTTTCTTGAGGTGCGCTCTGAGCTTCTCATATATGCGCTCTTCCCTGTGTCTGAACATCCTTGGTGATATGCCGAGCTCTTTCGCGCAATCCTTCTTCTTCCTACCGGAAACAATAAGTTCAAGTACCTTCTGCTCATCCTTATCCAGCATCTCTATTGCTTTCGCAAGTTCCTTCAGCTGGCCATTCCTAATTACTGTGGCTTCTACATCTGTCTCTGATCTCACATCACCGCCATCCCCATCAATAAAACGTTCAAGTGATATATCACTTCCTGATGCTCCGGTGCCGAATCTGGATATGTCGCACCTGCTGCAATCACCCTTGCAGCGCACGCCCTTACCATCACGACAGCGCCATACATTCTGCTTTCTCTTCTTCTCTCTCCACTGCGGCTGCCTGTATGCGCGGTAGATTTCTTCAGTAACAACGATCTTCTCTCCATCAATGATGAGGTAATATTCCTTTTTCATTTGTATCCTCCTGAAATTCCAAAAATGTAACTTTTCAAAATCCAGGTGGATCAGGGATATTCAGCAACGTAAGGCTGCCATTTCAAAAACATAAAAGACTCCTGTCCGAGCCGCTTACAAAAGCGACCCAGTCAGAAGCCTTAACGAGCGTACAAAAAAAGAGCTCTGCAAAACAAAATTATGTGCATCCCTGTCACAGGATCGCTTTTGTTTTGCAAGGCTCTTGATGACCCGGCCGGACTATCTGTCCAACCTACCCTTATCTGCGTCTAGCAGTATGAACATAAGGGCTCAAATTTAACTCGTTTACAAACTCTTGATCTTCGGTGCCGACCTTGATGATTCCCGCACCCACATTTAAGGGCCTTCGCCAAATCCGACGATTCTTCCGATGATCTCATTCCTATTTAATTGTTATTCTAATTATTTACTCTCAGCAGTATATTCCGATATGCGTTCATGTAACTTCAGTTCTGTTCCTATATGCACTACAGTCAGTTCGCTGTGGCATCTTGGACACTCTATTTCAAGCTCGCTTCCATCTTTACTTTTTAAGAGCTGTTTCCCACAATTCGGGCAGCAGATTATATATTTCTCGTGCTTTTTCATTATACACACTTTTCCCCTCTTTGAGATTTCGAGGATATGCGATATCATGTTTAATCTAATCTGTAGAAACAGCAAATTACATCAATATCATCATTCCAGATCCTTGATTACTTTTACGGCAACGCCCTGTATAATGCAGTTGTCTATGAATATATCCTCCATTTCCGTATTCTCCGGATGTAGTCTGATCCTCTTGCTGGCCTTATCAATATAGAACCGCTTAAGCGTTGCTTCATTGTCGATCAGAGCAACTACGATCTCGCCTTCTTCTGCCTCTGATTGACTTTTTATTACTACCATATCGCCGTTCTCTATGCCGGCTCCTATCATGGAGTCGCCCTTTGCATGGAGCAGATAGAACGGACCCTTTCCGAACAAAGACTCAGGGAGGGAAACGTACTCTTCGATGTTTTCTTCTGCAAACTGTGGTAGTCCGCAGGCAACACTCCCAAGTATAGCTGCCCTGTTCTCATTCAGATCAGTCTTAAGCATCACATTCGTTCTGATTTCTCTGCCGGTGTAAGAGAGCATTCCTCTTTCATCCATTTCCACCAGGTACCTGTGGACCGTACCTCTGGAAATCCCGACAGCTTCGGCGATCTTGGTATTGGAAGGTGAGTTATAATGGTCAAAATAGTATTTCTCTATATAGTCCATTATCCTTGTCATAGTCGCTTCACTCTTTTTTCGCATCTCACTCTCCTTTCCTATCTAAAGCAATTGCTTTTGATACTTTAATTATATATGATTTCCTGAAATGTGCAAGAGCATATTTCATGTATACATGAACTGAGTGTTTTTTTGCCCGTTATGTTGGAGGAAAGTTCAATGCAATTGAACATGTGAAAACGCATGTCATTTTTTCCACAAAAAAAGAAGTGCCAACTTACAATTTGGCACTCACAGTTGCTGGTCTTTCATACATTCTATATCTTCAGGCTTGATTCCCTTGCCAATTTTTAATTCTTCGTCTTTAGCAAAGAAATTCCTTCGCTGGTTTGTATTTACAAGTAATTATTTACTTGAATTAAGTGTCTTAAGTTTATTATCTAATATTTTACGATTTTTCTTTTTTAGTTCGCATTCCCAAATTCGTATTACTATCCATCCCCTTGACTTAAAAAATTCCGTAACTTTTTTATCATGACTTTTATTATACCGTATCTTTTTCTCCCAATAGTCAGCATTTTGTTTAGGAATTGTATTTCTACAATTATGTCCATGCCAAAAACAACCGTCCACGAATATCGCTATCCGCTTATTAAGAAAAACAAAATCTGGATGTCCTTTAACTTGATAGTTGCGTCGCCATCCTTTTATTCCTTTTTCTTTGAAATACGATATTAATTTGAGCTCTGTGCTTGAATTTCCCTTGGACTTCACATTACTCATAATCTCCGACCTTTTCTTTTTATCGAAAACATCTGTCATAACAATCACTCCAGCCACAGTCATGTCTTTATAGCTATACTTGATTTTCTATCAAATTAGCTAACTCCACAATTTTTCTCTCGGTTTTAGTATAATCTGCCATCAAGTTTTTTACATCAACTAATATCCCTACCACATGCTCATAGGGTTTACTGCTGCTATACAATTTCCAGTCGCTTATTGCCGTACCACAATAAAATAAATTTTTTTGGGTATAAAATGCTTTGCCATATGCGTCATACGGCATTAAGAAAGCATTATATACTTTGGGATGATTCCCATCGTATAAAAATTTATTTGATTCTGCTATATATTCCCCGTATGTTATCTGCTTATTAATTGAGCTCGAATCCGGCAAATGCCCCGGTGCTTTTGACCAGCCATATTTATAGTACTTTGCATCTAATACGTATATGGATCCATTCTTAATCATTATAGTGTCCGGCTCTAAATATGAATTATCGTATTTCTCATCATTAATTACCCATTGCGTCCTTGGGAAAAAGTCAATTTTATCTTTTATACCGTATGCCTTATCAATCATCTTCTCCCATATATACTCAAATCTGTATGTTCCATATCTAAAATCATTTGCAGACCCCTGATCTCCTAAAGAACTCAAAATAGACAGCATATTTTTAAATAGTTGCTTGTTTCTGTCATTAAATGTCTCTGAAATTTTCTTTTGGACAACCCCTATAAACATTTTTTTGTTAAATCCGATTCTTGGTTTTTGTGGAACAAAAGAAGAGAACAGCCATCCCATTTTATTAAAACTTTCATAAACGCAATATTCGTGTATTAGCGTTATAAGTTCGTTTTCATTCATATTACTTTTTTGAGTTATAAAATCGAGATAAAACACATCACCAGCTTGCATATATGCTTGCTGTGTTTTTATAGTTCTTCCCCAATTTATCCTGCCTTGTCTTTTAGTATTATACACGGTCTCCCGCTCTTTATAATAACCTCGGCTAAAATAATCATTTATAACATATAAATATGCTTGTATTGGTAACTGCACTTCATCCGTTGACTCAGTCAAATTAATTTCCGAATCTTTTCTATCAGTATTCCTAGATAGCACGTTAATAAGCAACAGGATATCTCTTCGCAATTTCGATTCATCAACACTAATTCTAAATCCAAGCGGAAAGCTTATCTCAATATCACCCTTTATTGATTTGATTCCGACGAATACATCCGAATCAATATTCGTATTTACTTTGCATCTTTCTTTAATACTAATTCTAGACATAAAACATCATTCCTCATGTATGATTTCCGCATCAAAAACTTCTGATTCTCCATCGATATCGTTTGCCTCGAGATCCACTTGCATATCAAACATTCTCTTATATACTTCAGCTTTCATCACTCCCTTAATAGGATCATGATGCTTCTTTGCTTCGTCTTCATATGTACTTACTAATTCTCCTATAGATTTTATCGATTCATCAAACACTTTGTCTCTATCTAGTTTAAACGCATCATCCCATAAATACTTCAGGGCTTTTTCCGGGAACCTATTTTCGGCAAGTTCTTCTTCCATGACAAAGTATGCGCCAAGTTGCTTGTCTTCTGAACTTGATAATTCTATATTGTATTCTAGGATTTCTTCATTTACAACTGTTGCAAAGGCACCCCAAGTAATACTGCTCTCTTCGATCTTTTTACCTGCATGTTTTGCATTAGCAACATTATTGCGAATGTATTCCATGTCCCATCTACGCTGGAAAGCCGTATCAAGAGTAAAAACATTTTGATCAGACGTATTCATTGTAGCCAAAACTGTCAAATTGCTTGGCATTATAACATCATGGTTTTCATCACCATCGTACACTTCTTTTGCGATGTCAAAATTTGTTATGTGATATTCTCCGTTACCAGTGTCATCTCTGTCTAGTAATTGAAATATATCCCCAAATATGGCTGGAGCATTTCCTCTGTTTATTTCTTCTATTACCAGATAATACATATGTCCTGGATCATTTATGGCTAACTTTATTATTTTGGTAAAAGGGCCTGGAATGAATTTATAAGTTAATCTTTCTTCATTACCACCATTGCTTTTTTCTAACTTTGGCATTATTTGTCCGATAAAGTCAGCATACGTATAATCTGGATGAAAAACAATTCTTTCCGATTTCGTTTTATTATCTATTATCTCATCAACTTTATAGCTCTTCCCTGAGCCAGGCACACCATACAATAGAATATTAGTGCCGCCTTTTACTCTTTCTGTATTAGTGCGGAGCCCAACCTCTTTGTCATTATCAGTAATTGGCACATCACAATCCATATCAATATTATATATTTTTAGATTACTTAAACGAGAACTATATCTATGAATAACATCTGGCGCAACAGAAATATGCTTTCCTCCAATGCTGGAATCACTACTCTCAACAAGAAAACCCCATCGCAAAAGAATCATGATTGGTTTACAATCAGCATATTTGTTGGCTTCTTCGCTGAGAGGTACTCCTCCTTCTGATCTAAACTTTTTAAGTTCAATGATTTCATCCGTGTAATTGCCGCCTTGATCTTCTAATTTCCACAACAAATATGCAAATTCTTTATATGTCAAATACTCCAAGTCCATGCTTGCTCTGATAAAAAGTGCCGGGGGTTCTACATCAGAATCACTATCAGGGCAACCATAGTTATTGCGTCCAAATTTTACTGTTTCCAAAGATTTCATTAAAACCGACTGTATTTTTTCGGTGTCATCTGCCATAATTGCACGATACATTTCTTTGCCTGATTCAGTAATCTTTCTGTTTGAATGAGCATTCTTAATATCTTCCCATATTGTAAAACCAAAGTACGATGTAATTTGTGCTTTTTTCGTATAAGAAGAAGAATACTGGTCAGCTCCTATCATTGCCTTTAGCCTATCTTTATACACGTCGTTCGATAGCCAGTCATCTTCATCATAATATATTTTCAATACTGATTCTATTTCTGTTAGTAATGCACTATTTTTTGGCATAACAATTTTTCCCATACGACTCTCCTTATCATAATTGTAAAAGTAATACCTTCATTATTTCACGAACTAAACGCGACGGAATGCCTTCTCCAATAACTCTACGAATAAATGTTTCTGATGCCCAGGATGGAATTGGCCAATCTAATGGAAGCGACATTACTATCAGCAATTCATATATTGTTAACACCCTAGGATCAGAATATAATTGTTCACCAAATTCATTTTCATATGGTCTTCCAGGATGAACACATGCTAATGAAGAAATAACTCCATTGTTTTGTGTTATAGTTCTACAAGGCATATCCCACTTCAATCTCCTATAATTATTATGATGAGCCTTTACAGGCACCCCTCCTTCTTTCTGAGGGTAATATTTCGAATTATATATAGCTGATTTGCCCGTCGGTGTATGCATCATCCATTCAACCTGTTTCCATGAATGTGTTGGCGGAAAATGCCACTTTGACAAAGCTAACCCAGCTTCCCTTTTTTCTTCATATTCCGGAAATTTTTCCAGCGTAAGTTTCATTCCATCACGCAGTTTCGGATCCAATGATGGTAACGACCCTATCGCCTCCCTTAGTGTGATTTCCGGTTGTTTAGGCGGGAATTCCCATACGTACTTCAAGTCATTACGTACAAGTAAAAAAATATTTCTTTCTCTCAATTGTGGAACTCCGTAATCCTTCGCCATTACAAGAGTCTCCTTATTAAAGTGATAGTCTGCTTTTAATTCTCTTTTTATATACTCTGGAATAAGCAATATCTCATCACCATAACTGATTTTCGTTATAAGTTGCTTAGGAACATTTTCAAGTAAAACAAATTTTGGTTTTACTCTTTTAATTACATCTACTGCATAGGATACCAACTTATTTCTAGGATCCATCTCTAGTCTTAATCCTGCTTCACTCATACCTTGACATGGAGGTGTTGCCATAACAAAATCGATTTTCTTTTGGAGCGACTCTTCCACTATCTTGTCTCTTATTTCTTTTTTCGTTATATCGCCACATATCATATGAGTATCTTTATATACTTCCTGATAAAACTTTGCTCTATCGGAATCTATTTCATTTGCTATGCACATGTTTACATCTATATCAGACATGTAAGCTTCCGCAATTCCAACATTTGCAAACAATGACAGCCCTTTTAATTTTGCCATCAACAATCATCTCCTATACTATCATTTCGAACACTTTTTTCACAAATAACGGAGGAATTCCTTCACCAATGATTCTTCTCAAGAATGCTTCTGATGTATCATTTGGCACTGGCCATTCATCCGGAATGCTCATGATTTTCATGAGTTCATAAAGAGTAAGTACTCTTGCATCTGAATAAATATCGTCACCATTATCATCAACATACTCCAATCGCCCTGGGTGAACATTATTCTGAGATGAAATTTTTCTATTATCCATTGTTACAGTATATGCCGGTGTATCCCAATTTTGTCTTTTGTACGTATTATGATATCCTTTAACCGCATCGCCATTCTCCTTTACTGGGAAAAAAACTTCATTGTCAAAAGCAGTACAACCTGTCGGTGTATGCTGCATAGCAACAACTTGTCGTTTAAGATGATGCGGCGGATTGTGCCAACATGAAATATTATGAGCTTCAGCTTCTCTATCTCTAAAATGCGGGAAAAGATCTAGCAATTCTGTCTCGCTTATATCCGTAATAAATGGATCTAGATGCGGCAAATCACCTATCGCATCTTCCATTGTCACAATTCTATTATCGTGCCTTGGAATTGTCCATTCCTTTCTCTCGTCTTTTCTAGTCATTAAAACAACCGCACGTTCCCTAGTTTGTGGAACAGAATAATTCTTTGTGTCAATTACATTTTTGTGAATAATATAATCATCGCTCAATTCATTATCTATCAATTCTTTAATTAAAACTTCTTCATTTTCAAGCTCAATTTTCGTATTATAAAATAGGGGAACATTTTCTAAAAAGACGTATCTTGGTTGTACTTTTTTCACAATATCAATGACTGGCATAATCAGCTTATTTCGCTCATCATTTAACTGTTGCGGTCCAGCAGTACTCATGCCTTGACACGGAGGTGTCGCCATTATAATGTCGATTTTATTTGCAATTGCCTCATCAACTATTTCCCGAAGGATTTCTTTGTCCATAATATCACCACATATCATATGTGCATGAGGATATATCTTCGAATACAGAATAGCCCTTCTTTCTATAAATTCATTAGCAATTACAACATCTATGCCTATTTCCTTTAAATATGCCTCTGCAACCCCAATATTCGCAAATAATGATAATGCTTTCATGTTGCCCTCGCCTTCTATTACTTTTTGTTTTATTTGAGAATGAGAAAAATCAGAGTATAGCCTTACAGCCCTTTTTATCTGTGATTTCACAGTTCTGCTTAGCTCTATATAATTTGATTGTTGTTCTAGCTCAAATAAATACACCTTCTTTCCATGCCATGGCAATATTGAATCCGCACGTTTAAATCTTGACACAGTATTGCTTATAGTCTTTGACGTATACTCCGTATTATCAATTAACCACAACTTGAAATTGTTCAAATCAATCATTTTTTTCTCCTGTTATTACACCATTCCGTAATGAAATTATATCACATCCCAAAATCGGCGTCAATAATTTGACGCCGATTTTGGGAATTAAACAAACTATTCATTACTTTTTCCTATCAATATTTTGGTATCCCGTATCCATAAATCACACTACCCCCAACCGTGTACGTTCTCCGCCTGCACATGTCGCTGCTATTACCTTCGATGGTTGTTATCGTTTTTCCATTGCAGCTTTCAACTATGCCAACGTGATCTGCTCCTCCGCCATTCCAATCAAAGAAGATTATATCTCCGGGCTTCGGCGTATAGCTTTTTTTCTGCCACTGACCTTTACCTTTGAACCAACTTATCCCAGATTCAACGGCTGCAAATTTAGGTATAGTAGCGCTTTTGATATATCCGCATTGATCTGCACACCATGAAACAAAGCAGGCACACCATTCAACTCTGCCATTGAAACCATACCAGCTCCAAAATTTCTTACCGCCTTTATTTCCTATCTGCTGTGCTGCGACCTTTGTGATCACACCATTCCCAACGCCGTAATTGTAACTGCCGTATGGATAATATCTGAGGACATGAGCCGGATACTGTTTGTCTCCATAAGATGACCATCCATGCTTCTTTGCCTGCTGATCTGAGAATAGCGAAGCATTTTCAACAGTATAACCCCCATCCCGTTTCACCGCCCAAGATATATATCCATTGCCATAGTTGTATCCCTGAAGTGCAAGTCTGATGTGACTCATATCGAGAGGGCTTTTACATTTTGCCTGTTTGAGACACGACGCTACTTCCTGGACTCCGCATGATATTGAATAATCCGGATCCGTTATGCCGTTTGGCTGCTTAGAGTACTTCTTGTTGAACGGTCCTTCTGAAGACTGCATCGGGTCTTCTCCTTTGCCTCCCGATTCCTGCATCATGACTGCCTTTACAAGCTCTGTGTATTCCGAGATCCCATATTTCTGACAGTATTTCTGTATCACAGGCGAATAAGCTTCCACCTCTGCACTTACCGGCGTATAGTTGCCCGAGCTCTCATCTCCAAACATATAAAAAGCTGCCCCGAAAAGGCAGCAAACAACTATCGCTATTATTGCTATCCATCCTCCTGCAGCTATAGCCTGCACGAGAGCCTTCATGCTTTCTATGATCATGCGTACGGCTTTGATGGTAGCCTTACCGATACGCTTCGTTTCCTTCACTGCTTCCTTGGCCGCTTTACGCATTCGCTCTTCCGAGGATATGACAAGTCTTTCGTTGGCATAACGTCTGGCAGCATCTGCCTTTCTCACTATTCCTATCTGTCTTGTGACCTGCCTCTTGTTTGCAAAGTTCCTTGTTTTTATCGAAGCTATTTCTTCTGCCGACTTTGCGTACGCTTCTGCAGATGCAGCATAACCGCTTTTTATCCTATGCTCCTTCATCTTTACTTTGGCCTTTGATACCAATGCCCTTGTCGCCTTTTCGGATGTTGAAAGCCCATTTTCTGCTGCGTTTCTCATTTTGTCAGTGGCATATGAAACCGGCGAATTATCATCACTTTCACGCATAGATTCTGCTCTGTCTTTTGTTTTCGTATATGTCACACGCATACGGTCTGCAACTGATGCTGCCTTATCAAGAGACTTTATGGCCCCTTTGTTTATTTGTCTGGTACGTATATCTGCCATTCGCTCTTCTCCTTTTTTTCCATAAAAAAACAGCCAGCTGCGTCTAAACAACCGGCTGTCACATTATTATTCATATCAGCAATCGCAAACACCTGCGATCAATGTATGGAAATCAAGTAATCCTGCTTTGTTATTTCATGGCATTCAAACCGTCAACGATTCCTGACATCACCGTTTCATTTGAGACATCGAGCCAGTTCTTTCTAGATGTTTCCAGCCTCTCGATATACCGCTTATCCTCAAAAGTTGTTCTGACTCGTTTGAGGATATCTACAATATCGTTTTCTCTCATACCGTCATCTGCAAAAATGAATGTATCAAAGCATTGCAGTAGTCTTTCCTCATTGACCTTATCCAGTAAGTAATAAATATCATATATGTCTTTGAATCTTGTGGAGAATGGTCCGAATTTTAGTATCGACCTTAACTTTTCCGTAAGCATCTGTTCCTTGGAATTTATCAGCAGACTTGCGCCATCATCGTCAAAGCCTATGTCAAAGCAATACTCTTCCTGCGCAATATCTATGTTTTTATTCACGCCAAGGTCTATCTTGCTGTTGAGTTTTGTTCCTGTTTCATCCTCGATCTCAATATGTATCCTTTTGCCATGATAATCCTGTTGTTTCAGCTCCTCTATCCTGCCAATGATTTTTATCGAAACATCTCCTGCCTCATTGAGCTTGTTGACGAATCGTTCAATGGAGTCTTCTTCCAGTGAATATCTTATAAAATCGATATCCATATCCTGTGTGGCGCGCCTCGTATCCTGTGAAATGCTCCGCATCACTACTCCGCCCTTTATTGTACAATTCCTGCTCAGAGTACTTTTGGAGATCATCTGAAGTATGATGTCCTGACACAACTTTGCCTCTGCATTGGCTTCGTTATAACCTTCTTCTTTTATTCTATCTATCTGCTCATTTATATTCATCAGAAAATCTCCTCTTCTATAATGCTCTGTATCTTGACCCTTGCCGGAAACATCGGCAGGTACTCCTGCAGTTTTTCTGTATCTATATCATATACTCGCTCACGGTAACTGCGTACTATCTCTTTGTAATAATCATATGGCAGCTTGCTTCGATATTTAATCAATTCTATGATCAGCCGTTCAAGATCATATATGCGGATATCAACTCCCTGATGATTCATTTGTGTTTTCCCAATATCCAGAAGGTCCTCACTGCAGAAATACTGTTTGATCTTTTTGTTGCGTATCTTTGATGCGTTCCTGCCGGTATTGAGTATATATTTATCTGGGATCACATCCGTAAGGCCATGATAATAGAAGGCGCTGTCGAGAGTTAATATTGCGTTAGGATATTTGAACATAACAAGTTCAAGCTCTGAGACTCTGTCTCTATCAGCATATATGCCTTTTTCGATCTGGAACAACGTCCCATCGTTTACTGCTTTTTTCAGATTGTAATCAGTCCCGTATTTATCCATACATGCGCGATATGAATAGATCATTCCTGGCATCTCCTTTCAAGCGATTATCCGCAAGTAGTATGTGTTTGCGGACTTTTACTTAAATTATACTGAAAAATATCTATTTGTCAACAGCATAAGTAAAAATATGTATCGGCAGCAATCTCTTGCCGCCATAAAGTCAGAAATCATTACTATGATTTCACATCTTCCAATCCCTCTCCCGGCTTTGTCGTCATCAGTTTATATAGTTTGGTATCCTTTGGAAAACTGTTGGCGAATGGTACGAGACTCGATCCAACCTTTATCAATCCATGCCCTGCATCCACGTTAGTAATATACGAAAGCTGCAGATCCGAGATGTTAAGAAGTTTGGCCAGCTCCTCTCTGTCCATAGCCGCCTGGTTCAGCATTACTATGAACTCTGAGTTTGAAAGCATGGTCCTTGCTGTGTGTGACTGCAAAAGGTCATCCACATTCTGAGTTATGCCGGTGCAGTAAGCTCCGTACTTTCTCACCCTCTTCCAGAGCTTGAACAGGAACTGCGCTGAATACTCATGCATGAACAAAAGGTATATCTCATCAATGAACAGAAAAGTCTGCTTCCCTTTCTGCCTGTTACTTGTGATACGGTTCAGTATAGAATCCAGTATGACCAGCATGCCTATTGCCCTCAGCTGTTCGCCCAGTTCGAGGATGTCGTAGCATATGAGACGATTGTCAGTATTGACATTGGTCTGTTTTGCGAAGGTATTGAGAGAGCCTCTTGTGAAGAGCTCAAGCTCAAGAGCCAGTGACTTTGCCTCAGGCTCCTCCTGCCTGAGAAGCTCATCTCTGAAATCCCGAAGAGTCGGTGGCGTGCCTTTGTAGTCACCCTGCTTATAGTAGCGATATACATTCTCAGTACAACGGTCTATGATAGACTGCTGGCCTTTTGCGAAGTGATGCCCCGCTATGATCTGCTCACAGAGGGACTGCAGGAATTGAGACTTTTCTATGATAGGATCCACCTCTCCATAGTCCTTGCTCATGTCCATTGCATTGATATGATTAGGCGATGTGGCTGAGATCTCGATGACCGAGCCACCCATCGCTCTTACAAGTGGGGCATACTCGCGCTCCGGATCTATTATGATTATGTCTGCATCTGAGGACAGCATGAGATTAGTGATCTCGTTCTTCCCTGTAAATGACTTACCCGAACCGGACACGCCCAGAATGAATGAATTGCCGTTGAGGAGCTTTCTCCTGTCTGCTATCATCATATTTTTGCTTATGACGTTCTGCCCATAGTATATCCCGTTTTCATCATATACTTCCTGTACTCTAAAGGGCATGAACACCGCAAGACTTTCTGTAGTAAGCGTTCTGAAGGCATCGATCTTCCTCACCCCGAAGGGCAGCGCCGTCATAAGTCCGTCAAGCTGCTGATACCTTAGCACTGAAAGCTGACAGAGATGTTTCCTCGCTGTTGTAAGTATGGCTTCAGTATCATTATCAAGCTGCTTCTTTGTATCTGCAGTATGAACGATTGTAACGACTGCAAACATCATCCTCTGATCTCTTGTCGTAAGATCGTCCAGGAAGTCTTTTGATTCCTTTCTCTGCTGCTCCATATCGTACGGCACTACCGCAGAAAAGTTGTTGTTCATGTTCTGCCTTCTCTGCCAGTTGGTTATATTGGTCTCGACTCCAAGAAGCCTGTTCTCCACTTCTCTTACCGCCTCATCTGTTGGCACAGGCACCACGTCGATGGAAAGCATCATGTTCCTGTTCACGTCAGTAAGCTCCGCCACCATACTGTCCTTGATATATGACGCATAGTCTCTGAGAAGCAGAACTCTTCCATATCTGCCGCCTATCATGAAATATTCGCCGTCATTCTCAAATCCATCAGGGCAGATATAGTCCTTAAAGTCCGCCCCCTTCTTCATGTGATCATCAAAGTCAAAGTGGAAGGTAGTTTCCTCGCCGCTCCTCATGAAGTCGTGTATGATCCGAAGCCTCGCTTCTCCGTCAAGCTCCGTACAGACAGAACCAAGCCTTCCAAAATGAGATATGAGATCAGTCCCTACTCTTGAAAAATATGTCCTTGCATCCTCTATGTCTTTCTTTGCTACCGATACGGTCACATACTTGTCCTGCACTATGGAATTTGATCCCGTGGCTTTCTCCATAAGCATATGGTTGTATTCCTGCCTGTACTCGTTGAGGCCGTCTTCCTTCATGTCTATAAGGATCTGCTTCTCAAAATCATCGCGGTTGAGTCTTCTGTTGTTGATAGTGATCTTGGTCGTTGCTCCGCTGTCTAAGGAGTTAAGTAGCTCTGAATACTCAAGAAACATCGCCTCCTTATCATCCTTTGACGCTACCGCATAGTTTATGTCTTCAAAGCGGAACATTTTGCTATACTTGTTTTTGCCGGACAAAAATATCCCGTCCGGCCATATGGTCTTGACGGGGATCATGTCCTGCAGCTTCTTAGGCACCTCGACCTTTTCCTTATCCTGTTTCATCATATTAGTCAGTGTCTTTATCATGCTTTCGTCTCCTCTCTGTTATCCAGGCCAGCATCTTCATTTTCAGCCTGTACGATCTTTTACTTTCTCTTTTCTTTTGCTCTCTTGCGTCTCTGATCACGGTGACATACATATTCGTATTCCCGAAATCAAGCGTCTTCGGCATGAGCATCTCCGACTTCAGGAATGCCCACAGGAACTTCTCTGCTGTCATTCCGTTATATTTCAGAAAGCCTATGGCAGCAAAAGGCACGGCTGCAACTATGCAAACCCAGCTTACTGTCTCAAGGCCAAGGATCGGCCGCAGTGTAAAATACACTACGACCGCGACCCCGCAGGCCAGAACAGAAAAAATGAACTGCCGAAGTGACAGCCCAAAGAACATGGATTCCGTATAGTTACGGATCTCTCTGTTTATCTTTACTTCCATCTGCTACCTCCCTGCCTCCGATACTCTGCTGCCGAGTTCCGGCGCCGCCTGCATGGTCTCAAGCTTTCTTTCTCCCATGTCAAAATGATATACGCTATCTGAGAGCACATCCTTTGGCGCGACTACGGAACTGTTTGCGTCTTTTACCATATCCGTAAGCTGCCCTGCATCAAATCCCGCTGATTCCGGTACCACTATGACTTCGTGGAGCGAACTTGGAAGGACATAATATCCTTCTCCTATCTTCTCGCTGATCTGCTCCTGGATCTCAGGATAAAAAAGAGCAGAGGCACCAAGCACTCCGCTCGCATTCGATAGGACATACATATTGCTTCTCTCATAGAGAGGCCCTTCTGTATCCAGGACATTACTATGCGATACCCCGAACATATTCCTCTCCATATCCATCATGACCGGCGGATCAACGCTTCTCACATTGGAAAGAGCATCAAAGAACAGTTTTCTTTTATCGTAACCGTACTTCTCCATCATATCTTTTGTGATAGTGGTCCTCCATTCTCCGTCTTCGCCCGATCTCAGCTTGATATCAAAGACAAGAGCGAGGCCATTGCCAACAGGCATATACGGCGTGTTAACCAGGTACATGCGATTACGCTTCATCTCCAAAAGTCTGAAGGTCAGCTTATCCTTTATGCTGCTGTAATCAAGTGGAAGCTCATCCGGCTTGATCTCCGGTCTTTTTGCTTCTTTGAACACACCTACAACTTCTTGCATCAACTCTTTCATGGATTCTCCGTTTTCAAAGCGTTCATAGAAGCTGTCGAGATATATGTTAGGCGATATATCTTCGTTCCCATTTTTGAGAGATACTCCGTGAAGCTCTATATCATTACACTTGAGCACTGTGTTCATGGCAAGAGCAGTGCCCTTTCTCACGTCTTCCGGAAGCTGCTCCAAAAGCTCGTCCATTGCTCTGCCCCAAAATTCCTGCTTATTCATCCTTATCTTCTCCTTCCATCAGCATCTCTTTGAATGCTGCGATCCTTTTGATTTGTTCTGACATGGTTTTCTCCTTTCCTACAGACCCATCATCTCTCTGACGATGCGATCGCTCATTTTGACTGCGCCCACAAGCACCAACATATTGAACACAAGCTCGCCGATATATTTCCATACCATTGCAGCCGGTGCTGCATCAGCGTCCACAACAGGCGGACTCGATGCGAACATACTGAATATGATGCATGCAAGCACTATGATTGCGCCTTCAAGACATACTGCTGCATATGACTTAAGAAAACTTTTCCCTATCTGCTCTGTTGGCTGCCCTGCAAAAGTCGACAGCGGTATTGGTGCTATAGCCGTATACATATACAGCTTGAAGAACCTGCCGTATACCGTCAAAATGATGATGAATGACAGCACTATTATGAACAGACTTCCTATGAGAGTCACCGCCCAAAGAGGTATGCTTTCAAAGAATCCGCAGTCCTCTATGGCATCTATCATCTTCTGCGGGAGCACCGTCTTGTTCACGCTCCCTATCCCGGATGATTTCATGATCGTACTGATCACTCCCTGGATGATGGTAAAAAGCGCAAGCATAAGTTCAAGGCCATAAGTCACGACTGCTTTAGCAATAGCAAATCTTATGAACAGCTTCAATGCATGCTCAGGCTTCTTGACTTCTGTAAGCGAAGCACTGGTCCTCACCATACCTGCCAGGAAAAATAAAACGAGCAGTGCAAGGCCGATCGCCTGTACTGCTCCGTTGATATTTAGGATCACATCCCATATTTCCCCGCCCTTGAAGTTCTCCGGCGACTGCGTCAAAAGCTGCCATACTTCGGCCAGTTTTTCGTTCCATGTTGACAGTGAGTTCTGCAGGTTCTGTACTACCCAGTTGTCTGACACTATCCGTCACCTCCTGTTCTTTCTCGATATTTGATTGACTTCACCGATCTGCCTCCTTCCTGATTTTTGGTAAAATAAATGACCGGCTGATCATTAACCAGTCGGCCATGTATCTATTGTATTTATCTACTATCAATCCTACAAATTATCAAGCTTAGATCCTATTGAATATATTCGCCATTTATTATGCCACTTAACCAGATTCATTACATAAATGCCTGGGACAATCTGTTCTTCTTCAATTACGAAGCCTTCGTCAACCCGTTCAAACAAATATATATAAGCGATGCTATGTTCATCATTGTATCTAACCTTATTGCTGATTCCAATATTTTTTATACCACAAATATAATCATGTGCATCCGAAAAATCCCCCCAATCAAAACGCGTTAATGGATATATCATACGTCTTAAATTTTTAACTTTATAGTCTTCTTTCTGTAATTCATATAAAAAAGCATTCCCTACAAAATAAATCCTTTCGGATTCTTCATCCTTTTCTTCCAAAACGCTTTGCAAGTCCTTCTCTGTAAAATCATGACCATAAATATTTTTCCAATGTGGTGATTTTTCTATACTACGCTTTATTCCTTTATTTGTTACTCGCAGCACAGAAGCAGTTTGATTCGCTTGCTGAAACAATTTTGGAATCCCAGACATTTCAATCAAATCATATGTATAAAACAAAATTTTTTCAATACTGTCAACATATTGATAGATTGCAACAAAGAGAAGTCCTTTGTCTGTTTTTAATACTTTTTCTATCTTACCCTTATCTGCATGCAAATATATCCCATATAATTCAGCCTCTATCGTTTCCCGCAGATTAAGCTCTGTTCCGTCAGACAGAACCGTTTGCATTTCTGATTCTTCTATTTCATTCAATTTTTTCTTTATGGCTTGTACTTCTTCTTTATTATCTATACAGTAATCTTCCAAATTTACAAGAATATTCCCTAGATAAACATTATTATTCTTTTTCTTTGTAGTATATTTTCTTAATACCATTAACTTTCCAAAAGTATAATAGTATTCTTTTTCATTCGTACCTGCGATGACATCTTTAGTTTTCTCAGCAGAATTGCAATTTGAAAATGACTTGTATTCATCAACGGTGTACATAAAAAGTTGTAAATTTTCTATATCCCTCATACAGATCTCCTATACTTACTTTTTAAAGCAAAGAATTTCAGTCTTCCGCACCAACAGAAAAATTCTCTTTAACAATTTCTGTTCTTTTCATCACCATAGAAATTGATAATAGCGTGATTTTAAATGCATTTTCTTTATCACTATATATGTAATCTCTCCCGTGAATACATTCGTTTCGAATATTAAGCGAATTGCTATTATACATCATATTATATATAAATAAAAAATCCGGTACACTTTCAAATGATTTTTCATGCTCATAAACATCTGTTAGTATTTCTCTTATAATCGAGCTAGGATCCTTATATTTCATGAAATCTTTTTCACTTTCTTTAAATGGTACAATATTTACTATGCTGGCGAATTCCCTGATTTTCATTTCCAAAAGTGGAAATAGCTGAGTAATATGTGCAATTGTTATTTCATCTTCAAATGGTATTAATTCAAACTCTGTATTTTGTTTGACTTTGTCATAAAGCTCTTTTGTTTTATCAAACAATGCTACACGAATTTTGGTTATTTCTTTGTATCTTTTATGAACAGCTTTAACATAACTATCTGTGTCAAATTCGTTTAATAGTTTATATCCATATTTACTCTTGATTTCTTCAATTTGTTTCTTCAGAAGTCCGTCCACTTCATGTCTCTCATAAGGAAAATTCTGCGGCTCTAATTTAGGGTATTCACTATTCAACTCAACACACTGTGCAAAATTCAAAAACACATTTTTTGACGTATCTTCCATCACCGTTAAAATGCTATGCAAATCGGGAAACACGCACTCTCTTCCTAATATTATTGCGTCATGTAATACATCCAAATTACAATTGTCTAATGTCTTTTTAGGAATAGTAAACTCTTGCTTTGCTTCTTTCAATATTGATTTGCTTTGTTCATAATATCTGTCATGCCAGATTTGTTGTTTGTGTATCATCTCCCTCTGAACCATTTCTTTATTAATATCCTTGTTGCCTTTTAATCTGATTAAAAAAATCATATACCAATAAAACAGGCTTGCGGTCTCTAAATCAATATCGCCACTAATATATTCGTTGACCTTGCTTATTATCTTACTGAAATAATCATTGTTGATAGTTCTTGTCACGTATACATTTTGTAAATAATCTACAAACTCATTCTTATCAGTAACATGATCTATGCGACGATATTGACTATTATAGTAATTCCTCACAATATCTTTTTTTGTTTTCGGTAATGGTATTCCTCTTTCTTTTAGGGTTATTAGTGTTACTTCATCTGTCACTTTTTCAAGCGATTGTTCCAGGAGTGCAATTTTATCGTCCATATTTAGTGAAGTTATTGCCTTATCATTAAATAAATATGAAATGATTTCAAGTGATGAATAACCCAAAAAATTTATAGTACTGTCATCATTAATAGCATTCGTTAACAATGTAAAATGATCACTTGCAACCTCTTTAGTCATCATGTTGCCGTTATTTACATAGTCGATACTTTCTAGCACAAAATTTGCCACTTCATTTTTGAAATATGATTTCATCAATTTAATAGTATACTCATCCCAAAGCATAATATCCGGATATGAATAATTCCCGAATTCCATACATGGTATAATTTTATGATCTCTAATCCTTATTTTTACCATGTCTAATAAATATTTCTCCTCCCAAGGCCCATATTGACTAGTTTCTACTTGTTTAAAGTTGAATGCATTCGCATTCCAGATTGCCTCTTTATTGTTATCTATAAACGCAGAATTTGCAGTATGCTCCACCATATGAATATTATCTAATAAACAGCTTTTAGCCTGTTCAAAACCTTCAATATGGATTGAATCAATATACGATACTATTATTTCTTCATCCTCTTGCATTCCAGTAAAATTTAAAAGTTTAAACAGATTATAATTAAATAAGCATCGAGTATCCGCTATACTATCAATTTCATTATAAGCATTCCCTAATTTTGTAAGCCATACAATCAATAATGCTATTTTACCACTAACAGTAGAAGCCTTCTTACTTGCTTCCTCAAATCCCATTAAACCCAAATAATATTTAGCACATATGAATAGTTCTTCCGAAATCGCATTATCAAAAGAAAAATCAAAATTGTCTATTTTCAGTATCCTAATATAATATGCGTATATCTGCTCGTAATTCCCCCTGCGTTTTAAATATGAATTCCAATCACTTGCTTCACTCAAGTCATAATTCTTTTCTATTTCCTTAATAAACCACTGCCAATCATTGCTTGCAGCTAATATATTATCCATATATTTTACTTCTATATCATGTTCTAAATAATTATTTGGATCTATATTAAATAAGTGGACACGCAAAGTAAATAATTGTACTGTTAAATCAGACACTAAAAGGAGGTATCTGTATGTCCACAGGAAAACGTTATGACGAGGATTTTAAACGCACTCTCGTCGATCTTTACCACAATGGTAAAACGCAGGTCTCACTTGTCAAAGAGTATGGTGTTTCTCAAACCGCCTTATCTAAATGGATAAAGCAATACTCTACTGTCGAAACAGAAGATGGAGAAGTCCTTACTGCCAGGCAGATCAAGGAACTTCAGCAGCGTAATGCCAGGCTCGAAGAGGAAAACCTCATCTTAAAAAAAGCGATTGCCATATTCACGCCACACTCAGACAAAGACTGAATGCCGTCAACAAGCTGCGTTTCCAACATGATCTGAAAACCCTGTGCCGTGTACTTAATGTCAATCGCAGCACATATTACAAGCATTTCTCGTCGCAGCCTTCAAAACGCACACGTGAGAATCAGGATCTACGCAACCTGATACTGCACATATATGCTGATTACAATAAACGCCTTGGCGCATATAAGATCAAATATGTATTGCAGCGTGACTATGGCATCCGCATCAGCGTCGGAAGAGTGTACCGGCTGATGCGCAGCATGGTTCTGCCTAAGATGTCTACTGTAAAACCTCATTATCATTATACATCCGATGACAAAGGTGACTGCACAAACCATCTGAATCAGGCCTTTTCGCAGAAAGCACCCGACATTGTCTGGGTGAGTGATATCACTTACCTTCGGGCAGGCAGCAAATGGTACTACCTGTGTGTCATCATCGACCTGTTTTCAAGGAAAGTCATCGCCTGGAACCTGTCTCCTAGGATGGATGTCGACCTCGTCATAATCACATTTAAGAAGGCTTATGGATCACGCCATATGCCTTGCGGTCTCATGTTCCATTCTGACAGAGGCTCGCAGTACACGGCATTTGCATTCCGCAAGCTGCTTGATGACCTTGATGTCGTTCAGTCCTTTTCCAAGAAGGGTTATCCATTCGATAATGCCGTATCTGAAAGTTTTTTCAAATACCTGAAAAAGGAACAGACCGGCCGCATGACATATTCAACTATGAGAGAACTTCATATATCCGTCTTTGAATATATCGAGGGGTTTTACAACTCCAGACGGCCTCACGGTTCTCTGGATTACATGACCCCAAATGAATTTGAGGAGGCCTATTGGAAACAGGTCCAAGCATAATCTGTTTCCAAAATATATTTAAAAAATGTGTCTATTTTATTGACTATACTTCAATTTGCCATTACAACCTCCATCTCTTATTAACATTGTATCATATTATCAATAATCGACAATGCAATGTATCGGGCAGTTTTGCCTGCCCTGACCTTACCCAACTATCGTATTCAATATTTCCTTTGCAAACGTGATTATAACGCCGCCCGCAAGTGTCAGGAATCCGTTGGCTCTCTGACTCGGATCGTGCGACTTCAGTGACAGGCCTACCTGCACTATGCCGAATCCAAGCAGTATGAGTCCTATAGCTCTTATCAAACTGAATATGAACGTGGACAGATTGTTTATGACTGTTATCGGGTTTCCTGCCGCAAAGCATGTCGCAGCTCCCATAGTCAGTGAACACACAAGAGCGCTGTATACTATGAAGGCTCTCCTGCTTCTTCTCTTTGCCTTATCCAATTCTTCATTTTCCTGTATCTTCTTCAAATTTACCATCTCCAATCTCTTCTTTTCTCATCTCATCTTCAACGTCTTCTTCCGAAAGCAGTACGTATCCTGTTTCCGGCGCATCCTCTGCCCTGCTCTCCTGCAGCGCCTCAAATGCATCGCCTGTAAGCGATATGGTGAACAGCGCTTTGTCAGCGGCCCCATGTTCAAAGGCTCTGCTCTTCCCATCCTCTGTGAGATACACATTAGGATGAGCAAGGATATCGAACTTCAGATCTCTTACCGGCTTTTCTCCACGCACAAAAAGTAGTGCATATCTGTTGTCCAGCATCCTCACTTCGTCCGGGGTCATAAGAGCCCTGCCTGTAAGCTGCCAGTTTGTAGTATAGCTTCCGCTCCTTCCCATGGATCTTCCATAGGTATTCGTATCTATGGTTTCCTTACCGAGAAGCTCGCTGACATATTTGTGCGTTGCCTGCTCATTGCCGCCCAGGTATACGAACTCATCACAGTTGCCCACGATGGATTCCCACTGCTTCTCAAATAACGCCTTAAGCTGCGCAAGGTTCTGCAGTATGATGCTGACCGATACGTTCCTCGATCTCATGACCGAGAGTATCTTGTCAAAGTCATTGGGCAGACTTATATTTGCAAACTCATCCATCAAAAAATGGACGTGCACAGGAAGCGCTCCGCCATACTTTTTGTCAGCGCACTCAAAGAGCTGCTGAAATAACTGCGTATACAAAATAGACACCAGAAAGTTGAAGCTGGTGTCGTTGTCCGGTATGAGCGCAAAAAGCACTGTCTTCTTTTCTCCAAGCTGCTGCAAATCGAGTTCATCGGTCACCGTCAGCTTTGACAGGCTTTCCAGATTGAATTTTTCAAGTCTCGCAGCTAACGTTATCTGTATGGACTTGAGAGTCTTGGCAGCCCCCGAACGGTACGCCCTGTAGTATTTGAGCGCGATATGGTAAGGTTCTGTTTTCTCAAGATCGAAGAACAGATTGTCTAAAGGACTTGGCTGATCGTTTTCTTCATCCACATCTCCTGCTCTCAGCATCTCCATTACCATCGAAAAGTTCTGTTCCTCGACCGGCGCCTTGTACTTAAGATAGAATATGAGTGCAAGAAGCAGCATCTGCGCTGCTGTATCCCAAAAAGGATCCTGGCTCTGCGCTTTTTTCGGCGTGGTGCTCTTGAACAGATTCGTCACAAGTCTCTGTACATCATTGTCATCGCGAAGATAGACAAAGGGATTGTAGCAGTGACTCTTTTCCATATCTATCAGATCAAGAGCCTTTACATCGTAACCTTTGTCACGGAGCATTCCTCCGCACGACCTTATGAGCTCACCTTTCGGGTCAAGCACAACGAAGGAAGTATTGGCCTGCATGAGATTTGGTTTGCAGTAGAACCGCGTCTTGCCTGCGCCCGATCCTCCTATGATCAGTACGTTCAGATTCCTTCTGTGTTTTGTTCCGTCAAGACCTATCCTCACATGCTGCGTAAGGATCTTGTTGGCTTCAGGCGGCTTCTGTATATATCTTTTGTTCACAGCAGCAGCATCGCCCCACGATGCCGAGCCGTGTTCTTCTCCTCTGCGGTAATTCCTCCTGGTGGAATAATATATTCCGATGCCCATGACATATGCGGCCACAAAAATAAGAACGACCCGAGGGCTGTTCTCTGTTAGCTTCAGATGGTATGGATCAGAAAAGATCATATCCATCTTTGTCATGATATCAAGCACGTTCTCATCAGTGTAGGGCGCAATCTTAAGTGCTGCCCAGATCACCGGAATAAAACCGCAGAGGAAAAGTATCAGTGCAGTGCGCTTATCTGTATCCTTCAAGTGCATTCCCTTCCGCCACGCGGGATCTCTTTCCGCCTGCGCTGTCCACCTTGATCATGAGGTCGTCCACGGGATCAGTGGGGCGTGATTCCGCGATCATGGCGTTCCTCATTTCATTCAGCGCTGTGAATATGATGTTCCTTTCATACTCTTCCAGCGTAAGACATATTTTTCTTCTGTCCATTTCATCTACCTGCCTTTCGCCTTATTTTTGTTTGGTGCTTTACGTGCCGTGCTGCGGTTTCCCTTTGACCGGGTCTTAGTCCTGGCTACCTTGGACTTTTCCGCCTCGCTTTTGTATCCGTTCAATTTCTCTCTGACGGACTCCCTAGAGCTTCCGCCATTCATTGATCCTGAACGGTTTGTTTGCTTCGAGCTGCGCTCGGACAGAGGCACGTTCTCTGTCTGCGCTCGTGAGGGGTTTGGAATGACCTTCTCCGCCGCCTTTGATGGCTCGGCCTTCGCTCCCTTCTCCTTTGCGATCTCGCCTATGACGGTCGCTCTGTCCACAGTATCGAATCTGAACCTCTCAGTGATACGCTGTATCTTCGATGCGTCATCAGCCCTTGCCATGACATCCACCACCGCATCGCCGTCCTTGCTGTTCTTGTCCTTCAGCACGCAGTACAAAACTCCATACCTCTTTGCTTCCTTGGCAAATGTCTTAAGATCCTTTTGCCTTATGGAATAGACCTTGAGTTCCTTTCCCGACTTCAGCATGTTGGTCATCCTGGCCTTGCCTCTCGTCTTCTGTTCTTCCTTCAGCACCGCCGCAAGAAGTATCGCTATGTTCTTTGCGCCTGTGCCTGTTATCCTGGCAGCGACCTCCACTCCTTCAAGTGACATTCTCACTACCTGTTCCGCTGCATCTCCTCCCGGATTCATATGCTCTTCACTCCTTTCCTTTCTCGCACTTCATTGCGCTCTCTGTCTACTGTCTCAAGGTTCTTCTCCATGACTTTGGATCTTTTTCCGATGTCACCTGCAAGTCGGAGATCTTTTCTGCATACCTTGAGCTTCTCTGTTAGTTCTTTTATCTTTTCCTTGGCTGCGTCACGGTCAGGCTCGCTGATGTTACGCTTCACCATTTTCCTCAGTTCTTCCCTTTCGCCTGTGAGCTTCTCCACAGTATCCTTTGTTCCTGCAACAAAACTTCCAAGGTCTACATCGGTCTCGATCTTATTCCTCACCAGAAACTTTGCTTCCTCGCTATACATATCGCATTTGAGAATATCCTCTTTCAGGACTATATGGAGCTTGGTCGGTCTCTGTGTATACTTTGGCAGATAGCCAAGCTCATAGCAGTACCGAAGGTATAGCTTTTCAAGTCCCGTCCTTCCCATGATCTTATCTATCCTGCGTTTCAAATTATAGTTGTTGGGCGTTTTATGCGCCTGCCTGATCCGCTCCGTCCTGACTGACGGGTCGTTGCCGTATAC
Organism: Firmicutes bacterium UBA1422; assembly: GCA_002304835.1. Classification (GTDB taxonomy): domain Bacteria; phylum Bacillota; class Clostridia; order Peptostreptococcales; family Anaerovoracaceae; genus UBA1422. The sequence goes on from DBPK01000007.1 coordinate 45,852, forward strand.
GCGCTCCATGATCCTGTCTTTGGTATACTCTTCGCCAAGCCTGTATGTCCTTATGCTTTTGTTCCAGCCCGGAGGCACAATAGACCAGTACTTATGCTTTGGATCAAGTTTACAGACATAGCCGCGTTTCTTCAGCTCGCCCGCAAACTCTTCCATGTTCAGGCTGAGCGATACGGCTTCATCTATAGCCTGCCTCGCGATGTTATATCTTGTCGGCATACCTGCCTGCTCCATTTTGTATATGTTCATATTCAGTCTTTTCCCTTCCGGCTTTTCTATGATGGACAGGCCATGCTCCTTGCAGAGTCTGTCCGATGTCTCACGCAGGTTCTTGTATGCTTCATTGCAGAAGTGGAACCTGTTGCCATCACAAAAGGAAACCGAGTTGAATACAAAATGATTATGGAAGTGCTTGGTGTTAAGATGCGTCGCAACTATTACTTGGAAGCGGTCACCCCATAATTCCCTGGCCAGCTCGACTCCGATCTCATGTGCTTCTGCAGCTGACACCTCGCCTTCTCTGAAGCTCTGGTAACAGTGACCGGCAACTATGCCGCCCTCTTTGCCAAACCTCATCTTGACCGTATCGAACTGATCCTTGGCGGCAGTCACATTACAGTTGATGCCTGTAGTGTAAAACTGCAGGTCTGTCTTCTCTCTGTTGGACGCGTAGTCTATTACATCAGAAAGAGCTTTATCATTTGCTATCGGTTCAGTCTCCCTGTTCTTTGTCTTCTCAGTATCCTCTACATAAGCTAAGGAAACGGATGCGTTTCCTCTTATCCGCCAGATCCTCGTTACTGCCATCTCTTATCCACCTTGTCAGGCCTTAGATACTCTCGCTCTATCTTTGCCTGGAGCAGGTGGAGGCTCCTGGCTTCATCTTCAAGGATCGACTTTGCTTCTTCCGAATGCGTGCCTGCCTTTCTGCTTAATTCATCAGCAAGTTCGCGAAGATTGTCCATGTCCGCAAAGAACCTGTCGTCCGGCGCTTCTCTTGGGATGAACCCTGCAATGAGCATCCTTATATATCTTGACTCCGTCATGCAGGCATTCTTCGCCTTCTTCTTAAGATCCTCTGCTTCCTTCTTATTCATCCATATCTGTTTCTTTATGCTTCGTTTCATTTGCCTGTCCTTTCATATTTCTGTAAGTTAAGGCGCAGCGGTATGCTGCGCCCGGGGTCTCAGGGGTATCCCCTGCATATCCTGCGTGAGGGAGTGCGTACTCCTGAATGCTTTGCTTGCTAAAGATAGCGGAAACACTTTTCCTGCTGTCTACCTTTCCATTCCGGCTGATTTTTCTCTTCCTTTAGGTTCCGTCTTGACTACTTTTATCCCTTCAGAAGTCCTGAAAAACTCTTCCGGGCTCTTGAACATTTCGGTGTATTTCTTCTCCATGTCCGGCGGAAGCGACAAGAATTTCTCGCTTTCTATGGGCGCGTAGCAAATAAAAAAGGTGCCGGACATAACGTCCAGCAGGCACCCGTCTTCGCCGTAAATCGCTCTGTTCGGAGGCAGTCCCATGAGCTTTCCTTCCTCGTTGCACACTATGGCAACATCGTCTTCGAATGGCATATATTCCTCTATCATGCCTCCGACTGCATTCTGCATTGACTCAAGACTGTCATTCATCTCGACCATTTCTGCTTTTTCTCCCGGCCTTACAAGCAGCACTTTCATAGTGTCTGCTTTCGAAAAGCTGTCGCCTTCTGACAGTGCAAGGCTACTTCCGTTGTCCCACGCCACATGGATCTGACCTATATCATCTACTGATGTCACCGTCCCTCTAAGTCCATTCGGCATTTTATCCTCTCCTGCCATCTCACTCAGCACCACTCTGGTACCCTTCATATATTCTTCTGATAATCTTTCAGCGTTCATAGCTATCATTCCTTTCATGTTTATCCTTCAGCATCCTATGCGTATGCATAAGCTCATCGTTCATGTCTTTTCCGTATTCCGGCGGCTCGTCCCTTATCCTGTAATCACTTCCAAGGACTCCTGCGAGAGACTTTGCCATGCTTCTCCCGACTTTGTCATTATCAAGATGGAAGGCTATCTCATTCACATCCTTATGCCGGTCAATGAACATAGAAAGTGCTGCAGGCACTTTGACTCGTGACAGATCGGCACTCGGCTGATACACTCCTGCAAGAGAAAGCATATGGTCTTCAGGCATTCTCCCTGTCCTCATCTTTTCAAGTGTCGCAAATGACAGAAGGTCTATAGTGCTCTCAAAAACATGGACCGCACTTCCTTTTCCTTCGATACGGAAGCTGTATCTCTTATCGCTTCCTGCGGCATCTCCCATGATCCTCGCAGGTTTCGTTGCTCGAAAGCTCGCATACCTTGCTGTTCCGCTTTCATCGAATCCAAGGAATATGCAGTTCCTGTGTGGCACTGACTCATAGATCAAACCTTTTTCTAAGCAGCGTTCTACGAGGTCTCTATCGATCCCACGATCTGTGAGATAACGGATCACCTGATTATTGGTGCTGTTTCTCTCCGGAAGAAGCAGTTTCTTTTCCTTCTTTTCTTCTTTTGGTTGTACTAAAAAAGGAAGGCTTCTGCCCTCCGCGTTCAGTATCATCCCCACAGCTTCTGTGAATGGATGACCTCTTACTTTTACCAGATAGTCAAGCGCCGATGCTCCGCCGAATCCTCTCGACCACCACATCCACTTGCCGTTTGAGATCGACATACTGTCGTGCGTCCTGGTCGAGTAATTCTCACCGGACACTTTGACCAGATCTCCCGGATCACACAGTCTGAGATACGTCAGAAGATCCATCTCACGCGCCTTTTCTACCTGCTCATTATCGTAATATGGCATTACATTTTTCCTCCTTCCAATAAAAAAGGACGCCGGTAGGCGTCCAATGTATACCATTTAAAAGCGAAACACCATTTTAAGTTTATGACAAGTTTAGTGAAGATAAGTGTGCCAATAAGTAAGCATCGGCATTAGAATTTTTAGCATTCAATCTTTCAAGAACAGCGTGCTCTGTTTCTGGACTCCAATATATTTTTAATCTTTCTTTTGCTCGTGTAATAGCAGTATAAAAAATATTGTGAGTGATACGTTCTTCTACCTCATTTGTAATTACTATTTTCACTGAATTAAATTCTAAACCTTGTGCTTTGTGAATAGAGACCGCGTAAGCAACCTGAAACGGCATCACTGTTGAATCATTGTCCTCGTCATCTTCATCGGTACTTCGGTGTTTATTAACATTAAAGCCAATAATAGAATGTCCTTTTTCAGATTCTCCCAAAAGGACAAATTCATACCCCTGAGCATCAAGTTCATTAATTGATTTATCGAGTTCAATGCTGAAAAATATTCTTTTTTCTTCAACAATAATATCACTAATTCTCCCCTTTGAATTGTTATGAATAACAGGCGAAAATCTGTTTGCCTCGTTAAACAAAATAGGATCCCCCACTTTATAAGTGTTAATCCCCCATCGTATACTTTCATTTGAATTATTACTTTGAAGGAATCTATTGACATTGTTAATTCCGTATAATCCATCATAATTAAGGCACAGGATAATCTCATCATCTTCAGTATGTTCAAATATTGATTCATCCAATTTCGTTGTAAAACCGTATTTTACAAGCGGTTCTAAAATAGAATCATCAACATTGCGTACGCGATCCCATACTGTGATTAGTTCATCTTTTGTAGTACGGAATGGGTGCTTTAGTTCAAAAACAGCAGTACGCGGTACAAACTTTCGTACTATTTCAAACCAATTCCCGAAATAGATTGATTCAATCTGAAAAGTATCTCCAACAAGAACTATCAATTGAAATTTTGCCTTTTCTAAAATTTTTTTCATATCAGCATTACTTACAGTACTACATTCATCTATAAATAAAATGTCACATTCTGTATCATAATTACTAGAAGAAAGAAACTTTGCTATTGTTCCAAACAAACTATTCCCTGTTGTCACCTTTCTTCTCATATTCTCAACGGCAGGATGTGTATTTGCAAGATACATTTTCCTTTTATCTGCCCAAAAATTTGAAATGTGCTTAATTAGTGTTGTTTTCCCTGTCCCTGCTGATCCATATATCAATGCCACTCGTGATTCTGAAAATAATTGCCGCAATGCTTCTTTCTTATTGTCATCATCTATCTCATATGCGTCAGTAGTTAGCCATGAATCAACCGAATTTGTATAATGTGCTATTCCAGATGAAGAAAGTTTTTGAATAGTTTCAATAATTTCGGTGCTGTCCTCAACATATTCTTTAATATAAATGTACCCTTCAAAACTCTCAAGTCTACGATTCTGATGTTTATAATACAGCAATCCATTATACTTTCTAATTAGTCCATCAATATCATCAAAGTCTTGAATATCATCTTTTGGAGTAAATAGTTTCCCCTCAGTTTCAGTATTGTTTTTAATAAATCTCGCAAAAAGCTCATGTTCGCGACCGTCAATTGGGATTGACTCAAACAAGTCATAAATCCTAGGGTTATGCCTTACTAAAGATGTACAATATGGCATTTTATCAAACGGAATACAACTATAGCTTAAATACAGATTCTCTAATCTATCGCATTGTTCCCCATACAGTTGTTCCTTTATTATTCTATTGTTCATGTTATATAGCAAATATCTTATTATATTAGCACCCGGTTTTGTTTTGATAATAATATTCCTACATTCATCAAGAAGTTCAAATATCTTTATTGCCTGGCTACGTGATGTGACTGTTGCTTTTACAGAATCATAATAAACTTGACCACATGTTACCAATTCCGTTAGTGATATTTTCCCTTCTGTAAGGAATTTCATCAATTCACCGTATTCGCTTAAGGATGTGCTTATCTGCATACGTCTACCGAAAATCTCAGAAAAATTCTGGAACTCACATGGCCTTATAGAAACTGTCCACCCTTCAATAACTTGAATTGTCATACTTTTATCCAGTATATTTATTACATCATCATGTATATTGAATTTTACGGCATAATTACTGACTATTTCATGTTTTGTAAAAGCAATCACCCGATCAAATTTACTGGTTTTTGCATTTGCATCAGTGAAAGTTACTTCATAGTAAATCCGATTATTTACAAAAAATGGCTTGATCTTCTGAACATAATATCGATCATCATAGTGCCCTGCTTTACAATCCCTACTTGGATTCTCAATTATCATAGCAATTCTTGCATAGTAATCCGATAATTCCTTGTCGGTATCTATAGGAAAATCCTGAATATTATTGAGAATTTGCATATCATATTTTGTATCAAGAAAGTTTTTTATTCTTAGCAGATACTCATAGTATTTTAGCATTAAGCGTTCTGATCCATCTTTATTCACGGTATAATGTGAAACGGATTTCTGTAGCATTTTATGAAACCTGCTAACAAATCTCATGTCGCCATGTGCTGCAATTTCATTTAATAATTTTTCCCTTTCATCATAATCATTTGGATCAATGTCTTTGCCATTTGACATGGCTTTCATAGCAACATATTCAACAAGATTTCTTATTTGGCTCAATATGTTTTGGCTCAATATTCCTCTTTCTTCCAAATCAAACTTTGAAATATTCTCACAAATTACATTGTCTGTATTTATAATAGCTTCATCTATTCTTAGCATTTTATGTAACCTCACTTTTGTAACATTATCTTTAATTGACCATGTGATAATTAATTATATCACATGGTCAAATTCCAAAGTTGTATACTTGGGCGTTTTATCTCTCCCACCCTTTCGATTTCTTTTCCGTGAATTTTGCCATAGCAGCTTTTTCTCTGCCGTCCATGAGTCCTCTAAGTGACTGCATGTCATCTTCAGAAAGCGTTATGCCTCTTGACATGTGTTCATGATCCGGATCCCAATCACGGATATCGTACTTGGCCGGGCCTTCGTTCCAGGAAACTACATTAATCTCCTTCTGCCAGCCGTTCTGATATTTTGCTATTACTCCAACATGCTCTATGACCTCGAATGAGATCTCATTTCTTTTGTTTTCCATTTTGTTTTCTCCCTTCGTTTTCTCAACGTTCCATTGCTTTTGACATCTTTGAAGACGTGTGGTCATCAAGAAGACCTTCCGCCTTGAAGCTCATCATCTGGCCGCTCTCGCCTGCCACTATGATATGATCCACCATCTTTATATCAAGCATCCTTCCGCATTCTGCAAGCCTTCCAGTGACTTCCCTATCCTCTGCGCTTGCTATAGGGGTGCCTGACGGGTGATTGTGGATCGCGATGAATGCAGCTGCATTTGAAAGTATGCTGCTCTTGAACACCTCTCTCGGGCTCACCATAGATGAGTTGAGTGTCCCTACGCTGCAGACATTCATGTTGATCACCTGTCCGTTGGACTTGAGATTAAGTATAGCAAAGACCTCTCTGTCATAGTCCTTCATCTCATTTGCGATTACATCAAGCACGTCCTGCGGCGAGCTTATGGGCTCCGCACTGTAAAGAGAAGGCTCTTTTACCATGCGGATATTGACCACCTTTATCTCATTTTCTTTCTGCTTTGGCATGCGATGTCACCTCCTGTATATCAAACGACAGCACAGTGCCGCCGGGAAGATCTTCTATGATCTTCTTCACTTCATCAAGGTTCTTTACCTCAATAGTCTTCTCCTTCTTGTCCATAGAACTCATCCTCCTTTTCTGTTTCCTTTGGCAGATCGTCAGTCCCCTGTCCCAGGTAACTTATGACCTTGTGCTTTTTCACCGCATCCTGCAGCTCCGTTATTATGTGGATCTCGGATACCGTCACTCCCTGCATGGACAGTATGTCCTGTATGCTGAGTGTGGTAAGCTTCTTCTCAGTGTCCACTTTCATGTCTATCAGCCTGTTCAGCGTCCTTACTGTCTGCTTGTCCATTCCCATTCTTTTTTTCACTCCCTTCCTCAAGTATTTTCTTCATGCAGTAACCGCAGAAAGGAGCATCGTGGCTCCTGTATCTGCAGTTATCGGGGCAGTTTTCTTTCTTCATGTCTACCGCCCCGCTTCCATCATTTTCTTTCCATAGTCAGTAAATGCGTACCAGTTCGTATGATCGAACCTGTTGTCATTGAAACAGCCCTTCCTGATATATCCCTTGCCCGCAAGTACATTCACGGCATCCTTTGCCATATGGATGCTGAGATACGGGAACTCGCCCGTCATCATCCTTACTGAGCATCTGTACCAGCATCGTCCGTGCCTTTCAAGCACGCCGTCTCCATCGCCGTCATCCTTCAGGTGATCCCAGAGGAATTCTGCGATGACGGCTGCGTTGACTCCGCACTTTACCGCTATGTCATTTCTGAATCCTGTCATTTCATCCTCCTGTTAAAAGAGGCGACACTTAAGCCGCCTCGATACTTTTGCATTACTCTTCTTTGTTGTCATCGCCTGTTCCCGCTCCGTCATCAGTCTTCTTTTTCTTGGAAAGCGCCATGATCGCAGTGCATGCTGCAGCCATTATGATCACGAACACCAGAAGGTTCGAGTGATCTCCTGTCTGCGGAGAATCGCCCAAAAACAGCGGCTTAGGGTATTTCACACTCTGTCCATAGTCATTTATGTCAGAATGTGTCGTTACCTTTATGCCTTGGTGATACAGATCCTCAAAGACTACTACAGTCTTTCCTTCAAGCTTGCTGGAATCGAAAGCATATCTCAGTTCTACTGTACCGTTTGCTTTCTCTGCAGTGAACGTCTTTTCAGCCGTGACTTCTTTTCCGTCCACTTTGAGAGGCTTGCCTGTTTCTTTGTTCATGAGCATGCCTTTGACGGTGTACTCTTTTCCCGGCACCAGATTACTGTAGCTTACCGTGTCCACTATGACAGCGGTCTTTTCGACTGTTCCTCTGTGAGTCCCGGTCTTTCCGTCTTTAGCTGTAGTGTGGATCTGCGGATAGTGTATCGTCTGTCCTTCGTCAGTTATGTCTGCATGCATAGTCACTCTGATCCCTTCGTACCAAAGCTTCTCGAATACTACTACGCTCTTTCCTTCAAGGCCTTTGGAGTCGAATGTGAAGCTCATGTCCACTGTTCCGCTTTCTGTTTCTGCAGTGAAGGTCTTCTCCGCTGTGACCGTCTTGCCATCCACCTTGAGCGGCTCCTTTGTCGTTTTATCCATGAGCACGCCTTTTACTGTATAAGTCTTGCCTGCGATGAGATTGCTGTATGACACTGTATCAATTATGGTCATTTCATTTCCTATCGCTCCGAGATTATCCTTTGTCTTTTCATCCATTGCCGTCGTCTTGATCTCAGGATAGTGGATAGACTGGCCCTCGTCTGTTATGTCTGAATGAGTCGTAACATTGACATCGCCCATATACAGGTCCTCGAAGACTACCGTTGTCTTTCCCTTCAGCGCCTTCGAATCGAAGATGAATTTCATGGTGACTGTCCCGGACTTTTCCGTTGCTGTGAATGTCTTTTCCGATGTCACTTCTTTTCCGTCTACCTTTATTGCTTCTCCGGTATCCTTGTCCATAAGAACGCCTTTTACTGTATAAGTCTTTCCGGCTATGAGATTGCTATAGCTTACAGTATCAACTATGACCGTGTCTTCTCCCGTCACTCCCTGGTGATCCTCTGTCTTGATATCCTTTGCTGTCGTCTTGATCTCTGGGTAGTAAATGGTCTGACCTTCATCAGTCAGATCCGCATGCGATGCGATCTTCAGATTTCCATAGTAGAGCTCCTCGAATACTACCGTTGTCTTTCCTTTGAGAGCCGATGCGTCAAGGTCGTATTCAAGCGTTACTGTCCCTGCGCTTTTCTCTGCAGTGAATGTCTTTTCAGATGTCACTGCTTTGCCGTTCACTGTTATGGCTTTTCCTGTGTCCTTATCCATGAGAGTGCCTTTGACAGTGTATTCTCTGCCAGGAGTCAGCTTCTGGTATGACACGGTATCCGTGAACTTTGAATCCGCATATGTCGTTCCCTGGCTGCTGTCAGTGTGAGAATCCTTTGCTTCAGTCTGAAGTCTGATATCAAGCGGTCCAAACTTTACTGTGAAGCTTGCTGTATCCGCTTTGTCTACTGCAAAAAACGCCATGTTCTGTGATCCGCTGTCTGTGATTTTGTATGCGGTGTAGTCCTGCAGGTTCCCTGAAAGAGCCCCTGAGGAATATGTGGTGTTTGCTCTGCTGAAATCGGATGTTTTGAGATAAAATGTCTTTCCGCAGTCTATCTCAAGGCTTGTTCCTGCACTGTATGTCTTGCCGTCCATGAGGAGGCTCATACCGCTAGGTACTTTATAGTCGACATAGTTGTCTTCATTTCCCTTGAGCGTTATGTTATCGCTTTTGAACTCTCCGTCATCTGTCCATGTTGTAGATGCAGATGATCCGCTGGTCGATGAAAACGATATGGCGGAATCGAAGCCTGCCGGATCGTCCAGTGAATTGACATATGCTGCCGCCGCTTTGACCATGCTCTGATAGGACTCGCTTATCTGTCCGCTCACCACTCCACCGGACCATCCAACGAATGCTGTGCCCTGATCATACTGGTATGAAAGCAGCACATGTGATAGCAGGTAAAAGTTCATGCCTGAAGCATAGCTGCTGTGGCCATGACTTGAGAGCCATGAAGCCAGTTTCTTCTGACCGGGATATCCATAGCAGTAATACATGGTCTTAGCCACCTTGCTGCTGTCGGACATCGCCGATGCTTTTCTCGATCCTGTGTCCGGAGGCACTTCGTTCGGCTGCAGGCAGTATGCCTGTCTCGTCTTTCCGTTTACCGTCACTGTGTAGTGATGCGCAAGTCCGGATCCTCCGTAGGTATACGATGCGCTGCTCTTGTCAAGTTTGACAGATATGGTATCTGCCGCATAGGCATTCTCGATCCCTGTGAGCATTGCGACCGGCATATATGCTACTGTGATCAGCACTGCCATAAGCGCCGCGAACCATTTTTCCTTTGTGATACTCATTGATTATTCTCCTTCCGGGCACAAAAAAAATAGCGAATGCATTTGATGCATAACGCTTTCTCTCTGCCCATATATGTTTTTGTTTTTCCGTAAGTTAACTGCTGGTAGTTACATGAAGTAGGGGTGTGGGGAAGAACGGTCTAAGGTACTCCTCATATGGCCGAATATCTTCGCATCCCTATCTCTCGTTATCGCGTTCCTTCCTGCTGAGATACCTGCCGTAGTATTCCATTGCTGCCGCAACGAAGTCCTCCCGCTTTGAGACCGGAAGATCCTTTGGGAACAGTTCTTTGAACCTGTCTCCTCTGAGGACTATCCTCTCCTTCTGGTTGGGCTTTTCCTCCAGCATTATCGCTTCGATCGCTTCAGGCGTGAGTTTGCCTTCCTCAGACATCTTTCTCATCCTTATCGCCTGTGCATGAGTCGGGGTGCATTGCTCCATCTCTATGCTTCCAATAAGATCTTTCTGCTGTTCCTTTGGAAGATACGACAGTTCTACAGCAGGTCTAAGAGCTATCTGCCCTTCATCGACCAGATCAAGAAGTTCAGGCTTCAGATCAGTCAGGCGGATATATCGTTGTATCTGCCGACTACTTTCTCCAATCATTGAAGACAATTCTTCCCTTGAGAACTTTTGGCCCACTGGGCCAGAAGTTAAATCTGACCTTTGCCCCTGCCTGTTCATCGCTTCAAGCCTCATCTTATATGCGAAGGCTTTCTCGCTCGGAAGAATAGTGGTCCTCTGAAAGTTCGATTCCACCATGAATATGGTAGCCTCGTCTCTTGTCATATCCACTACCTCTGAACGAAGCGTCTCAAGGTCCGCAAGTTCGCAAGCTCTCTTCCTTCTGTGGCCTGATATTATCTCATATCTGCCGTCTTCTTTTTTTCTGAGAGTAGCAGGAGTGATTATCCCGTTTGCCTTTAGGCTTTCCACGAGATTCATCATGTCCTCGTCATCCTTCACCTTGAAGGGATGCTCCGGGAACGAGTCTATCCGATCCAGGGGTATCTCATATATCTTCTTCAGCTTAGCTTCATCTCTTTCCGCCTGCGTTGAAAAGATATCATCTATCCCCGGAAGACCGAAGTCTATCGGTTCTCGCTTTTTCGCCATCCTTAAGCACCTCCCTTGTCAGCTCCGCGTATGCCGCAGCAGGTTTACTGTCTGCATCATATGAATATATGCTCTCTCCTCTTCCGCTTGCCTCGGCGGCTTTCACTCCCACTGGGATCTGGGCGCTGTATATCCTTATACCTGCCCCATAGTTCTTTCTGATAGCCTCGATAGTCTCCTTTGCGAGACTCGTCCTCTGATCTATGAGCGTCATCACTATACCGCCTATCTTCAGATCCGGATTGAGCTGTCTCTGCACCTTCGCTACGTTGTACAAAAGCTGCGTCATGCCCTTTGCCGGAAGATACTGTGCCTGCACCGGTATGATGACCTTGTCCGCTGCTGTAAGCGCATTGATGGTCAGCATCCCAAGAGACGGCATGCAATCGATCACGACATAGTCATAACCGCTTTTCACCTGTCTCAGGTAGTTCTTCAGCACGTTCTCTCTGCTCATGACATTCACAAGACTCAGCTCGAACTGCGACAGCTCGATATTCGACGGAAGCACGTCCATTCCTTCATTGTGATGGAGTATCCCTTCCTTTGGATCGAACGGTTCATCGTTCCTCACTTTGCTCAGTACCGACACTATGGTCTCATCCAGTGCATCGGTGTTCTTCCATCCAAGGCATGCGCTAAGGTCTGCCTGTGGATCTGCATCGATAAGCAGTACCTTCTTACCGCTCATTGCGAGTCCTGCTCCAAGGTTCACGGCTGTGGTCGTCTTTCCGACGCCGCCCTTCTGATTACATATAGCTATAACTTCTACTTGTTTCATCTGGTTCTCCTCCCTTCAATTTGATCATCGCGACACGCTTCGCTTTTGAACACGCCGGATGTATGCCTGCCTGTCGGCAGACTGAATGGATCATGACGGCAGCTGATCTCCTTTCGCCGCTCTTGCTTTCTCGGCCCTCGCTGCTTCTCTTAGATCTATCTCTGTGAGATAGATATCCACTTCATCTGAATCAAGAAATATCTCCATGAAATCGTCGAAAGCGTCACTTTCTACCTCGCCGCATACCCTGACCAGATCCATCTCTGTCACGATGTCTCTGCACCCTGCAGCAAAGAAAACATCTCTCAGCATATCGAATGCCGTCTCTGCACCTCCTTCAAAGCACAGGCTGTCTAGCATCCCTACATATGCAAGACCTTTCTCATGCTCTATGCATCCGCGATCGATACACATCTCCAGGTTATCTGCTGCTTCCTGAGCTGCCTGAAGGAGTACCGGGCAGTAAGCCTTTTCCCCTAGTTCCTGTTCCATCATTTCTCTTGTCAGACCTTCCACTATGATCTTCATCGTATTCTCCGTAGTATTCATATTCTTTTCCTTTCCCCGGTTATGCCGGTCCAAAAATTACTAAAGCTCTGCATGTTTCAGCAGAGCAATGTAATATGCCTTAGGCATCATTATTCAGGAAAGGATCTAAATTTCTCTATCCAAACAGCTTCAGGATAAGATCATCCACGGCATCAGTATATCTTCCCTCTTTTATGAGGTTGTTTCTGAGTTCTACCAGGCTGAAAAGTATGAGCTGGCTCTCATCGTCTGTTACATTCATCTTTATCTTCTTATCAAACATAATATCCACCTCCTGCTTTATTCTATATGGAGTATCTTTTACTAGATTTTACTAACAGAAATATCAAGTTGCAATTATACGATTTCTCATGCCATCTTTGACTTTGAGTACATTTGGCATCACAATAACAATGCGATATAAAAAAGCAGTGCTCGCGTTGAAATATCAACGGTCACACTGCTATGTGGATCTATGAATTATTAGTATCATTATAGTATCACGGCATTTCATCGAATCGCTACAAGCTAGTGATTTCAACGGCCTTACCGGATATGAAAACCTCGCTCGTCTATTCGAATTCTATCGTTCCCGGTGGCTTATTCGTGCAGTCGTAAAAGACTCTGTTAACATGGGGGACTTCGTTGACTATCCTGGTGGTGACTTTTTCGATGAGATCCCAGGGAAGCTTGGCAGCTTCCGCCGTCATGAAGTCCGATGTCTCCACTGCCCTCAGGGCTATGGCATGGTCATATGTGCGAAAATCTCCCATTACTCCCACGGAGCGCACGTTGGTCAGGGCGGCAAAATACTGTCCCAGGGTGGGAGCCAGCTTACCTCCATCGTATGCTGCCACTTCTTCTCTGTATATGGCATCCGCCTCCTGGACGATCTCGACCTTTTCTTCGGTTATATCCCCTATTATCCTTATTCCCAGACCCGGTCCGGGGAAGGGCTGACGCATTACCAGATGCTTCGGGATGCCCAGTTCCATGCCTGCTTTTCGAACTTCATCTTTAAAAAGCATTTTTAGGGGCTCTATTATGTCCTTGAAATCCACATGTTCAGGCAGTCCGCCCACGTTGTGATGGGATTTGATGGTGGCGGAGTCTCCCGGGCCGCTTTCTATTATATCCGGGTATATGGTCCCCTGTACCAGAAAGTCCACTTTACCTATTTTTTTTGCTTCGGTTTCGAAAACTCTTATGAACTCTTCTCCTATTATTTTTCTCTTTTTCTCGGGGTCCGTGACTCCGGCCAGTTTATCATAAAATCTCTGCTGAGCATTTACTCTTATGAAGTCAAGGTCGTAATGGCCGCCTTTGCCAAAAACTGCCTCCACTTCATCTGCTTCGTTTTTTCTCAGGAGTCCGTGATCCACAAATACGCAGGTGAGTTGTTTGCCCACTGCCTTCGAAAGGATGACTGCGGAAACCGATGAATCCACTCCGCCGGAAAGGGCGCAAAGAACTTTGCCGCTACCCACCTTTTCCCTGACGGTTTCTATGGCATTTTCCACGAAGGATCCCATATGCCAGTCGCCGCTGCATCCGCATACATCTTTTACAAAACTTCTAAGGATCTTGATGCCTTCCTTAGTGTGCATCACCTCCGGATGGAACTGAGTCGCATAGAATCCCCTTGAAACATCTTCCATGGCAGCCACGGGACATATGGGCGTTTCTGCGGTCACTTTGAAACCCTTAGGTGCTTTTTTTATGTAGTCCGTATGGCTCATCCATGCTATGGTTTTTTCCGGTACTTGGGCAAAAAGTCTGCCGTTTTTGTTTATATCCACCTCTGTGCGTCCGTACTCGCTGGCGGGAGCTTTTGCCACTTCTCCTCCCAGTCCGTGGGCCAGCACCTGGGCTCCGTAGCATATGCCCAGTATGGGTATCCCAAGCTCGAATATGTCTTTGTCATATTCAAGGGCCCCCGGGCCGTATGCACTGTTGGGCCCTCCCGTAAGGATCATGCCCTTGGGAGCTTTTTTTTGTATTTCCTCTGCTGATAATGTATAGGGAAGAACTTCCGCATATACATTAAGGTCTCTGACACGGCGTGCTATCAGCTGATTGTACTGTCCACCGAAATCCAGGACCAGTATGGTCTCGTGCTGCATCTTTTTCTCCTGTTCTATTCTATCTGTTTCTTTTTTCTGCTTCTGTTTTATCTGTTTGATGTATTGGCTGTTTCCTTTGGTATGACATCATGAGCTCCGCCTTCAACTATGCTGGTGGCGGAAACCAGAGTCAGCTTGGCATTTTTCTGCAGATCGGGTATATTTATCACACCACAGTTGCACATGGTTGATTTCACCTTTTGCAGAGACTGTCTTACATTGTCCGAAAGACCTCCCGCATAGGGCACATATGAATCCACTCCCTCTTCAAAGGAAAGCTTGCCTTCTCCTCCCATATCGTAGCGCTGCCAGTTCCTGGCCCTTGCAGAGCCCTCTCCCCAGTATTCCTTCACATAATTGCCGTTTACATTAAGTTTGGCTCCGGGAGATTCATCGAATCTGGCGAAGTATCTGCCCAACATCAGAAAATCCGCTCCCATGGCCAAAGCCAGGGTCATGTGATAGTCATATACTATCCCTCCGTCGGAGCATATGGGCACATATATACCTGTTTCTTCGTAATATTTGTTTCTTGCTTCTGCCACATCCATAACAGAACTGGCCTGTCCCCGGCCAATACCTTTTTGTTCTCTGGTGATACAGATGGAACCGCCTCCGATGCCCACTTTAATAAAGTCGGCTCCCGCCTCTGCCAGAAAACGAAACCCTTCGCTGTCAACCACATTGCCGGCTCCTATTTTCACATCTTCTCCGTATTTCTTTCTCACGAAACCGATGGTTTCTTCCTGCCACTGGCTGTGACCCTCCGAAGAATCGATGCAGAGCACATCCGCCCCGGCATCTACAAGAGCGGGGATCCTCTCTTCATGATCCCTTGTATTTATTCCTGCTCCCACCACATATCTTTTGTCGTCATCCAGTATCTCATTTGGATGAGCCTTATGAGAGTCGTAATCCTTGCGGAAAACAAAATGAGTGAGTCTGCGGTTTTCATCTATTATGGGCAAAGCATTGAGCTTATGATCCCAAA
Source organism: Firmicutes bacterium UBA1422 (assembly GCA_002304835.1). Classification (GTDB taxonomy): domain Bacteria; phylum Bacillota; class Clostridia; order Peptostreptococcales; family Anaerovoracaceae; genus UBA1422. Next base: position 61,331 of record DBPK01000007.1, read on the forward strand.
GTATATCATTGGCCTCAGAAAGACTTACTCCTTCTTTGGCATATACCAGTTTGTCAAAGGGAGTCATGAATTCCGATACCTTTGTTTCGGGATCCATCCTGCTTACCCTGTAGTCGCGGCTTGTGACTATGCCCACCAGCCGGCCTTCGGAGGTGCCGTCTTCTGTGACTGCCGTAGTTGAATGTCCCGTGCGTTCCTTCAGTTCAACCACATCTTTCATGGTCTGATCAGGTCTTATATTAGTGTTGCTCTTTACAAAGCCCGCTTTATGTCTTTTGACTCTTTTTATCATTCCGGCCTGCTCTTCAATGGGCTGGGAAGCGTATATAAAAGAGATCCCGCCTTCTTTGGCAAGAGCTATAGCCATATTGTCATCAGACACAGACTGCATTATTGCCGATGCCAGTGGGATCTTCATTTGAATTTTTGGGTCTTCTCCCTTTTTATATTTGGTCACCGCTGCCTTAAGGTCCACATTTTCCGGGTTGCATTCCTTTCCGGAGTATCCTGGCACCAGCAGATATTCGTTGAATGTCCTTGATGGTTCTCTGAAACAGTTTGACATATCTTCCTCCTGTTTTGTTCTTGGATATTTTGATTTATTCTATAACAAAAATAGTGTTTTTTCAATTTCAGTCCGCTTTTATCTCGTCGATATTGTAGGGAGTTTCCTGATATACGTAATAGTTGAGCCAATTGCTGAAAAGAAGGTTCGCATGGCTCCTCCACCTGAACATGGGCTCTTTTTCGGGGTCGTTTTCTTTGAAGTAGTTTTTGGGAACGCTTATTTCAAGTCCCTTGCTGCGGTCTCTGAAATATTCTGATGCAAGAGTCTCTTTGTCATATTCCTGATGTCCCATCACAAATATCTGCCTTCCGTTTTCTGTGGAAAGTATATGGGGCCCGGCTTCTTGGGATTCTGCCAGTATACGAAGCTCAGGATGTTTTAGGATATCGCTTTTGTGCACTTCCGTATGGCGTGAATGGGGTGAATAAAAAATTTCATCAAATCCCCTCATAAGGGGGTTTAACGGTCTTACCACTCTGGTCTCAAAAATACCGAACATTTTTTTGTCCATCTGGTACTTGTTTATGCCGTAATGATAATAAAGGGCTGCCTGGGCTCCCCAGCAAAGAAACATGCTGCTGTAAACGTTTTCTTTTGCATATGCAAGTATCCCGGTGAGTTCCTTCCAGTAATCCACCTCTTCAAAGGCTATCTGTTCCACCGGGGCTCCTGTAAGTATCATCCCGTCGAAACGCTCGCTTTCCACCTCATCAATGGTCTTATAAAAATCCCTCATATGGCTTTGTGAAACGTTTTTTGATTCATGGCTGTCCATTGCCAGAAGGGTAAGCTCCACCTGCAGGGGCGAATTGCCCAGCACTCTGGCCAGCTGGGTCTCTGTGGCTATTTTGGTGGGCATAAGATTGACAATGACGATCTTGAGAGGACGTATGTCCTGAGTCACGGCCCTGGCTTTATTCATTATGAATATATTTTCTTTTTGAAGTATCTCTGCCGCTGGCAGATCGTTTGGTATTATTACCGGCATTTCCTTTGATCTCCTTGTAACTGTCCCCTAAAAGTCCCTATATTTTTTTCAGTGCCTGATCGAAATCTTCTTTTATATCTTCTATATCCTCTATTCCCACGGAAACCCTTATAAGTTCCGGTTTTATTCCTGCATTTATCTGATCTTCCAAAGACATCTGCCTGTGGGTGGAACTGGCCGGGTGAAGTACGCTGGTGCGCACGTCCCCCACATGGACCACCAGACTGGTAAGTTCCAGGGCCTTAAGGAATTTTTCTCCGGCTTCTCTTCCACCTTTGACTCCGAAGCTCAGCACTCCGCTCTGTCCCTTGGGAAGGTACTTCTTGGCCAGATCATAGTATTTATCTCCCTTGAGCCCGGGATATGTCACCCAGTCTGTCATGGGATGGCTCTTAAGAAACCCGGCCATGGCCAGGGCGTTTTTGCTGTGTCTTTCCATACGCAGATGCAGTGTCTGAAGTCCCTGACATGTAAGGTATGCGTTCATGGGAGACATGGCGCATCCCAGATCTCTTAACATCTGTGCTCTCAGTTTAACGGAAAAAGCCATTTTTCCGTATTTTTCATAAAATTTTATACCGTGGTAGCTTTCGTCCGGCTCGGTCATTCCCGGATATTTTCCGTTCTTTGACCAGTCAAATTCTCCGCCTTCCACTACGATCCCGCCTACACAACTGGCATGCCCGTCGCAGTATTTTGTTGTGGAATGTATGACTATATCGGCTCCCAGCAAAAGGGGCCTGCAAAGGGCGGGGCTTGCCAGGGTATTATCTATTATAAGGGGCACCTCAAGGGTCTTGGCCGCCTTGCTGAATTTATCAAAATCAAGGATGGTAAGGGCGGGATTGCCCAGGGATTCTGCAAATATCAGTTTTGTTTCAGGTCTTGCTGCAGCAATGATGTCCTCGATCCCTCCATCCTGGTCTATGAATGTACAGTCGATGCCCATCTTTCTCAAGGTGACATCAAAAAGGTTGTATGTACCACCGTAAAGGCTTTTTGAAGCTATGAAATGATCTCCGGAATTACAGATGTTGAATATTGCTATAAGGGTCGCCGACATACCTGCCGATGCTGCGATCGCAGCACTTCCACCCTCCAGTGCGGCCATTTTTTCTTCCAGGCATTTCACCGTGGGATTATCAAGACGGGTGTAGGCGCAGGTGGGGCTGTTCAGGTCGAACCATTCCGCCACATCCGCAGGGTCATAATATCTGTATGTGGTGCTCTGGGCTATGGGCGGTGTCTGGGGCTGTCCGCTTTCTGCTTTGTATCCGGCATGTACACAGTCTGTATTGAATTTATATTTTTTTTCTGTCATTTTTTCTTCCTCGTTTTCTCTATGATTTGAAGGTTATTATATCACAAAAACTAATAATTATGAAACATTGATTTTGCACTGTTTTTTGCTTCTTGAATACATAAAAACAGGACCTCCCTTGGAGGTCCCGTTTCTTTGGTTCATGCTTTGATTATTCTATTTCGGCTCTTTCTTACATCATGCCGGGCATTCCGCCGCCCATGCCGCCTCCCATAGGAGGCATTGCAGGCTCATCTTCCTTGGCATCTACCACTCCCGCCTCTGTGGTCAGAAGCATGGCCGATGCCGATGCTGCATTCTGCAGTGCAGATCTTGTCACCTTTACAGGATCCACTATACCGGCATTCATCATATCCATATACTGCTCTGTGGAAGCATTGAATCCCATTCCCACTTTGCTGTTCTTTATTCTTGATACCACCACGCTACCTTCGAATCCTGCATTTTCTGCGATCTGTCTTACGGGCTCTTCCAGGGCTCTCATTATTATTGCTGCACCTGTTTTTGCATCACCCGAAAGGGTCTTCACATATTTAGCCACTGCCGGGATGGCATTTGTCAGGGCAACTCCGCCGCCTGAAACTATGCCTTCTTCTACACCGGCCTTGGTTGAGTTCAGCGCATCCTCGATCCTGAGTTTCTTTTCTTTGAGTTCGGGCTCTGTAGCTGCTCCGACTTTGATCACAGCCACTCCGCCGGTAAGTTTGGCCAGTCTTTCCTGCAGTTTTTCTTTGTCGAAATCGGAAGTACTTTCGTCTATCTGTTTCTTGATCTGAGCGATCCTGGCTTTGATGTCTTCTGCGGTACCTGCTCCGTCCACGATAGTTGTATTTTCTTTGTCGACTTTCACTGTTGCCGCCGTTCCCAGCATGTCCAGTGTTGCTTCTTTCAGCTCATATCCCAGCTCTTCAGAAATCACTGTGCCTCCTGTCAGGATAGCCAGATCTTCCATCATTGCCTTTCTTCTTTCGCCGAATCCGGGAGCCTTTACTGCTACACAGTCAAATGTTCCTCTCAGTTTGTTCACAACTATTGTTGCCAGGGCTTCGCCTTCAATGTCTTCTGCAACGATCAGCAGTTTCTTGCTCTGTTGAACTACCTGTTCCAGCAGCGGCAGTATTTCCTGTATGTTGGATATTTTCTTGTCTGTGAGAAGAATGTACGGATTTTCCAGAACTGCTTCCATCTTCTCTGCATCGGTGGCCATATAAGCAGACAGATATCCTCTGTCAAACTGCATACCTTCCACTACTTCCAGGGTCGTGCCCATGGATTTGGACTCTTCCACTGTTATTACTCCGTCGCTTCCCACTTTTTCCATGGCGTCGGCGATCAGGTTTCCGATCTCTTCGTCTGCTGCGGACACTGAAGCCACCTGAGCGATGCTTTCTTTGGATTCAACGGCTTTTGAATGATCTTTGATCTGTTCCACCGCCACATCCACAGCTCCCTGTATTCCTCTTTTCAGTATCATGGGGTTTGCTCCCGCAGCAACGTTTTTGAATCCTTCTTTGATTATTATCTGAGCAAGAAGTGTTGCTGTTGTTGTTCCGTCACCGGCCACATCGTTGGTCTTTGTAGCAACTTCCTTTACCAGCTGTGCTCCCATATTTTCAACGGCATCTTCCAGTTCTATTTCTTTGGCTATGGTAACGCCGTCATTTGTGATCATTGGCGCTCCGAATTTCTTGTCAAGCAGTACGTTCCTGCCCTTGGGGCCCAGTGTGATCTTTACTGTATCGGCCAGTTTGTCAACCCCGTCCATAAGTTTTTTTCTGGCTTCCTCGCCATAATATAGTTCTTTTGCCATCATTTATCCCTACCTTTCTTATTTGTCTACCTTAGCCAATACATCTTTCTGGCTTAAGATCGTGTATTCTTCACCGTCATATTTAACTTCTGTTCCTGCATATTTCGAATAAAACACCATGTCGCCTGCCGCCAGTTCCATTTTTTCTTCTTCTGTTCCGGGGCCTACTGCAACTACTTCTGCCATTTCAGGCTGTTCCTTTGCCTGCCCTGTCAAAATGATACCGCTCTGTGTCTTTTCTTCGGCTTCAAGTTTTTTGATTACAACTCTGTCTCCTAATGGTTTGATTCCAAAACTCATTGTCTCTACCTCCACGTATAGTATATTGTTAGCACTCATCAATTTTGAGTGCTAAATCCATTCTACTCGTTTCATCTTCGATGTCAATACTTTTTTTAAAAAAAAATTTGTTTTTTTGTGGAAGAGTCCTTTTTTTCGCATCACAACTCCAAAAAACAAGCTGCCACCCATCTTTTTTGCCTTGACGGATGGCAATTTTACCTTTACGACCTTAATTTTGACATTCAGTCCTGTTTTTCCGTAAAATTGCTCCTGAAAGAGGAACTGTTTAGTAATTCAGAGACATTATTATAGTTGTAGAATCCGGCTATGCTGTAATTACCGGAAGTATTCACATAGACCCTGCCATCGATGCTAAGTACCTTGCCCCTCCAAAGCCCCTGAAGACTATCTTCATAAGAGATATCGACTCCATAGAATACGACGCTGGTCCTGTTTCCCAGATAGTAGGGCCTCCAATACATGGCCTTTCCTTCAAATGCGGTTCCGGAAAGTACATCGCCGCTGACTTCCGGCAGTCCGCCGTATTCTTCATGCACAGATCTTATCACATCGCTCCTGTCCCATCCGGTATAGGCGGCGGCTATTCTTTTGGATATGGCTTCGAAAACTGAAAAATCATCTGTTTCCGATACACATCCGCAAAGAAATTCTCCCTTTGGTCTGTTATTTTTATATGTGAAACGAAATTCGTAGGGCTGTCCGTGGACCGGACATATTATGGAACTTTCATAATACTCGTTGTCAAGCATATACTGTGCCACATCCTGTCCTGTTATGGCGATCACCTCATCTTCCGAAGTGCATTTTCTGATCTCATCATCATAATGATACATGGCCAGGAATTTCTGTGACAGATCTCCCCGCTGCACCTTGCACTGGGCGACCTTTGTCTTGTCCACATAAGACACATAGGAAGGTATCAATATGGCGGCTAATATAACAAGGATCACCAAGACTATGATTACCTCCACCAGGGTAAATCCTTTTTTGCTCTTTATTTTATTATTTTTTTTCAGATCCCACATATCAATATCCCCTATAGATCAATATATCCAGTTTAGCCGGATCAGTCTTGACCTTTTTGTTAAAACAGATTTTGGATCCCCATTATAAGGCAGGGCATGAATACTGCCGGTATCATGTTTGCAACCTTTATTTCTTTGATGTCCAGGAAATTGAATCCTATGGCGGCTATTACCAAACTCCCCGAAGCTCCCATTTCAACTATCATGTCAGCAGGCACAAATCCGGCTGCTTTCATAGATATGAATGCTATGAGTCCTTCATATATAAAAGTGGGCACCGCCGAAAAAGCCACTCCTATGCCCATCTGATAGGCAAAAAGTATACATATGGTGCCGTCAAGTATGGATTTTGCAAAAAGCATTTCATGGTCACCCATAAGCCCGCTCTGCATGGCTCCCACTATGGCCATGGATCCCGTGCAGAATATTATGGTGGCTGAAACGAATCCCTTGGTAAAATCACTGCCGGATCTTCCTTTGCCTGTATGCTCCAGGACAAATTCCTGATCATCGGTTTCAAATTCTTTCTGCTTTGAAAGTCCCAGCTTTTTTTCTGTCCATTCTCCAAGCCGGTTCATTCCTCGGTCTATATTTATTGCTTCTCCTATTATTGATCCGATCACCATGCTGAGTATAAGAACCAGACTGTGGGTGCTTTCCATGGCTCCCGATATGCCTATATATATTACTGCCAGTCCCAGTGCTTTCATTATTATCTGCTGTATCCTGTCCGGGACGCTTTCTCCCAGTATCTTTGAGAGCAAAAGTCCTGCCAGTGAACATCCTATTATTGCCGCTGCATTTACAATTGGTCCTAACATCTACCTACTCTTGTCTTCCTTTCTTTTTCCGTCTTTTTTTCTCATATGATAATAAAGATACTGCTGTGCTATGCCCGCATATTCGCCAAAGGTCGCTTCGGCGAAATCACTCATTCCTTTTATGTCGTCTTCAGCAAATCCATAAAGCTCATGCATTACTTTTCTCATCCACACATCCACAGGGAAGCGGTTTTTCTTTTTTAAAGAAAAAAGCAGTATACAGTCCGCCACCTTTGGCCCTACTCCTGAAAGGTTTTTGATATATGAAAAACCGTCTTCACAGTTACACTCTCTCAGTTCTTCCAGTTTTTCTTTGCCGTCCTCTTCTATTTTTGCCGCTGTTTTTATAAGATAATCAGCCCTGTAACCCAGTCTGCAGCAGGCCAGATCCTCTTTCGTAAGTGCCGCCAGCACCCGTGGCTCCGGCAGACTGTAATATTCTTTTCCCCTGTATGTGCCTGCCCTTTGACCAAAATTCTCCGCCAGACAGTTTATGCATTTTTTTATTCTGGGTATATTGTTGTTTGATGATATTATGAAGGATACCACCGTTTCCCATGGCTCCTGATCCAGTATCCTTATGCCTTCTCCGCTTTTTATGACTTCTCCCATGACCGGATCCCTTGATGCCAGTTCTTTTTTTATTTTGCCGTAATCCCGGTCAAGATCAAAATACTCCCTCCAGAAAGAAATTTCCTGTTCCTTTTGCAATTCCCCGATCTGACCATTATGCTCTTCTTCCCAGGTTGTTTCTATGGTAAGTGTTCCCGGGCCAAAGGGGGTTTCAGGATCATGCGTCTTGAAATATATACTGCCTATATTTCCCTTTGTGATGCCCTCATAGCTTCCGTCACTTTGCCTTTCCCATCTGAAACACTGACCGCAACCGAATATATGATCCAAACTGAAGTCTTTTACACCTTCGATTGATATCGTTTTCATCTAAGTCCTCTTATTTCTATATTTATATGCTTTATGTTGAAAGCCGTCATTTTTTCTATCATTTCTGCGGCTCTTTTCTGCAGTGACACGGCCGCCGCAGCCGCGTGGGAATCCACATGCATGCTTGTAAGTACGGTTATCCGAAGGCCGCTCTGTCTTTTGTCTGTCATGACACGCATGATATCACTCACTCCCTTTGTTTCACTGCCCACTCTTTCTACTATATCACTTATGACTTTGTCTGAGATGATAAAATCTCCCATATAGCTGTAGGTGGGCCTGACCACAGACTTCTCACTGAAATCCGCCTTTGTTCCCCATCCCCTGAATATGCGCAAGGGATCCACAAAATATCCTGAAAACTGTCTTTTTAACTGGAAAGTAGGTACCGGCACCACGTGCTTTCCCTGTCCTTTTCTCTGTTTTACTGCTATTTCTCTCTCATTTTCAGTGGTTATCTCTTCAATATATACCGTTTCTTCTATCCTTGGAAGCTCCAGTCTGTCTACTATTTTCTGCACCATGGTATCGGATGTTCCGATAACCAGTACGCTTTGGGGGTTTACTTCCTTTATCTTTTTTATGACTCTTGCCTTATGTTCATCAGTATTGAAAAGGGCTGTTTTTATGGCTCCCACTTTTGTTGGCTGCCTTTTGGCTGATATGCCCGTTATGGCATCATTATTATATATGAAAAGTCCGTCATCGATTATGCTCTCTATGTCCTTGTCCTTGCACAGACTCATGGCCTGATAACTCTTTCCGGTTCCGCTTTTTCCCACTAGTGCATAAACTTTCATTTTCTCTTATCCTTTTTCTTTACTTATTGATTTCCCTTTGGTATAATTACTCCCATAAACAATAAACCAATGAATTCTTACAAGGAGGATTTTAAAATGGCGTACACAATTTCTGACGATTGTATAAACTGCGGTGTATGTAAGGAAGACTGTCCAGTCGATGCCATCACTGAAGGCGAAGAAAAACATGTAATAGACGCAGAAAAATGTATCGACTGTGGAGCATGCGCAGAGAACTGTCCAGTTGATGCTCCTAAACCTGAGTAATCAAACCAGTCAGATATAGCTAATAACCGTTTCCCAAAAGAAACGGTTATTTTTATTGTCAGCTATTCCTTTTTATTCATATGATATGCCAGTGCATGCAGGCTGTCAGAAAGATGTACCTGTTCAAGAGCCACATGTCCGGGGACCTCAAGGTCCAGCGGAGCAAAGTTCCATATCCCCCTGACCCCGGCGAAACACATCTTGTCCGCTACTTCCTGGGCACTGTCTTTGCCGGTGCATATTATGCCTATATCTATATGTTTTTTTTCTATGAATTCAACCATTCCTTCATAGTCCATAACTTCAACGTCATGGATCTTTTCGCCGATCAGTTCCGTATTTGTTTCAAATATACCTTCCACAAGAAAACCGGATTTATAGTAACTGGTATAGTTGGCTATGGCTCTCCCCAGATTGCCGGCGCCTGCTATGACCATCCTGTACTTCTTATCAAGTCCCAGTATCGCGCTTATTTCGTTATAAAGGTCATCGACATTATATCCGTATCCCTGCTGTCCGAATCCGCCGAAATTGTTAAGGTCCTGCCTGATCTGCGAGGCAGTATAGCCTATAAGGCTGCTGAACTCATTGGACGATATTTTTTTTATTCCTTTTTTCTGCAGCTCTCTGAGATATCGCCTGTATCTCGGAAGTCTTCTTATTACTGCATTGGATATCCTGGCTTCTTTTTTCATGTCTATTTGCCCTTTTCTTCAACGAACTTGACCAGATCGCTTACGCGCTGGAATTTCTCTGCCTCCTCATCGGGGATCTCGATATTATATTTCTCCTCAATAGCCATGATTATTTCGACAGCATCAATGGAATCCGCTTCCAGGTCCTTCATCAGATGGGTTTCCATATTCACATCTGCCGCATCAACTTTCAACTGATCGATTATTATCTCTTTTATAGCTTCAAAAATCATAGTTTACCTCCATAATAATAGTTTCCCGTTAATTATAGTTTAGGAATCGTGGTATTGCAACCATTTTTGATATTTTTTTGTCAGTTCTTCTTTTGCCTGGGAAAGCCTTTCCCCCATGTTTTCAAGGGTTTGAAGGTTTTTTTGGGCTTCTTCCCCGCACATTTGTTTTTCCAGATCTCCGATCTCTTTTTCAAGCATCTCGATTTCCTGTTCTGTAGCTTTTTTTTCTCTTTGGAGACGTCTTTCTTCTGCCTCCCTTTGCTTCTTCATTTTTCTTTCTTCTGCAGGATCCGGTGCCTTTTCTCTTTTTCCCGGTTCCTCTTCCTGAATGTTTTCCCGGGTATTTCCCCTTTCTTTTTCCTGTACTTTTCTGTCTTTGTTTTTTAATTCATCAAGATACTTGCTGCCGGATCCGGTCTCCTTTTTTTTCTCTGCATAATAATCATAATTCCCCAGGAATTCAACGAAGCCCTGATCTGTCAGTTCAAGTATCCTGTCCGGTATCTTTTTCAAAAAATATCTGTCATGGGATATGGCCATTACCGTCCCCGGAAAATCCACAAGAGCATCCTCGAATATTTCTCTTGAATCTATGTCAAGATGGTTGGTGGGCTCATCCAGCAAAAGGACATTATCTCCGGAAAGCATTAGTTTCAGTAGTGCCAGCCTGGCTTTTTCTCCACCGGAAAGGGCGCCGACTTTCAGGAATACCGCATCTCCCCGAAAAAGGAACCTGCCCAGTATAGAGCGCATCTCTGTATCGCTATAGAGCCGGTATGCCTCCTTCAGTTCTTCCAACACAGTATTCCCCGGCGAAAGTCTCTGCTGTCCCTGATCATAATAACCGAAGCTCACATTATGTCCATTTTTTATATATCCGGAATCGGGCTCTATTTCTCCGGTGAGCATTCTCATAAAAGTGGTCTTCCCTATACCGTTTTGCCCCACTATGCATATCCGCTCTCCCCGTTTGATGTCCACATCAAGTCCCTCAAAAAGGGTTTTTTTATTACTGCCGTGACCAAAAGCTTTGGAAAGTCCCTCTGCGAGCACCACATCTTTTCCGCTTTTGAATTTTTCTTTGAAAGATATTTTTATTTTACTGCGGCCGGCTGCCGGAGCTTCCGGTTTCTCCATCCTGGCCAGCATTTTTTCTCTTGATGCCGCCCTTTTGGCCAACTTTTCGGTGCCGTGCCCCTTGAAGCGTCTTATTATTTCTTCCTGCTTTTTTATTTGTTTCTGTGTGTTCTGATAATGTCTGAATTCCACTTCCCTTTTCAGGCGTTTTTTTTCGGCGAATCCGTCATAGCCTCCTTCATATTTAAAAAGTCTGTGGTTCTCTATTTCGAAAATCCGGTTTACTGTCCGGTCAAGAAAATACCGGTCATGGGAAACGATCAGGATGGTGCCCTTATATGATTTCAGATACTGCTCCAGCCAGTTTATCGTGCCGATGTCAAGATGGTTAGTAGGCTCGTCAAGAAAAAGCATGTCCGGTTTTTCAAGAAGAAGACTCGCAAGAGCCAGTCTGGTCTTTTCCCCTCCCGAAAGGGTGCTGACCGTTTTTTGGTACATCTCGGGTCCGAAGGCCATGCTGGAAAGAACACCCTTTATTTCACTTTTGTATAAGTAGCCTCCCCTGTCCATGAATTCATGCTGGATCCTGTCATATCTTGTAAGAAGCGGTTCCTGGTCAGGACTTCCGGCCAACCCGGCTATTTCTTTAGCCAGCATTTCCATTTCCTTTTCCATGGCGGGAAAGTGAGAAAATATTTTTTCGACCTGTTCTATCACCGTGCCCTCCGGCGAAAAATCGTCTTTTTGTTTCAGATAACCTATGGTGGTATCTTCAGAAACAAAAAAATCACCGGACTCGGCTTTTGTTCTTCCTGCCAGTATATCAAGAAGCGTAGTTTTGCCGGCCCCGTTTATGCCTATGACACCCACTCTGTCTCCCTTGTTTATGTTGAAGGAAACATCTTTCAGTATCACATCTTCACCGTATGCTTTTGCAATATCCTTTGCGCTTAAAATTATCATTTTCGTTTAAGGTTGTTTTTGTTTTATCTTTCTTTTTTGCTTTTGTTTTACTTCTTGCTTTGCTTTTGTTTCATCCTTCTGTTATATGTTTTCCGGGACAGGTTTGCCTCTTCATTCATGAAAGAAGAGGATCGTTCCAATATGGATCAAATAAATATCAAAGGGGAAGAGCCCATAAGCATAGGCTGTCACAGGGACAGATCTGCATAAGCATCCAGCGAAAGTCCGTCGGTTTTCCCTGCCTTTGCACTGTAATATGCAGCGCATCCGATCATGGCGGCGTTGTCCGTGCAAAGCACGGGCGGGGGAATGTAAAGTTCTATGCCCCGGCGGCCACAGGCGTCATCCAGCATTATCCTTAGACGGCTGTTGGCCGCCACGCCGCCGGCGACAACCAGCTTCGGCGTTTCCTTATTGTCGTTATACTCTTCCGCAGCCTTTACGGATTTTGCAACGATCACTTCCAAAACAGCCTGCTGAAATGAAGCGGCTATGTCTGCTATATTTTTGCTTTGATCGCTTCCCTGCCATCTTCCTGCCTGTTTTTCTGTATTGATGTGATTCAGCACACCGGTTTTTATACCGCTGAAACTGAAATCATAGGAGTCTTTTTCAAGATATACCCGCTTGAATCCTATGGCATGGGGATCTCCTTTTTTCGCCGCCGCATCGATAAGGGGGCCTCCGGGATATCCCAGTCCCAAAACTCTTGCCACCTTGTCATAGGCCTCCCCTGCCGCATCATCCCTGGTGCCGCCTATGTACTCTAACGAATCATATCCGCTGACCCTTATAAGTTCCGTATGTCCGCCTGATACAACAAGAGCTGTAAAGGGAGGTTCAAGGTCCGGATGGGCTATGTAATTAGCACTAAGATGACCCTTTATATGATGTACTCCCACCAGAGGTTTTCCGGTGGAAAGGGCAAAAGCCTTGGCCGTTGCTATACCAACCAGGAGAGCTCCCACAAGTCCGGGTCCCTTGGTGACTCCGATAAGATCCACATCTTTTATCGATGCCCCGGCCTCATCAAGAGCCGTTTTTATAACATGGTTAATATTGGTGAGATGATGCCTTGAGGCTATTTCGGGCACCACTCCCCCAAAAGCCTTGTGTATGTCTATCTGGGATGATATAACATTAGATAAAACCTGACGGCCCTCTGCCATAAGAGCGGCCGATGTTTCATCACAGCTTGTTTCTATCGCCAGTGTCAGATGCTTTCCGTCTAACATTTCTCCTCCCCGCCTTTTTCCTCTCCGTCTTTCTCCTCTTCAGTATCCAGCCACATTATATATGCGTCTTCATTGTTCTCATAGTATCCGGACCGGATACCCAGTTCTGTGAAACCGTATTTTTTATAGAACCTGCGGGCAGCCGTGTTGTTTTTCCTGACTTCCAGTGTAAATCTTTTTATTCCCGCCTTAGATGTTTCTTTCAGCAAAAACTCCATAATAGATGAAGCTATATGCTTTTGTCTGAAGTCCGGATGTACAGCAATGTTTGTTATATGGCCCTCATCTATTATCAGCCATATACCTGCGTATCCTATTATTTTCCCTCCCTCTTTTTCGGGAAGTCTTGCCGTAAGATAAAAGGCCAGCTTGTTATGACCAAGCTCCCTCTCAAAAGAATCTCTGCTCCAGGGATGCTCAAAACATAAAGCATCAAGATCCGCCAGTTCATCCACATCATTTTCTTTTGCGGTCTCTATTATGAATCCTTTCATATCTCGCCTTTTATTCTTTTGCTCAATGTACCCTCTTCAAGTCTTTTTTGTGCTTCCGCTTTTCTCATATAATTGGGCATGAGCTCTTCATATCCGACGGTTTTTCCTTTTTTGTAAAGCATAAGACCGTGCTTTGCCACAAGCGCCGCAGACTGGAACCTTTTTTCAGGGAGTGCAAAAGATATTTTTCTGTTTTCCTTATCGGCCCATTTTTTTATTGTCTCCCCGTAGGGCATAAGTCCGTCACCGAAAAACATTATGTCATCATATACTTCTATTAGCTCCAGAAATTCTTCCAGCATATATGGCCCCGCCGGAACTTTTTCCCGGATATGTTTTGTGCAGAGATTTTTCGGGCAGCCAGTTCCTTCAAAGAGGGGATATTCTTCGCCCTTTTTCTTTTTCTCTTCTTGTTCCCACTGCCATGCACCGGCATATACCTGATTTCTTCTGGCATCCAGAACAGGGCATATAAGACCTCTGTGCTCCTTTTCCCCATGGGCAAAAGTAATAAGAGTGGGCACCGGTAAAAGCGGCTTCCCCCCTTCTGCCTGGGAAAGAGCCCTTGCGGAAGAAACGCCTATTCTTATACCTGTAAAAGAGCCGGGGCCGCAGGATACTGCGATGGCATCAATATCGCCTAATTGCAATGCACGCTTTTGCCCGTTGCTTTCTATCTCTCTCTCTTCCAGTACCTTTTTTACAAGAGGCATGAGATTTTTCAGATGGCTCATCTTCTCATGGGAAACCTCTTCATTTATATTCTCTTTTTCGTCGATCACCGCTACCGAACAAAAAGGTCCGGTGGTTTCAACGGCTAAAATATACATATCTTTCCTCCGGTAAGCATCATATACTGTCTATATCAAAATTGACGCGGTATACCCGTTCTTCTTCACCCTTGCCGTACTCCATGCGGATGAACATGGCATCATCGGGCAGCAGCACCTTTATCTTATCGGCCCATTCCAAAACGGTTATTCCGTCTCCGAAAAAATATTCTTCATAGCCCAGTTCTTCCATTTCTTTGGGATCGTCTATCCTGTAAACATCAAAATGATAAAGCGGCAGTCTGCCTCCATGGTATTCATTCAAAATAGTGAATGTGGGACTTTTGATATTCCGGGTTATGCCAAGACCCAGCCCAATGTAGCGGGTCAGTGAAGTTTTGCCCGTGCCCAGTTCTCCTTCAAGAGCAAGTATGCTGCCCGGAAGGAGTTTCTGCCCCAGTTTTATGCCGATCTCACGAACTTCCGCTTCGTTTTTTAATTTGATTTCTTTTTCCATTTTGATTTCTTTTTCAGTGTTTTTCATATTATTTGATTTTATCCACGCAAAATATTCTAACATAAAAAGAGCGCATTTGGAAATCCTTTACCTGCGCCCTTTCATAAGTTTGCTTTGTTTCCTTTTTATTTATGCAAGAATGCCGATATCCTTTTATAGAGCAGGAATGTTATAAGTGAATTGCCTCCGGCTTTTATGGCGTTGAATGCCACTATAAACGGCATCAGATCCATTACCACTGCTCTTGGAACTCCCATGAAATAAGGAGTTATTATAAGGTTCGCAAAAAACATGGCTATTATCCATGTTAAACTGCCTGCAGCAAGGGCTATGACTGCGCATTTCCTTGTCTTGCTTCTTTTGTAAATTATACCTGCTACCAGAACGAAGGATCCCGTTGCAATCACATGCATAAGTATCCCGTATACTCCACTGGCCGCACTTACCGTGGTACCCTGGACCACCGCTGTAACAACAGTAAGTGCAAGACCTCCCAGAGGACCGAAGGCGAATGTTCCGATAAAGATCGGTATATCCGCAGGATCATATTCCAGGAAAGGCACCGCCGGGAATATGGGGAAATGGATCAGATAAACAAGTACCACCGAAATAGCCACCAGCATACCCATCTTGGCAAGTTTTACTGTTTTTTTCTGGGTGTTAAGATTTTCGTACATTTTTTTGATTCCTTTCTTTTTTTTTGTTGATTGGGAATCTGTTCAGCTGCGTAATAAAACGCCCCGGTTGATCCCAGGGCGCAGGCATAAATACAAAGTATTCACGTTTCTTTCATCCGGACTATACCGTCGGTACCGGGATCTTACCGGTTCGGCCTTTCGGCTCGCGGACTCGTAGCCATGCTTTCGCAATGCTCTTTACCGCCGGTGAGGAATTTCACCTCGCCCTGAAACAGATCTTTTATATATTCTCATTCTATATCTTTTAATGATATCTTGTCAATATGTTCCCGATTTTTTTGACTTTTTGAAATCCGGCCTGAAAACGATCCTTTGATTACTTACATTATATCGCTTTTGCTCAGTCTGTATATGGCATCGGCAAAAATATTAGTCATCTTTATCAGGTCCGAAGCGTTTATGAATTCATCTTTCTGATGGGCTATGTCCCTTTGTCCGGGGAAACTTGCACCAAAGGCGATACAGTTATCCATTGCTCTTGCATAGGTCCCTCCCCCGATCACCTTAGGGGCACTTTCCATATCTCCTGTATGTTCCCGGTAAACGGCAAGAAGCGTCTTCACCATGGGATCGTCAAGGCTTCTGTAAAGAGGTTCGTGATGTAATTTTTTTATTATCCCCAGATCATACTTTTCTATGACAGGTGCTATCCCTTCATATACTTTTTTATCGCTTTGGGTCACCGGATATCTTACATTCATTGAAAGACGTACGGATCTGGTGTCCATCTCTATCTTCCCCACGTTCACTGTCAGCTGGCCCGAAGGATCATCGGAAAAACCGCATCCGAGAGATCCTCCGTTTATTTCATATCCTATATGCCTGTTGTAAAAATCAATAAAATCATTTATATCCTCGTTTGTAAAATCAAACTGCCCAAGAAAGTCCATCATAACGGAAATGGCATTTACCCCAAGCTCGGGTTTTGATCCGTGGGCGGAAACGCCACCTGTGGTGATCTCAAGACTTTTGCCTATTACTTTTGTTTTTATTACTGCATCTTTTTCATTTCGAAAAGCCGCCGCTTGTTCTTTTATTTCCTGATACCTTTCGGTTTTGTCGGAATTTATTATAACTCTTGCGTTATCGGCCACCATGTTTACCGCCTGCCCGCCTTTAAAACTGCGCAGTGCAAGGCCTTTATTATCGGTTTTGGGAAATTTTGAAGCGATGTCAAAATTGATTATGCCTTTTTCCCCGTATATCAGAGGAAATTCCGCATCGGGAGTAAACCCGAAATCGGGAGCCTGAAACTCCGAAAGATAATGCTCCATCCCTTCCCACTTGGTTTCTTCGTCAAGACCCAGTATGAGTCTTACTTTTTTTTCCGGGATAAGACCGCACTCTTTCAATGCTTTCATGGCAAAAAAAACTGCAACCGCAGGCCCTTTGTCATCTATGGTCCCTCTGCCGTATATCCTGTCTCCGTCTTTTTCACAACCGAAAGGGTCGTATTTCCATCCCTCACCTTCGGGCACGGTATCAAGATGACATACGATACCTATTACCTCAGGGCTGGTTCCTGTCATCTCTCCGGATCCATCATATATATATCCGCCAAACTCTATATGTCCGCCGTAATTTTCGGCATTTTCCGTTTCGAAACCTTCTTTCTGAGCCTTTTGGAGCATAAATACAAAAGCCTTATGCACGCCTTCTCCAAAGGGCAGGACTTCTGTTTTTTTATCTCCTGCCTCTTTTGTCTTTACTTTTACAGCATCTTCGGCGACACTTCTTATGGCTATCAGGTCTTTGAGGAAAATGAACATTTCTTCTTTATTTTCGTCGATTTTTTTTCTGAGAAGCTCACGATAGTCCATTTTTCCCTCCGCTACTTAACTGCTTCTACTCTTGCCACATCATCGGGATAACTTTCCTTAAGCAGTCTTTCAACTACTCCGCTCAATGTCATCTGTGCTCCGGGGCAGCCTGCGCAATGGCCCTTCAGTCTTACCCTTACAACTTTATCCGCTGTGTACTCAACGAACTCGATGTCTCCTCCGTCTCTTTGAAGGAAAGGTCTGATCTGTTCAAGACCTTCTTTGATTTTCTCTTCCATTTTTAAACTCCTTTTTTTGATTTGTATCTCTTCTTTGTTTTGATTATTATTCTATTTGCCTTCTTGTTTTGATTTGGCTATTGTGTTCACTTAAATTTTTCTTTCTGTTTCAGTCTTTATCTTTTTCTTCATCTTTTTCCTTCTTGTCTTTGTCTCTTTTCTCTTTTTCCTTCTCTTTTTTCTCTTTCTCTTTTTCCTTCTCTTTTTTCTCTTTCTCTTTTTCCGCTTTTATTACAGAAGCAGGTTTGACCACATATACAACCGTCACTTTTCCTGCCGATAAACCGTTTATATTAACTGACCTTTCGGGATCTCCCTTTTGATCAAAGGTTATGAAACCGGAAGCTCCTTCAAAATTCTTGTTGTTTCTTAAAGCTTCACTTATCTTTCTGCCGTTTTGTGGATCACCTGCTTTTTCTATGGCATTAAGTGCCAAAAGATATGCGTCAAATCCCAGAGCTGTTGCTTCCTTGGGGGTACTTTTGCCATACTCTTTGCTGTAAGCCTCAAGAAAAACACCGGTCATTTCTGTCTGTCTTGCATCCGCATCGAACACCGCCGACCAGAAAACTTCCTTTTCTTTTCTGTCCTTTATTTCTTTTATGAAATCCTCATCCTGCCACAATTCAGTTCCCAGAAAAATAAAAGGGTAAGAAAGCTCTCTTGCCTGCCTTATTATATTAAGAGAATCATTTGCGGCTCCGGGAAGGAAAACCACCCTGGCACCGGTTTCTTTTATTCGATAAAGCTGTCTTCCGAAATCAACATCTCCCGGAGAATATTCCTGATAGGACAAAACCGCATCTTCGTCTTCTGTCAGTTTTATCATTCTGTCCGAATACTTTCTGCTGACTTCGATGGCCTGGTCATCATCTTTTGGCATCATTACCGCTGCTTTTTCGTTTTTCAGACTCTCCGCAGTGAAGTCCGCCAGTGCGGTCCCCTGAGCCGCCTCAACGAAACAGACCCTGAAATAATTGTCCTTTTCCGATGTGACAAGAGGGTTCGTGTTTGTTACAGCTATTGCCGGGATATTCTCTTTTTCGAAATACCTGCCTCCCAGCATGGAAAAAACGCTGCCGTAGCTGCCCAGTATCACAGAAGGTCCATTGGCTACCAGGTCTTTGGCTGCCGTCTTAGCCACATTAAGGTCGGATCTTGTATCTGCGTATATCAACTGGACCTTTTTTCCCAGGACCTCAGGATAAAGACTGTTGGCCAGCTCCATTCCCCTTGTTTCCAGTTCCCCTTCTTCTGCAAATTCCCCTGTGGCCGGTTCGAAGACACCTATTTTTATGGTATCGCCGCCGCTGCCGTCCCCAAGAAATTCTTCCTTAAAATTGTCATATGTGGTACAGCCCGCAAATACACCGGCTATCATTATAAATGCCGTCAGCAATGCAGCTGTTTTTGCTTTCTTTCGCATATATTTCCTCATTCATATGGTTCTCTGCCCAAGTCCTTTTGGCAGAGACACTATATGATTATACTATCTTTATATTAAATTTTCCACTATTTGCTTAAGTTCTCCGGCTGTCAGCGCTTCATTGACTTTACGCCTTATGGCGGCAGCTCCCCTTTCTCCCTTGAGATACCAGCCCACATGCTTTCTCATTTCTCTTACTGCTGTCCTCTCGCCCTTTTCCTTTTCCAGCATTTCAAGATGTTTTATTATCATTGCTTTTTTCTCTTCTGTTGAAGGTTTCGGCGGAACAGTCTTTCCCTGCCATAATGCTGATGCCTCTCTGAATATCCAGGGATTCCCCAGGGCTCCCCTGGCGATCATAACAAAATCACATCCGGTTTCTTCCATCATTTCTTTGGCATCCTCTGCGCTGAAAATGTCTCCGCTGCCTATTACCGGGATATGAAGAGCCTCCTTGACTCTTGCTATTATTTTTCGGTCTGCTTTGCCTCCGTAGTACTGCTGCCTTGTCCTTCCGTGTACTGCCACAGCCTTCGCACCGGCTTCCTGTGCCGCAAGGGCCACTTCAACGGCATTTATATGGTCACTGTCCCATCCGGCTCTTATCTTAACGGTCACCGGTTTTTCTTGGGGAACAGCATTTCCTTTGACTGAGTTTGCCTTTTCAAGAAGTCCTTTTTTTGTACCTTTCACCGCTGCTTCAACAATTTTCCCTGCCAGATACGGGTCTTTCATCAAAGCACACCCTTCATTGTTTTTTATGACTTTGCTCACCGGACAGCCCATGTTTATATCAAGTATAGCATTATCTCTTTTTGCCAGTCTTTTGGCTGTTTCTTCTAGTACTAAGGGTTCTGAGCCGAATATCTGAAATGCCAGAGGTTTTTCTTCCGGATATATGTTAAGGAGCCTTTCTGTGTTTTTGCTGTTATACAAAAGCCCCTTGCCACTGACCATTTCAGAATATACTAAAGCCGCACCCATGGATCTTGCCAGGCTCCTGGTCGGTGCGTCTGATATTCCCGCCATGGGGGCAAAGAAGAAAGGATTTTCAAGTTCAATGTTTCCTATTGACGGCATTCATCATTCCTTTTGATTTTCCGGGCTTTCCTGACGGCACTCATCGTTTCGTTTGATTTTCTGTGCTTTCTTGTTCTTTTCATATATTATTGAAAGTCCCTCAAGGGTCAGAAGTTTGTCTACATGATCTATGCAGTCTATGCCATCATTAATTAGATCCGCAAATCCTCCCGTGGCTATGACAATGGGTTCTTTCCCGCTTTCGGTGAGTTCCTGCAGTTCGCTTTTCATCTTTCTTACTATATAATCCACCATTCCCATATGTCCGTAAACAAGACCGGCCTGCATGGACTGTATCGTATTTCGACAAACCACATGTCCCGGCTCTTCCAGCTCCACCTTTGGAAGTTTTGCTGTTTTTTCGAAAAGAGCTTCCGATGATATTTTCAGTCCCGGTGCTATGCTGCCGCCCAGATATTCGGATTTTTCGCTTACCGCGCAAAATGTGGTGGCGGTACCGAAATCGATTATGACAAGGGGGCCGCCGTATTTTGCGAATGCTGCGACTGCATTCACGATCCTGTCGGCACCTACCTGTTTGGGATTGTCATATTTGATTATTAATCCGGTTTTGACCCCGGGTTCTATGACAATGGCCCTTTTTCTGAAATACTTTACAGCCAGATGCTGTATAGTGAAAAGTACTGACGGTACTACAGTGGATACGATAACATCTTCCACATCTTTTATGTTCAGATTTTCGTATGAAAAAAGCTGGTTGATAATCATTCCGTACTCGTCGGCGCTCTTGTTGTTGTCACTTTCAAGTCGCCAGTTCTGGATGAGTTCACCATCTTTGAATACACCAAGGACTATATTGGTGTTTCCTACATCAAATGCCAGTAGCATGGATATTCCTCCTTTACTCTGCTTTGTGCAGTAGATATTGAATATGCCGGAATACTATCCGGTTTTTTAAAAAACCAGAGCGCCGTAAAACGGCGCCCTTATTACAAACTGTTTATTTCAGTGTTACAAGAACATCTCCTGCATTGACTGAAGCTCCCTTTGCTACCGGTACAGTATCAACTGTTCCCGCTGCAGGTGCCATTATTTCGTTTTCCATTTTCATTGCTTCGAGTACTAAGATCACATCGCCTTCGCTCACTTGCTCTCCGGGGGCTACTTTCACATCGAGAACTGTTCCGGGCATGGGTGATTCAACTTTCTGTGCTCCGGCTGAAGGTGCTGCTGCCGCAGGTTTGGGTGCTGCTGCCGGTGCAGGTGATGCTACCGGTGCAGGTGCGGGTGCTGCCGTGGCTACCGGGGCTGCGCTTCCTGTCTCTTCAACTTCTACTGTGTATGATACTCCGTTCACTTTGATGTTATACTGTTTCATTAATTCTTTCTCCTTTTCGCAATATATAAGATTTCTTCGATTTATATCACACTTTACACTCTTCTGCTGTCTATACACTCCATTTGTCCGGCTTTGTGCCAGGGAGTGGAAGGCCCGGCCATTCTTTGTATCTTCCTTATAACCAGTCCGTCTTCCAAAGCTTTCCCTTCAGCTGCGGAAACGGCCGCCGCTATGACCGCGATAAGCTCATTCTGAGGCATGTCCTCGGAAGATGCCGTTGCCACCTGGGGTTGATCAGGCTGTTTTTTTGCCGGTTCCGGTTCTTTTATGGATCCTGCAGGCTTTTTTGAGCCTATATGCATTACCTTGCCCATAACAGCTATGCAGCCCCAAAGAAGTATGAGTATAGTAAAAGTTATACCCATTCCCATCATCATGGTAACACCGCTTCCCACCATCTTTTCTCCAAAAGACAGGGAATCTATCTTGGAGGGGTCTGCAAAAATTTCCATTAAACTCATTCAGTACACCTCCGTTTACAGTGGAATGTTGCCGTGCTTCTTGGAAGGCAGAGAACTCTTCTTGGTAGCAAGCATATCAAATGCACTTATTACCCTCTTCCTTGCAGTTGCCGGTTCTATAACATCATCTACATAACCCATTTCTGCTGCTCTGTACGGGTTATTGAATTTCTCTTCGTATTCTTCGATTTTTTCTTTTGTTTTAGCCACGGGATCATCGGATTCCTTTATCTCTTTTTTGACTGAGGAAATGATGTTTGCTGCTCCTGAAGCTCCCATTACAGCCACCTGTGCAGTCGGCCAGGCCAGTACCATATCCGATCCCAGTTCTTTGTTGCACATTCCAATATATGCTCCGCCGTATGCTTTTCTTAATATCATAGTTACCATGGGAACTGTTGCTTCACAATATGCATAAAGAAGTTTGGCTCCGTGCCTTATTATGCCTCCCCACTCCTGATCGGTGCCGGGCAGGAAGCCGGGAACATCTTCAAGAGTCAGCATGGGGATATTGAATGCGTCACATCTTCTTACGAATCTTGCGGCTTTGTCCGAAGCATTTATGCCAAGGCATCCGGCTTCATGACGAGGCTGGTTTGCTATTACACCTACCGTCTGTCCATCCATTCTTATGAAGCATGTGATTATGTTTTTTGCAAAATGCTTGGCAACATCAAGGATGACCCCATCATCTGCCAGTCCCTTTATTATTTCATACATATCGTATGCTTTGTTGGGATTGTCCGGGATTATATCGTTGAATTCCGGTATGAGCCTGTTCGGATCATCTTTGGCCGGATAAACCGGAGGAGTTTCCATGTTGTTGGAAGGGAAGTAGCTCAGAAGATCTCTTACCTGCATAAGAGTTTCTTCATCGTTGCTGCCCATGAAATGAGCATTTCCGCTCTTTGTATTATTGGAAAGAGCTCCGCCCAGATCTTCCGCTGAAACTTCTTCGCCCGTTACTGTTTTTATTACCTGGGGACCCGTTATGAACATCTGGCTTGTTTTGTCTACCATGAATATGAAATCTGTGAT
>DBPK01000007.1:84302-86517 GCA_002304835.1 Firmicutes bacterium UBA1422
TTTTTGAATATCTTTGCAAAACCGGAAAGAGCATTTACTCCTTCTTCAACTCTTGCTCCGCCCGAATCATTGAGTCCTACTATGGGAGCTCCCATTTTAAGGGCCATTCCCTGTACCTTAACGATCTTCTCGGCATGATATTCGCCCAAAGATCCTCCGATAACTGTAAAATCCTGTGCAAATGCAAATACCAGTCTGCCGTCTACTGTGCCGTATCCTGTAACAACACCGTCACCGTGGAATTTTTTCTCGGGCATATCGAAATTAGGACATCTGTGAGAAACAAAAGTGTCTATTTCAACAAAACTGTCTTTGTCGAAAAGAATATCCAGTCTTTCTCTGGCCGTCAGTTTGCCTTTTGCATGCTGACCTTCTATCTTTTTTTCTCCTCCGCCCCGGGCAATTTCAGCTTTGAATCCGCGAAGTTGTTCAAGCTTGTCCATTTATGTTTCCTCCTTAGTAAATAATGGGGTTATTTATTAATATTTCAACGCTTTGACAGGTGCCTCATTATTGATTTCACAACAAAATACTCGGCAAAACGCACCACTCATACTATAACTCACTTATTTTGATTTTTCAAGGAAAATTTCCTTGTATACATTATTCTTTGCCAAAATTTTAACAGCAATAAACCTCTAAAAAACTGCTTTATTTGATTGTCTCAAATCAGGTTTTATACTATTTTGAAACCACCCTTTCCAGCCTCTTTAATGCCAGGGCAATGGTAAGTCCGGGGATCACCCTGTTACCTGTGATCTCCACTCCCAAAAGCTCATTGATTTTTTTTAGTCTATATTGCACTGTGTTTGTGTGTATGTCCATGAAATCAGCAGTTTTTCCGCTGTTCATACCGGCATCCAGAACAAATGTCTCAAGGGTATCCAACAGCTGTTTGCCTTTATTTTCCCCCATCTGTTTGAAGACTTCCAAAAGTTCCAGATAATTCTTTTTTATGTATCCCCCCTGCAGCTGTATATTGATGCAGTTGCTGACAAGCACCAGCTCATATTTCGTGAAGACTCTTTTGTAGGGAAACACGCTCTGTACGAAGGACCAGGTCTCACCTATGAGCTTATATGCGTCTGCAGCCCCTTCGGTTCCGTCGATCCCGGTCACGTGGAAAATCCTGACCCTCTTGTCCGTCTTGATGGTATTGTAAAGATTTGTACANNATCTTGAGCCCTTCATTTTTCTCGAATTCCGCCATGTGTGCCGAAGCTTCATTGTTCTCGATGCTCCTTGCAAAAAATACGCTCCTTATTTCTTCCCCATCTATTCCCGCTTCTTCTTTGAGGGTGTATGCAAGACTTTTGTTGCCCCTGCGCAGGGCTTTTATAAATTCCGCCTTTGCATCTCTTTCCGGGGTGTACTTCCACATCCCCATGGCAAGTTCGATTATCTCTGCCAGTTTTGTTATTTCCGCTTTTGAATATGAGTCCTCATTATCAACGATGAACATAAAGTATTTAGAATCCTTTATGCTGACGGGGCCCCAGTATGTAAGCACGCCGTTCACATCGATCATGGTGTAGACGGTGGACTGCTTTTCGACTTCCTTCTCCCTGCCAAGGCGAATGGCTTCGTCTATTGTAGTTTTATGTCTGGTTTCCACATAAAATATGGGGTTGAAATCTTCTGACAGCAGTATCAGCTGAAAATCATTGTTCAAAGCGGCAGCTCTTATGGCTGACTGGAAGCTGTTGTACTTTTCAAAATTCAGTAAATGGAAAATTGTATTGTTGATAAGATCGTTCCCGAAACTGCTGCTTTCACCGTAAAAAAGCTTGCTCATGGTCTCGTTTATAACATCGCCCATATCGAATTTGGATTTTTCACTCATGGCTATCAGGGGCAGTCCCGCCTTTTCTGCGGCTTCTATGACCTCCGGCAATATTCTTTTTACTACTTCTCCCACATGAAAAACAACCAGTGCGGTGTTTCCAACTTCAGCCAAAGCTTTGATTACTTCCGCCTGGGCTTTTGCATCATCCTGTATACCGAAAAACGATGTGAGCATCATCTGGTTTTTTGCAGAACAATAACGAGTCACATCTTCCCTGCCGGTGGCCTCAAGTACAGAAACTTTTTTGACCGGATTTTCCAGATTCTTTTCGCCGGCCAGCACCTTTGCGTCCGCAAAAGCAGCCAGTTCAAAGAAGTCTTTAACTGTTACCTTCATTTGTTTTCCTTCCGGGTTTATTTTTCGGATCCC
>DBPK01000007.1:86642-89501 GCA_002304835.1 Firmicutes bacterium UBA1422
TCATCGGCCAGAAGAGGTATCCCGTTCTCATCCAGTTTTTCTTTTTCTTCTTCTTCCTGTTTGGCGATAAGCTCTCTCATCTCACGGGCCTCTTTTTCGTTTGCCCTCTCGATGTGCTCCTCTTCTTCCCTTACTCTCTGAGCCAACTTCTTAGCCGTTATTTTCCCTTTGTAAAGCTCTGTGAACTGGTCTCCGTCCAGGGTCTCCAGCTCAAGAAGGGCATCAGCCACAGACTTCAGCTGTTTCTTATGCTTCTTTAATATCTCCTCTGCCCTTGTAAAGGCCGTTTCTATTATCAGCTTTATTTCTTCATCTATTTCCGAAGCCGTTTCTTCTGAATAATTCTGTCTGGTGGAAAAATCCTTCCCCAGGAAAACCTCATCGGACGAACTGTAATTCACAGGTCCCAGCTTGGAACTGAATCCGTATTTAGTTACCATATCCTTGGCGATTTCAGTGGCTCTCATTATATCGTTGCTGGCTCCGGTGCTGATATCATCCAAAGTCAGCTTCTCTGCCACCCGTCCGCCGAGAAGGTGGACTATCTGTCCCTCCATATCGGTTTTTGTTCCGTAATACCTGTCCTCTTTTGGCAGTACCATTGTGAATCCGCCGGCCCTTCCTCTGGGAACTATGGTTATCTGATGAACGGGATCGCTTTGAGGCAGTGATGCAGCAACAATGGCATGTCCCGCTTCATGGAAAGCAGTGAGCCTTCTCTCTTCATCGCTGATCACTCTGCTCTTTTTCTCCGGTCCGGCTATTACCTTTGTTATGGCTTCTTCAACCTCGTCCATACGGATCTTGCGGCCGTTTCTTCTGGCTGTAAGAAGGGCAGCTTCGTTCAGCATATTCTCTATGTCGGCGGGGGTGAATCCCGGAGTTCTTCTTGCCAGTACTTTGGGCTCCACACCTTCCGCCAAAGGTTTGTTCCTGGCATGGACCTTGAATATTTCTTCTCTTGCCTTTACATCGGGCACTCCTATTACTATCTGCCTGTCAAAACGTCCGGGTCTGAGCAGGGCAGGATCTAATATGTCAGGCCTGTTTGTGGCTGCCAGTATTATTATCCCCATGTTCTCGGCAAATCCGTCCATCTCTACAAGGAGCTGGTTAAGGGTCTGCTCTCTCTCGTCATGACCGCCGCCCAGGCCCGCTCCTCTTTTGCGTCCCACTGCATCTATTTCATCTATAAAGATAATGCAGGGCGAATTCTTTTTTGCCTGCTCAAAAAGATCTCTTACTCTTGATGCCCCCACACCAACGAACATTTCCACGAAANNTGAAATATATGTCTTACCTGTTCCCGGAGGACCCACCAAAAGTATTCCTTTCGGGATCCTTGCCCCCAGGTTATTGTATTTCTTGGGATTTTTCAGAAAGTCAACTATTTCCTGCAGTTCTTCTTTTTCTTCATCAAGACCTGCCACATCCTTGAATGTGAGTTTTCTGAGATCGCTGTCTTTTTGGAGTTTTGCCCTGCTCTTTCCAAAGGACATGGCTTTGCCCCCGCCTCCCTGCTGATTCATTATCATAAACCAGAAGAAAACTATCACGATTATCATGATGACCGTGGGCAGCATGGATATATACCAGGGAGTCACCTTTGGAGGTGCATTGGTCAAAGTCACCTTTCCTTCTTCCATTTGCTTATAGATATATGTCCTGTTGAGCCAGTCGACCTCAACAAGGGATGATGCAACGCTTTTTACCTGTTCCCCGTTTGTAAGGGTAGCCGTCAGAGCCATATCATTCTCATCGATATAAAGTTTTTCTACTTTCTCCTGGCTCACATACTGGGTGAACTTTGAAAAAGAAATATCCTTTGCCTCTTCGCCGGGTGATTTGTTATAAAACCAGGCCATTGCCAGCACAAGTCCAAAAATTATCAAATATATGCCTATGTTTCTCGAAAGCTTTTTCAATCTTTTCTCTCCTTTAGATTTATTGTTTCATACCAACAAATTTGTATGAAAAACCAAAATTCATTTTGTAATTTTATCATAGAGAACCATGTATTTCAAGTACAAGGACCCTTTTTGTGTCTTCGTTTATCTTGAAATTTCCTGAGTACCGGGCTTTTGTTATTCCCCCGGGGATCCAAAGGATCTCATCATTTATCGCAGCCATATACACCCTTTCCCTTTGATCTTCCCTGACTTTCATATCCACAAAAAGATCCTGTATTTTCTTTCGCCCGCCAACATTCGGCAGCATTATGAAATCTCCGGGTTTTCTTCTTCTCAAAACTATTGATTCAAAGGTGTTGCCATTATCTTTATATGCCTCTTCAAACATATCGAAATCAAATGCGGCCGCATCTTTCTTTTCCGCAAAGTCTTCCTTCATAAGTATGCTTATCTTGAGGCCGGGTCTTTCTTTTGGCCGGCTTTCGCTCATATTCCCGATCCGGGTTTCCGGCTGCACTTTGATCTTGGTTTCAACGGCTGTTTTCGGCTGCACTTTGATCTTGGTTTCAACCGCTGTTTTCGGCTGCGTTTCGATCTTGGCTCCAACGGCTGTTTCGCCGACCTCCTGCCGGTATATCTCTGCTTTCCCGTAAATAATCTTCATTATATATCCATGGGGAAAATTCATTGATTTTGAAGTTTCTTCTTTTATAATAAGTTCCTCTGCCTGTTTTATATGGGCATGGGTCATATCAGTTGAAAGCCCGGCAAGATTCATTGCCTTTATTATTACTCTTCCCATAACTGCACTATGGAGGTCTTTGATCTCCCTTATATCAATTACACATTTTCCCTTTTTATTGGATATCAATGCTTTTTTCAGAGCTTTTTCTGCCTCACTGTTTATAAAACAGCTGTCTTCATAAGCAATGCCGCAAAGCCTTATAAG
>DBPK01000007.1:89633-93891 GCA_002304835.1 Firmicutes bacterium UBA1422
ATCCTGAAAAGAACAGTCTCTGCCTGATCATTAATGTTGTGGGCAACAGCGGTTTTTATCTTTTCAGCCGGTATCCCTTTTTCCCTGAGTTCTTTTGTGACTTCAAAAAAAGAATCGTACCGGACTTTACGGCCGGCTTCTTCACCGGTCATATGGTTTTCTTCGGCGATCTTATTGCAGTCAAAAACAAATGATCTGCAGTCGACCCCGGCATTTTTACAAAGCTTTTCAACATATTCCTGTTCTTCTTCAGCCGCTCCCGGTCTGAATTTATGATTCACGTGCACCGCCGTGAGTCCGATTTCATGTTCACTGAAAACAGTCCTTAACACATGAAAAAGACACATCGAATCCGGGCCTCCCGAAAGGCCTAAAACGATGTGGTCTCCTTGTGCGATCAAACTGTGTTTTTCAATTGTATCTCTTACTGTTTGTTCCAGCATCAGCCAATACCAAAAAATCTCTTTGCATTTTCTGTCGTTATCCTTGCCGTTTCATGAAGAGTTCTGCCTTTTATCGCCGCAACTCTCATGGCAGTGAATTCAATATATGGAGACATGTTTGCCTTACCTCTTTTGGGTTCGGGAGCAAGAAAAGGTGCGTCCGTTTCTATGAGCATGAATTCCATAGGCACAGCTGTGACCACATCTGTTGTCTTGCGGTTGTTTTTATAAGTTACCGGACCGGCGATGGAAAGCGTCCCTCCCAGTTTCACATACTGCTCCCCCATTTCTCTGCTTCCGGAAAAACAGTGGAGCAGAACTCTGGCATCCGATGCGGCATTTATCCAGTTCCTGTTTTTTTCAGCGTCTTCCTTTGGCAGAGGCCTCTTTTGGAACCAGCTTTTTCTCTCTTCGGAAAAAGCTCCCTCTTCTTTTAATATGTCCATTACTTCCTGATCGGCCTCCCGCGAGTGGATCACGATGGGCATCTTCAATTGATTGGCCAGATCTATCTGCCTGCGGAAAACATCCCGCTGTATATCTTTCGGTGAATATTCATAATGAAAATCAAGTCCTATCTCTCCGATGGCCATGACTTTTGGTTTTTTTGCCAGCGCCCTTATCATTTCCAGCTCAACATCGCCCATTTCATTTGCTTCATGGGGATGATATCCGATGGCAGCATAACACCATGGATACTTTGCCGCATTTTCTGCAGCCCTTTGGGAAGTTGCCAGATCTACGCCGATGTCCATTACATAGTCCACATCAGATCCCTCTATGGCCTTTACTGTTTCCTCAAAATCTGCGCCTTTGATATCCTCGTAATCAAGATGTGCATGTGAATCAAAATACATTTTTATACCCCTGCAGCCTTATTCTCTTTCCAACTAAGTTACCGGATTGCCGTCATCAGCCACAGTTGTTACAAACTCGAATCTCTCTTTTCCGTCAACGATATTGTCGGCAAAAAGAAGCATTCCGTTGGAAGGCATTCCCCTGAGCTTTCTCGGAGCCAGATTGGCAACAACGACCACTTTCATGCCTATGGTATCTTCAGGCTTATAGCATTCTGCCACACCGCTGATTATCTGCCTTTTTTCTGTGCCCATTTTTACCTGGAAAACCAGCAGTTTATCGGCCTTCGGGTGTTTTTCACATTCCAGGATGGTCCCCACTCTCAGATCCAGTTTGTCAAAATCTCCATACTGTATCTCATCTTTGAGTTCAAGGGGTATGTTCTCATCCTCTTTGCCGCCCTTTAATGCCGCCAGTTCCTTCAGTTCTTCTTCAATGTCAAGCCTGGGAAATATAACGTCGGTTTTCTTGACTTCTTCACCGTCCATCATGTCGAAGATCTTAGCATCTTCCCAAACCGGCCCGGCATACCAAAGTCCCAGCTGTTTTCTGATCTTGCCTGAAGTCGTATGCATGAAGGGATAAATAAGAATCGATACTATCCTGATGGCTTCTGCAAGATTATGCAGCACTGTATCCAGTCTCCGCTTGTCTTTTTCATCCTTTGCCAGTATCCAGGGAGTGTTTTCATCAATATATTTATTGGCCCTTCTAACAAGGATCCATATCTCCTCCAGTGCCAGGTTGAACTCGAACTTGTCCATTCTTGCTTCCACTTTGTCAGCCACGCCTTCAGCTATTTCTTTTAGCTCCCTGTCGGTATGAAAAGCGTATCCGCCATGAGCGTCTGTATCTGATGCCTCTTTTGGATCCCGGACTTCTCCCGATCTTTCCAAGGCAACTCCCGGAACTTTCCCCTCGTTATATTTCTCTATCATTGCCACGGTCCTTGAAACCAGATTCCCAAGATCGTTGGCAAGATCAAAATTCATCCTTCTGAGCATAACTTCATTGGTGAAAAGCCCGTCCTGCCCGAAAGTATATTCTCTGAGCAGAAAATATTTAAGAGCATCTATTCCGTAACGGTCGATCAGCTCAACGGGATCAACCACATTCCCCTTGGATTTGCTCATCTTACCGTCATCCATCAAAAGCCATCCGTGCCCCAGCACTTGCTTTGGCAGCGGTTCATCGATGGACATAAGCATGGCAGGCCATATTATGGAATGGAACCTGACGATTTCCTTTCCCACCAGATGCACGTCCGCAGGCCAGTATTTGTCATAAAGCTCCCTGTCATCGGGCCATCCCAGCGCCGTTATGTAGTTTGAAAGTGCATCGAGCCATACATATATTACATGGTTTTCTTCTATGGGAACCGGTATCCCCCAATCAAAGGATGATCTTGAAATACAAAGATCCTCAAGCCCATGCTCAACAAAGGCTATCATTTCGTTGCGCCTTGTATCGGGCTGTAGAAATTCCGGCTGGTTTTTGAATATATCAAGCAGCTTGTCCGCATAATTTGATATTTTGAAAAAATATGCTTCCTCAGCGGCTTTTTGAACAGGTCTTCCGCAGTCCGGACATTTGCCGTCAACCAGCTGGCTTTCCGTCCAGAAAGATTCGCAAGGAGTACAATAAAGTCCTTCATATTCTCCCTTATATATATCTCCTTTTTCATACATCTTCATGAAAATGGCCTGTACTCTTTTTATATGTCTGGGCTCGGTGGTCCTTATAAAATCATCATAAGATATCTCCATGCTTTTCCAGAGATCTTTGATGTTGCCGACTATTTTATCCACATACTCCTGGGGCGAAACTCCCGCATTCTGAGCCACTGTCTGTATTTTCTGTCCGTGCTCATCCGTTCCCGTAAGGAAATGGACATCGTATCCTGTGGCCCTTTTGAATCTGGCCATGGCATCGGCCATTACTGTACAGTATGTGTGACCTATATGCAGGTTATCACTGGGATAATAAATGGGAGTACTGATATAGTATTTGCCTTTCCCTTTTTCACTTTTTTCTGTTTTTTTGCAGTGATCGACCGTGTCCGCATTTGCTTCTTTTTTTGCCTGATAAGCTTCATCGGCCGGCTTCTTGTTTTCTTTTTCCTTCTGTGTCATGTCCTGTTCCTTTCATGCCCCCGTCGAATGAGACAAGGTGGCCGCAGGCCTTTTTCCGCCCATTGGGTGCGGTGGACTGCTACCCATTAGAATAACACAATTTCTTTTGTTTCGCAAACCCCGGCCCTTATCGATTTTCATGGTTTTGCAAACAGCGAGCCTTATCGATTTTTATGGTTTTGCAAACAGCGGGCCTTATCGATTTTTATGGTTTTGCAAACAGCGGGCCTTATCGGTTTTCATCGTTTTGCAAACGGCAGACCTTACCGATTTCCATGGTTTCGCAAACCCCGGATCTGACCGATTTCCATGGTTTTTATTTCTTTTTTTGTTTGACTTATTTTTGTTCGGGTATAAAGCAAATATAAAAATTTTAAAAACGGAGGTATTTGAAATGATGGACAAAAAAGTAATAGATTTAATGAACGATCAAATAAACAAAGAATTATATTCTGCATATCTTTATCTGGACTTTGCGAATTACTATACTGATGAAGGACTTGACGGATTTGCCAACTGGTACAAGGTCCAGGCTCAGGAAGAAAGAGATCACGCCATGCTTTTTGCAGAGTTTCTGCAGAACAACGGCATAAAGGTTTCCCTGAAAGCAATAGGAGCTCCCGATGTACCTATGAAAAAACATGCCGATGCCCTGAAAGCATCATTGAAGCATGAGCAGTATGTAACGGCTCTTATCCATAAAATATATGACGTGGCTTTTTCAAAAAAAGATTACCGCAGCATGCAGTTTCTTGACTGGTTCGTAAAGGAACAGGGAGAAGAAGAAAAAAATGCAGAAGAAATGATCAGAAAGTATGAACTTTA
>DBPK01000007.1:93904-98857 GCA_002304835.1 Firmicutes bacterium UBA1422
TACAGCCCTCCCAGCCTTGTACTTGACTAAAGTTTTTTGATATGAAAAAGCAGACATGAAAAAACATGTCTGCTTTTTGTTTGTTTGATCGGTTTCTTTGCTTGATCAGTCTTTTTGCTCGATCGGTTTCTTTGCCGTTACCCTATTTGGCTTTTATTTCTTGATATTTCATTATAAGCTCTGTACATCCACCAAGACTGATATTGCTACTGTTTATGCAAAGATGATAGTTTTCGGGCTTGCCCCATTCCTGTCCGGTATGATACTTGTAGTAATTCGCCCTTGCTTTGTCAACATCTCTAAGACCCTTTTCTGCATCTTCTCTGGAAAGTCCGTATTCGTTTACTATCCGCTTGAACTTCTGCTGTTTGTCCGCATATATAAAAACATTGGTGACAAAAGGCATCTCCCTAAGCACATAGTCCGCACATCTTCCGACTATTACACATGAACCTTCCTTTGCGATCCTTCTTATATAATCGAACTGAGCAAGAAAAAACTTTTCGTTTATGGAAATGTAGTCCGGTCCTGTCCCCGCACTGCCGAAAGCAGTAGTCAGGCTGTACAGAAAACTGTTCTTTGCGCGCTTCTCGTCTTCTTCCATCATCTCAACGGAATAACCCTTTTCTTCTGCGATCCGATCCAATATACTTTTGTCATAATAAGGCACATCCATTTTCTCGGCAAGCACTTTGCCCACCAGATGACCTCCGCTACCAAACTCGCGGCTGATGGTTATTATCTGCTTTTTCATGACCCTGTCCTCCAATATTTTTCCCTTGTATCCCTATATCTTAAACAAGTTTTAAGTGTATATATTATACACTATTTTTATCTTCTGTGATACAATTATTTCTGAAAATGTTTATCCGTGCCCTGACATAACCACTTTATTATCCGATGCTGAATGCATGTCCTTTTCCGGAAAGGAAGGACCACATCGGGATACTATAAAACGTTCGGGCTTAGACCATATGGGAGGATCGCCAAAACATAAGACTCCTCCCAAATCAAGAAAGGAACCATCCATGACAAAATACTCGGGAATATTCGAAAGCCCCTTTGGACCAATAATTATTCTTTGCTCCGATAGTTTTATACTTGAAATCTCATGGCTAAAGAAAAAAGATATTTCAATTCCGGAAAATCACCATTCTCTTATCCATGATTCCATTGCTCAATTGGATGAATATTTTTCGGGAAAGAGAAGTTCTTTTGACCTTCCGCTGTTTATTGACGATCCTATGCTTCTTAATGATTCTGTACTTATTAATGATCCTGTTTTTATTAATTACTCCGAATATAAATCCTTTTCAGGAACTCCCTTTCAAAGGAAAGTCTGGAAAGCTCTTTGCGATATCCCCTATGGAGAAACTGAAACTTACGGTCAGCTGGCAGGCCGTATCGGGTGTCCGGGCGGAGCAAGGGCTGTTGGTTCTGCCAATGCCAAAAACCCGGTTTCCATAGTTATACCATGCCATAGGGTGATAGCTTCCGGAGGAAGGCCCGGCGAGATCTCTCAAAAAAATCTCGGAGGCTACAGCGCTTTTGGAATCGGTCCAAAAAGTCAAAGAAGTCTTTCTCTCAAGCAAAAACTTCTTGAACTTGAATCAAAAAACAAAAAGGGATAATAGTCCTTCGCCATTGACAGTATCAAAATAAAACCATAAAAGCTAGATTTGCTTTTATGTAAAACCATATTAGATAACGCAATTTCAAAAAAGCTCATATAATATTGTGCGATATCCGACAAGAACAGGTAAATACAAATGCAATACTTTTTAGAAGGTCTTTTGATGGGGCTGGCCTATGTGGCACCCATCGGCCTGCAAAATCTTTTTGTAATAAATACGGCCATAAGCCAAAAGCGCAGTCGCGTTTATGCGACTGCGCTAATTGTCATATTTTTTGATGTAACTCTGGCTCTTGCCTGTTTCTTCGGCATCGGAGCTATAATGGAGCAGTCCCACCTGCTGGAAATGATTATTCTTCTTGTGGGCAGCATTATAGTTGTAAAAATAGGGGTGGGACTGCTTCTTCCCGATAAAAAAACGGAGGAAAGCGGTGATGTTGACATCCCCATTCTTAAAGTCATTTTAACGGCTTGTGTAGTGACATGGTTCAATCCTCAGGCTCTTATCGACGGTTCCATGATGCTCGGAGCTTTCAATGCAACTCTTCCTCCTGAAGAAAGTTCAAAATTCATCATTGGTGTGGCCTGTGCCAGCTGTCTCTGGTTCCTAAGTATTTCTACAATTTTAACTTTCATAGGCGCAAAGATCACCGACAAGATCCTCCGCATAATAAATGTCGTATGCGGTGTCATTATTATTTTTTACGGTATCAAACTCTTTATAAACTTCATCCAGCTTATTTTTACCCTAATATAGCTTTTCCTATTTTGCCCTTATCTGTTTTTCATTGTTTTATTTGCTTTCCGTGCTTTTTAGTTATAATTCCCCCAAGGCTCATCGCTAGTAAGATCCTGCTGAAAATTCTCCATCTGCACTGCCTGGAATGTTACATTTATTTTCGGTGTTTTTCCAACCTCTGTTTCATTCCAGTCATCAGGTATTTGAACCCCTGTAA
Source organism: Firmicutes bacterium UBA1422 (assembly GCA_002304835.1). Taxonomy (GTDB): domain Bacteria; phylum Bacillota; class Clostridia; order Peptostreptococcales; family Anaerovoracaceae; genus UBA1422. Next base: position 96,494 of record DBPK01000007.1, read on the forward strand.
ATAGCACTACCTTTGACATGTCCTGCCCGGTCAGCCCATTGTTTAGATAATAGTATATCGTCCCCGGGTCGGCTGTGCTCTTCATCGTCCAGCTCCCCTCCGGTATCCCCAGAAGAGCGCTTTGGTCAAGAGATGTTTTTTCCACACCCAGGTTTTCCGGCTGTGTGAATTCAACTTTCGCTCTGACCCAGCAATCCAATGAGTTTTCCGATAACTTTCCTACTTGAGGTATCTTTGAAACAATGTCTCCCGGCAAAACGTTGGCAGGATCCACATACTGTACCAGCGAACCTTCATTGCCGATTTCTCTGCTTTCCATCATTTCTTCAGCAGATATATCTACCGTTTGATTTGACATACCAAAGACATTTTGAAATGTTTCACTGTCGGAAAGCAGTGCGATCACGCCTCCTGCTAACAAAAGCAGCATCAGCGCAAATGCAGGTATAAATCTGGCTTTTTTCTTTTTAGTCCTGCTCCTTTCTAAAGTTTTGATTTCTTTTTCACTTTCTTTCTTTTTCATTTTTCCCTCCTTTGTTATAGGTGCATTTATTTAGCCTTTTATGCTTTGTTTTGTTGGATTTTTTCTTTTTGTTTTGTCGCTCTTTTATGCTTTGTTTTCTTGGCTTTTTTCACTTTGCCTTATGGCTGTTTTATGATTTTCTTTGTTGCTCTTTTGTGATTTGTTTTTTTGCTCTTATCATTTTCTGTTCTTTCTCTTAATTCGTCAGGTTTTTGTCTTCTTTCGCTAGCCTTTTGTCTTTATTCGCTAGGCTTTTGTCTTTATTCGCCTGCCTTTGTTGAACTCCTGTTTTTTTGTGAAAGTCTGTCATCAGAAATACATGTTAATTTATTCGTTTCCACATATAACAAGTGATATAAGGCTGCAGGTTATTGTGTGCATCACCTAAACCGGATGTTCCTGTATTTCCGTTTCCTGCAGCTGCCGTTGCTGTGGATTGATGCCATGTACCCGAACTGGCAATTTGCATGATCTCCCATCCACTCCCTGCGAGGTCCCCAATAACTTCAACTGACATTGTCCCTAAGAAAGTAGAAAAATAGCTTCCTGAGCCGGGCCCATGGGTGTGCAACGGGCCTGTATGATAATGAGGGCCATTTTCTGCCGCTGTCATTTTGTGACTCTTTTCTCCGCCTGTTTTTTCGGCAGCATCAAAATCCGTATCCAGAGAGTCGACTCCAACGGGCACTTTTCCGCTTCCCCATGATACCCATTGTCCTCCCAATGCTTCTTCAGGATTTTGGCTGCTTACACTCATATATATGCTGCCCACCGGGAATACATTGTCCAGACACGGCTCCGAATGAATGTTTACTCCTCCCTCTCCATCGGAAGTCACAGATGTTGACCCGCTTCCGGAAATAGTGATCGCATTTATGCTTTGATCTGTTCCGTTAAGAATGATTTCTCCTTCACTGTTGTTTTCTGAAGTTGCCAAAGTATATCTAGTGTCCGCATCCGCATCTATCCGAAAAGAATTAGTGAACCTTTCGGCATCGATAAGCCATGCCCCAACACTGATCAAAGTTGTAATAAATGCAGTGATTGCCAAACATATAAAAATAGTATTTATGCTCTTATTTTGCACCATTTTTTTCTCCTTATTACCTCAGATCTTATTTATTACATCAGACCTTATCAGGAACTCATTGCAAAAAATCATGTATTAATAAGATGGGATACCCTGCAGCAGGTATATGAAAAACCACTTTGCTTTTTATCCTGGTCCAGGGTATCCTCCCATCTACTGCATTACTGTTATCACCTTTGGTGACTGCCCCGTCTTCTTCTATACTGCATATCCTGTGCATGACAGGCATAGTTGTTTTCGAAGACGAGAAAATGATTACATCATCCTTCTTCAAATTCTGTTTTGGTTCTTCAGTAGAAACTGCGAAGACCAATGATCCCAAGGGGACTGCGGGTTCCATGCTGTGTCCCGCCACACAGTAGGCACGAAGGCCAAGGGAAATTGAAAGAAAAACAATAATCAGGATCATTAATGTTATTAATATGTAGATTTTCGTTTTCCTTCTTCTGACAACCATTTTGCCCTCTTTTGATTTCCCATCATTGTCTGATGATAAAATGAATTCATTTTTATAGGTTTGTATTGTTATGTTATTGGGTGCTATCGTTTGTTATTGAATGGTATCGTAATGGTATTGAGCGCTATCGTTTATTATTGGGTAGTATCGTTATACTAGCACTACTGGAAATATTTGTCAACCATTATTTGTAAATTATGTTATTTTTTTCTTTTATTCTCGGAAATCTGGCTTCCGATCTCAGATTTCTCCCAAATACAGCAAAAAACAGACTTGTTTTTGATTTTTAACCCT
>DBPK01000007.1:98915-108126 GCA_002304835.1 Firmicutes bacterium UBA1422
ATAAAAAATTAACCCTCACCCTCTTAAAAAAGAGGTGAAAGGGTTAAAAAATCAAATTTGCTATAATTTTCCTGTGTTTGCCTTTTGAATTTCAGAATCTGCCGTTTCTAATATGCGGATCCCTCAACGGTGTTTGCATAAAAGCGATGTTCGAGTAACGTTTGTTACGCGGGCGATGCCAGGGTGGTTTTACCATGTCCGTTTCTCGGAACGACGATGCCAGAGCGGTTTTTACCATGGCTGTTTGTTGCGCGGGCGATGCCAGAGCGGTTTTTACCACGGCCGTTTGTTGCTAGAGCGATGCCAGAGTGGTTTTTACCATGGCCGTTTCTCGGAACGACGATCCCCAGAACGGTGTTATAAGGATGCAAGAACAAAAGGATCCAAGTGCTCGAAAAACACTTAAAGCTTGGCTTAAAGTTTACCTTAAGGCTTGACTTATTTGGGCGGTGTTATAAGGCCTATGTCATCTCTGTACTGCATGCCTTCAAACCTTATCCCCCCTATATTCTCATATGCCTTTTTTCTTGCCTCTTCATGGGTATCTCCAAGAGCCGTAACTCCCAGAACTCTTCCGCCTGCAGTAACAAAAGTCTGCCCGCAGTAACTTCCGTGGCATATGTGGTCTATGGCCGTCCCCGCATGAAATACTATTGCATCGGAACCGTAGATCTGACCGTTTTTTGCCAACCCGTTTATCTCTATGCCCTTCAAGTATTCTCCGGGATATCCTCCCGATGCGGCAACCACGCAAACAGCCTTTTGCTTGCTCCACCTTATACTTATATCCGACAAACGGTTCTTGCATACAGCAAACAAAACATCCATAAGGTCAGTTTCCATTCGGGGCAGGATCGACTGGGCTTCCGGGTCCCCAAATCTGTTATTGAATTCAATGACCTTGGGTGATCCGTCTTCCTGTATCATAAGTCCAATAAAAAGCACGCCTTTGAAATCAAGACCGTCGACCCGAAAGCCTTCCAATGTGGGATCCAGTATCTCCCGACGTATCCTTTTTTCCAATTTCTCATCAAACACCAGTGAAGGGGAATATGTACCCATGCCACCGGTGTTCGGGCCTTCATCCCCTGAAAATATCCTCTTGTAGTCCTGCGCCGATTCCATGGGAATAATGGTTTTTTCATCCACAAAACAAAGCACGGATGCCTCAACACCTCTTAAAAATTCTTCAACTACCACTTTATCTCCTGCAGCGCCGAAATCCCGACTTCCCATCAGGGATTCTATGCCCTTTTTCGCTTCCTCCTTATTTGCTGCTATTATTACGCCTTTTCCTGCAGCCAGCCCGTCTGCCTTCAGTACCATTGGGAATCCGAATATGCCTATGTTTTCAAGAAGTTCCTGTTTGTCTGTAAACTCTCTGTAACCTGCGGTTGGTATCTTATGCCTTGAAAGAAAATCCTTTGTAAAAGATTTGCTTGCCTCCAGCTGTGAACATTTTTTGTTGGGCCCAAAAACCATTATCTCTTTCCCGGCTTTTTTGCCCGCACTTTCCAGTGCATCGACCATTCCCATGGCCAAGGGCCCCTCGGGGCCTATTACCGCCATATCTATTTCAGCCGAAACAGCAAAATCACAAATGCCTTCTACATCATCGGCTTTTATCGGCAAACACTCCGCATGATTTGCTATGCCGGCATTGCCGGGAGCGCAGTAAAGCTTTGTCACTTTTTGGCTTTCTGCCAGTTTCCATATTATGGCATGTTCACGGCCTCCACCGCCTACGATCAGTACTTTCATATTATTTCTCCGTTCTATTAAGATGTATTTGTCCGAGTTTTATACTATATGCGTCAAAATCGGGTCTTAATATATGCATCCGTTCTAATTGCTGAATTTTTTTCGGCCAAATGATGAATTTACATTCCCGGTTCAGTGATGAAATTTTATGCATGGCTCAGTGATGAAATTCCATTATCGGATCATTGATGAAATCCTATTCCCGGCTCAGTGCTTGAAATGTCTCATGCCGGAAAATACCATTGCTATACCCAGCTCATTGGCTTTTTCGATGGATTCCTTATCTCTTATGGATCCGCCGGGCTGTATTATGGCCGTCGCCCCGGCTTTTGCGGCCGCCTCTACACAGTCGCTAAATGGGAAGAATGCATCTGAAGCCATAACGGAGCCTTTCATATCTGAAAGGCATCTTGTTATACAGTTTTCTACCGCCCATATCCTGTTGGTCTGCCCGGGCCCGATGGCTATGGTTTTGCCGTCTTTTACAAAAACGATCCCGTTGGATTTTGTATGCTTGACCACCTTCATGGCTATTTCCATATCCCTTAGTTCCGCTTGGGATGGGGCCTTCTTCGTTGCCACCATCAGCCGGTCATCATATACCAGCTTTCCGGTGGAAGAATTGCCGGATCCCGATCCTGATCCTCCCTGTGACTGTGCGGCCTGACTTTCGGATTTGTTGCCGGGTTTGCCTGCTACCTCGCTCCCGGGTCTGCCTGGGTCCTGGCTCCCGGGTTGGGCTGTAGCTTCGCTGCTGGGTTTGTCTGTAGCTTCGCTGGTGGATTGGGCTTCGGGTTTTCCGGCGGATGCAGGCTGATCCGGTTTTGGCGCATTTTTGACGTCAAAAAGGCCGCGGTCTTTGCTCTGTACCAATATACCTCCCGAAACTTTCTTGATGTCAATTTCTCCTACAGGCACAGCCTCACATATGCCGGGCAGCTTGAGCAATCTTACATTTGATTTCTGCTTCAAGATCTCAAGAGCCTGCTCATCGAAGTCCGGCGCGATTATTATTTCTAGAAATATCTTGTTCATTTCAAGGGCCGTTTCCTTGTCGACCGGTTTGTTCAGCGCTACTATGCCCCCAAAAACCGATACCGGATCGCAATCGTGAGCTTTCTTGTATGCCTCAAAAATGGTTTCCCCCGTTGCCACACCGCATGGATTTGCATGCTTTACTGCAACCGCCGCAGGCACTTCCCCGGGAAACTCCTTGAGACATTCCAGCGCCCCATTGGTATCATTTATATTATTGAAGGAAAGTTCCTTGCCGTGGAGTTTTTGGGCTTTTACCAGCGAGCCTTCAGCCGGCTTTATTTCTTTGTAATAGAAAGCTTCCTGATGGGGGTTTTCTCCATAACGGAGTGTTTGGATCTTTTCAAAAGTCAGAGTAAGGTTGTCGGGAAGTTCTGCGCCCTTTTCATCGCTTTGAAATCCTGCCACTTTTGCGTCGTTGTCACTCTCCTTTTCACCGGAAAGTGGATTTTCGTTGAGTCTCTGATTTTCGCCGAGCCTCTGATTTTCGCCGGAAACCTGCTTTACCGCTGACAGCTGCTTTCTCAGGTAATCTGCTATCATGGCATCGTATGCTGCTGTATGCTGGAAGACTTTGAGGGCCAGTCTGTATTTTGTCTCAAGGGAAACTTCTCCGCATTTTGCCAGCTCTTCCGTCACTTTTTTGTAATCAGCAGGATCACATATCACCGCCACATCTTTGTGGTTCTTGGCCGATGCTCTTAACATGGCCGGTCCTCCTATGTCAATGTTCTCGATGGCATCTTCCAGAGTAACATCGGGTTTCATTATAGTTTCCTTAAAAGGATAAAGATTGATTGCCACTATATCGATCGTGTTGATATCCAGTTCTTTTAGTTTCTGCATGTGGGAAGGAATGTCCCTCCTGGCCAGTATGCCTCCGTGCACTGCTGGATGAAGAGTCTTCACTCTTCCGTCCAGACATTCGGGGAATCCAGTTATTTCCTCCACTCCCTTAACGGACAGTCCGGCCTCTTCAAGTTTTCGTTTTGTGCCGCCGGTGGAAATAATTTCTGTTCCCATTTTGGCAAGTTCACGGGCAAAGTCAACGATGCCAGTTTTATCGGATACGCTTATAATGGCTCTCATTGCTACTCCTTTCAATTTCGAATTTCACTGCAAATATTTTTTTTGGCGCTGATCCTCAGTTTTGGTATCGATCAATCTTATTGGTGCTGATCCTCAGTTTTGGTATCGGTCAATCTTGTTGGTGCTGATCCTTGGTTTGGTATCGATCACTCTTTTTGCTGCCGCTCCTTTGTTTTGATATCGCTCAATCTTGTTGGTGCCGATCCTCAGTTTTGGTATCGGTCAATCTTGTTGGTGCTGATCTTCAGTTTTGGTATCGATCAATCCTTTTGTGCCGATCCTTTGTTTTGGTATCGGTCAATCTTTTTGCTGCCGATTCTTCATTTATGTCAATCACTCTTTTCCGTTCCAGCAGTAGGTGCATAGCTTGCATCTGTCGACCTGGACGGATTCTATCACATCTTCCAGTGTCTGGAATCTGAGGCTGTCAAAATTGAGTTTCTTTTCGATCAGGTTCACCATTTTCCGGTGCCTTTCGGTGGATGCATCGGCATATTCCAATAATACCTCGGAAGGTATGTCCGACTGCTTCTCACTATCAAACCCCGCCGGATTTCCGGAATCCGAACTCTTACCGGCATCTTCATCCATGCCTTCCAGTTCTCTTATGCAGCGCCTTGTTATGAGTTCCATATCGCTGACGGATCTGGAAAAATTGAGATACTTGCAGCCGTACATTATGGGCGGGCAGGCAGACCTCACGTGTATCTCCCTGGCACCGTTTTCTATAAGATATGCCACCGTCTCGGAGAGCTGAGTCCCCCTTACTATGGAATCATCAATAAGAACAAATCTTTTGTCCTTTATTATCTGAAAAACCGGCACCAGTTTCATTTTTGCGATAAGATTCCTTGCCTTCTGGTTCTGGGGCATAAAGCTCCTGGGCCATGTGGGCGTGTATTTTATTAGGGGTCTTGCGTAAGGGATCCGGGATGCGTTTGAATATCCAAGAGCATGGGCTATTCCGCTGTCGGGAACTCCCGAAACATAATCTACCTCCAGATCTTTGTCTCCGCGAGCCAGGATCTCACCGTTTCTGTTCCTTACTTTTTCTACATTTTTCCCTTCATATATGGAAGTGGTATAACCGAAATAAGTCCAAAGAAAAGTGCATATCCGCATTTTGTCCCCGGGGGGAGATATGGTCCTTTCCTCTGTGGAAGTAAGAAAAGCTATTTCGCCGGGTCCCAGTTCCCTCTTATACTTATACCCTATATTTATAAAGGCGAAGGATTCCGAAGCGGCACAATAGCTGTCTCCGCATTTCTTTCCTATTATAAGAGGAGTCCTGCCCAGCTTGTCCCTGGCCGCATAAAGACCTTCCTTAGTCAGGATCATTATGGTCACGGAACCTTCTATTTTTTTCTGGGCATTTTTTATTCCTTCTTCGATATTCTTGCCCTGAGAAACAAGAGCTGCCACCAGTTCGGTGTTGTTTATGCCGCCTCCGCTCATCGACATGAACTGTCCGTGCCCGTCATATATTAACTCTTTTACAATATCCGCTTTGTTATTTATCCTGCCCACGGTGGTTATGGCATAATCTCCCTGTTTGCTCAGTACAGTAAGAGGCTGGGGGTCTCCGTCGCTTATGGCTCCTATGCCGGCTTTCCCCCTCATCTCTGTTATATCATCTTCGAATTTACTCCTGAAGGGAGTGTTTTCGATATTATGTATCGTTCTGTTGAAACCTCCATCTCCAAGTATGCACATCCCGCCTTTTTTTGTTCCCAGATGTGAATGATAATCCGTTCCGAAAAATATGTCCATTACACAGTCTTCGTTTGATACTATCCCGAATATTCCACCCATTTAATCTTTCTCCTTCCACTCTGCTATGACCTTTTTCACAGCAAGAGGCAATATCTCATGTTCCGTTTCAAGGACCCGCGCCGCCAGTTTTTCCGGTGTGTCACCGGGCATCACAGGAACTTTTTTCTGCAGTATGATCTCTCCCGTATCAACGCCCTCGTCCACATAATGCACCGTTGCTCCGCTTTCTTTTTCTCCGGCGTTGATGACTGATTTGTGCACATTCAGTCCGTACATATCACGACCTCCGAACTTGGGCAGAAGAGCCGGGTGTATGTTTATTATTCTTTTTTTGTAAGCATTTATTATTTCGGGATCAAGTATCTTCAAGTATCCCGCCAGCACCAACAGATCTGTTTCCGCTTCTTTAAGAAGGTCCAATATTTCTGCCGCATCCTTTGTGTCTTTGATCACCTTTGACGGGATATGAAGGGCTTTTGCCCTTTGAAGTGCGAAGGCCTTTTCGCTGCCTGTTATGAGTCTGACTATTTCTGCATTTTCTATGGATCCGTTTTTGACCGATTCCGCCAGTGCCTGAAAATTTGTGCCTCCGCCGGATACCATTACGGATATTTTGATTTTCTTCATTTGAGGGTCACCTCATCAGTCTGTTTTTTTATAACTTTCCCGATGATCGCCGCATCTTCGCCATTCTCTTTTAAGACCTTAAGCATCTTTTCAGCATCTTCACTGCCGGCAAAAAACATCATGCCTATTCCCATGTTGAATGTTGAAAACATTTCTCTTTTCTCCATGTTTCCAATTTTTTTTATCAGCGGGAATATGGCCGGAGGCTCCCATGCCGTCGTATCAAATTCTGCACAAAGATCCTTGGGCAGTACTCTGGGAACATTCTCAAAAAATCCGCCGCCGGTTATATGTACTATTCCTTTTATATCAAAATCGCAAACTGCCCTGCAGGCTTTTGAATATATCCTGGTGGGCCTTAACAGGGCCTTAGAAAGGGTCTCTCCCAGTTCCGTTATGTGATCCTGCAGTTTGAATTCATTTTCATCAAAAAATACTTTTCGTACAAGGGAGTATCCGTTGCTGTGTATGCCGCTGGAAAAAAGCCCTATTATGCTGTCGCCCTCGGATATTTTCTCTCCCGTTATTATTTTTTTCTTGTCAACTATACCTACACAAAACCCGGCCATATCGTATTCGCCCTCGGCATAAAACCCGGGCATTTCCGCAGTCTCTCCCCCGATCAAGGCACACCCCGCTTCACGGCATCCGTCTGCTATCCCCTTTACTATCTCTGAGATTTTCTCCGCCTGAACCTTGCCGGTGGCTATATAGTCGAGGAAAAACAGAGGCCTGGCTCCCTGACAAAGCACATCATTGACGCACATGGCTACACAGTCCTGTCCCACTGTGCTGTGATCTCCCGTCATAAAAGCCAGTTTCAGTTTTGTCCCCACTCCGTCGGTCCCGCTGACCAGTACGGGCTCTGCACCCTCTTTGATGTCTGCCCCTTTGAGCTCATATAATCCGCCGAAGCTTCCCAGGTCTGTCAGCACGTTTGCATCAAAGGTTTTTCTGACATGCTCCTTCATCAGGCTTACGGCTCTTTGTCCCTCCAGGGTATCGACTCCCGCATCCCTGTAAGTCAGCTTTTCAGATGATTTCATAAAAGACCCTCTCTACTTTCTTATCCTTTCCATGACTTCTTTGTATGTCTGCTCAAGATTTCCCAGATCCCGCCGAAAGCGGTCTTTATCCATCTTTTCATTTGTCACAGCATCCCAAAGCCTGCATGTGTCAGGAGATATTTCATCCGCCAGAATGATATCGCCCGGTTCATCATCTTCATCTCCGGCGATACACTTGCCGAATTCTATTTTGAAGTCGATAAGTTTAAGTCCCTTTTCCAGGAAAAATTCTTTCAGGGCATCATTGACCATGAATGCATATCCCCTTACAGTATCAAGATCTTCGAATGTGGCCAGTTTCAATGCCAGTATGTGATCGTCGTTTATGAGGGGGTCACCCAGCTCGTCATCTTTATAGGAGAATTCCAGCACGGTCTTTGCCAGAGGCGTACCTTCTTCCACCCCGTATCTTTTGGAAAAAGACCCGGCTGCCACATTTCTTATTATCACCTCCAGAGGAAGTATATTGACTGCCCGGACCAGTGTGTCCGTTTCTGATATCTGTTCGATGTAGTGTGTGGGGATACCGTGTTCTTCCAGCATCTGAAAAATTATATTGCTCATGGAATTGTTGATGGCTCCCTTGCCTTCGATAGTTCCCTTTTTTTCGCCGTTGAAAGCTGTGGCATCATCTTTATAGGAAACTATAAGATAATCCGGATCATCTGTTTTATAAACTTTTTTTGCTTTTCCTTCATATATCATTTCTTTTTTTTCAATCATTCTTTCTTCTCCTTTCCTAATATGTTTCTTGTTGGCCGGTGGGCTTTGCCCGGTATTCGGCCTTGTCGGCCTCATACGTTTTCCGTTCTCTTTGGAACGGTTTTTTTATTTGTTCAATTCTCTGTCAGCTTCGGCCACTTCCTCTGCCATTTTCTTCCGGTATTCCTTTAGGGCGGCCCGCAGCCCATTGTCAGAGCAAGCAAGGATCTGGGCTGCCAGAATGGCGGCGTTCTCAGCTCCTCCTATGGCAACTGTGGCCACCGGGACTCCCTTTGGCATCTGCACCGTGGAAAGAAGGGAGTCCATTCCTCCCAGATCGCCGGTCTTCATGGGTATGCCTATGACCGGCAAAACCGTCCCCGCCGCCATTACGCCGGCCAGGTGTGCAGCCTTGCCGGCGGCCGCGATTATAACATCAAAACCTTCCGCCTCGGCCCTTTGGGCAAATCCCGAAGCAGTATCCGGAGTTCTGTGGGCCGAGATTATATGCATCTCATATCCAATGCCAAGATCAGAAAGGACTTTTGCCGTTTTTTCTACTTCTGCAAGATCCGATCTGCTCCCCATTATTATTGCAACTTTTTTTTGTTTCATTTTTCCCTCCATTTGTTTTTCACCCGCAAACTACCCTCGCCGGCTCCGGCATCGGCCGGATGATATCATTTGAAATATGCCACGCCGCTTTCGAATATCTTCTGATCTTTTTTGCCGGGTATGTTCTTATATACATTCTCCCCTATACGTTCCGAATGACCCATTTTGCCGAATATCCGGCCGTCGGGAGAAGTCAATCCTTCCACAGCCAGCACCGAGTGATTGGGATTGTATCTTATATCCATGGCGGCTTTTCCTTCAAAATCAACATACTGAGTGGCGATCTGGCCATTCTTTACCAGCCTGCCCAGAAGTCCGCTTTCTTTTGTGCCTTCACACACGAACCTGCCTTCTCCGTGGGAGACCGGCAGAGTGAACACATCGCCCACACGGCATCCGCTGAGCCACGGAGATTTAACCGAAGCCACACGGGTCCTTACCATGCAGGACATATGCCTTCCTATTTTGTTATATGTCAGGGTCGGGCTTTTGCTGTCTGCTTCGCATATCTTCCCGAAGGGCAAAAGCCCCAGTTTGATAAG
>DBPK01000007.1:108153-116915 GCA_002304835.1 Firmicutes bacterium UBA1422
ACCTTTGGGTTTTTGAAGACAGCCGTTATGAATTTGGCCGATCCGTCAGGCTCGTCTCCTCCGCTGAATCCGCCGGGTATCATTATCATCTGAGCTTCCTTTATATTTTCTGCCAGTTCTTTTATGGAGCTCCTCAGATCATCTTCATCAAGGTTCCTTATTATACATATCCTGGCATCGGCCCCCGCTTTGATGAAGGCTCTGGCGGAATCCACTTCACAGTTGGTGCCCGGGAAGGTGGGTATTATGACCCTCGGTTCGGGCACTTTAAGGAGGGGGCCTCCTTTTCTTTTGCCGGTCATTTCAGCGGTCACATCACCGGGCATTTTGCCGATCATCTCACCGGGCATCTCACCGGGCATTTTGCCGATCATCTCACCGGACATCTCATAGGAAAGAGTCTCTGTTCCCTCTTCACATTTTTCCTTGAAGTCCGCCGTTCTTACGGGGAAAACATCCTCCAGGGGCGTGCCGCTTCTTCTTACCACTTCATTAATGCTTATCTTGTTTTCACTTCCGTCAATGCTGTATATTATGCTTGTCTGCTCCCTTGTCTCTCCCACTACCTTATAGTGGGTATCCCCAAAGAGCTGTCCGATATCCTCTTTTTTGCTTATCTCCAGGATCAGTCCGCCGTATCCGCTGCTCAAGAGTTCTCTTCTGCTCATGCTGAAAAGCTTTGCTCCTATCCTGTTTCCCAAAGCCATCTTTGCAACTGCCACAAATATGCCTCCGCGTCCTGCCGGAAATGCAGAAAGTATCTTTCCGCTGTCTGACAGCTCATGCACCTTGTCCAGTGACTGTTTGAGTACGGCAATATCCGGCATGCCGTCGGACCCCGTTGCAGGGGCCATGTAAACGATTTTGCTTTCGGTCTTTTTGAATTCCGGCGAGATCACCCGGGCCGCGTTTGCCGTGCATACAGCAAAGCTTATAAGGGTGGGCGGCACATTTATATCTTCGAAGGTGCCGGACATGGAATCCTTGCCGCCTATGGCCGGTATCTCCAGTTCCTTCTGGACCTTCAAGGCTCCCAGCAAAGAGGCCAGAGGTTTTCCCCAGGATTCATCGCTTGTAAGTTTCTCGAAATATTCCTGGAATGAAAGACGTATCTTTCTGAAATCTCCTCCCATGGAAACTATTTTTGTAACAGAGTCTATCACCGCATAGATGGCTCCGTGGAAAGGACTCTGTTTTGAGATGGCAGGATCATATCCAAAGCTCATAAGGGTGGCGGTTTCAGTGGATCCCATTTTTTCATCCATGGGCAGTTTGGCCGCCATGCCCGGTGCCGGCGAAAGCTGATATTTTCCTCCCAGAGGCATCAGCACCGAAGATGCTCCTATGGTGCTGTCAAAACGCTCAATCAGACCTTTTTTCAGGCAGCAGTTAAGATCGGAAAGATAATCTTCCGGTTTTTCCAAAAGGTCCTTTTGCAAAAGCGAACCAATGGATGTTTCCCCCCGCTCCGTATCGGACACCGGTGCTTTTACCTTGACTGTGGCCGTCTGCTTTGCGCCGTTGGTATCAAGGAACGCTCTTAAAATGTCCAGGATCTTTTTGCCTCTCCAGAACATCCTGACTCTGCCCGTATCCGTGACTTCCGCCACTTTTGTCGCTTCGAGATTTTCTTCTTTCGCATAAGCCAGGAACTTCTGCCTGTCTTCTGATGAAACCACCACAGCCATCCGCTCCTGGGATTCTGATATGGCCAGTTCTGTGCCATCCAGTCCTTCATATTTTTTTGGGACCAGATCAAGATCGATATCGAGACTTTCCGCCAGTTCACCTATTGCCACCGAAACGCCTCCCGCACCGAAATCATTACAGCGTTTTATAAGAACAGCGGCTTCTTTCCTTCTGAAAAGCCTCTGTATGTTCCTCTCAATGGGCGGGTTGCCTTTTTGCACTTCGGCCCCGCATGTTTTTATGGATTCTTCTGTGTGTTCCTTTGAAGATCCTGTAGCCCCTCCGCATCCGTCACGGCCTGTTCTTCCCCCCACCAGAATTACCACATCACCGGGCCGGGGGACTTCTCTTTTTACGTGATCCGCCGGAGCGGCTCCTATGACAGCCCCCACTTCCATTCTCTTTGCCACATAATCCTCGTCATATATTTCATCCACATGACCTGTGGCAAGACCTATCTGATTGCCGTATGAGGAATACCCCTCCGCCGCCTGGCGGGTTATCTTCCTCTGGGGAAGCTTGCCTTTTATGGTTTCACTGACCGGAGTCCCCGGATCTGCTGCTCCCGTAACGCGCATGGCCTGGTAGACATATACCCTGCCGCTTAATGGATCTCTTATGGCTCCTCCAAGACATGTGGCCGCACCGCCGAAGGGCTCGATTTCCGTGGGATGGTTGTGGGTCTCGTTTTTGAACATCACCAGCCAGTCTTCTTCTTTTCCGTCCACCGTGGCCTTGACCTTTATGGAACAGGCATTTACTTCTTCGGACTCATCTATATCATCTGCCTTTCCCTGCTTCCTGAGATATTTTGCTCCTATGCATGCCATGTCCATAAGACAAACATCCTTTTTCCGATCGCCGTATACGGAGTTGCGCATTTCCATATACTCCTGGAAAGCATTTTTTACCAGCTCCCCGTAGGGGCTTTCTTCAAAATATATGTTTGAAAGACCGGTGTTGAAAGTGGTATGCCTGCAATGATCGGACCAGTAGGTATCTATGACCAGAAGCTCCGTCACGGAGGGATCTCTTTTTTCTTCTTTGGAAAAATATTCATGTATATGCAGGATATCCGCCTTGCTCATGGCAAATCCCATTTGTTTTCGATACTCTTCAAGCCGGGTCTCATCCATTTTGACAAATCCCTTTACCTTGGACACATCATCGGGCAAAGTGGTTTCCATCTCAAGGGAAAGGGGCTTTTTGTCATCCGCCAACCTGGAATCCACCGGGTTTATGCAGTATGAAATGACCTTGTCTAACTCCTCTTCTGTTATATCTCCGTAAAGGGCATAGACCCTGGCGAACTTGACAATGGGCTCTGCTTCAGGCTTTATTATCCTTATGCACTGGGCAGCGGAATCCGCCCTCTGGTCATACTGGCCGGGAAGATACTCGGATGCGAAAACCTTGGCATCATCTCCTGCAGGCAGTTTCTCATGCCAGTGGTCATCCAGCGCAGGCTCGGCAAAAACCGAAGATACGACCATTTCATATGTATTTTTGTCTATTCCCTGGATGTCATACCTGTTAATGAGCCGCAGAGAGGAAAGCCCGTCCATATGGAGATCCTGCTTCAGATCTTCCATGAGGGTCTTTGCTTCTGCGTCGAATCCGGATTTTTTCTCCACGTAGATCCTTCTTACCATTTATCTTCCTTTCTGCATAAATGTTCGGCTTTTAGCGGGTTTTCTCCAGTATTTGCTCCATATTAACATAAAAACAGCCCGTTTTGGGCTGTTTATGAAAGTTTTTTAAATTATAGTTCGTATATATTCGAACATTCTTCCGGTCTTTACCGCTCTTTGTCTGTATTTGCTACTTCATAAGCTCGCATACGGAATTTGCAAAGGCAAATGGATCCTCGATACTCATTCCCTCCATCAGAAGCGCCTGATCATAAAGAAGTTTTGTATATTCCCTGACTTTTTCTTTGCCTTTTTCATCCCCCGCCTCAAATGCCTTGGAAAGGGCCTTCATTATTTTGTGATCTGAGTTTATTTCCAATACCCTTTCGGCTTTCATTCCGTTACCGTCTGCCATGGGCATCTGATTGAGTACCTTTTCCATTTCCAGGGAAAGTCCTCCCTTGGCAGTTATGCATACCGGATGGCTTTTGAGTCTCTGAGAAAGCTTCACTTCGGAGACCTTTCCTTCCAGGCTTTCCTTCATGAACCCAAGAAGTTCTTTGTTTTCCTTTTCTTTTTCTTCCGCCGCCTTCTTCTCTTCTTCAGTCTGTTCCAGCTCAAAATCCTCTGCGCTGACTGATTTGAATTCCTTGCCCTCGTAGCTCTGCATTATCTGTATGACAAATTCGTCAACATCCTCCGTCAGATAAAAGATCTCATATCCCTTGTCCTTCAGAAGTTCTGTCTGGGGCATCCTGTCTATCTTGTCAGCACTTTCTCCGGAAGCATAGTATATATATTTCTGTTCTTCGGGCATCCTTGCCACATACTCGGCGAAGGTCACCGGTTTCTTTTCTGTGGAAGACCAGAACATGACCAGATCCTGTAATGCTTCTTTGTTCATGCCGAAGTTCTCATATATGCCGTATTTCAGCTGCAGGCCGAAGGCTTTGAAAAACTTTTCGTAATTTTCTCTGTCGTATTTCTGCATGGCAATAAGCTCGTTTTTTATCTTTTTTTCAAGTCTCCCTCCGATGGCTTTTAGCTGTCTGTCATGCTGCAGCATCTCTCTTGAGATATTCAGAGAAAGATCCTGGGAGTCAACCACACCTTTAATGAAGTTGAAATAATCCGGCAGCAGGTCGGCGCATTTGTCCATTATCATTACTCCGGAAGAATAAAGTTGCAGCCCCTTTTCGTAATCCTTTGTATAATAGTTATAGGGTGCATGAGCCGGCAAAAAGAGCAGCGCACTGTAGCTTGTCACCCCTTCCACACTGGAATGGATCACTTTCAGAGGGTCCACATAATCGTGGAACTTCTGCTTGTAAAAATCGTTATAATCTTCTTTCTTGAGTTTGCTTTTCTGCTGTTTCCATATGGGCACCATGCTGTTTAGTATCTTTATCTCTCCGCCTTCCTTCATTTTGACAGGATAGCGGATATAATCGGAATATCTGCCCACCAGCTGCTTGATCTTGTATGCTTCAAGATAGCTGTCATAGTCTTCCGCATCCGAAGTTTCATTGCCGGACCCTTTTGTCTTTTCATTCTTTTTGATATGGAGCGTTATCTCCGTACCCACATCTTTTTTGTCGTACTCTTCAATGGTGTAGCCCGCTGTACCCTCAGATTCCCATTTATATGCTTTGTCACTACCGTAGGCTCTGCTTATTACAGTGACCTGATCGCTGACCATAAATGCGGAATAAAAACCCACTCCGAACTGTCCGATAATATCGATATCCGACTGATCTTTCGGTTTTTTATCTTCCTCTTCGTCCTTTGCGTCTTCTCTGAAATCAAGAGAACCGCTTCTGGCGATGACCCCCAGATTGGATTCCATTTCTTCTTTGGTCATGCCTATCCCGTTATCAGAAACCTTTAAGATCCTGTCGGTTTTGTTTGTCTTGATTTCGATCTCGAAATTATCCCTGTTGATGCCACTGCTTCCTTCTTCGGTCAGCATTTTGTAGTAAAGTTTGTCGATAGCATCGCTTCCGTTGGATATCAACTCCCTCAAAAATATTTCCTTATGTGTATAAATGGAGTTGATCATAAGGTCCAAAAGTCTTTTGGATTCAGCTTTGAATTGTTTTTTTGCCATTTGTTATCACTCCTGTTTTTAATTTGTCTGTTATGACTTGCTTCTCTTGGTTAGCACTCTCTTGTTTTGAGTGCTAAAAACAATATACACCTGCTTCTCTTTGCAGTCAAGGGGGTTTTTGCTCATATGGGATCAAAAATGCAAAATCGTTTTAACGGACAACTCAAAACTTCGCACCTTTTGCGGATGCGAAGTTTTGGTTTTAATACAGTATGATTATCAGACCTTCCCCAAGACCGGTCCCTTATTCGTTTTCTATTTTCCTTATATGTTTTGATCTTAAGGCAGTTCTTGGGTGGCGGAAATATTGATGTTTTCCAGTATCATTTCATTTACATCATCATATACATCAAGTATTTTCTCCTGATAGGTGTTTTTGTGTATAAATGTTATGATTTTCTTGATGTTCCTTATTATATCTGCGGTTCCTGTATTTGTTGCTTTTTTCAGTTCCTCTTCTGTGATCGCGATCAGTGAATGTGCAACTTTATTTCTATATTCATTTACATCATCAAATCTGTTGAACATCTCAAAGTAATCGATATGATTCAGTTTTTTCAAGTTCCCCGCATATTTTTTATTATTGGCAAAGAAATTGATTATCTCTTTCATTACGTTAACACTTATGTCACTATCTCTGAATCCATCTCTATATTTTTTGTTTAACCTTTCGCCTAATTCTTTATAATTGTTTTCTATCTTTTTTGTGTCAAATATATATCTGTCTTTCTTTTTTGATGCGATTGAATCTTTTTTTATATTAAATACATTTTCTAAAAAGCTTATTTGCAGCCTTATAACCAATGGATTCAGTCTAATCAATAATTCTGTCACCTTGCCCATTTTCTGAAGTTGCATAAGAATAAGCATATACTCGGTTACTCTTTTGCATTCGCTATCTTTTATAGGATAAAAATCATAGTCAATTATTTCTTTTTGTATTTCCACAGAGTTCTTGAGATTTTGTCTTTCGCTTAAATGACTGATCAATTTTATTACCCGTGAATCCTTTGTGAATCCTTGTGCCAGTGCAAATTTTTCACACCCATCATAGTTGTAATCATACAAAAGGGCTCTGAGCTGCTCCTTTGCCAAACTTCTTTTTAATTCAATGAACTTCGGCTCGACACATCTGTTTTCACTTTCTTCCAAATCATCAAAATTATTGTCCAGCGCTTCTTGAAAATCGTAATCTTTGCTTGTTGTTGTTTTTGAGGTGTTTGAGGCTTTTGCCGGAGACGAAACCTGTATCGCTTTTATATTAAAACTAATATCTTGTGAAAGCAAAGCCAGTGTAATGAGCATTTGTGGAGTTCCCGAGCTAATATTGACCAAAAGTTCCGCATCCGAATGCTTTTCTTTGATATCCTTGAAGTACCCTTCAAACTCATGGTTAAATGCATCAAAATCCGATACGTCGACTTTATCACTGCCCAAAGGTATCGATTCGATTTCATGTCCTATATTTCCAGTCACGGTATTTATTGCCAAAAGAATCTCATCTTTTCTTTTTGACATTTCCTTTGACATATAAAAATACACTGTTTCCGGTCTGTAGTGCCTTATTATGTGCAGCATCGGTCCGTCAAAATCTCCTCTGACCGGATCAGAGGCACCCACACAAGTAAAAAGAATTCTTTTCATGATTTCTCCTCCAAAAATAAGTTACTTAAAGTATAATAATATCTTCTTTTATATCTCTTCTATTTTCTCCCCAGTATTTTCCTTCCCCTTCTAACATATATACCCTTACATTATCACTGCTCTTTATGATCCTGGGTATTTTTTTTATCATTTTTTTATATTTACTGCTGTCCAGAAAAGCTTCAAATGCAGATTTTTGAACTCTGTAGCCATAATGTTCAATAAACTTCACAAATTTTGTTCGTGTTTTGTTATCAGAAATATCATAAATAATCAAAACCATTCTTTTGTTCATTATTATTCGGTATCCAAACAGTAATACCTTCTCTCCTTTTTATATTATACATTTATCTTATTAGTATTGGCATATACTTTTTACCATCTTCGCTTTCGATTGCACTTACTAATCTGCCAATCTGATGCCAAATAGCCTTTCTGAAAGAACATTTACTTTCAATATCTTTTATATAATCAACTTTTACATTCAACTTCTCTTCAAACTTTTTGATGAATTTTTTTAAACTCACATTGTTCAGCCATACTGCTCCTGTTTCTTCATCTGATTCAAAATCCTCAATATGGATCTCTTTTCTTTGTATCATGCTCAAGACCATTGAATCTACAATTACAGGCCTCCATTCTTCCATCAGGTCACTTGCTAATGTCGGATGAGAGTATTGATCCTTATGCAAAAACCCCGCATATGGGTTTAAACTGCGGCTTTCAATTTCTGCATATATTTCATACATCAAAAGTGTATATCCAAGACTTAACATCGAATTAAAAGGGTCTCGCGGAGGTCGTTTTTTCCTCCCATCAAAAGCGAACTCTTTTTTTACTATTTTTGAAAGCGCATCAAAATAATATTTTGCTGCATTCCCTTCATATCCCATAAGTGTTTCGCTGGAATCACATAATATGATTTTTTTCTCGGCGGATTTGATTTGAATCATATTCTGAGTAATATCGACATTATTGTTGTCAGAATATCTTTTCAAAACAACTTTTTGATTGCTTATTTTGCCTGCTACAAATTTTTTTGAGATTTCGATCCCGAATCTTTTGTCCTCACATAAAGAAAACTGTTTTTTCATTCTAACTATGTTTTGATCACTTGTCGAAACAAACCGACCGAAATATTTGCCTTTAGAAGAAAAGTAACTTACCGGAATATTGTTTTCTAATAATGAATTTATACATGGGGTCGTAACACTGCAATTACCAAATATGACTATCGACTCCAAAGTCTCTTTTGGTATTTTTCTTATAAGTCCATCTTTTTGTTCAACAACAAAATATCCTCCATCGATACCAAGTTTACTGCCATTTTCCACAATGTATAGATGTGACATTTATTCTCCTTTCTAAATAATGTGTATCATTTGGTTTCCGTCCCCTCTCGGGGTTATTTTTTTCGAATACTCACAAAAGACATTTACCAACTAAACCTTGAATAGTTTCCGTCCCCTCCCGGGGTTATTTTTTTTCGATTATTTAAGGGAATTTTAAACCCAACCCCATCACTGTTTCCGTTCCCTCTCGGGGTTATTTTTTTTCGATTTAAGATTCCTGCTGATACTGGCGACTTCGGCAAGTTTCCGTCCCCTCTCGGGGTTATTTTTTTTCGATATTGACCGCTTGACAGGCGAACCGTTAGGTGACTTCGTAACGTTTCCGTCCCCTCTCGGGGT
>DBPK01000015.1:0-13766 GCA_002304835.1 Firmicutes bacterium UBA1422
CTCGGGGTTATTTTTTTTCGATATGAACAAAGTCATTATCGAAATAATTGGGACTTTGTTTCCGTCCCCTCTCGGGGTTATTTTTTTTCGATCTTCATAATTGAAAATTACATGGAGAGCAGAGGTTCTGGTTTCCGTCCCCTCTCGGGGTTATTTTTTTTCGATAATAGTTAATACAATGTGTCGGTGGCACTTGACAACGTTTCCGTCCCCTCTCGGGGTTATTTTTTTTCGATATAATCCGTTACCACTCTTTCGCCCAATTTAGTCTTTACTGTTTCCGTCCCCTCTCGGGGTTATTTTTTTTCGATCCTACGGCGGTGTAGGCTGCCATGCGGAGTACTACCCTAGTTTCCGTCCCCTCTCGGGGTTATTTTTTTTCGATGGAGGCGGGAAACCGCAAATGAAAGGAGAAATAAAAAGTTTCCGTCCCCTCTCGGGGTTATTTTTTTTCGATACTGCCTTCTAAGCGCTACTGTTTTCAATGCTTCCAAAAGCCTTTTGCGGGGGAAACACGAATTTTGTCTTTTCTATATGAAAAATCTTTCATATTATCCTCTCTCGCCTTGATATCACTGCATCGGCGCTAACGCTCAGGTAATGGTGATTTTGCAGGCACCCATTTCATCTAACTCTCCATCAAATTGTGCGTATTTGATCATATGCGGCGAAACCTTCCACTCCCTTGCATCTTTATAATGCTTATGTTTAGATTGGATATTTCTTGGCAGTGTGTTATTGATTATTTCTCCCGTTAATTCTACCGACTCTGTTCCATTGAACAATTGATAAGTTAGGGTCTTGGTTGCATATCCGCTGCCTCCGCCAATATAAATAACATCCTTTTGATGATTCTTGCCGTCTTCGAATTTCTCTGCAAATTCCTTATAATAATTTGTCAAAAAACTTTCTATTGATTCTCTTATTTTTTCAACTGTAATATACTCACATTCTGTTTTATCGATTGTCAATTCGAATTCTATTTCAGTACCCGGTTTCAGACATTCTCTGACTATCGGCAAATCATGCTCTTCACCTTTTGGGTCTATATCTGTTTTCTGACATATAGTAAGATCATTTATGCTTAACGGCTTGCTGTCTGATATTCGTAAGCCCGACATTATATCATTTACTGCATCATTTTTATTTCTTTCATTTCTTTTTTTCTTATTAAAAACAATGCTCTCAATATTTTTTGACTCACTGCTGAGATACCTTTTTTTATTTCCATACTCTGAAACTTCTGTTTTGATTTTTCCTTTATCTGATACGAACTCTGCAGGATTTTTGTTTATATATCCGGCTGCTAAAACAGTTCTCAATGCGCCCTTTAGGCTGCTTCCCGGTATATAAGGATTCCCGTATGCATCCTTCTGAAAAAGTAGTATGTCTTTAACTGTATTCAATTCCGAAATATCACTGCAGTTTAATGAATACTTGCATAGTTTGGAATATTCTTCTTTGTATATCCTGTTTTCTTTTAGCCAGATTTCGAAAGGTTTTTTTTCTTTAATCAAATACTGTTCATATTTATCAAGCATTTTTTTCTGAGAAAAATATTCATAAAGTTTTATTTCATCAAAAAACCATGCTTTTTTGCTTTGCTTGTCAATGGCATATTCATTTTTTCTTAAAGATTTTCCGGATCCGATAAAAACCGGTCCTATCGTTTCCAGAATTATTTTATATCTTTCCAAAAAATCTCTCATCACTCCACCTCCAGAAACATGGTCTTGGCATATCGATATACGGGATGCGATCCGGAGCCTCCCACATTTTCAAGTCTGCCTTCGAAGGGCTTTTCAAAGCATGATCCCGCAGCAAAAAAATATGTGTCCCTCTTTTTCACCGGGTTGTCCCCATAGGAGTCGGATCTAATGAAACCACTCCTTTTTAGTAAGATGTATCCCGAACCATTGATTGCCTCTGCCATTTTTTCTTTTTCCGGCAGACATACGGAAAGCGACATCAAACGGTTTGCTTTTTTCGCATTTCTTAATCGTTTTTCAATTGTATCCGGAAGCGCCAGGGTCTCAAAAGCAAATTTCCCCAGCCCCGAAGCGTACTTTCCGCCGATTCCTGTATAGGAAAGATTTTTTATACCTTTTTCTACAAGTTCGATGTCCTCTTCTGTTTTATATGAAACAATAATGTATATCCCGCAATTTTTGTTGAAATTATAAGTTTCTATGAAAAAGGGTCTTGTCTCATTAGCTTTTTTCATGTTTGTCATTGTTCGTACTTCAAAACTTCCCAGTTCTGATAGCTTTTGCCTTTCTTCTGCCGCATCAATGTTTCCCTCCAGATATTCTTTGATTTTTTCCCGGGGGATATATTCCAGTTTTTTTAAGTTCTTTTTTGTTAAAGAATCATCTTTGTTTTTCTCCGGCAGTTTGATCATTGGCTTGGGAAAATAAAACGTTTCTCCCACAAAAGGAAAACCATCAGACATCCTGATCCTGTTTTCTTCCACAGCCCGTGCAAGTTTCTCAATATCTTTGGTGCAGCCTGCTTTTTCCAGTTCAACACACATTGCTGAAAAAAAAGTGTCAGCAAAAATATGGTTACTGCTTGTTGAAATATTGCCCTTACCAAAATGCACTGCTGTTTTGAAGGAAAATTTATATATCCTGTATTCCATATTTACACTTCCTTTAATAGCTCCCTGCATTTTGTTAGTATTTCTCCATTGACTTCACCTAAAACAACATCTATATCCATTTCAGAAAACTCAATTCTTCCATACCCTCTTGAACCGTGTCCTCCTATATAGTCATATTGAAGAAGCTTCATCCCGTCAAAAAGCAGAGAAAGATCTTCTGATACTTCTTTTTCATCAAAAACATTGTATATTATGTCAAGGCCGAATACTGTTCCGTTAATGACTCTTTCGATCTGGCGTGGATTTGCAACTGCCGTGATTCTGCTTATTGAATTTTCTTCTTTCGCTTCAGTTGGCATATCCAGGCCGGCATCCTTGAGCTCATCCATATTGTCCAGCATCATATCTGAAAATATCACACGGCTGCTTTGAGGATTCCCGGTGTTTTTACTGTTGGAACTCCCAAAAAGTCTTAATATTTTTTCATTGTCACTGTCATGCTCACAAAGGAGAGTATCATTATACTTTTTTGCCAGTAAGGATCTTATTTTTCCTTTTAGACTACTGCCTGGGATAATAGGCAAGTTGCTTATCTTATCCCTTATAACAGGAGAATCTATCGCACCTATAGCAGCAAAGGCCTCTGAGGCTCCTATATGCATACCTGTTTTAACTTTTATTTTTCCTTTTATTTCTATTTTACCAAACATAATATTTCCTCCTTACCTGTCCCTTCCACCTTTATATCTGTGATATGCAACAAGTGCTTCCATGTAATTGCAAAACAGCAAGAGCTTTTTTTTGCTGTTTCCTATCTCCCCGATTATTTCCATTATATTTGCCTTTTTGACAAAGTCGTTTACGCTTTTCTCTCTGCCGGCTTCATATGCAAATCGCATTTTCAGATATTGTACCTTGGACATAAGTTCCCCGTTTATTTCAGTGCCTTTCTCTTGTTTTGCTAAGGATTGAAGGTTGTTCACCATGGATAACAAGTTTCGGATCTTAGATGTAGTAAGACTTATTTTTTCTTGTCCTCTCCTGTCTGTTGTTATCATGCTTTCAATGACACTTTCTGCATGATCAACATAATTGGTTTCCGTTATTTCTCTCATTTTTTATCCTCCTTTTCTCTGTTCAAATAGACATATAGATAAATAGCCATTATCAGCTGTCTGCTTTCTTCCTCATCCTGCATCCACCTATACATTGTTTTAGAAAACTCTTTGAATAAAGCTTTTGTTTCTTCCTTTGCGTTTTTTGCAGGCTCAAGTCTTCCAAGAAAATAGGCAAAACGCGCCAGATTGATTTTTTCTTTTCTGTTAGTCAATAATTTAAGCATATTGTATATTGCACTGGTGCCCTTACCATCATTTTTTTCAAAATATCTTTTTATAAGCTCCAGCTTCTCTTTGACTACTTTATTCTCAAAAACATCCCATTTATAGCAGTTCTCTGAATCAAAAAACGTTATGCTGTTTTTCCCTTCCGCATTTTTTGATTCTTCTTCCAGCTCTCCGCTCTGTCTCGCCATTGCATTCACCGGATATTTCGGTGGGAACATCCCGACACCTGCCGAAAGAGATAACGTGTTTTGTGAATACTTCCCAAAAGCATGATCAATGTCTACAGCAGCTTCGATTATATCGTCCCATGCCCCAATAATGAATAAGTCATCTCCTCCGGAATAAACGACCAATGCGTTACGTTTTATTTTTTCTCCTTTCTCACTGATTGAAAACTCACCGTTTGCCAAAATACTGTTTATGTGCAATTTGAAGAACATCGACATTCTTCTTGAAAAAGTTGCCGTTCTGGAAATGCTCACATACTTGTCTTCCTGCTCATCTCTTTCAAATCCCGAAACAAAAGCAGCTCCCAGATTGTCCACATCAGCTCTCAGAACTCCAAGGCGGTCTACTCCTGTCGACGCCGAAGCCAGCTCGCCGAATGAGGTGCCGTTTTTATAGTCACCCACCCAAAGTTTCGTGGCCATCTTCATTCCGGAAAACATTTTGTTTTTTCCATATGCCCGCAAATAGCATTGATCAGTTTTCATTCTCTGTATCAATTCATCTCTTTTCTCCATTATCATATGTTTGTCATTGGGCAAAGGCAAACTGACCTCTTTTGGTTTTTTATCAACTATCACAACAAAATCTTCAGTTAGTATTTTTGTTGACATCTCTATTATCGCATTGCATATTTGGCATATATTTTTTTCTTCCAATAAACTGACTCTGCCGCATACTCTGCATTCCCGCTCATGATCAGCCTTTGTCCTTCCGTTAAGATATTCGATCTCTTTCTCATCATATCTCTTTCGCTTCATTTCAGATATTTTTGCACTAACTTCCTTGAAAATCTTTTTATAACTGCCTTCAGGTTTATTTGTTAGATCGTTGGCAGAACATTCTCTGTGGCCAAAGGCAACATAAAGAGATATATTGAAGGTGTCAATGAACCATTTTCTGATTTTGCTCTCGAATTCCGAAATTTTCTCTTTTGCTCCATCAGCATTTGGAAGAAGCAAATAACAATGTCCTCCTCCCGTATAAATCAAATTGGCTCTTGATAATTCCAGAGAAATCAGCAATTCATCCGCCAGGTGTTCCATCATCACTTCCAAATAGAAGGAACGGGCTCTCAATGCTTTGAGTGCATTATCAGATGATACGGAATATATGAAGTTCTGGATCCCTGAAATGTCCATGCTGTAAATCATAAACGCGTTTTTTTTGTAAAATTCATCGCTTTTTTCGAACACTTCTGTCTTATAATCATTTATCCCTTTTTCTGATAAATAGTCATACATACATGTTGCTAATGCTGATGTTATTTTAAGATGATCGAAAAGAGAAATATCTGCCAATTGCTTTTTTGATGTTGATGAAGGAACATAAGATAAATTTCCCTCCATTATTTCTAAAAGAGAATTTATATATTCCGGTGTATTGTCTATTCCTTTCAGGCCGTCTTTTATATTGTCGACTATCTTGCCATATTCGATTTCGTCAAACTCTTTTTTTTCTTCTGACGGATAATTGATTTCTCCTATATCCTCCATTGTTTTTGGAGTATATTTTTTGTTTTC
Source organism: Firmicutes bacterium UBA1422 (assembly GCA_002304835.1). Taxonomy (GTDB): domain Bacteria; phylum Bacillota; class Clostridia; order Peptostreptococcales; family Anaerovoracaceae; genus UBA1422. The sequence goes on from DBPK01000015.1 coordinate 5,697, forward strand.
ATTGTTATTATTTAGAATATTGAAAACCGATTCAAGTTGCATTTCTTTTTCAAATCCAAAGTCCTGCTCTTGTTTGTCTCTTCTGTCTGCTCCTGAAGCAATATTATCGGCAATACATGTTATATAGGCCAATGAATCGGATCTTGTCTTAGCATTTCTTAGATTTGATGAATGATGAAGCTTTATTTGCTCAAGTATTTTTTCGTCATTTATTCCGATTTCATCTTTCATGTACTCATATCCGCTTAAACTGTGATTTCTGCCATCATTATAGCGGAAAAGCAATTTGCCTATATCATGTATCAATGCCCCCGTTATAACTGCCATTTTTTCATTTTGCATATTTTCCTATCTCCTTTCTTTCATATGTCCTGATCCCACCCATTCCAAGAGATGTTTTTATTCCCGTGCCTGAATATTCTCCGTACTTGCCCAGAAGCCATATAAGATTTGCCATTTGTTGGGTGCTGTTTATTTTGATCCTTATGCTGCCCATAAAAGACGGTATGCCCGTTCCTTCTAAATGGAATCTCATGCTTCTTAGATTGTAACCAATTATATCAATATGGTCTTCTATTTGCTCCAGTATTTCCTCTGTTCCTATTTCTGAAACCATGGAACTTTCGTCAAATTTGTTTATAAGACTTTGGAAAACATGTCTTACTGTTGGATAGAATATATATCTGTCCTGGCTTTTGAATGCAGTTGGGGAGGTGAATGCAATATTCATTGTCTTAGGGCATTCACCAAAATATGTTTCTTTTAGGAGCTGTTCATAGCTTATCTCTGTAACCGTTTTTTCGGCAATAGGCACACTTATGCTTTTGTGTTTGATTTCAATTTGTGTAAGATCATTGTCAAGCAAAGGTGAAATGATGTTCTTTTCTGCTTCTTTTGTCAATGTGCATACAGACCAGATCGCACTTTCCTTTGTCAATTTTAAATTTTGACTGTATGGTTTCAATCCATTAGTATGTAGCTTTTCCACATACTCTGTTTCTATTTTTCCCATAAGGAACCCGTGGAAAAGTGATGACATATTATAATTTATTGGTTCCTCATTCGTTTCTATTCTGATTTCAATTTTTTTTAACAATTGACTTGCTCCTTTACTGTACACTTTGATTTGCTCATAAACATCTCCCGTTTGATTATGCAAAAAAAACAGGCACCAAAAAAATTGTGCCTGTTGACTTATCACTTATTTTGGATGCTTTTTCATGCAGTCCTCCCTGTGATACGAGAAATATGTTTTATTATTATACATTATAACACTTTTATTCAAAATTTTCACTTATTTATATTTTCTCCCATTGTTGCCTGCTTTTTTAGGGTTCCCTTTGCTATCCTGTTCCCTTCGGCACTTTCTTTTCCCTGGCATATACACCTATTACTATTTTGAAGCCCTTCCCCATGGGTTCCTTTTTTTCAAGCCTGCCGTAGACTCTTTTGCCCGCATCCATCATCATATCGATGAGAAGCGCTTTGTGCTCAGGTACATGACCGATCCTTTCTCCTTCTTCGGTCCTGACTGCTATCAGATCCTTTTCACTGTTTTCTGCATTCTCTTTGAAGAAAAACAGTCTGTCAAAAATTTTTATCCGGGATATAAGTTCAGTGATTCCTTTTTTGTTTACTGTTCCCGACAGAGCAACACCGGAAAGATAAATGACTTCGCTCTCCTCTTCATCTTCATCATTATCTTCATCATTATCTTCTTCATTTTCTTCATCAACGAAAAAATCACACACTTTTGATCATCTCCTTTTTCCTCCATCTCTATTTTTCAGTTTCTTCAATGACTTCGCATATAACACTTGCCCTTGTTACAAAACGAACGATTATATCGAATTCATTATCTGTTTTGTCATATATCCTGCCTGCACTCATGGTTCCTTTAGCCACGGTATTGACACTGTTGGCCACGTATCCCCTTATCTTTATTCCTTCCAGCTGAACACAGATGGCTTCTTCATCAAAGGGGTTTTCTTTTTCTTTTACGCACTTAAAAACTCTTCCCGGTCTGTAAAGAAACCGGTCGTCCTCATCATACGAAAGTCCGGTTATGGTAATATGTTTTGGCTTCATTACTATTCTCCTTCCTCTTCTGTGAACGCATTATAGCACGAAAACCGGCTTTCACTTGTCCTTTTTCTTGGTCAGGTGATATGTTATAATGTGCATATATAAAATCAAGATCCACTCACGGAGGTACCCACATGGAAAAAACAAAATTAAAAATGCTCAAGATAATGGACATATTAAGAGAAACAGATGAGGAACATCCCATCACGGCCGGACAGATATGCGGAAAGCTCCAGGCAGAAGGCATAAGCGCAGAAAGAAAATCGGTCAGCAGTGATATACGGCTGCTTATGGAATACGGCATTGATATAATCATGTGCGCAGACAAGAAAAAGGGCTGCTACATGGCAAGCCGTCAGTTCGAGGACTGGGAGCTCAAGATACTTATCGATGCAGTCTGGCAGGCCAAGTGTCTCACTCGAAATGTGTCAAAGACTTTAGTAGATAAACTGCTGGCCACCACATGTAAAGAAAGCCGACAAACTCTTAAACAGGCAACTTATATTTTTTCCCATGCAAAAACAAGGAACAAGACTACCCAGATTGCCATAGATGTCTTCCTCCGGGCATTGATAAAGGGCCGGAAGGTTTCTTTCCAGTATACATATATTGGTCCGGACCTCAAGTCTCATCTTCGCAAAGACGGCTGCCTTTATACAGTCAGCCCCTACTCCCTTGTCTGGGGCAATGATTTTTATTACCTCATATGCAACACCGATGGTCATGAGGGTCTTACCTGGTATCGCCTGGACCGAATGAGGAATTTCGTGCTGACTGACATTCCTTCCCGTCCGGCTTGCGAAACGGCGGGCCCGGATCCCAACTATGCTATTTCCGAATATGTCAAAAACAGTATCCATCACTACGGAGGCAAAAAGATACATCTCCAGCTGCGCACCTGCGAAAGCATGATAGATCATCTTCTGGATCAGTTCGGAGAGAATATCATAATAAAAAAGGATATCAACAAAAAAAGCCCTTCTTCTAAGGGTGACTTCTGCTTTCTGGCCACCGTGGAAGCTTCTGAAAGCGACGGCCTATATTACTGGCTGTTTCAGTTTGGCGAAAATATTGAGATCATAAGTCCGGCATCTGTCAGGGCAGAATACAAGAGAAGGCTGGANNCTTTCAGTATTTTTGTATTTTGTTTTTAAGTATTTTTTGTCTTCCACGCCTTTTGTGTGTTTCCGATCGGATCCGATCTGTCTCTTACTTATGCATATGGATCGTCATATATATTCCTTTATATTCATACCCCAGCTTTATTGCCATCTTTTTTGATGCCGTGTTTGCCGCATCCCAGCATGCCCTTATTTTTCTTCTTTGGCATTCAAGAAGGAATGCCGCTGCACATGAAAGGGCAAGACCTTTTTTTCTGTGCTTTTTATTTGTGGCCACCTGAGTCTCGGTCCCTCCGTCATAAACTGTCATTGTGGATGCTCCCGAAACAAGTTTTCCGGCTGTGACAACTCCATAGCCAAACCCCTTTTCAAGATATTCTTTTTTTGATGCGAATGTCTCACAGAATTCCTTTGACCATTCAGCAGACATGGCCTGACCGTAAAGGTCACCGTCAAATCTCACTATCTCATAACCTTCAGGCAGGGATCCCATATATTTTTTCAAAAGCTCCTCATCGAATTCATAATCCTTCTGAAGGATGCCAAATCGGGGGACTGCTTTGGGATAATTTTTCTTTATTCCCATCAAAAAATCCTGCCACCCGGGCTCCTCCCCGGAAAAGATGGCAACAGTTTTGTCTCCGGGGGTCATGTCAAGCAGTCTTTCTGCCATCACCTTTGCTTCCGGGATTTTCGGATCTCCCGCAAAAAAGCTGTACTCTCCGCTTACTATAAGTCCCGCCTTGGGATCATCCAAAGAATCAACGTAGGCATCTCCCATGTATCCCTGCAGGCATGCTATCACCATGGAGTCCTCTATCCCTCCAAAGAGTTTTTTTATTTTATTCAGATCTTCTTTTTTTACTTTTATCATTTCACCTTATGGGGAAGCCCGCAAAATATCCTTATAACTTCATCGGCCTCTGCTGCCAGATAGTTCATTACCCTTCCTGTCATTTCTCTCCAGTCCCTCTGCTCTTTTTGCCGGGGAACTACACCCTGAGAAATATCCGTACATATTATTATCTTGTTTTCCAGCCTGTCCCTGTTTTTTCTCATATAGTCTTTTGCCTCTATCCCTTTCCTCACACAATCAAGGGTAAAGCTCTCCAAACTGTATATCACATGGGCATCAAGATCTATCCCCGGAAGCGCTTCTTTTTCTTTCGCTTCCGCAGTGCAGAAAAAAATTTCTTCTTCCTTTATATGATACTCTTTTTTTGCCCAGTCAAGCTTTCCCTGATAGGCACCGCCGAAAATCAAGATCATTTTTTTCTCCTTTACATTTTCATTATCTGAATTTTGCCTTATATCAATGCCAGCGCCGCCACTCCTGCCATTTCGCCCCATACCACTTCATATCCCGCGATATCTCCGCTCATACCGCCCAGCTGACTCGATGCCGCTGATCCGGCCGCAAAGGAAACAAGCCAGGGTATCTGCAAAAATATCAATGTCCGGAGAAGCCCCATATCACTTCCTATAGACAAGGATAATGCACCGCATATGGCCATAGCCGCTAAAAATAGAACTGTTATAAAAACAATGGCCTTTCCTTTACCTGTTTGAAGCGGCCGGTTATACTGACTGGTCTCCATGGGTTTCTTCCTTATGACATCTATTGCCGCCACTGCTCTTGGTGCTGTCATTATGTAAATAAGCATTATGAAACGGCCTGCCGATATGTCTCCTCCGTCTAACCGGTCCAGCATGCTTGCCATGGTGCCAAACAAAACTACTGCAACTGATATGGCCGATGCCACAGCGAAGGCTCCCGCCCTGGGATCCTTTAGTATCTCTCTTTTTTTCTCAAGGGACTGCCTGCTGAAGATCGCATCATGACAGTCCATGAATCCGTCCAGATGTATGAACCCGCTGATCACCAGAGGGTAGCATGCCATGAAAACAGCCGCCGCAAAAAAATGGATATCAAACAGTTGTATCAGCAAAAAAAGCCCGTACCACAAAATACCCATAAGCATGCCCAGAAGAGGTAGCATCATAAGCATATGTATCCTTGCATTTTCATCCCATTTTTTTACCGGACACGGTATGAAACAGAAGTTCCCCCATGCCATAAAAAATCCGGTGATGGCTTTCATTTAAAAACCGTCTCCCTTCCATAGGCTATTTCCACGACTTTTTCACATTTGGCGGCCAGCTTCCTGTCTATAAAGGCCAGTCCTCTTCGGTAATCATCCGTAAGATCCTTATCATATATGATCCCGTCGGAATAGATATAATCACTGACAAACAAAGTTTTGCCGGTCCTTTCGGCAAATGTCAAAAGCTCATCCGCAACTCTCCCGGCAGCACCGTTATCTATCCCTTTCATGAACATTTCGTTATTCAAAAGGGCCGTAACACTGTCCAGAAGAAAAACTCCTTCCGTTTCTATCCCCTGCTGATCCAGGCATGCGCATATATCAAAAGGCTGCTCCAGAGTTATGAATCCCGATCCTTTTCTTTCTTCTATATGCCTCTTTATCCTGGCTTCATCTTCTTCATCATGGGACATCATGGTGGCCACATAATACAATTTATCTACTGCATCTGCTGCGGCCATTTCGACGGCGGTTTTCTGTGCATAGTACGACTTGCCGTTTTTACAGCCCCCGCTGATAAAAATGTTCATCAGAAACAGCCTCCCTTTCGGATCTCTTCCAGGTAGCCGTCATCGATCCTGGCTTCTTCAAAGGTGGCCATATTCCCTATTACCGCACATGCGCTTCTTATTATCTCAAAAGCCGGCACGCAGCCGCTTCCCTCCCCCAGACGCATTTCAAGATCCAGCAGCGGCTTCGTTCCCAGTTCCTTGATTACATGATCGTATGCCGCCTCCGCAGAGCGATGGGAAGCAAAGAAATAATTTCCTGCCTCCGGTTCCATTCTCTGTGCGGCCAAAGCCGCAACAGCGGAAATGTATCCGTCTATCACGGCGGGTATCCCCTTTGAAGCGGCACCGATGAAGGCTCCTGTCATGGCCGCTATATCGAATCCCGCTGTTTCAGCCAGTAGGTTTTTTATGTCTCTGTTTTTTGATGCTCTGGCCGATGCTTTTGCCACTATCTCTTTTTTGTGTGCAAAGGTCAGATCATTTATGCCTCCCCCTCTTCCCGTGGTCTCCTCGGGAGAAAGCCCGGTCAGGGCACTCAGGAACGCACTTCCGGTGGTGGTGTTTCCTATGCCCATTTCTCCGACACCTATGATATCATGTCCCGCATCGGCAGCTTTTACTGCGGCCTCGATGCCGATCTCTATGGCCCTTTGTGTCTGAGGGAGGGTCATGGCCGGTCCCTCATTTATGTTGTTGGTCCCCATGGCTATTTTTCTGTCGATTATTTTGACTTGTTTTCCCGGACCGGGATAATCCATAGTCTTCAACTCTTCAGGGACCATCCCGTTTATACCCACATCGATCACCATAAGATCCGTTCCGAACTCTTTTGCAAGGGCACCCACACCTGTTTTTTTCATTGTGAAATTTATGGTCTGTGCCATGGTCACCGATAAAGGTGCCGAGGCAACGCCTTCTGCAATGACTCCGTTATCGGCGCACATAATAATGATGCAGGGTTTTTCTATTCTGCTTATGGGACTTCCCCTCATCCCCGCCAGCCTTATACTTATCTCTTCCAGCCTGCCCAGGCTGCCCGGCGGTTTGGCCAGTTTTTCCTGTCTTTTTGCGGCCTCTTCCATTGCCTTTTCATTCAGTTTTTTGATTTTTATCTCTGTTTTTTCCATATATTTATAGTATCATAAAATCAGCATCCGGGAACACAAAAGTTCAAAAGGATGCTGATTTAGCTGTTAGTTGTTTTTTGTTTTTGTATCTGTACTTAAATATGACTGTGGGTCGAATGCGTTATTACTAAAAAATATCTGCTGCTGAAAATGTTATGTCTCAAATATGCTATGATCCTGTAATTATAAAGTGAAGTTTCCCTTTACCCAATAAGTATCCCGGCCATTTTAACAGCGTCGATGGCATTGTCGGAATAACCGTCGGCTCCTATCTTCTCACTCCACTGCCTGCTTACCGGTGCTCCTCCTACCATTATCTTGACTTCTTCTCTTTTGCCTGCTTCCCTGATCATCTCTATAACATTTTTCTGCTGTTCCATGGTGGTGGTAAGCAATGCCGAAAGACCGACTATATCAGGTTTCACATCATCTATGGCGCTAAGAACTTTTTCATTGGGTACATCTGATCCCAGATCATAAACTTCATAGCCGTTGGCAGTCATCATGGCTCCCACTATGGTCTTTCCTATATCATGCACATCTCCCTGGACCGTGGCAAGGACCACCTTGCCGGTCTTTGTGTTATTGTCAGCACACTTCTTCAATTCTTCATCAAGGACTTCCAGTGCCGCTTTCATGGCATCGGCAGCACACACAAGTTCGGGCAAAAAGAATTCTCCCTCTTCATAAAGTTTGCCCGCCTCATTTATGCCTTTAAGGAATCCTTTATCCATAACAGCCACGGGATCCATTCCGCTGTCAAGGGCTTTTTGAGCCAGTTCGGCAGCTTCTTCCTCTTCGCCTTCCAAAACCGAATTTTTCATTTCTTCAAATAACTGTTCCATTTCTTCCTCCTGTATCAAGAACTCAATTTTGCTTTCGCTTCTTCCATGATCTCCCTTATGGTTTTTTCTGTATCCCGGTCAAGGGGTCTTAGCGGCTCTTCTGCAAGAATATCGCAGACACGTTTATTCGCCGCGGAATACATGTCAGGGCTGCCTAATGATATCCACTCATCATGGGAGTTCCTGTCTATCAGATCTTTTGGCCTGTAAAACTCGTCGCTCCTGAAAAGTTTTCTTGTGCTTTTCTGTTTCAGAAAATGACCTTCGGGGCCTAC
>DBPK01000015.1:13781-57701 GCA_002304835.1 Firmicutes bacterium UBA1422
GCATAACGGAAAAGTTCGTCATCTATTATCATCTGTTCCAGGGAAAGTGTCATGCTGCTTTCCAGAAGACCTATGCCCTGCACCACATCTGCACCTGCTCCTATAAGAGGTTCCATGTTCATGTATTTTTCAAGTATCGCCTGCATGCCCGGTTCTTTGGAATCCGAAAGGCATCCTGCCACTTCGGTGGGGAATCCGTAGTATCTGCCCATCTGTGTCATGGCCGTCAGCTGCAATGCAGTTTCCGGAGCTCCTTCCAGGAATATGCCGCTTTTCATATTTATAGACCCCAGGGCAGCACCGTAAATTATGGGAGTCCCGGGATTGCAGAGTTGGAATATAACAAAGCACGACAGAGCTTCCGCATTGGCCATTGCCACATTTGTAAAAAGGCTGGCGGGTCCTGTGCTTCCGCAGGCCGGCATGGGATAGGCCAGTATGGGAGCTTCATATTTTGTAAGTTCCATGGTGGCTTCCAACATGATATGATCGTGGCAAAGGGGTGCCACTGTACAGTAAGTGGCCGAATATATCTTTCTTTTCCTGACTTCCTCCCAGCTTCCCAGGATGGCCTTTGCCATTTCCATATGATAGCCTACGCCCTTAATGCTGGTTTCCTCGTCCTGGTAATGCTTACTGCTGTTTATATAAAAAAGTCCGGTTTCCATTACGCCCGCAGTCTTGGGAGGCAGATCGGCCGCCACGATGGGAGCCCATCCTATACTTCCCTGATCCATGGTCTGAAATATCCTGAAACTGTTTTCTATATCTTTTGTCGTCCCCGGTCTTTTTTTTCTGCTGCCGTGATCCAGAACGTACATGCCGCAGCCGTCGATGTTATGGGTGGGAAATGCAGCCGGCAAACTAAGATCACATTTCGGATCCGGTGCTCCCAGCGTGAATTCTTTCGGTGCTGTTTGAAGGGCCTTCTTCACCATGTCTTCATTTATATATGCTATCTCTTTTTCTCTGTCTATTTCTGCTCCGGCGTCTTCCAGAAGATCCAGCGCCTTTTCGCTGGGGAATTTGACCCCGGTTTCTTCAAGTATCCTTATGCTGTTTTTATGTATGGACCTGATTTCCTCATCGCTGAGTACTTTTGTCTGCATCAGCATTTTTTTCTCCTTTCTGCTCTGATCTGAATTTCTTTCATGCTCTGAATTTTTTTTCATGCCCTGAATTTCTTTCATGCTCTAAGTTTCTTTTTCTTGCTCTGAACTTCTTTCATGCTATAAGTTCTTTTATATATTAAACCCTATAATCAAATAATAGGTCTTTCTGCCCGGGAATAGGGGTATATTTTTGTTGTTATCAGGGTATATTTTTGATATCATTGATTTATGAAATTTCGCCGGCCTGTAATTTTTGAATTGAATTCGGGCACGAATGCCCGGACCTCAGAGGCGGAAGCAGTGCCTTTCCACATGCATGACAGCATTGTAGAAATAATCTGTGTGGAAAAAGGCCGTCTCAAGATCTCCGACTGTGCTCTGGATCACAACCTTGATCCGGGGGATGTCTATATTTTTAATGCAATGGACGCTCACAGGATGCGCCCTTTATCACCCGGCACCGTGATTTTGACAGTTCATATCGACAAGCGCTATTACAGCAGGTTTTTTGAAGACCTGCAGGACATTTATTTCATATGCGGATCTGAAAGTCCCGAAAAAGATTCCCGGGAACTTCATTACCTTAAAAATCTAATGCGCGCCCTGTTCAAAGAGTGCTCTTCAGAAACTCCCAGCGATCTTGTAACAGAAAACCTGGGAAGGGAACTGCTGGGTCTTCTTTGCGAACAGTTTCGCTATTACTTTTACAGAAAAGAGCCCGACGGCAGTTATATGCTTTTTCGCAGATCCAGCTCTACGGCAGCCATGAGCCATAACAAAAGAGCTTATGAAATAGTTGACTATATCTATGATAACTTTTTCTGCCGACTGAGGCTGACTGACGTGGCAGCAAAGTATTACTTGAGTCCCTCTCACATTAGCAGATACGGGAGAGTTTCAAGTTCTGTGTAAACTGTAAAAACTGATATAGAATTTAGAAATAATTTATTCGGAGCAAGGATGCCTAGCATGTCCTTGCTCCTTGTACTTTCAGTATAAAGCCATTTTTTTTAAGGTCAAGTAAATTTTGTCATGCTTAAAATAGCCGTTATTAAAGGCGATGACCTTTTCTACTGACAATTAGCGGTAATCGTCGATTCTGTCACCAAAATAGACCATTAGCTGGGAATGGATCATGCCCCAATCCCGACGGCGACCGGTCCATTTTTTCATGATATCCTGAGTAGCTAAATACAGCATCTTGAATAGGCTGTCATCTGATGGAAATACCGTCTTGCTTTTCGTTACCTTTCTGAGCTGCCTATTGAATCCCTCAATGGTGTTAGTCGTGTAGATAAGGGTTCTGATCTCCTGGGGATATTTGAAATATGTGGAGAGCTTTGTCCAGTTATTATTCCAGGATTCGGAAATCTTTGGATATTTTTTGTCCCAAATTTCACCAAAGGATTCCAGTTCAGAAAGAGCGATATCCTCAGAAGAAGCCTGGTATACTTTTTTAAGATCTTTCATCAGTGACTTTAGATCTTTGTATGAAACGTATTTTGTGGAGTTTCGAATCTGATGGATTATGCACTGCTGAAGCTCTGCCTTTGGAAATGCTGCTTCTATTGCATTATCAAAGCCCGAGAGTCCATCCACGCTGGCAATCAAAATATCTTCTACTCCACGGTTTTTCATTTCGTTCATGATATTGAGCCAAAATTTTGCACTTTCATTTTCTCCCACCCACAAGCCTAATACATCTCTCATTCCGTCTAAATCTATGCCTATGGCGATGTAGACGGCTTTCTTGACTATCTGTCCTTCGCTTCTAACATGATAGTGAATGGCATCCATAAACACTACTGCGTAGACTTCTGATAATGGTCTTGACTGCCATTCTTTTGCTATTGGCAGTATCTTATCCGTGATCCTGCTTATGGTGCTGTCACTGATACTCACATCATACATATCCTTGACGTGGGATTCTATGTCTGCGGTGGTCATCCCTTTAGCATACATGGAAATTATCTTTGCTTCCAAATCCTGACTGATCGAATTCTGATGCTTAGCAACTAATTGCGGTTCGAATTCACCGTTCCTATCTCTGGGAACTTTGATTTCCACATCTCCCATATCCGAGTGTACGGTCTTCTTGGAGAATCCGTTTCTGCTGTTGTCGGTGTCTTTCTGGCGGTAATCGTAACGGGTATAGCCTAATTCTTCTTCCAGTTCTCCTTCAAGGCTTCCCTCTACAACCTGCTTCATCATTTCTTTCATGAGAGCTTGCAGTTCTCCTAGATCCTCTACATGAGCATTTTTAAGCAAGGCTTCTGCTTTTTCTCTTCGCCTCTTTGCTTCAAATGTTTCCTCTTTTCTTTTTGGCATTTTAAAACCTCCAAACTGTGTCGTTATTCTACATCAGCTTGGAGGTTTACACAATCTTTGAAACGGTCTCGCAGATACATAAAAAAAGTGATCGGTCTCTCTTTTTCGGAGATACTGACTCTCGCCCGTTGCGAAGAAGCCGAACGGCTTCTTTTTGATACGGAAAAAACCGTGGATGAAATAGCGGGAGAAGTGGGCTTTGTCAACAGAAAACATATGGCGGTGAATTTCAGAAAATGGTATGGAAAAACCCCGACAAATTGGCGCAAAAGCCTGAAAGAAGAAAAAATATTTTAGCACAATAAAAAAGAGCTGCCCGGCAAAATCACTTGCACTGTGAGCAGCTTATTTTTGTTTTGATTTTTTGTTTTGTCCTTTTTGATATTTAGTCTTGGCCTTTTTGGTTTTGCACTTTTTTACAAAAGACGTCTGATGCATGAGATCGGTCTGTAACCGGCATTTCCAACTATTATTCCTGTACTGGAAGTACTGGCATGTACTATCTGCCCGCCGCCGATATATATGGCTACATGGTGCGGATAAAAGAACAGATCTCCGGGTCTTGCATCGCCGTATGAAACAGCCTTTCCGTAACTCCTCTGGGCAGCTGCACTGTGAGGCAGCGAAATGCCGAAATGTGAATAAACGCTCAGAGTGAATCCGGAACAGTCAGCTCCATTGGTAAGACTTGTTCCTCCCCATACATAGGGATTCCCTACAAACTGAAGTGCGTAGCTTGCAACTTTTGCTCCGGTCTTACTGATCTTGGTTCCTTTTATTACGACTTTTGCCTCGGGCTTTTTTGTTACTTTTTCTCCGATGACTTTGCTGTCTATTACTTCTCCGTTTTCTTTTTTTACTATGGAAGTAACTTCTTTAACGCCCTTCTCACCTTCTTCAGCGACCTTTACCGTTCCCTCTTCATACTTGCTTGATTTTTTGACTTCCGTATCATAGGATATCTCTTTTTCATTTACCACTTCTTCAACAGTTGACACCACCATGACCGGGTCTTCACCCTCATTGGCCTTTACTATGGTCTCCACCGCCTTATCGACATCACTTACTTTTACGGGGTCTTCAAATCTTTCAAGCTCTTTTGTGTCAACATCCACGCCCGGTTCGATCACAACTTCTTTGACTTCCGCTTCACGGCTACAGTAATGCTCCTTTACCTTCTCAATGACTTTTTGACCATCCTGCTTATCCTCTACTACTACGACTTCTTCCTTGCCTGCTTTTACTACCCAGGGCTGCTCAACCTTCTCACCGTCGGCAGTTATTCCGTAGGGTGCCGTCGCAACAAAGAAAATGCATACCAAAAGTATGCCCGCTGCCGGAGCTGCAACTCCGATGACCTTGCCTTTCCCTTTTGTGGTGCTCATAGCTTGACGGACTTCGGCTTTGCCCGCATGAATCACTTCCCCTGCATTGGCTTTGAAACCATTATAGTGGTCTGTGATCACGGCTTTCAGCCAAGTTCTGCCATTCGCTATGCTCCTTGGTATTTGCACGATCTGTCTTTTAAGTTCGCCGGTTTTGATCCTTGTTTTCATGAAGGATCTGCTGAAAAATCTCAATGCTTTGTCTTTTGTTCTGCAAATTTTTCTCTTAAGGCCCCTTTTGAAAGTCTCACTGAAATATTTGTCGAACATTTTCTCTCTTCCTATTCTCTTTCATATTTTTATTTGTGACTATACTGTCACTGTTCATCCTACACGGATAAGGGAGAAATGTCAACCGCTCATTTCAGGTTTCACATTTCGGACACATTTGCTGTTTTCTGTAGAATAATATGGACTAATTTGCCCACTTGCCTTGGCCTTATTGACTTAAATCTTCTGAAAATTTAAACTTTATTATGAAATATATCTCATTAACAGAAGATATGCTGAAAGAATATCTGCAGTAATCATCTCAGAACTGTATCTCGGATAAACCGGTTCAAATGAAATTGAACGGAGCAAAATGTGTTCCAAAAACCAAAAGCAGCGGTGTCTTTTTTTGAAAGGCACCGCTGCTTTTATTTTATTCTATCCGTTTTTTAGGCTCTATGTCGTGTCTTGTCTCGGATCCTGTCGGGTCCTGTCGGGTCCTTCAAGTTCCTGTCGGCTCCTTCAAGTTCCTGTCGGGCCCTTCAAGTTTTTTGCCGTGCTCCTTGGATCTCCTTCCGTTTCTCCCTGGCCCTAAACTTGCTGACCGAAGCCTTTCCCGAATTCAAATGCTTCCTCAAGCTGAGCTTCACTGGGCTTGAATCTTATCTTCAGTCCTTCCCCGTAAACTTTTGTGCGAAGCTGTTTCAGTCTGTCGATTATATTGGGCACACCTTCGCCGCTCCACCCAAAAGCCCCAAAAGCAGAAGCCGGTTTTCCCATACAGATCGAAGGAAACATTTCCATCACCAGATCCCATATGGGCGGAAGTGCATCTCCCAGCATGGTAGGAGTGCCAAAAAGCATGCCGTCTGATATGAGCAGCCTTTCCATAACTTTTTCTTTATCTGCCTTTACCATATCATAAATCTCCACATCTATATCTCCTGATGCTTTTATGCCCTTTTCTATTTCCTTGGCCAGAGCATCCGTATATCCGTAAGCAGAAACGTATGGTATCACCACCAGCTTTTTATCATTAGCTTCTTTTGGCCGGGACCATTCCTGCGAAAGTTTCACTATCTTCCACGGATCTTTGTCCAGCACCACCCCGTGTCCCGGGCATATCATATCTATTTCCAGATCTTTTATTCTGTCGATTGCTTTTAACATAAATGCCTTGAAGGGCGACATTATGGCATCATAATAATATTTCACCTGCCCGATATATCCATCCCTTACTTCCTGCCCTTCCTTTTCCATCTCGGAAAGCAGCACTTTGTCATAACTGTAATGAGCACCGAATGCGTCACATGTAACCAGCGTTTTATCCTCCTCTATGTATGTGAAAATCGAATCAGGCCAGTGAAGATTGACTGCGTTGATAAAGCGAAGGGTCTTGTTGCCAAGGGAAAGAGTATCTCCGTCGCAGACTTTTATGTGCTTGAATTTCATGTTGGTGATCTCTTCCATGAAAGCTATGGCCATCTGGGAACCCACAACTGTGATTTCAGGGTTCATCTCAAGAAGCTTCTGACAGGACCCCGCATGATCGGGTTCGGTGTGATTCACAATTATGTAGTCTATGTCCTTGATCTGTATAAGGCTTTGCAGTTTGTCCATATATTCATCGAGAAAATTCAATTTTGCCGTTTCGAAAAGTGCGGTTTTTTCGCTGCCTTTAAGTAAATATGAATTGTAGCTCGTGCCGTATTTTGTTGGCATTATTATATCAAAAATTTCCAGATCCGGATCCTGTATCCCCGTCCAGAAAAAATCTTTTTTCAGCTCAAGTGTTCTCATTTTTTTATCCTCCATGGCTTCTGTGATTGCTTTTGTGTTTGCTTCTGTATTTGCTTCTGTTACTGTTGTCCTGTTTTGTCTCTTTTGGCGCATTTGTCATGTTTTGCCTCTTTGTACTGTTGTCCTGTTTGGTCTTTTTCTTTATTTTGTCTTTATTAGTCTTCGTTTTCCTATTTTACCCATTATATCATAAATCAAAACCGGTTGTTCAACAAATCAAAACCCACGATCCTTCAAATCAAAAGCTGTAGCCATGTATACCCATATCCGTATTCCGAAAATAGAAACTCCCGCCCACAGATTGATTTCTGCCAGGCGGGAGATTTGCGTGCGTCATTTTTGTCCAAGGACAGTGATCATTGTTTATTACAATTTTGGATATTTAGGGTATACGATAGTATGTTCCTTGCCTTCTTTTCTGGCTCTTTTGAATTTGATTATGTGCATGATTTCTTTCTTGTCTATTTCAGAAAGATCCGCAAAAGATTCAACAAATAACTGGTCCGGATCTTCTTCCGGGCTGGGTCCGTTTGCCAGCACATCCACGCTTATGCCGTAAAGTCTGGAAAACATAACCAGTTCATCAGCCGTAACTTTTCTTGTACCCTTTTCAATGGCACTGATCGCAGTCCTTGTGAGGCCTGTCTCATTTGCCACAGCTTCCTGAGAAAGGTCTGCCGCACGTCTTGCTTCACGCAATCTTGTTTTCATCGTGCTCATCTCCTTTTCATGATTTAATACTAACACACTTTTCACGAAATACCAGTATTCCTTTTGTTTTTTTGTTGTTTTTCCAAACAATATGTTTTATTATCACATTTATTTNNTGGCTTTTTCTATAATTAGTATTTTTGCTGTCCGTTTTTTATGACTATTCCTTATATGATTGTTTTCAATATAAATCTTTTCTATATGAGTATTTTCGCCCTTATCGCGGCCTCGATTTCTTTGGCATTAAATTTACCTTCCTCATCATCATAGGTAACTATGAGATTTCTCCAGGGCACTATGCCGTTATTTTCATAAATCTCCATCTTCCTTTTATGATTGTCCATATAATGTCTGTTTGTGACCAGCCCGCAATGCTCCCAAAAAACAAATTTTATCCGGGACTTTACAGCTACCATAAAATCCGGATAAAGCGTTTTTTCATCCAGTTCCAGTTTCGGTTCATATCTTGTAGGCACCCCGTACTTATAAAGCTCCCCAGCTATATAAAGTTCGGATTTGGATCTTACTTTAAAGCCCTGCATTGTAAGATGTTTCCTTTCTTCATGCTTGTAAGGGTTTCGGTCATATTCCGTAGAAGCCCAAATGTTTGCCCTTGCAAGGAAAGGCAAGAAAGCCTCCTGCGGCAGATCATTATATGTGTCCGGAAGCCTCTCTATTATCTTTTCAGGTGTTATGTCCTTATACTTTTTCATGAAAACGGACAATGCGTTGATATTGCTATCAAAACTTTTTTGAGCTTCATAAACAAATTTCTTTCTTGCCAATTTGTTTATCATTGTCTCATCGTTTGTTATGCCTTTTCGTCTTTGTATAAATTTGCCGCCGGGCGCATTCATATTTCTACATCCAGGAGACTCTTCTGTTCTGCCGCCGGACGTCTCATCTGCCTTGGTGCCGGACGTCTCATCTGCCTTGCCACCGATTTTCTCATATACTAAATGTATGTATCTTGTGTGACCGTTTTCCCTTACTCTTGCCAGCGCCCCCGGCGGCATCCTATTCAATTCTCTTTTGTATTTTTCTTTTGCTTTCCGAAAATATTCCAGTAATTGGTTCAAATCTTCAGTTGATAAATTCTCAATCGAGTTATACAATCCTCATTCTCCTCCTTCCTCATTTTACCGCTTTGATTTCTACTTTGATTTCTCCTTTGCATTCTAGTTTGATTCCTTCTTTGATTTCTAAAAAGTGAATACTTCGCAGTTTTTCTGCGAAGTATTATCATTATAGCACACTTTTATGGAAATATTTTCCTTTTATTTCTATTTTTTGTAGTTTTGTCCCCCCGAAAAAGCGTTTTGTTGGCTGTCAGGTACCCATATAAAGAAAAACCGTGCATACTTGCTCTTCAAACAGCAAAGTATGCACGTTTTAGAAAATCTTGTACTTAGTTAAGCTTAAATAAAGCTTTTCTTGGGGAATCATGGTTGCAGGTTTTGGAGTTTTCACGAGTTTCGAAAGTCTGACAAGCCCTTTTGGTTTGTGCTCGCATTGACCGCAGAATTCGCAGAAGCTTGAATTGATCGCAGAATTCGCGAAAGCTCGCATTGACCGCAGAATTCGCAGAAGCTTGAATTGATCGCAGAATTCGCAGAAGCTCGCATTGGCCGCAGAATTCGCAGAAGCTCGCATTGGCCGCAGAATTCGCAGAAGCTCCTACATATCCAAGATCAAAGCTCTCTGTGAATTTTCTGCATCCTGGCATCTACCGCCGCCATTTCCTCGGCGCACTGTTTTAGGCTTTTCACTGCAGTTTTTGAAATCGTTTCTTCCCTTTTATATTTCAGTTCATGTTCAAGGCTTGCCCACGCATCCATGACAACAGTTCTGATCTGCAACTCAACCGGCACTTTTTCCACCTTATCCGAAAGAAACACCGGCACCAGCACAACTAGGTGCAAACTCCTGTAGCCATTATTTTTTGGATCTTCTATGTAGTCTTTTTCCCGTACCAGCTCAATATCACTTTGCTTTAGAAGGAGCTCTGCGATTTTGTAAATATCATCAATATAATTGCATATGACTCTTATCCCTGCAATATCAGTTATCTTAGACATGCTTTCTGCACATAGATCAAAACCTTTGCGGTTGATTTTCTCCATGGTGCTTTTTACGGATTTGACCCTGCATTCCATGTGATGTATGGGGTTATAATCATTGCGAGCCTTAAATTCATCGTCAAGTATCTCAAGCTTTGTGCTCACCTCTTTTATTGCGGCCTGATAAAGATGTCTTGCCTGAACAAGTTTCATGAATTCTCCGGCGGCGGGCTTGAGCTCTTCGGGAAGTATCCCGGGATCAAACGAAAAATCATCATTTTTTTCAAGTATCATTCTATATACCTCCTTAAGCTCCGTTAATTATAACACGACATTTGTGTTGTGCCTGTGAATAATTGGTTACGGTTTTGTAATTTATAGTTGCCTTGACAACCAATTTCTTTTTTGGTACTATAACAGAATTCATATTTTTCAAAAGGAGAAATAAAAATGCCCAAAGACCCAAAAAAAATACCTCTTCATAAAAAACAAAATTGCAAAATGCATAAGGAGAACTGCGAAATGCCCGAACAAAACAATGAAATGCATAAACAAAACTGTGAAATGCTTGACCAAAATTGTGAAACCCATAAAGAAGATTGTAAAACGCATGAAGGAAGCCCTTCCCGGGAAAGGCGCATGTTCGTAAGTTTTTCCATAATACACAGATTTGCAAAAATATTTCTTTTAACAAAAATGGAACAGCTGGGAACCTTGAATTGTTCGCCGCCTTATATTGTCGCGATCCATCATAACCCGGGACTTTCTCAAAATGAGCTGTCGGAATTTCTTAAAATAGACAAAGGCGCCGTCGCTAAAACAGTCAAACATCTTTTGGAAAAGAGCTTTATTGAAAGAAAGAAAGACCCTCTGGACAATCGCGGATATAAACTATATCTCACAAAAAAAGGAGAAGCCCTTATGCCGACTCTACTGGCCATTGAGTCAGAATTCGAACGAAAAATAACAGAAGGGATGTCCCTTGAGGAAAAAGAACTTTTGACAAAACTCATAAACAAAGCTGCAACAAACATTTTGTCCCTCGACACAGGAGAAAAAAATGAAAACAATATCTAGGTATTACAAAAAATATATTCCCTTCATACTTTTGATCATAGGTGTACTTTTCGGGCAGGCCATGTGCGAACTGGCGCTTCCCGGATATATGTCGGACATAATAAATGAAGGAATAATAATGCAGGACATGGACACCATTTACAGGCTGGGCATTATTATGATAGCCGTAACTCTGGGAAGCGGAATATGTGCCATCGCAGGAAGTTTTCTTGCATCCCGCACTGCTGCAAAATCAGCCCGTGATATAAGATCGGCTTTGTTCCGCAAAGTCACCTCTTTTTCCGACGCTGAAATGGATCAGTTTTCCACCGCCAGCCTCATAACCCGTTCCACCAACGATGTCCAAATGATACAGCAGGCTTCCGTCATGATCCTGAGAATGGCATTCTATGCACCGATAATGGGAGTGGGCGCCCTGATAAAAGCCCTTAACACCAACGTATCCCTGACATGGACCATAGGACTTGCAGTGGCGGTAATTTTCATGATAATGCTAATGGCTTTTTTCCTTGTACTCCCAAAATTCAAAGTCTTGCAGATGAAACTTGACCGACTGAATCTCATAATGAAAGAGCGACTTTCAGGATTGCTTGTGGTCCGGGGTTTTGCAAGAGAAAATTATGAACAGGATCGCTTTGATGCCGCAAATACAGACCTTATGAAAATAAATGTTTTTGTAAACAAAGCCATGTCTCTTCTTATGCCGGCCCTCATGCTCATAATGAATCTTTCCGGAATACTGATCGTGTGGTTCGGTTCAAAACTGATAGAGGCAAACGACATGATGATCGGAGAAATGCTGGCGTTCCTGCAGTATTCCATGCAAATAATAATGTCCTTCCTCTTTATAACTATGATGTTCATTATGGTTCCAAGAGCAGCCGTTTCCGCACAAAGGATCGGGAAAGTTTTGGTGGTGGAGCCTTCTGTAAAAGACAGCCCGGCGGCAGTTTCGGGTTCCCAAGTAAAAAGCGAAGCAGCGGCAGTTTCGGGTTCCCAAGGAAAAGACGGAGAATCGTCAATTTCGGATTCGCAAGGCAGCACAAAAGAAGCCCCGGTATCCAAAGGTATTCTTGAGTTCAAAAATGTTTCATTCGCATATCCCGATTCAAAAGAAAAGACTCTTTGCGACATCAACTTCACCGTCAGCCCGGGAAAGACGACGGCCATCATAGGCGGTACGGGCAGTGGCAAAACCACTTTGGTGAGACTGATAACCCGTTTTTATGATGTGACCGGCGGCCGCATCCTGCTTGACGGAAATGATATAAGAGATATTCCTCAAAAAGATCTTCGTGATGTCATCGGATATGTCCCGCAAAAGGGAATACTGTTTTCAGGAACCATAGCGGACAATCTTCGTTTCGGAAAAGAGGATGCATCGCCTGAAGAAATGGAAGACGCTGCAGAAACGGCTCAGGCTCTTGACTTCATAAAAAGCAAGAATGAAGGTTTTGAAGAGCTGATAACAGAGGGCGGCACCAATGTTTCCGGAGGCCAGAAGCAACGGATCTCCATTGCAAGAGCCCTCATAAAGGATCCGCATATCTACATTTTTGACGATACATTTTCAGCCCTTGATTTCAAAACAGATGCGGCCCTTAGAAAAGCTCTTAAACAGAAAATCAAAGATGCATCCATGATAATAGTTGCTCAGAGGATCAACACCATAATGGATGCAGATCAGATAATCGTTCTCGATGAAGGGGAAGTTGCAGGAAAAGGTACTCACAAAGAGCTTCTCTCATCCTGTGATGTGTACAGAGAAATAGCTTTATCACAGCTCAGCGAAGAAGAACTTGGAAGGGAGATGAGCTAAATGACAGAAAAAATAAAAAGAGCTCCCGGAAGGACGGGTTCAGGTATTGACAAACAAAAGACCGGCTCAGGCATTGATAACCAAAGGACTGGCTCAGGCATTGATGGGGCAAAACCCGGCCCTTCCACAGGTCCAAGGAAACGCGGCCCCGGCGGAGGTGGTCCGGCAGCCATGATGCCGGGAGAAAAGGCAAAGAACTTCCGCCCCACCATGAAAACCCTCCTTTCATACCTCAGGCCCTATAGGATAAGCCTTTTCTTCGTGTTCCTTTTTGCCATCGTCAGCACCACATTTTCCATTCTGTCTCCGGACATTCTGGGAGATGCCACAGATGAAGTTGTAAAAGGTCTTATGGGCGGCGGCATAATATTCGAAAACCTGCTTAAGATACTTCTGTTTCTTGCTGCCATATACGGGATAAGTTTTGTTTTTTCCACGGCCCAGGGTTTTATCATGGCGAATATATCCCAAAAGGTCACATACAATCTTCGCAAAAGGATCTCGGCAAAAATGGACCGGATGCCGCTCAAATATTTTGACGGAAAAACCCACGGAGAAATACAAAGCAGAGTCATCAACGATGTGGAAACCGTTAATCAGACTCTTTCTCAGAGCATAACCCAAAGCATCACAAGTCTGGTCACCATAGCCGGCATCCTGGTCATGATGGTGCGAATAAGTTTTCCAATGACTGTTACGGCCCTGGTGGTCCTGCCTCTTTCGTTCCTGGTAATAAGGCTCGTTGTGGGAAAATCCCAGAAGCAGTTCAAAGACCAGCAGAAATTCCTGGGCAACGTGAACGGTCATGTGGAAGAAATGTATACCGGTCATACAGTTATCAAAGCTTTCAACAGAGAAAAGCAGTCCCTTGAAAAATTTGATGAGATAAATGATAAGCTCTGCGAATCAGCCTGGAAATCTCAGTTTTTTTCCGGACTTATGATGCCAATGACAAATTTCATAGGCAACCTGGGTTATGTGGCTGTATGCATACTGGGCGGATATCTTGCCATAAACGGCAAAGTGACCATTGGAAATATTCAGGCTTTCATACAGTATGTAAGGTCTTTCAATCACCCTCTTGCTCTGGCGGCCAATATAGCAAATATGCTTCAAAGCACAGCGGCTGCGGCAGAAAGAGTTTTTGAATTCATTGACACGGATGAAGAAGCAGATGAGGGCACTTTCAAAGAAGATGCCGATACTGTAAAGGGCTCTGTGAAATTTGAAAATATAAATTTCGGATATAATGAAAAAGAGCCGGTCATAAAGGACTTCTCATACGAGGCTTCTCCCGGTGACAGGGTGGCCATAGTGGGCCCCACAGGAGCGGGAAAGACAACAATAGTAAAACTGCTTATGAGATATTATGAACTCAACTCCGGTTCTATCCTGATAGACGGTCACAACATAAAGGATTTTGGCAGAAAGGATCTGCGCCGGCTTTTCGGCATGGTGCTTCAGGATACATGGCTTTTCAGCGGCACCCTTAAAGACAACATCAGATACGGGCGGATGGAAGCCACCGACGAAGAAGTCATGGATGCGGCAAAAGCGGCACATATACATCATTACATAATGACTCTTCCAAAGGACTATGATATGGAACTCAATGAAGAAGCCTCAAATGTATCACAGGGCCAGAAACAGCTGCTGACCATAGCAAGAGCCATCCTGGCGGACAATCCGATCCTTATTCTTGATGAAGCGACCAGTTCTGTTGACACCAGGACCGAGAGTCTGATCCAGAAAGCCATGGCAAATCTTATGAAAGGACGTACCAGTTTTATTATAGCCCACAGACTTTCTACAATAAGAGATGCGGACTGGATACTTGTAATGGATGAAGGCAATATAAAAGAACAGGGAACCCATGAAAGCCTCATAGAAAAGAACGGGTTTTATGCAAAACTCTACAACAGTCAATTTGCAGAGTGAATAAAATAAAAACTATTGTCAACCTGAAAATGTTTTTGGGTTGACATTTTTTTTGGGCTGTTTTATACTGGCATAAAAGTCCGCTGCTTCAGAACAAATACTTGAGAAGATATCCCGGAGAAATATATGGAAAGATCTGTTCATCATTACAGCAAAACCACTTACCTTATACTATGTGCTTTATTTGCAGCTCTCACAGCTGTGGGTGCATGGATATCGATTCCTCTTCCCTTTACGCCGGTGCCTGTTACACTGGCCACAATGGTAACTTCCCTGGCCGGAGGTCTTCTGGGCCCCAGATACGGCAGCATGAGCATGGTGGTTTATGTTCTTCTCGGAGCTGCCGGAGCGCCATTCTTCCATAATTTCACCGGAGGCGCCGGGATAATCGCAGGGCCCACCGGGGGTTATATAGTCGGATATATTTTTTCCGCACTGATCTGCGGCATTCTGATAGATATCAACAAAAACAGAAAACAATCATTTCTTTGGATCGTTTTATCCATAACCGCCGGGCTTTTTGCCTGTTATCTTTTGGGGACTTTATGGTTCATCATGTCAACGGGAACGGGCCTTGTTCCTTCTATTCTTATGTGTGTTGTCCCTTTTCTTCCGGGAGATGCATTAAAAATCATTGCTTCTGCTTTGCTTATAAAAAAGCTGCGGCCGGTGATTTTCAAAAGACTTTAGGCCGGTGGTTTTCAAAAGACTTTGACCAAAAACCAAAGAGGACCCATAAAGGGTCCCCCGCTTTCTCTCTGATTCACATTCAGATATTTTTTGATCGTTCTTTTATGTTCCTGTCCTTTGCATCGTTTTCGCAGTTTGAGCCGTTTCCCTCACTTTCGCTTTCAGCCCTACGGGTTTATTCTGTGGGGTTTGTTTATGGTGCCGGTGATGTATCCGTACCTTGTGTTTCTGTAACCGGCGGTGTCTGCTCAGTTGTGCTTGGTGGCGCTACTGTTGTTGCCACCGGTGTGGTCGTTATCGGAGCCTGGGTGGTCTTAGCAGCTGTCACCTTGGGTTTGCTGGCTGTGACCTTCTTCTTTGCCGGGCTGTATACCCTTATTACCGCTGCCAGCCTCTGGCCGAAACCGTTCCATCTGGTGATCCTCACACCTCTTGTTGTGGCATGGATCACTTTGCCTCCGCCTATGTATATGGCTGCATGGCCGATACTTCCGCCTCTGTAATAAAGAAGTATATCGCCTTTTTTTGCTTTCTTTATGCTTCTGCCTACATTATATTTACTGCTTTTGTAAGGTGCCAGACGTCCCGATCTGATCTTGACCCCGGATTTCTTCATACAGTAATATACGAAACCTGTACAGTCAAATCTGTTTGGTCCTCTGGATCCGGCGCTGTAGGGGCACCCTCTTTTGCTTTTTGCCACTTTTATGAGTTTTCCCACCTGGGAAACTGACTTCTTTGAAATGCTTGCCGCATAGGTAGCCTCAGGGGCCATTGCAAAAATAAGTCCTGCGGTAAGAGTAAATGCTATTATTATCCTGCTGATTTTCTTCATGCTGATATTTTTAATCATAAGGTAAAGTTGCCTTCCTTTTCACATCATGTGCTTATCTTAAATGACACAAAGTGACAGGTCAATGACATATTTGTCATTTTCACAATAGCTACACAAATCCCCGCTCATTGTAAACTGTTTAAATGTATACAAGTTTACAATTTTTTTATGCTGTGTTACAATACAAAATATGATGGAAAAGGAGGGCTTGCATGGCCACTAAAGAACGTGTTTTCAAAGCACTTAAAGAAAATAAGGGCAAAGCCGTATCAGGCGAAAGCCTGGCAAGATCTTTGGATATATCCCGCACTGCCGTATGGAAAGCCATAAAATCTTTGCGTAACGAGGGGTATCCCATAGAAGCCGGCACTAATAAAGGATACATTCTGGCGGCGCATCTGGACTACCTTTCAGAGGATTCCATAATTGCAGGTCTTGATGAGGATCTGTCTGACTTTTCCATACATCTCTATGAAACTTTGGAATCAACAAATAAAACAGCAAAAGAAATGGCTTTTAAGGATGTTGATTACAATATAGCCGTAATAGCCGATCATCAGACAAGGGGACGGGGAAGACTGGGAAGGGACTTCTTTTCTCCCAAAGGTTCCGGTCTTTATATAAGCCTGCTTTTGAAACCTTCTTTCGATATGAGCAAATCTGTGCTGATCACAACTGCAGCCGCAGTTGCCGCTGTCCGGGCAATAAAAAAATTCTCGGACGGGGATCTTAAAATAAAATGGGTCAACGACATATACATGGATGACAAAAAAATATGCGGCATCCTTACTGAAGCGGTAACTGATTTCGAAACGGGACAGATACAGCATATCGTCCTGGGTTTCGGTATCAATTGTTTTGAAGCCGAATACCCGGAAGACCTTTCCCAAAAGGCTTCCTTTATCGGCGGTAATTTCTCAAGGAATAAGCTGGCTGCAGATATCATAAACGAAACCATGAAGATATTTAAAAATATCGAAAGCAGAAAATTTCTTGAGGAATATAAAAACCTTTCCATGGTCATAGACAAAGAAATAGATGTTTACAAGCCGGCGGCATGTGCTTCCCGAACGGCAGTTCCAATAAAAGCCCTTGCCCTGGGCATAGACAGCGACGGTGGTCTTATAATAAGACATGAGGAAGATCCCTATAAAGGTCATATAGAAACTTTGAACAGCGGCGAAATCTCCATAAGAGTAAAAAAAACATAAAAAATAAACCGGAACTCCCTTTTCTCATTTGATTGTGTTAATATTTATCCATGGAAAAAACAGTATCATATAAATATTTGAAAATCTTCATCCTGCCTCTTTTGATTTCAGCACTATTTTTCGCTGGGTTTTTAACTGTATTTTTTATGCCCCAGAAATGTTTTGCCGCATCCTCTCCCTCTTCAGCGGAAATAACGGACCAAATGACCCTTGAAGAAAAAATCGGGCAGATGTTTCTGGTATGTTATGACGGCTCTTACGATCCCGCAGAAGAAGCTTCCCTACACCATCTCGGAGGCTATGTTTTTTTTGGTGACTATTTCCAGGGCAGGAGCAGGGAAGATGTGATTTCCGGGATCAAAAAGATCCAGAATAGAACAAAGCTTCCCCTTATAACCGCTGTGGATGAAGAAGGGGGATCTGTCATCCGTGTAAGCGGATATCCGGCTTTACATGAAAAACCCTTTTCCTCTCCCTCACAGGTGATGGCTCGGGGCGGTATTTTCGCAGCAAAGGATGATGCTTCAAAAAAAGCCGATATGCTGCTTGACCTTGGAATAAACACCAATCTTGCTCCCGTCTGTGATGTGGCTCAAAGCAAGAAGGATTATATATATGAAAGGACCACCGGCGAAGATCCGGCAAAGGCTACTGCTTATGCAGTCTCCGTTGTAGCAGCATCAAAAGAAAAAAAGCTGGGCACATGTCTCAAACATTTTCCCGGTTACGGAGGCAGTAGCGATACTCACCTTGGTATGGCCGCCGACAACAGACCCTATAGAGAATTTGCCACATCCGATTTCATGCCTTTTTTCTTCGGCATCAGGGCAGGAGCAGATTCTGTGATGGTCAGTCATAACATTGTTAAGGCAATGGATCCGGACCTTCCGGCATCACTGTCAAAAAAAGTTCATGATATCCTTAGAAAAGATTTCGGTTTTGACAAAGTCATAATCACAGATGATATAAGTATGGGAGCAATAGATGATCTGTTTAAAGCAAAGGCTTTCCTCGATGAGACAGATCCCGTCGATAAAACGGATCCCACCGGGGAAAAAGATCCGGCCGATGAAACGGATCCAGCCGGCGAAAGGGATCCGGCCGTAATGGCTGTAAAAGCCGGAAATGATCTTATCTGCACAAGAGATTTCAGAAAGCAGATACCGGCTGTAATGGATGCAGTCAAAAAAGGTATAATCAGTGAAAAACAGATCAATCGATCCGTAAAGAGAATTATTGATTGGAAAATTTCCCTGGGTTTGATAAAATAACCATTAAAAAGAAACATAGGAGGAGATGGTATGTATCCATTTGAAGAGATCCAAAAAGCGGACCCTGAAATCGCAAAGGTCATAGAGGCGGAGATAAAGCGCCAGAATTCCCACATCGAGCTTATAGCTTCGGAAAACTGGGCAAGTAAGGCCGTCATGGCTGCCAACGGCAGTGTTCTTACAAACAAGTATGCCGAAGGTTATATAGGGAAAAGACATTACGGCGGCTGTCAGTTTGTGGACATGGCGGAAAACCTGGCAATAGAAAGAGCCAAAATGCTCTTTGGATGCGAATATGTGAATGTTCAGCCCCACTCGGGCTCTCAGGCAAACATGGCGGTATTTTTTGCCATGCTCAAACCGGGAGATACGGTCCTTGGCATGGGCCTTGATCAGGGTGGCCATCTCACCCACGGCAGCCCCGCGAATCTTTCGGGTCAGTACTATAATATAGTATCTTACGGTGTGAATG
Organism: Firmicutes bacterium UBA1422; assembly: GCA_002304835.1. Classification (GTDB taxonomy): domain Bacteria; phylum Bacillota; class Clostridia; order Peptostreptococcales; family Anaerovoracaceae; genus UBA1422. The sequence continues at coordinate 32,701 of DBPK01000015.1, forward strand.
AAAACGGATTTATTGACTACGAAAATGTCCTTGAACTGGCAAAGAGATCCAAACCAAAACTTATCGTGGCCGGTGCCAGTGCTTATGCCAGGTTCATCGACTTCAAGAGGTTCAGAGAAATAGCAGATGAGACAGGTGCATATCTGATGGCGGACATAGCTCATATATCCGGTCTGATCGCGGCAGGTCTTCATCAAAGTCCCATCCCCTATGCTCATGTCACCACTACAACGACCCACAAAACACTCAGAGGCCCCAGAGGCGGCATGATCCTGAGCAGCAATGATGTGGCCAGAAAACTCAATCTTAATAAGGCTGTTTTCCCCGGTATACAGGGAGGACCCCTTATGCATGTTATAGCAGCAAAAGCTGTCTGCCTTTATGAGGCTCTGCAGCCCGAATTCAAAGTCTATCAGGAAGCTATAGTAAAGAATGCATCTGCCCTTTGTCGCGGTCTAATGAACAGGGGCGTCAACATAGTCTCCGGCGGAACGGACAATCACATGATGCTGGTGGACTTAAGAGGAACAGGACTCACGGGCAAGGAACTGGAAACAAGGCTGGATGATGCCCATATAACCTGCAATAAAAATGCGGTTCCCAACGATCCCGAGAATGTTTTCGTCACCAGCGGAATAAGACTTGGAACACCTGCTGTTACTTCAAGAGGAATGAACACGGAGGATATGGACAGGGTGGCAGAAGCCATACATCTAATGATGGAGGACTGCGAAAACAAAGATAATGTGCTTTCAACGGTCAATGAACTCACTACCAAATACCCTCTGGTCCGTACCGGTCTGGTGTTTGGTTGATTCAGTCATAACACATACAAAAGGATTTATCCATCAGCTGCAAAAATCTTTTGACCAAAAGAATCAATAATCCATAAAGCAAAAACGGGGGTGGAATCATGACCAAAGAGAACAAGCTTTTCAGGACCAACGAAGTATGCACAGACAAACAAAAAAAGAAGTTCGAAAAACTGCTTGGCAAAACTACTCAAGAAAACATCTTTGAGTATGTGGTCAATAAGTCTTTCCCCTCTCCGCCGATTTTCGTGGCTCTTTCTTATCTTACCGATGAAGATCTTCTTTTTAGGGTCGCTTCCGTTCAGCAAACAAAATCGGTATTTGCCAAAACTCCCGTTATACAAGTGGGTATAACAGGAAATACCGGCGTGGAAATATGTGTCCGGGCTATCATGCAGATGCAGGAACAGGAAACACTCTTAAGGCTTTTCGAACACTATGCAGACAATTCTCCCCTTTACAGTATCTATGATGCCAGTTCCACCTATTACGGCGGTTACGAAAAAATAGATGCTCTTGTAAAGAAACTCGATCCAAAAAGCCGCCGATATATTCTTGATGATCACAGGGACTGGAACAGAGGCGATATGAGACATGCCTTTGAAGGGGGAGTGTTCGATGTGTCAAACGGTATGACCAAAAGGCAGGTCGTGGTCACCTCTCTTTCTGAACATATCGAATAATATCGAATAAAATCAAATACGGTCAAAATATGTAATTCAAATGATATGCAATTCAATATTATATGTATGATATAAAAGCAAAACCATAGCAAAAGGGAGGCCGGTCTAAACTCAGTCTCCCTTTAAGCTATATAGGGGGTATCTTTTATTGGGGATAGATACTTTCAAAATTATTGTGTAAGGACTTCATTTTCACAAACTGTCTTAAAAACTTTTCAAGAAGTTTCTTATTCACATTTCATTTTTGATAAGTTTCATATATTGCCCTTACTTCGTTTTAATCTTAACAAAGCTACTTATACTTTTCAATTGTATCACTAACGAAGTTTTTTTAATGTAATTGTATATTCTACAACGGCCTTTTGATTTCAGGCCTTTCAGCCGATTTCTGTACATTCTGAAAATTATATGTTATCATTATCAAGGTGGTATATGTATTGGGAGGATAATTATGCTTACGGTAATAGAACTTCTTTCACATCCGGTCTTCGGAGAGGATTTCCGCCTCGTTTCAAGCCGCAGCGGCCTTTATAACCAGGTCCGCGACTCCGGTATATTCGAATGGGAAAACGAAGAAAAAATCGCTGAAAGTTTTCATCAGGGAGATTTTATCATAACTACTCTTGCGGCTTTTAAGGATGACCCTGAAAGAGCTAAAGAGCTAGTGAAGGTACTTATCAGAAGAAAGCTCTCTGCCCTTTGCATCAAGGATGTATATTTCAAAGAGATCCCCGAAGATCTTATCAGTCTTGCCGATGAGTACAAAGTCCCTCTTTTTCTTTTCTCTGAAACATACTTTGACGATATCATTTTTACAATAAAAAATACCCTGGCTCCCGATGATATCAATTCATCAAATATCAAAAAGATCCGCAGGATCCTCTATGAAGATATGGACGATCTTGAAATAGAAATAACGGCAAAAGAACTGAATCCGTTTTTCCATAACAATATCATATGCGGTTTCTTTATTCCCAGAGACAGAGAAGAAAAATATAAAGCAGTAAATGACTACTTCACCAATTACAAGCTCACAATCAATCCAAGATCAAAGGCAGAACAGCAGACCTATTCCGTCACCAAATTCTCCAATGGCATAGGCATCATTTTTACCGGAGATTCCTCTCCGGAAGACTTGAGAGACGAATTTCTGAATTTTCTTCCTTCCCTTGAAATAGACACAAAAAAATACGCATTGGGAATAGGCGATCCGACCACTGGACTTTTCAATCTCGGCACCGCTTTCAGAGAAGCTATTTATGCTTCAATAGACTGCGATCTGACCGAAACAGAAACAAAGGAATATAAGAACAGCGGGCTTATACAGTTCATAGGTCCCTTAAGACACAATTACTGGATCACTTCTTTTTATGAGCGCATACTTGACAGAATAACTGAGTATGACCATACTCATAATTCCAGGCTTCTGGACACTCTTATCGCATATGTGGACTGCGGTGGAGATATCGCAAAAACCGCAGAGAAAACCTTCCAGCACAGCAACACAATAAGGTATCGTATGGATAAAATATTCAAAGTTCTTGAATTAGAAAAGGCTCATGACAGGATGAGCCAAATCTATGTGTTTGTATGTATTCATAAAATCAAAGACACAATGAGAGACACAAGGATCTGATATCCTTATGGCTCCGACTTCTTTGTCTGCCATCACTGGCAGATCTCCCGGACTGCGCATATGATCTTGTCTATTTCTTCTTCTGTATTATAGGGCGCAAGGCCTATCCTTACAAGACCGCCCACATCTCCCAGCTTCCATACATTCATTATTATCTCAATTGCATAATAATCTCCGTCCCAGACGAAGATGCCTTTTTCGGCCAGTTTTTTTGCGATATGATTTGCATTTATTCCTTCAGCCAGGAATGTAACTGTGGAAGTCCTCGGATGTCCTTCCGGAGGTCCGTATATCTTGACTCCTTTTATTTCGGCCAGTTCCCTGCGGAGTTTTTTTGCCATGGGTTCTTCGTATGCATCTATGGCCTTCATTCCGGCCACTATATTTTTTCTTCTGCCTGTAAGTCCCTTTAATTCATCTTCAAAATATTGGGCATGCCTTTTGCCTATATCCGCTATGAATTCCACCGCTCCCGCAGCTCCCCAGGCCAGTTCGAATGCCGGTGTACCGGTCTCGAATTTCCATGGCATGTCTTCGTTGTCATCAGCCATTACTCTTACAGTTTTTACTTTTTCTCCGACTTCTTTTTTTATGTAGGTTATTCCTATGTGCGGACCAAAGAATTTATATGCGGAACAGTGAAGAAAATCAGCATCTATTTCTTTCACATCTATTACTTTGTGAGGAGCATAATGTACGGCATCCACCACAGTGAGAGCACCTTTTTCGTGGGCAAGTCTGATGCATTCTTTTACATCAGTCACTGTGCCGCACGCATTTGCCGCCCAGTTTACAGCTACAACTTTTGTTTTGTCAGAAAGTTTTGCCTTGAGATCATCCATATTCAAAGTTGCCGTCTTCGGATCCACTGCTACGCTTTTTACTGTTATGCCGAAATCCTCAAGGGTCCTCCACGGGGATCTGTTTCCCTCATGGTCTATGTCGGTAATAAGAACTTCATCTCCCGGCTCCATGGTCCTTACCAGTCCCAGGGCAAGCTTGAAGTTGTTGGATGACATGTTTGCTCCGAATGCCACCTCTTGGGGACTGCAGTTAAGAAAATCCGCAAATGCTTCTTTGGCTTTCCAGTATAGATCATCGCTCTCCACAGAAGTTTTGAATACTCCGTGAGTATTGGCATTGTGATATAGAAGATATTCTTTTATTCTTTCGATCACTATCATGGGCACCTGACTTCCGCCGGGTCCATCAGAAAAGACGGCAGGATTTCCGTTTACTGTTTTGCAAAGAGCAGGAAACTGTTCTCTGACATAGTCAACATCAAATTTAAAATCTTTCATTGTCGTTCTCCTTCACATAAAAATATATACCCTCTTAAACCTTATATCTAATACCAAAAAAATACAATTGTCCCCGTTTTGAAAATGTCGGATTTTTTTTGTAAATCATACAAAAGCATTGTTGTTCCAATGCTTTTCACTGTTGATGATCCTTTTATGCCTTCTATACATCACCTTTTCCTTATGATATAATTGCCTTACTGTAAATATCATATATAAAAGGAAGCGACTATGAACAAAAAAATAAAATCTACTATATTCCTGCTTTTATGTGCCATTCTCTGGGGCGTGGCTTTTGTGGCCCAAAGAGATGGCATGGCTGACATGGGTCCCTTTTATTTCAGTGCATTCCGCATGTATATGGGATCTCTCACGCTGATACCTATAATATATTTGAGCGACCGCTTCAAAAAGCGTGAACAGATAAAATCCGGTATGCCGAAACAGACTTCCGTTCAGAAGGCCACCGAAAAAGGTTATCTTATCCGGGGCGGAGTTTTATGCGGCGTAGTGATTTTCTTCGCTGCCAATTTCCAGCAGGTTGGTCTGGTTTCTGTAAGTGCCGGCAAAACCGCATTCATAACCACTTTATACATAATACTGGTGCCGCTTTTCGGGATGTTCATGAAGCACAGACCCAGCCTCTTCAACTGGACAGGGGTGATTCTGGGAACCGTAGGCCTTTACTTTTTGTGCATAACCGAAAGTCTTTCTATAGCTTTGGGAGACCTGACAGTACTGATAGGTGCGTTTTTCTGGGCAGCTCATATTCTATGTATCGGACATTTCGCACCGAAAGTGGATGTGGCAAAGCTTTCATGCATACAGTTCCTGATAGCGGGTACCCTAAGCCTTGCTGTGGCCATTTTCAGAGAACCCATCTCCGCAGAGATCTTTGTGGGGCAGTTGCCTAATCTTTTCTTTGCGGGAGTGTTGTCCTGCGGTCTTGCATTTACGTTCCAGGCCCTGGGACAAAAAGATGCCAATCCCACAGTGGCATCCATAATATTAAGTACGGAAGCTCTTTTCGGTGCCCTGGGAGGTTTCATTTTCCTGGGAGAATCTTTTACCCAAAGAGAGCTTATAGGCTGCATTCTTATGTTTGCCGCCATAATAATCGCACAACTCCCCTCAAGAAAGGAGAAATCACAATGACAGAAAGAGAAAAAGCAATGGAACTTCTGAAAAAATACAACAAGGAAGAGTTCCACATAAGACACGCCCTTACAGTGGAAGGCACAATGCAGTATTTCGCAGAAAAGAGGGGATATGACCCCGATTTCTGGGGCATGGTAGGCCTTCTTCATGATATAGATTTTGAAATGTATCCCGACGAACATTGCAAAAAGGCACCGGAGCTGCTTTCGGAAGCAGACTTTGGTGAAGATTTCATACATGCTGTAGTATCCCACGGATACGGTCTTTGCAGCGACATTTCCCCCGTTCATGAAATGGAAAAAATACTTTTTGCCACAGATGAACTGACGGGTCTTATCGGTGCCTGCGCTCTGATGCGTCCATCCAAAAGCACAAAGGACATGGAAGTGAAATCCGTCCGCAAAAAATTCAAGGACAAAAAATTCGCTGCCGGATGCGACAGGGAAGTCATCAAAAGCGGTGCAGAAAAACTGGGAATTGAGCTGGATGAACTTTTTGAAGAAACCATCATGGCCATGAGAAGCTGTGAAGATGATGTTAACGGGTATTTTGAATAATGCAAAATAAACTTTTGCTTCTGAAACAGAAGATCGCTGCTTACGGCACCCTTGCCGTGGCCTTTTCCGGAGGCGTTGACAGCGCCTTTCTTCTTTCTTATGCAAAGGAAGTCCTGGGAGAAGGAGTAATCGCCGTAACAGCCATGGCACCCAACTTCGACCCGAAAGAGATCTCAGACGCAAAAAAATTCTGCGAAGAAAAAGGTATCAGACATCTTATAATAAATCTGGGCCCCGAACTTATCGCCAAGTTTTCCCATAATCCGGAAGACCGATGCTATATATGCAAAAAAGAAGTCTTTTCCAAGCTGAGATCCACAGTGAACGATCTGGGTTATCATAATCTGGCCGATGGGACCAACAGGGATGATATGGATGATTTTCGTCCCGGTCAAAAGGCTCTCACTGAACTGAAAATAGCAAGCCCGCTTAAAGAAGCGGGATTTACAAAGGCAGATATAAGGCAGGGCTTAAAGGCCATGAACATAGATATGTGGGACAAGCCGGCCTATGCCTGCCTTGCTTCCCGTATCCCCTACGGGGAAGAGATAACCGTCAAAAAACTGAAGTCTGTAAATGATGCAGAATCGGCTCTTATGGATCTGGGTTTCAGGCAGGTCAGAGTCCGTCACCACGGAGATGTGGCGCGCATTGAAGTCCTTCCTGAAGAACGCAATCTTTTTTATAATGAGAAATTCATGGATCACGTGGATGCCGCCGTCAAAAAAGCCGGATTCAAATATGCGTCTCTGGATCTTTCCGGTTATAAAATGGGGAATCTGAACAAACAAGCAGACGGGGAAATGAGGAATCCGAACAAACAAGCAGACGTGAACATGCGGAATCTGAACAAAGAAACAAACAAGGACAAGGAGTACAAAAAACATGGCAAAAGCAAAAAGTGATTTGAGCAAACTGCAAAACGGCAGTGATATAAGGGGAATAGCGCTCACAGGTATAGAAGGTGAGCTCCCCAACCTTTGCGCCGATGAGACCATCAAGATAGCCCGGGGCTATTTGGTCTGGCTGTGCAAAAAAACCGGCAAAAGGCCGGATGAATTAAAAATAGCCATAGGTCGGGATCCCAGAATGTCCGGGCAAAGTCTCTTTCATTCCCTGAACACCGGCATGGGTCCCTACGGAGTGCAGGTGTTAGACTGCGGTATCGCTTCTACTCCCGCCATGTTCATGTCCACCCTGTTCCCGGACTTTGAATGCGACGGGGCGATAATGATAACTGCTTCACACCTTCCTTTTAATCGCAACGGTTTCAAATTCTTTGACAAAACCGGCGGATTGAACAGGGAAGATATTTCGGAAATAATAGAGACAGCCAAGGGCGGCAAAAAAAAGCTGGAACCCCTGGGTCCTGCCGTATTTGAAGACAACTTCTTAATGGATCTGGGCAAAAAAACTTATCCGTCACAGCCGGCAGACCTTATGAAAGAATACTGTCATCACCTGCGCAAAATAATAATAGACAGAGTGGGCGAAGGTCCTGAACCCTTAAAAGGTCTTAAGATCGTTGTGGATGCCGGCAACGGCTCCGGCGGTTTTTATGCCAATGATGTTTTGAAACCCCTGGGTGCGGATACGACCGGTAGCATTTTTCTTGAGCCTGACGGCACTTTCCCCAATCATGCCCCCAATCCCGAAGACAAGGATGCAATGGCAGCCGTAAGCATGGCAGTTCTAACCACCGGCTCGGACCTGGGTCTTATCTTCGACACAGATGTTGACCGCTCTTCTGCAGTGGACGGAAGAGGAAGAGAAATATCCAGAAACAGGATAGTTGCCCTGGCCTCCGCCATTGTGGCAGAGGAGCATCCGGGCACAACAGTGGTGACCGACAGCATAACCAGCACTCAGCTTACGGAATTTCTTGAAAGGGATCTGGGACTTTCCCACTTCCGCTTCAAACGCGGATACAAAAACGTTATCAATAAAGCTATCCAGCTGAATACCGAAGGCCACGATGCCCAGCTGGCCATAGAAACTTCAGGTCATGCCGCCCTAAAAGAAAACTATTTTCTCGATGACGGCGCTTATCTGGCAACTCTAATAATAGTAAAAGCGGCGAAGCTGGCAAAAGAGGGAAAAACTCCGGACAGTCTCATAGAAAACATGAGGGATCCCCAAGAAGCAAGAGAAGTCCGTATGAATATATCAAGGGAAGATTTCGGGTCTTACGGAGATGCCGTGCTTGACGATCTGAAAAAATGGGTATCGGGAGACCTTACTGATTCAGGTGCAACGTCAGTCCACAGCACAGGAACTTCTGTAGCCCCCCTTGGCATGAGTCCGGAAGAACCAAACTACGAAGGAGTAAGAATAAATTTCGACAAAGACAACGGAGACGGATGGTGCCTTCTGCGCAAATCTCTCCATGATCCTCTTATGGCAATGAACATGGAGTCCAACACAAAGGGCGGATGCAAAATAATATCGGAGAAGATGCGCAGTTTCCTAAAAAATTATCCCGACCTTGACATTTCGAAACTGTAAAACAATGCCGGTCTTTGACGCCATAAAAGTTTAAAATCGTTTTGAAGGTATTTTTATGTTCAAAAATATCAAAAATAAAACTGTAACATGCGCTGAAATGAAATCCCTTGAAAGGACCGCCGATACCGCTGGCCTTTCATACTATCAGATGATGGAAAATGCAGGCACAGCGGCTTTTCATGAGATACTCAAAAATATACCGGAACCGATAAGGAAAATAAGGGCTTCGGTCCTTTGCGGCAAGGGCAATAACGGAGGAGACGGATTTGTTGTCGCACGGCTCCTTAACGAAAGCGGTGCCCATGTAACTGTCTTACTTACTGAAGGATCTCCGGTGACTAAGGATGCAATAACCAATTTTGATCTTCTGAAAAAACAAAACATAAATATAATCGATATATTCTCCTCCGGCGAAAATTTTAATGACAGCTGTCCTGAAGGAAAAATACCTCAGGAAGTTCTTTCATATCTGCAAAATTCCCACATAATTATCGATTCCATGTACGGCACAGGTTTCAGGGGCAGGCTCAGGCCTTCTTCTGAAGCTTTGATCAATGCCGTCAACAAATCATCTGTGCAAGGCGCTTTGATCTTTTCTCTTGATATCCCTTCGGGACTTCCCGGGGATGCAGATAAAGATCAAACAGATTTCGGAACATGCATCAAGGCTTCCTTCACCATTGTTTTTCATGCAAAAAAACCCGTTCATAACAATAAGACCGCCCTTCTTACCATGGGCAGTCTTATCGTCGCCGATATCGGCATATATGATGCTATTAGAAAAGGCTGATCTTTTTCATCTATTCCAGATTGAGTCTTTTGTCCAGCATTTTGTATGTCACTAAGAAATACACTGTGCCGAGCACCAGTACAATTAGTGCCATGATCAGTATCATAAGCTGCATCTCCATGAAGTCGCTGGCGCTTTCGAAGATCCTTTCCAGATCCTGTTCCATGTTCGGGAAAAGATTGAATATGATATTAGACAAAACAACTTCTACTATACCGAATGCCAAGTATGCTCCTATGGCTCCCAGTATCCTGTGGCTTCCCCACTGATGTCCCAGAGAAATGGCGGCATATATTTTGAGTGCTGCTTCCCCGGTCATCAAAAGTGCCAGTAATATGATCTCAACTATCAGGAGCACAACTTTTGGAGCTCCCAAGAAGCCGGTCACTATTTTGAAAAACATGCGTATGGCTTCGAAGCTTTCTGTGTACCCTTCGGTAAACATAACTATTATGCCCATGGACAAAAGTCCCATTACTACACCGGCAAATATCCAGAAGGCGGCCGATATGGCTTTGTTCCATACATGACTTGCTGTTTTGACCGGAAGAGTAAACATTAGATATCCTTCAGATCCCAGCAAATTTTTGTAAAACCTCTGTATTACCATTACTATGGTAAGGACCACACATGCTATGGTTACGGCTCCGTAAAGAAATCCTATTATTATTCCCACTGCCACCACTTTTTCGAGGATAGTCACTGCCAGCCCCATCAGAATTGACATAATGAGCCATGCTCCATAAAGGGGAAGCATTATCCTGCCTACAGCTTTGAATTCATATTTCATCAATTGTGTTAACATTTGAACACCTCCCTGAAAAGTCCGTCTATGTTCTTACCTTCTTCTTCTCTTATAATGTCTGCCGCTTTATGAAGGACTACTCTGCCTTCTTTTATGAATACCACGTCATCCAGCACCGATTCCACATCTGCTATCAGGTGGGTCGATATCAGTACAAGAGAATTCTCACAGTAATTGGAAATTATCGTGCGTAGTATATAGTCTCTGGCTGCGGGATCCACTCCTGCGATCGGTTCATCGAGAAAATATATTTTTGCGTCTCTGCTCATTACCAGTATGAGCTGTATTTTTTCCTTTGTGCCTTTGGACATCTTTTTGAGAGTGTCAGTTTTTTTGATGCCCAGACCGTCCAGCATCTGATCTGCTTTTTTGATATTGAAATCTTTGAAAAAATCCCCATACAGCTTGAACAATGCTTCCACCGTCATATATTCGGGCAAAAATCCTCTGTCCGGCAGATATGCCACTTTAGCCTTTGTTCCCGGTCCCGGTTCTTCCCCCTCTATCAGTATCTGGCCTCCCGCCGGCTGAAGCAGCCCGTTGGCCAGTTTGATCATGGTGGTCTTTCCTGATCCGTTGGGTCCCAGAAGACCTACTATCTGACCCGCTTCCAGCTTCAGGTCAATGTTGTCAAGAGCTTTTGTCTTTCCGTAATACTTTGTTAATGATCTGCATTCGAATATACTCATTTACTTCATCTCCTTTGCCGATTCTTCTATAGCATCCATTATTTCTTTTTTACTCATACCGAGTTTTTGCAACTTCTCAAAAAGGTCTTCAATAAATTCCTGTCCCAGTTTCTTCTGTAAGATGTCCAACTTTCCTTCCTCCTCTGTAACGAATCTTCCGCTTGTTCTCACCGTGTAAATAAGTCCGTCTCTCTCCAGCTCCGAAAACGCCCTCTGCATGGTGTTGGGATTTACTGCCGCTTCCATGGCAAGATCCCTGACCGAAGGCAGCTGCTGTCCCGGCTCATATGTACCGTTTGCTATATTTATACGGATCTGTTCCACGATCTGCGTGTATATGGGACGGCCCTGTTCAAATATCCATTCCATAGTCTCCTCCTTGCTGTGTGTTATTGTATTAAGTACTTAGTACAATAACACACTCACTTTTAGGTGTCAATACTTTTTTTGAAAAAAATTTTAAAAAATATTTGTGGATGTGGATGTGGATTTGTGGATTGACACGAAGATTGAACATTGAAATGACACGAAGATTGAACATTGAATAGAAACCCCATGTTTTCAACGATTGTTAAAAAATGGTAAGATCCTGCAACAAAATAGAAAAATGACAAATAGTTTGAACATTAAATTATCTGTTGTCTGTTTTTCAACACTTGGTTTCACTTGTTATGTTCAATCTCTGTGTCAATCGACAATATTTCAGTTTCTTATTGACAGCATACACAGTGTATGTTATTGTTCTTACATACACTGTGTATGTAAGGAGGTAATGTTTTGCCTAGAAATAAATACCCGGAAGAAACGGTACAGACTATACTTGATGCCGCACTAAAACTGTTTCTGAAAAAGGGCTATGAAGATACTACTATACTTGATATTGTTGATGAAATGGGCGGTTTGACCAGGGGTGCTTTCTATCACCATTTCAAGTCAAAGGAAGAAGTTCTGCTGGCGCTGACCTCAAAGATGTTTTATGATAATAATCTATTTGAACATGCAAAGGAAGAAAAAGGATTGACCGGGCTCGAAAAAATAAAATTCATGTTGGTAGAGTCTTTTGAGGAAAGCAACAGCAATTATCGAAAAATCAGTATGGAAGTCCTGAAGCTATTAACAAGCCCTCGTTTTTTGAAATCTTTGATTGACGATAACCGTGACATCGTAGCACCTATGTATCAGGAGATAATCGAAGAAGGTATGCGGGATGGATCGATAAAGACAGAGAATCCAAAATTACTTGCTGAGTTGTTTACTATTCTGACAAATTTCTGGATGATCCCTACCATATTCCCCTGCAATGAAAAAGAAAGCTGGGAAAGATTTCTCTTCATCAAAGAACTTACGGATAAAATGGGACTGCCGGTTTTTGATGAAGAAATACTGGAGTTGTGCCGAAAAAGCATGGGTCAATAAATAAAATCACCACCGGGGGATTTTATTTTAATTAAATACATACATTCAACATGTATAAAGGAGAATTATTATGTTTCGCTACATGAAAAAAAACAAAGGTCTTATTATCCTGACCATCCTGTTCAGCATTTTAAGTTCACTGTCTTTTGTACTTATCGCAATACTGCTAAAAAACATCCTGGACACTGCCACAAGCGGTGACATGGATGGTTTTTTCAGAATACTTTTCTTTTCGATCATTTATTTCGCCGTTCTCGGTCTGTTTGCATTTTTGTATTCTCTTTTCAGCAAAAAACTGATATGTGTGATCATAAACACTATTCGTGAAAAGGTTTTTGGAGGAGTTATCAGGCATAATATACAGGATTTCCATAAGGTAAACACGGCAGATCGTTTGTCCGCTTTGACTAATGATGTGAAAATGGTGGAAGATAATTATCTGCTGCCGATGCTGGATATCATTCAGAACGGGATCATTTTTATCAGCTCATGGGTCGTGATGCTTTACTTTGATATAATCGTGACCTTTTGTGTGCTCGGCGCGATTTTGATAATGCTGATCGTTCCCGGTTTGTTTGGCTCGGCAATGCAAAAAAGACAAAAACGATATTCGGATATGCTGTCAGTTTTCACAGGCCACACCAAAGACATGCTGTCCGGTTTTGAGGTCATCAAATCATATGGTATCAGGAATTACATACTTTCCAAGTTTGACAAGAGCAATCAAGCAACCACCGAAGCTAAATATTCCGTGGAAAAAATCACAGCGGCCAATGAATCGGTTTCTATGATGCTGGCTATTTTTGTCCAAGTAATCGTTATCTTTCTTTCGGCTTATTTCATTATAACCGGCCGGTCAACCGTTGGAGCAATGATTGGGATGGTGCAGGTCAGCGCTAATCTGTCCACTCCTCTTTTGATGATTTTTGACAGTACTCCAAAAATTAAAAGTGTCCGTCCGATCATAGACCGTCTTAATGATATGGCCGATTACACGGACAACAGTTTTACAGGAAGCATCAAGCCCTCCTATCAACAATCTTTGTCGGTAAAGGATCTATCCTTTTCATATGATGATAACAAGCCTGTTTTGAAAGGGCTGTCTTTGGATATTGAAAAAGGCAAAAAGTATGCCCTTGTGGGCAGAAACGGCAGCGGCAAAACAACGCTTATAAAGTTGCTGACAGGAAATTATTCAACATACCGGGGCAGCATTTTATATGATAATGTGGATATTTCAAACCTGGACTACGAAAAGTTTACAAAACTGTCTGCGACAATACATCAGGATGTATATATGTTCAATGAAAGTATTTACGACAATATCTGCCTGCATTCCGATCCCAAGGATGATCAGCTCCAAAAAGCTCTGGAATCAAGTGGTGTCAGCAGATTTATCCATGAAAAAGATAATGGGCTTGATACTGTTGTTGATGAAAACGGAGTCAATCTTTCGGGAGGTCAAAAACAAAGGATCGCCGTTGCAAGAGCACTGATTCAGGAAAAGCCCATTCTGATACTGGATGAGGGCACCTCGGCAATAGACAGGCAAACTGCCCATGATATTGAAAGCAGATTGCTTGATATGGAAGGGTTGACACTTATAACCGTTACACATAACCTGAACGCAGATGCACTGGAGCAATATGACAAGATAGTATTTATGAAAGATGGTGCTATTGATGAAATCGGCACATATGAAGAATTGATCAATAGAGGAGGTGGGTTTTACGCCTTTTCTCAAATGAAACTAAATGATCCTACGGAATAGAGATCTCCAGACTCACAGGGCAGTGGTCACTGCCGTGAACATCTGTATGTATGGATGCGGAAATAATATCCGGTTCAAGGGCTTCTGATACAAGGAAGTAATCGATCCTCCATCCGGCGTTTCTTTCTCTGGCTTTGAATCTGTAGCTCCACCAGGAATATATCCCTTCCATATCAGGATAAAAATATCTGAATGTGTCGATGAATCCTGCTTCCTGCAGCCGGGTCATTTTCTCTCTTTCCTCATCTGTGAATCCTGCATTCCTGCGATTGCTTTTGGGATTTTTAAGGTCTATCTCATTATGTGCCACATTCATGTCTCCGCATATGATGACGGGTTTGGGTACTGACTTCTTCTGCCCCGCCCCGTCTTTTTTGTTCTTTCCTTTTTCCAGGTCTTTCACATATTCCAGAAAAGCATCTTCCCACTGCATGCGATAATCAAGCCTCTTCAGCTCTTCTTTTGAGTTGGGCACATAAACATTGACCAGATAAAAGTTTTCATACTCGGCTGTTACTATACGACCTTCCTTATCATGTTCTTCTCTGCCCATACCGTATGAGACCGACAAGGGCTCTTTTTTTGTAAGTGTCAGTGTCCCCGAATATCCTTTTTTTTCTGCGGAACACCAATACTGATGCCATCCGGGTGTTTCTATTTCTTCCTGCCCCTCCTGCATCTTCGTTTCCTGGAGGCACAGCACATCCGGAGCAGTATCATTCAGAAAATCCATAAAGCCCTTTTTGAGGCAGGCCCTTAATCCGTTCACGTTCCAGGATACCAGTATCATTTTTTACCTCCACGATCAATTTCTAAAATCTTTTTTTCCGCCTCATTTATATCCTTTTCGATCAAGGGTCTCATTGTATCCTCTTTATATCCGGAAAGATCGGCGTTTTTCAAAGCTTCCGTTATATATCCCCTCAATTCCGGTTTATCCCCTGCCAGTTTAGGCAGCAGTTTTATGAATTGCCTTGCCGTTATGGGCTTTTCGTCCGTAATGTGGATCAGCAGTCTTTCTATTTCTTCCTCTATTCTGCCTTCTTCGTCCCATTTGGCGTTTTCGACAATAAGTATCAGCGCTCTGGTTCGTATATATGAATTGCTGTCATCGATCATGGAGAAAAATTCTTCCATATATGAATGGACATCGCCTGATCCATTACTGGCCGCCACAAGAAGTTTAAGCGCTTCATACCCCTGTTTTGAGTCTTTGCCTTTTAGCAGCTCCACCTGTTTTTTGATCTCATCCTTATCCATTTTCTTTTCCTCTTTTTTGGAAAGTGTCTTCTTTCTCTGTCGAAAACTTCAATCGTCTAGTCTATTATGTTTTTCAGCACCACTGTTTTTATTCTTGTCATTTTATCAAACGTCGTCATCACGCCTTCAGTACCTATACCGCTTTGCTTCCATCCTCCGAAGGGCATTTCAAAGGGTCTGAAAAATCCGGATCCGTTTATTACCGCAGTTCCCGCTTCCATGGCCCCTGCCACTTTGAAAGCTCGCTTCTGGTTTTCGGAAAATACGCAGCCGGAAAGTCCGTACTTTGAATCGTTGGCTATCTCCACAGCCTCTTCATCGGTATCGAATCCGACTATGGGCACCACCGGTCCGAAAATCTCCATGTCTCCCATAACATCAGCGTTTCTTTTCACATCTGTTATCACAGTCGGCTCAAAGAAAGCACCGTTTCTTTTGCCTCCGGTCAGGATCTTTCCTCCCTGCTTTACTGTAAGTTCCACCTGCTGCTCAACTTTTACGGCGGCTTTTTCATTTATGAGGCATCCTATTTCCGTATCCTCTTCTAAAGGATCTCCTATTTTAAGTCTCTTGACTCTGTCTGCGGCTTTTTCCGCAAATTCATCTTTTATCGAATTGTGTATAATAAATCTTTTGCTGGCGCAGCATACCTGCCCTGTATTATACATCCTTCCCAACACCATTTCCTTGATGGCCAGATCAACGTCTCCGTCATCCAGCACGATGAAAGCATCATTTCCTCCCAGCTCCAGAGCCGTTCCGGTAAGATTCGCTGCCGTTGCCTCTGCCGTTTGGATGCCCACTTCTGTACTTCCCGTAAGGGTGACCAGGCTGACTCTTCTATCTGAGACTGCTACGCTTTTTACACTACCCGGAGCCGTCAGACATTGGATCGCGCCGTCAGGCACTCCGGCTTCAACTATCATTCCTGTAAGTTTGAGCAAAGTAAGGGCACTGTCGGATGAAGGCAATGCTATGGCGGCATTTCCCATCATAAGTGCAGGAGCCACTTTATGATCATAAAGATCGCATGGAAAGTTGAAAGGGGTTATGCATACCACCACACCAAGAGGTTCTCTGGTTACCAGCTGCATATGTTTTTTATATCCGGCTTCTGCTCCCGGAGAAATGATTTTTCCGTAATAATGTTTTGCGCTTTCGATAAAACCGGAAAATGCCGTTTTGATATTTCTGATCTCAATACGGGCTTCCCTAATTGGCTTTCCGTTTTCTTCAGAAAGCGTCTGTGCAAGATCCTCTTTGTTTTCTTCTACTATATCAAGGAACTTATATAGTATATCTGCCCGTTTATATATCGGGATATTCTTCCATTCTTTTTGAGCCTTTACAGCTGCCATGATGGCAATATCTATGTCTTCGGCCGTTGCTTTTGGAACGTTGTCTATCACCTTACCTGTGGCAGGCGCAATGATATCAAATCTCTCTCCTTTTATACTGTCGGCTTTTTTGCCGTCTATTATCATTTTCATGGTATTAATGCCCCCTTGTTTTTGTTTCTTAATAAAACTATAAACTGTTAATGTTTAATAAGTCAATTGTTATTGGTAAATAAGCGTTTTTTTCGTTGGTCTTTATTTCTTCTTATATGAGCCGATTTAGGAGTGTTTTGATTTGTAGAAGATTTGTAGAAGATTTGTAGGCAAATAAAAACCCGCAGGGAACTGCGAGTGTAGATACTCCAAATCGCCTGATGTTTTAGACTTTTAGCCAGGAAACATTAAAATATCAAAACATATATTCCTTAATGATGATTAGCTAATTCTATACCTTCTTATTTTAATATAGTCAAGCCTTATTAAAAAAATTTACCATTTCCTTACGAATGTATTTGAGCAATTGCCTCTCGTAAAATGCCAAAAGATTATCTCTTTGAGAACAAATCTTAACGCTTTGATAGTCTACCAGCATTGGAAATACCGGGTTTTAATTTTTGCATTCATGTTGCGTGTTTATAGGTTCTGTTGGCTCTTTTAAGAGAGATTGTGCTCCTATTTTCTTAATCTTCTTACTTGTACTAATATTTTTGAGTTATCAGTGGTTTGCAACTTTTTGTTGCTAACCACTTTCTACTTTATATACAATAAATAACTAAAGCTTGGGAACAGCGTAAGTTGAGAGATATTGCTGATATTATTGGCGGTGGAACTCCTAGCACAATGAAATCTGAGTATTGGGATGGTGAAATTGATTGGTATGCTCCTGCTGAGATGGAAGGGCAAAGGTACGCCGTTGGCAGCATAAGAAAAATCACTGACCTGGGGCTTCAGAAAAGTTCTGCTAGATTATTACCAGCAGGAAGAACAATATTGTTTACAAGCCGAGCTGGAATCGGGAAAATGGCGATTCTACAGCATTCTGCTGCTACCAATCAGGGATTTCAATCTCTTGTTTTAAGAGATGGATACAACCCGTATTTTGTTTATACAATGGGAGATCAAATTAAAGAGAAAGCTGAAGGTGTAGCCTCTGGATCAACCTTCTTGGAAATCTCAGGCAAGATGCTCGGGAACCTTGAAATAAAGGCCCCCTCCTTACCTGAGCAAAACCAACTTGCTGATTATTTCCGACACCTCGACAACCTTATCACCCTTCACCAGCGTAAGCAAAATAAGGAGGATTATATATGTTAGAAAATTTGAATAAAGAAATGCTTTTTCACGATTACTATAGTAAATGGATAATGTTATATAAGGCAGGGGCTATTAGGAAGGTAACTATGGACAAATATTTGCTGACGAATTCTTGGTTAACAAAAATTGTTCCAGATTTAAAGCTATGCGATTTAACAAGAATTGCATATCAACAATTGCTAAACAGTTATGCTTCTACTCACGAACGCCAAACTACCATGGACTTTCATCATCAGCTAAAAAGCTCTATTCTAGATGCTGTAGATGAAGGGCTTATTGAACGAGATCCAACAAGAAAAGCTATAATAAAAGGAAAATCTCCTAGGAAAAAGAAAACAAAATATTTGAATCAGTTTGAATTACAAACACTACTATCAAATTTGAATTTAGATTCAGCTGTAAACTTCGATTGGCTTATTCTTTTGATTGCTAAAACAGGTATACGTTTTTCAGAAGCACTTGCTTTGACGTCCAAAGATTTTGATTTTGCTCGTCAAATGTTGTCTATTGATAAAACTTGGGATTACAAAGAAAACGGTGGCTTCTTGCCCACAAAAAATAAATCATCTGTACGTAAAATCCAGCTTGATTGGCAAACAATCATTCAGTTTTCTGGGTTGTTAAAAAAATTGCCGGCTGAAAATCCTATTTTTATAAATGGCAAAGTTTATAATTCTACTGTTAACAATCTCTTGGAACGCCACTGTAACAAGCTTAATATTTCGTCTATTACAATTCACGGCTTAAGACATACCCATGCATCATTGCTTCTTTTTGCAGGTGTCTCTATTGCAAGTGTTGCTAGAAGATTAGGCCATTCAAGCATAACTACAACTCAAAAGACGTATCTTCATATTATTCAAGAATTAGAAAATAAAGATATTGATTTGGTTATGAGATCTTTAGCCACATTAAATTAAATATTTAGCATCTTAAAAGTAATTACTTACGCTGGTGAAGGGTGATAAGGTTGTCGAGGTTTTCAAAATACTGTCCAATTTTTTTCTGTTCAACGGAATTGTATGTTATAAAACATTGTCTATCCGTAAGAATACTAAAATATCTTTTATAGCCTTCACTTTGTGGCTTATATCTTTCCAATAGGGATAGTAAGTAAAAGCCATTTAGGTTCTGCTCACCTTTAATTATTCGAACACCGTCTGTTGCAACAAAAAAAGGGCGTTTTGGCTTATATAACGATAAAGTATGATCACCAAAAATCACGATATCATTATAATCAATGCAAGGAGTTCCATTGGCAAAACCAATGACAGGTTCATTGCCTTGTTGGATTATTTCAAATTCTCCATCCTGTTCAGGTTCTTTTAAAAACGGTTTGAACGGAAGCGTTTTTATTACTTCTCCAAACTTACGCTGTTCCCAAGCGTTAATGAAATATAATCAAATATTTATCCATTAGTTACTTAGGCATCTTAATATCAAACCCGTCATTTAATATGAAGTCTCTTATCAATTTTGTGGATTTTTGATATGCCTCCGGAACTATTATTGAGCGTCCTTCTATAGCCTCAAAATATGCTTTTGCTTTTTCAATGTCAATGGTGTCCGCCAATTTATTAAGCCTGTTGTACTCATTGATATTTGAATCATTTAACGACAAGCCCATCATTTCATCTAGCAATACCAAATCAACGCCTAGTACTTTATTAAGGTTTTTAACCTGAATATTTTGTGCTTCTTCCATATACGAAATAATGTAATCTTTAAACGTTGTCTCTTCTTTTACAAATAAATCTCCGCTTTGTATATCATGAATTATGATATCTGCATATTTTTGTTCATCCTGAGTCAAGCTTGCAAAGGATTTATGTAATTCTTGTTCAACTTTTTCAAGTTCTTCAGAATTTCCTTGTTGTAATGCTTTTAAATACTTTTCAAATCTTGTATTCATATATTTGTCATCTATTCTGCCTGTATCTATTTCTGTCAAATAACCCTTTAGGTCATATGGCACATCCATCGGTCTATTGCCGCCTGGCTCCTTACTCAATTCCTTATATCTTGCAAGCAGTGCTTTATAAACATCTTCATCAAAGGTCATTGTTATTTCATAATCTTTTGCATTTATATCGCCTTTAGATTTATATGTTTTTTGCTTCCAAGTAAATCCTTGCACTTTTGCAGCTTCCAAATACACATTTAGTTCGTTAAATAGCTTTGCAAATTTCCCACGCAATTCAGGTTCTTTCGGCAGCTTATCAAAATTTGGTACTCCTGCTTGTTCAAATATCTCCGAGATTTCTACAAACTTTTGATTCATCATTTCTAGATTCTTTGCCAGTTTATCGACAAATAAACCAAGTGGTTTATCTCCCGAATATAGTTTTACAGCGTCTTCAATATTCTTCCCCATTGTGTGAGGTTTGCGATAATATTTAATTGTGCCAAATGGTTTTTCTGGTCCAAATAAACGATTTGTTCTTGAAAAAGCCTGTATCACATTTTCGTATTCAATAACCTTGTCAAGATAAAGAGTATTAACCCACTTAGAATCAAAGCCCGTAAGCATTTGATCCACTACAATAAGCAAATCCATTTGGTACTTAGGGGTTCGCGCAATTCTTTCATATGGTTTTTTATGTGCAAGTCTTGCCGACAAATCCTTTTTATATTTATCAAAAGCCGCAAAAGAATAGCTTTGTTCATAAGTGTTATTGTAATCTTCAATGATTTCTTTTAATCCATCTTCTTTTACTATTGCGCCCTCTTTATTGTCAATACTAGGATCTACTAATACAGAAATATTCAATCCGCTTTTTTTCTCTTTGAATTTTTTATAATAATCGATAGCCTCTTTAATGCTACTCGTAGCAAATATAGCATGAAATTTACTATTCCTGCTTAACTTAACCCAATTGTCCAAGATGTCAGTAACAACCGCGTTTTTGTGTTCCTCGTCCAAGTATTGGCTTCGCGGTATATAGTCTTCTATCCCCTTATTATTTTTACCGTTTTCATCCATGCTACCTGCCATTGGGATGTCATTCATATATTTATAATATATCTTCTCTTTGTTTTTATCTGCAATTGCTTCTGCCTCAGTAGCTGCTTTTGCCTTTTCAAGTGCAACTGCTTTTCTTATGTCATTATCTTTAAAAGTAAGAACTTTATATGTATCAAAGCCAAGCACATTTTCATCTCTTATGCCGTCAGCTATGCTATATCTATGAAGTTCATTTCCAAATACTGTGGCAGTTGTACTATCCTTTTTTTGATTTTCTTCTTGTATTGGTGTCCCTGTAAACCCAAAGAATATCGCTTTTGGGAATGTTTCTTTTATTGTTAATAGCATATCTCCAAAAGTTGATCTATGACATTCATCCACAATAAATACCATTCGTTTAGAAGCTATTATTTCTATGTCTTTTGCTCTGATTGTTTCCCCTTCTTCTTTTATTCTGCTCATTTTTTGGATAGATGTAACTATGAGAGTATTTGAAGGATCCTTTGATTTAAGTTTTGTAATAAGTACTCCAGTGTTCTCTGTTGCTTGAACATCATCATTTTCATTTGCAAAATTTCTATATTCTTTAAGGGATTGTGTCCCTAGTTCAATTCTATCCATTAGAAAAACAACCTTATCTGCATCTTTTGAGTTCTCGATCAGCTGCGCTGATTTAAAACTTGTCATTGTTTTTCCCGAGCCGGTGGTGTGCCATACATAGCCACCATATTGATTTTTCTCTTGCCATTTTGTCTTCGCAACTTTATCTGATATACGGCTCGCCGCAAAATATTGATAACTTCTCATCACCTTTAATGTACCATCTGAATCATCTGCAACAGAATAAAACCCTATTAGCTGATGCGCCATTGGAATATATAATAAGGTTGAAGCGATTTTTTTCCAGTCATTAATTGGTTCATTGTTATAATCTGCCCAATGAAAAAAATAGTCCTCGTTAAATATCCCATCTTTTCCTGGATTTGCAAAATATATAGTTTCTTCTGGCGTCATAGCTACAAATATTTGAATTAAGAAAAATAAATCAGAAAAAACACCTTCATGTGAATATTTTTTTATTTGATGACACGCCTCTGACACATGAACATTTGAACTCTTTAATTCAATATGTATAACTGGCATACCGTTTATCATAAGCATCAGATCTCCTCTTCTATTGTTTAGAATTGGAGATTTGGTTGGGAAATCAGGTTGCTGTACTATTTGATATCTGCTTTTCCCTCCGGCAATTTCTTGTCTATCATATATTTTTAAAGAAACTTCTTTTCCAAAATGTTCTTTATCATCTTGATTATCTCTTTTGATTTGCACACTTTTTCCATTAATAAAGCCATTGAGTTTTAAAGGGGTTCGCAAGATTTTAATCTGGTCTAAAATCTGTTGCATTTCTCCTGTAGTTAGCGGATAATCGTTTAGTCTATCTTTATCTCTATTATTATTAAAAAGAATTTGCGCCCAATTTTCAATAAGCTCTTTTTCTGTAGGGTATTTTATTACTTTTTCTTCCCACCCATTTTGTTGCAAAACTTTTATTAAAGCTTCTTCAAACTCTGCTTCTTTTGTAAATTTCATCAACATGCTCCTATTCCTTGATAAATCCCAGTTCATTCAAATCTAAGTTTCTATATTTCTCACTAAGCGAATATGATGTGACTCTTACATTTTTTAGATTAGGAATCAATAGCCCTCTTTCACACCATTCTTTGCACCATTTTGTGATAGCACGGGGAGTTACCATAAATACATCAGCTAAGTCTTTTGTTTTAATTAATCCAATTTGATTTTCCAAAACATATCGCAGCATTTTTTTATCTCTATTGTTTAGTGACGCTATTAATGCGTTTCCTTTTTCTTTCGGTGTCGCTTCTACTGCTAATTCAAAGATTTTCTCTGCATTCAGTGCCATAATATGAACAAAAAATTCTATCCAAATTTCAAGATGTGGAGGATCATTTCTTCCTTCATAATAGAGAGGAGGTAATCCTTGTTGCAAGTTATTATAGTATCCATCAAGGTCTGTTGCATAATACTCCTCCATGGAATTACATGCTTTAAAATCATAATCATTTTGCATCAAAATGTACGTTGCTAACGCTCTTGCTGTTCTTCCATTACCATCAATAAACGGATGTATTGTTACAAACTGATAATGGAAAATAGCTACTTTTACAGGTAGCGGCAACCCCGACTCTTCTTTATACCACTCTAACAAATCTTGCATTAATTCCTCTATATCCGACCACTCCGGAGGGATATATTCAGGCATTTTAGTATTGTTATCATATACAGCAAAAAGTACGCCTGGTGGCATTTCTTCTCTGAAATTCGATTTCTTTGGTTTGCCTGCCTTTTTTGTTATTTCTCCATGCAAACGTTTAATAAAATCAACAGATATTTCTATTTGTTTTTTTTGTTCCGTTTCTAAATAGGACAAAGCATCCCAGTAATTCAGAACTTCCCTCTCTGCATTAATCTTTGTTTCTTTATTTTTTTCTGTTATAACCCTTTCAACTTGTTCATATGACAAAACATTTCCTTCTATACTCGTGGAAAAATGAGTCTTTTTCATCTTCGCATTGTAATTAAGTTCTTGGCGCGCACGAGTAGGAAGATACAAATACTCTAAAGATGATCTATATCTTTCTATTTTCATTAGATCATTTACCATGTCGTTTGTATATTTAAATTTTGGTCTAAACATATATCTATCTCCTTGCCCCTTATTATATCATATCCGTTCCTTAATTGTTCGTTATTTGACCAATTTAGTTCCTTAATTGTTCGCTATTCGTTCCTTATTTTATTGTTTGATGTTATACAAACATTTTATCGAGCATTGATTTTTTAATATTTTTCAGTTTTTCAAGCTTACGCTGGTGAAGGGTGATAAGGTTGTCGAGGTTCTCAAAATAGCTCCCAATTATATTTTGTTCTTCATCTGATGGTAGTTTTATTTCTGCATTTTTAATACTCTCCGAATTAAGAGATTCAAAAGTTGAGCCAGTAGAATCTTTCTTCCAATAACCTTCCTTGTCCATTTTCATAAGTAGTTGATAAATAAATTCGTTACCTTTAATTGCTGCGACACCTCGTCCAATTACCGCATTATAAGCGGTTTTCCCCATTGAACCAGCAGGGGCTCGCACACTCATAATTAAATCTCCAACATCTGCCTGTTTTGTTATTTGAGTTGTCCAAACTCTTGGTTTTACCCATCCGCTCTCTAAATCTGCATTACCTTGAACAAGAATATAATCACTTGGCACATCTGAATAAGTGCTACCATTTGGAGATTGTCCCATTGTTATTTGTACTACCTCCCCCAACTTACGCTGTTCCCAAGCTTCAGNNTTCAGTAAATCCTTTAAATCTAATTTCTGGCACACATTCACCTTCTTTAGGAAACATTTTGTCCAACATCGATTTTTTTACATTTTTAAGTTTTTCGAACTTACGCTGGTGAAGTGTGATAAGGTTGTCTAATCGCTTAATGTATGCTCCTATTTTAGCTTGCTCAGTTTCTTCTTTGGGTATATAAAGCTCAATATCAAAGAAATCCTCTGCGGAAATATTAAGTAACCCATGATTTCTTGCTCCCTCAGCAGCTTTTTCTGACACACCTTTATGCCAACGATCTGTATCAAAGAAAACCGCTAGAAAATCGCTGTTCGCCTTTTTTGAATCTCTGATGCAAAATACGATGTAAAGTGTTGATAATACGCCCTTTTCATATAAATCAAGACGCTTTACTGCTCCGAAAGGGAACCCATCAGATGTGCTTTTATTGTATGCAAATTCTCCATTTAAAACCAAATAATAATTACTCACATCCCGACTTGCAACTCGGTTGTTGAAATATGTAATTTGATCAACCAGTCCATCCTGGGCAGAGATAGTCAAAGGTAAAGAGCATTCATTGCTAGTGTTTTTCCTTACTACTCTTTCAACTAACTCTCCAACCTTACGCTGTTCCCAAGCTTC
>DBPK01000003.1:0-6376 GCA_002304835.1 Firmicutes bacterium UBA1422
GCTTTTGTGCGTAAACCACCAGTCGCTTATTGCAACCAAGGCAAACCGCATTGTCCGTGCGGCTGACGGAAGAAAGGTTTTCGAGTTCGGCTCTCGGAGGGCACAAGGTGCAAACGGAGCAATTTTAGGTGCAAGGGCGGCTTATATCGGCGGCTGTGACGGCACCGCCTGCGCCATCACCGACAAGCTTTACGGCGTCCCCGCAATGGGAACAATGGCGCATTCGTGGGTTCAGATGTTCGACACAGAGCTTGAGGCTTTCAAGACCTATTGCAGTGTATATCCGCATTCAACCGTTCTGCTTGTAGACACTTATAACGTGCTTAAAAGCGGGATTCCAAACGCAATCAGGGCTTTTGACGAGGTGCTTAAGCCGCTTGGCGCACGCCCTGTTGCAATCCGCCTTGATTCGGGCGACATAACCTACCTTTCCAAAAAAGCAAGAAAAATGCTTGACGAAGCAGGCTATGCCGATTGCCAAATAACAGCCTCAAACAGCCTTGACGAGTCTATAATCCGTGACTTGATTTATCAGGGCGCAAAAATCGACAGCTTTGGCGTCGGCGAAAGGCTTATCACCTCAAAAAGCGAGCCTGTTTTCGGAGGAGTTTATAAGCTTGCCGCCCTTGAAAAAGACGGGGAAATGATACCGAAGATGAAGATAAGCGAAAATGTGGGCAAAATAACCAACCCGGGATTCAAAACACTGTACAGATTCTTTGATAAGGAAACTCACCACATTAGAGCGGACCTTATAATGCTGGACGGCGAGCCGGAACCGGCGGGAGATTCCTATGAGATATTCGATCCAATGGCCCCATGGAAAAGAAAGACCCTTACGAATTTCTATGTAAAAAATCTCAGGGTCCAGCTTTTCGAAAAAGGAAAACTCGTATATGATCTGCCCCACATAGATAAGATAAGAAGCTACTGTGCATTACAGATAAGCGAGCTCTGGGAAGAGATGCTCAGGTTCGAAAAACCCCAGACCTATTACGTAGACCTTTCACAGAAGCTGTATGATCTTAAGCAGCAGATAATAAGTGAGCACACCAAGTAGGCTGAAGGGTCAAAAACAGTATGAAGAGATATAAGAGATATGCTTGAGAAAGAATCAAAAAATGACCGCCCGGGCGGTCATTTTATTTGTGCTGTTTTCAGGTCCCATGCTTATGCCTGGGTGTAGAGAATATGGCTGCATCCATGTATTACCTGGGCGAACCGGTCCCCGATGAATTTAGAACATTTTTGATCTTGTGCTGCACCATGCCCTTTATGGCTTCTCTGGCAGGACCCAGATACTTTCGCGGATCGAAATTCTCGGGATGCTCCTTTAGGTGCTTTCTTATTTCTGCGGTCATTGCAAGTCTAAGGTCCGTATCTATATTGACTTTGCATACTCCGTATTTTACAGCCTCCAATATCATTTCTTCAGGCACTCCCCTTGTTCCGGGAAGATCTCCGCCGTATTCATTGCATTTGGCAACGAATTCCGGCAGCACTGTCGAGGCTCCGTGCAGTACCAGAGGCACGGTTGGGATAAGGAAATGGATCTTTTTAAGTCTTTCGAAATCAAGATAAGGATCCCCTTTGAATTTATATGCTCCGTGACTTGTTCCTATGGCTATGGCCAGGGAATCAACACCGGTTTTCTGAACGAATTCCGCAGCTTCATCCGGATCTGTGAATGTGGCTTGCCGGGCATCTACGCTTACATTGTCCTCGATCCCCGCAAGCTTTCCCAGTTCGGCTTCAACTACGACACCTTTACTGTGGGCATATTCCACAACTTTTTTTGTGATCTCTATATTTTCGTTAAGAGGATGCCCGGACCCGTCGATCATGACTGAAGTAAATCCGTCATCTACGCACTTTTTGCATATGTCAAAATCCTCGCCGTGATCCAGATGGAGGCAGATGTCAATGCCGGTATCGATTATGGCTGCTTCCACAAGTTTCAGAAGATAAGCCGGCTTGGCGTATTTTCTGGCTCCTGCCGAAACCTGCAGGATGAGTCCTGAATTTTCGGCCTGCGCCGCATCAACGATACCTTGAATGATCTCCATGTTGTTCACATTGAAAGCACCTATGGCATGGTCGTTTGTAAGTGCTTTTTCGAACATGTATTTGCTTGTAACTAAAGCCATGATAACCTCCTTATATTATGATCTAAAAACAGTTTCTGTTATGGCTGAGCCACCCTGATCAGTTTGAGTCGAAGGATAATCCATTATGGCATTTATCCTGAAGAAGATGACCACTGCAGCCACGATCAATATGACCAGGGCAACCATGATATCATTTTTATCATAAAGAAAATCTTTAAATCTGTTCATTCCGATTCTCCTTTCACATATATACAATATCACAAAAATCCATGGCAGACCAGTACGTCCCGGGAAATTTCAAAAAAATTCCAAGGCCGCTGTTTTTTATGAATATTTCTTCACAATGACTGTTTACAGAAGCTTTATTGTTGTATAATGTAATGTATGTTAAAAATAGAAGTCGGTATAAACGACGGCGGTCAGAGAACAGACCGTTTCTTAAAAAAATATTTCGGCAATGCATCTTTGAGCCATATATATAAAATGATACGAAAGGACATAAAGATCCAAGGCAAAAGACCGGGGCCTGAAACAATCCTTTCCCCGGGAGATGTGCTTTGCGTCTATATTTCTGAAGAAGAAGGGGAAAATCTCAGAAAAACAAAAAAAGTATTTGCGCCCGTCGTCAGATTTCATATAGCATATGAGGATGAAGATATGCTTATAGCAGAAAAGCCCTTTGGTCTTTTGATCCACGGGGATGCGGGTGAGAAAAAAAATACACTTGCGAACCAGGTGCTATCATATCTAAAGGACCGGGGAGAATATGCCCCTGAAAAAGAAAACACCTTCAGGCCCGCGCCGGTAAACAGGCTGGACAGGAATACAACGGGTCTTGTGATATTCGGTAAAAACGCAGAAGCGATGAAGCATCTTAACAGACTTATCAGGGAACGTGAAGGGATAAGAAAGTATTATCTCACCATAGTATACGGCAGGATAAAAGAACCTTTAAGGCTGTGCGGAAGACTTGAAAAGGATACACAAAAAAACACGGTCAGGGTGCTTGGCGAGGCAGATAAAAGGGGCGTTAATGCCAGGACCATCATAAAACCCATAAAAGTCGGCGGAGATTTCACTCTGACAGAGGCGGAACTGATAACAGGCAGGACCCATCAGATAAGAGCTCATCTTTTATCTGCGGGTTTCCCTCTTATAGGCGACCCCAAATACGGGGACCCGAAGATAAATGCTGAAATCAAAAAAAGATACGGGCTTTCAACACAGCTTCTTCATGCATATAAGCTGGAGATCCAAGGAATCACAGTGACGACAAAGCTTCCCGATATGTTTGAAAAAATAAAAAAGGAGTTAATCGATGTCCCAGGGAAAATATGATAGCAGATCTTTCAAAATAAGGAACCGGCCTTATATGTATGCCATAGTTGCGGCTATAATAGTCTTTATACTGGTGGCACCGGAGGTGAATGAAGGCAAGGCCATGGATCCAACCATAAAAGACGGCAGTTTCGTGGTAATGACAAAAGATCGTTATTCACAAAAACGCGGCGCACCGGATCTGGGGCAGGTGGTAATACTGGAAAAGACCGCCGCAAAAGAGCTTTCCGAGGATAATATAATAGCAAGAGTTACCGGCCTGCCGGGAGACAGAATAAAGATACAGGCGGGCACATTTTACAGAAACGGCAAAGAATATAACGTCAAGAATGCAAAGGGCAGCCTGGGCGGTAATGTGGATCTGAAACTCAAAGAAAATGAGGTTTTCCTTCTTTGCGATAACAGAGATACTGTCATGGACAGCAGAGCAAAAGAACTGGGACCCGTGGATATGGACATGATAAGGGGAAATGCGAAATGGATACTTTGGCCCCTTTCCCATATGGGAGGAATAAAATAAATGAAAGCTCTTATCAGAGATATACTTATAGCTTTAGCAATAGCCATTGCTGTATCATGTTTGATAAGACCTGTAATAGTAAAAGAGACCTCCATGGAGCCCACACTCAAAGAAAACAATTATCTCATAGCGGCTAAACAGGCATATAGATTCGGCAGGATAGAATATGAAGATATCATAATTTTCAAATCCGAAACGGACAAAGGAAGGCTTCTGATAAAAAGAGTCATTGGACTGCCCGGTGATGTGATAACCATATCAGACGGCGTAGTCTACAGAAGCGGGAAGATATTAAAAGAAGATTATATAATGGGAGGAGAAACCGCAGTTACTCCCGGAGAGATATATAACTTCCGGGTCCCGGAAGGACAGGTCTTCGTGATGGGAGACAACAGACAGGTAAGTCTTGACAGCAGATCCGACATGCTGGGCACCATAAGCAAAAAAAGCATAAAAGGAAAAGCAGTTTTCAGATTTTATCCCTTCAGCGACGCGGGAAAGATCCACTGACCGTAAAAAAGAAAAAAGACATCAGGCATTATATCGAAAGGACAAATAATATGAAAACCCTCATAAGAGATATTGCTATCGTACTGGTCGTGGTCCTGGCAATAACATTTTTTATAAAACCCATAATTGTTAAGAAGACCTCCATGGAACCCACCCTTACGGAGAATAATTATCTGTTCATAAGCAAGCAGGCCTACAGGTTCGGTGAGCCTGAAAGAGGAGATATAATAGTTTTCCCACATTATACCGGCGGTGAAAAAGAACTATATATAAAACGGGTAATAGGACTGCCCGGAGAAACCATTGAAACAAAAGACGGAGAAGTATATGTTGACGGAGAGGCTCTCAAAGAGGCCTATATCAAGGACGTCTATACAGCCGGGCAGGAAAACGGCATAAAAGTGCCGAAGGGACAGCTTTATGTCCTGGGGGACAACAGGGAAGTAAGCATTGACAGCAGATATGCGGAAGTGGGGACAGTGGATATAGATGAAGTTACGGGCAAAGCCATATTAAGGGTATATCCCTTTGGTGAATTCGGCACTTTATAGGTATAAAGGTATATAAATGAAAGAAAAAAAAGTGGTGGCAAAAAACAAAAAAGCCAGGCATGATTATTTTATAGAAGACACTTATGAAGCGGGACTGGTCCTGACAGGGACAGAAATAAAGTCCATAAGGCAGGGCAAAGTAAGTATAAAAGAGAGTTATGCCAGGATAAGAAACGGCGAGGCATTCATACACGGAATGAACATAAGCCCCTATGAACAGGGCAATATATTCAATGTTGATCCCCTAAGGACCAGGAAGCTTTTGATGCACAAAAAAGAGATAGACAAACTGGCAGGATCCATAAAAACAAAGGGACTCACACTAGTACCGCTAAGTTTATATATAAATGAAAACGGCAAAGCAAAAATGGAACTGGCGGCGGCAAGAGGTAAAAAGCTTTATGATAAAAGGCATGACATAGCAAAAAAAGATGCCGAAAGGCGAATGGAAAGAGCAAAGAAGAAATAGATTTTTCACAAGTATATAGGAGGAAAGTAAATGGGAGATTTGATGAACAAAGCCGGTAAAGTGGCAAAATATGCTGCAGATAAAACAGGAGATGTGGTTGAAATAGGAAGATGCAAAGCAAAAATCACTTCTCAGAAGTCGGAAATAACGGACTTACAGAAAAAAATAGGAGCATATTATTACGATGTCTATCGTGCCACAGGTGAAACAGATCCAAAAGTAGAGGATCACTTAAAAGCAATAGAGGCGGCAGAAAAAAAGATCGAAGAACTTGAAGAAGCTATAATTGAGGTCAAAAAGGGCAAATAGATCTCAAGCAGACAAAAATGTGTGACGAATGACCATAATGTTATAGCCTATAGCCTATAGCCGCCAAAAGGTTGATATTTTTCACATACTGTGATAAAATATTATCATGAAGAAGCATTCGGGGACGTACAGGTTTCGACAGGAATGCGGAAACAAAATAAGCGAGCCGCAGTTTGCTCGGTCTGCGTAAAAAAGGGCACGTTAAATATAAACGCTAAAAATAATAACAACAATTTCGCATACGCTGCCTAGTATCGCAGCACGCGCGTCGGCCCACATTCACCTGCAGGTATGGGACCCGGCGTCGATCATGCAGGAAAACCTTATGTGAAATCCCGGCAGCATAAGGGAATAACGGGATAGTCGAAACCGCAACTTGCCTTTGAGGAGCGGAAGAAGCGAAAAAATTCAACAAAGGATGCGCTCGGAGAAAATTTTGCGGAAGTGTTTTTGGACACGAGTTCAATTCTCGTCGTCTCCACCAGAGATTTTAAGGGCCGGAAAAGGCCCTTTTTATGACCGTTGATATATTTGTAAATAAGCCAATAAGGGAATCAGAAAGAGGAAAACA
>DBPK01000003.1:6381-11990 GCA_002304835.1 Firmicutes bacterium UBA1422
ACAAAGAAGACCATGACAAGACCACCATGGGGTTTTTATGTGTAAGGGGATATGCGGTGCTCACCATAGAAAAAGAAAGTGTGATGCTGAAAGAAGGATATCATTTGCTTCTTGACCTTGAAAAGGATGATGCACCGGAACTGGCGCTCCTGGGGGAAGGGGAAGTCCTGATCGAAAGTGTTTTTTACGACGGCCCGGAGATGATACCCGAAGAAAAGGGAACTTTGGATGATTTTGCCGCATGCATAAAAATCGCAAATTCCAGGTTCAGGGGAAGCGGTTTCATTTTTAGAGATCTTAAAGATATATGGTACGACCAGGCACTTCAAAAAGCGGTAAAAAAAGTCGAAAAAACCTATATAACATTTATTGCAGGCTTGGCAGGGCTTGGTGCATTGGCATTTTTGGCCATGGAATATTTGGGAAAGGAGACGGTGATCCCGGTAATAATAGCATGGATACTTCTGGATTTTCTGATCATAAATCCTTTTATTTATTTCACTGCAGTGCCAAAACCCGTAAAAGCTCATATAAAGAAAATCCATGACCTTTCCGAGTACGAAAAAAAAGTACGTGAAAAAGAAAAGAACCCTTCAGATGAAAGGGCTCAAAAGATACTAAAAAAATATAAATGGACCGGGCGAAACTAGATCATATTTAGAAATTCCTTTATTTCGTTCTCTGTTGTCCCCCAGGAAGTAACAAGTCTTATGGAAGAGGTACCGTTCTTATACTTTCTCCACCCTTCGAACATGACCTTCTTTTCAAGTTCCGCCACAAGTTCATTGGGGAAAATCGGGAAGATCAGATTAGTGACCGGTTTCTGCGCAAAATCGTAGCCGGCTTTTTTTATGCCTTCAGACAGCAAAGAAGCCATTTTGTTTGCGTGGGCCCCCATTTCAAAATAAAGATCGTTTTTCATCAAAGCCTCAAATTGCACGCCCAGAAGACGGCCCTTTGCCAGCATACCGCCCCTTTGTTTCAAGAGAAAACGAAAATCCTCTTTAAAAGATTCGTTCAGTATGATAAGGGCTTCTCCCATGAGTATGCCGTTTTTTGTTCCTCCGATATAAAAAGCATCCGCAAAAGACGGAAGATCCTTCAGCGTCAGGTCGTTGCCTTCTGCCGTAAGGGCCATGGCAAGGCGGGCACCGTCTATATATGTATAAAGGCCGTGCTTTTTGCAGGTGTTTTTTAGGGCTTTCAGTTCAGCCCCGGTATATATATTGCCTGTTTCGGTGGAGTCGGATATATAAAGGAGCTTGGGCTGTACATAATGCTCATCTTCATGAAAAACCATGACTTCATCTATTTGTTCGGGATATATTTTGCCGTCATCTGTGGGCACATGTATTATTTTGTGTCCCGTTGCTTCTATAGCTCCGGTTTCATGAACACAGATATGCCCTGTTTCAGGAGCTATGACTGCTTGATGTGGTCTCAAAAAAGCTGCAATGGCGGTCATATTGGTCTGAGTCCCGGCCATAAGGAAGTGGATATCAGCATCTTCTCTTCCTATTTTTTGTTTTATTGTTTCCGCTGCGCCGTCGCAGAATTTGTCTATGCCGTAACCGTCGGCATGCACCATGTTGGTTTTCTCCAGAGCTTCCATGATTTTGGGATGGGCCCCTAGACTGTAATCGTTTTTCAAATAAAGCATTTTTATCCTCCATGATCAAGATGAAACAAGTATAACATATTTTCTAAAAAAAAATACTGGCATTTTTCTTAAGCAGGGTATATAATATTTTAGTAAATATTTATAAAAAAAGTGCACAAAATATAAACTCAAATAAGGAAAGACGGCGAAACGGGGTCTGGGTTATCCTTCTCACTCCAAAGCCGGAAAACCTTGTTTTTTTATTTTTGGCGCTTTTTATTTTATGGGAATGCATTAGTAAAAGAATAGAGAAAGGAGAATAAAAATGGAAAAACAGAAGAAATACATATTTATTACCGGAGGGGTGGTTTCCGGGCTTGGAAAAGGAATAACAGCAGCCTCCCTTGGGAGACTGCTTAAGTCCAGAGGACTAAAGGTGGTCTCTCAGAAGCTGGACCCTTATATTAATGTTGATCCCGGAACAATGAGCCCTTATCAGCACGGGGAAGTCTATGTTACCGAAGACGGAGCCGAAACAGATCTTGATCTGGGGCATTATGAAAGATTCATAGATGAAGATCTGAACAAGTTTTCAAATCTCACCACAGGTAAAGTATACTGGAATGTTTTGAACAAGGAAAGAAAAGGAGAGTACCTGGGCAGCACAGTACAGGTCATACCTCACATCACCAATGAGATCAAAGAATTCATTTACAGTGTGGATAAACAAAACGATGCGGATGTGATAATAACGGAAATAGGAGGCACCACCGGCGATATAGAAAGTCAGCCCTTTCTGGAGGCCATAAGACAAGTGTCCTTGGAACAAAAGAAAGAAAACTGTCTGTTCGTGCATGTTACTCTTGTGCCTTACATAAAAAGTTCCGGAGAACATAAATCCAAACCGACCCAGCATTCAGTAAAGGAGCTTAGATCCATGGGTATATCGCCGGATATCATAGTAATGCGTGCGGATGAGCCGGTGAGCATGGATATAAAAGAAAAAATTTCGCTTTTCTGCAATGTGAAAGAGGACTGTGTCATAGAAAACCGTACCGTGCCTGTTCTTTATGAAGCCCCGGTTATGTTGGAGGAAAGCGGGTTTTCGAAAATAGTATGCCGGGAACTTGGTATAAAAACAGGTCCATGCAATATGAGGGACTGGCAGGAAATGCTAAAAAGGATAGAAAACAGAAAAAAAACTGTGAAGATCACAATAACCGGTAAATATGTCAAACTTCATGATGCTTATATTTCCGTTGCGGAGGCCATAAAGCACGGAGGATACGAAAACGGATACAGGATAGATATCAACTGGGTAGAGGCTGAAGAGGTAACTGAAGATTCGGCGGCAACCATATTCAAAGATTCGGCAGGAATTCTTGTGCCCGGGGGATTCGGTGACAGAGGCATAGAAGGGAAGATACTGGCGGCTGAATATGCCAGGGAAAATGACGTGCCATATCTGGGCATATGTCTTGGAATGCAGACGGCGGCCATAGAATTTGCCCGGAATGTTTTGGGGATCTCTGATGCCTGTTCGGCAGAATTTTGTGAGGGAGGCGGAAACAAAGTAATAGACCTTATGCCCGATCAGTATGCAAATATACAAAAGGGCGGGACCATGCGTCTGGGAGCATATCCCTGTCTTATAGAAAAAGATACGCTAATGCACAGGGCTTATGGGAAAGAGCAGATATATGAACGCCACCGTCACAGATATGAATTCAACAATGATTACAGAGAAAGATTCGTTGCTGCGGGCATGAAAACCGCGGGGACATCTCCTGACGGCAAGCTGGTGGAGGCGGTGGAGATATCGGCCAATCGTTATTTTGTGGGAGTACAGTATCATCCCGAATTCAAAAGCAGACCAAACAGGGCACATCCTCTTTTCAGGGAATTCGTGAAAGCGGCAATTGAAAAAGTCCAAAAGACTGCTTTGTAAGAAGAGGGCATATAAAAAGTGATTGAAAAAAAGGTCGTTCTTATATATAATAGTTTAGTGATAATTTTAACCAATGCTAAGGAGGATAAGCAAATATGGGATTCACCGAAGACGTAGGTATAGATCTGGGAACGGCCAACGTGCTTGTATATATAAAAGGAAAAGGGATCGTATTGAACGAGCCCTCTGTTGTTGCAATAAACAATGATACTAATGAAATACTGGCAGTGGGGGAAGATGCAAGGCAGATGTTGGGAAGAACGCCGGCAAACATAATTGCAGTAAGACCCTTGAGAGACGGGGTCATTTCAGATTATGACGTTACAGAAAGAATGCTCAAATATTTCATAAAAAAGACCTGTGGTTCCGGTAAATTTTTCAGACCCAGGATAATGGTATGTGTGCCCAGCGGGGTGACGGAAGTCGAAAAACGTGCCGTCAGAGAAGCCGCCACACAGGCCGGAGGCAAAGATGTTTTTCTTATGGAGGAACCGGTGGCGGCGGCCATAGGAGCGGGACTGGACATATCAAAACCGGGAGGCACCATGGTAATGGATATCGGCGGAGGAACTACTGATATAGCCCTTATTTCGCTTGGAGGAATAGTGGCCAGCACATCAGTGAAAATAGCCGGTGACAGATTAGATGAAGCCATAATAAAATATATGCGCAAAAAACATAAATTATATGTGGGAGAAAGAACAGCCGAGGAACTCAAAAAAGGCATAGGAACAGCATATCCCAGGGATGAGGAAGTCAGCATGACCTGCAGTGGAAGAGATCTGGTGACAGGACTTCCAAGAGATGTTTCCATGACCAGCGCAGACATGCTTGAAGCAATGGAAGAACCTCTGCAGGCAATCTGTGAAGCGGCACACAGTGTCCTTGAAAGGACACCGCCGGAACTTGCGGCAGACATAAGCGATACAGGGCTAATGCTGACAGGTGGAAGCGCCATGCTTTGGGGCATCGACAAGAGGATAAAACAGAGGACGGGCCTTAAAGTAGCCATAGCCGAAGACGCCAAGTCTTGTGTGGCCATAGGGACGGGAAAAGCTCTGGACAATATAAGCATAGTAGAAAACAGCAGACTCAACAAACGACATGCATATATATAAGAAGTAACAGCGGGGCTGCCTCTTTGGAGGCAGCCTTTCTTAATAGGGAGAAAAATAATGAAAACAGAACTTATAGCCACGGCGACTTTCGGCCTTGAGGCAGTTGTAAAAAGGGAGATCGAAGCCTTGGGGTACCGGATATTAAAAAGCGAGAACGGAAAAATAACCTTCCAGGGGGACGAAAGAGCAATAGTGCGTTCCAACTTATGGCTGCGTGCCGCTGACAGGGTGCTTTTGAAAATGGCAGAGTTCAGGGCAGAAGAATTTGAGGAACTCTTTCAGCAGATAAAAGGAATACCCTGGGAAGAACTCATTCCGCCGGATGGCAGGATAATCGTTACCGGCAGTTCAGTAAAATCAAAACTTCACAGTGTACCCGCATGCCAGAGCATCGCCAACAAAGCCGTGATAAAAAGACTGTCAGAGGCCTACGGGATCGAAGAATTTGAAGAAACAGGAGCTGAATATTCCATAAAGCTTACCTTACTTAAAGACCTGGTGACGGTGACAGTAGATACAACCGGAAAAGGCCTGCACAAAAGGGCATACCGCATCCTTGGAACAGAAGCACCCCTAAAAGAGACCCTTGCCGCGGCCCTAGTGATGCTTTCATTTTGGAAAGAAGGACGCATGCTGGCAGACCCCCTTTGCGGGTCGGGGACCATACCCATAGAAGCTGCGATGATAGGCAAAAATATTGCCCCCGGACTTAACAGAAATTTTGTTTCGGAAGGATGGCACATAATAGAAGAAAGCACCTGGAAAGAAGAAAGAAAAAGAGCCTTTGGTCTGATAAAAAATGATGCAGATATAAGGATAGAAGCATCTGATATATCGGAAACAGCCATTCAGGCGGCAGTTGAAAACGCCAAAGAAGCGGGAGTGGATGATGTAATATCTTTTAAAAGAAAAGATATTGCGGATTTTGATACTGAAGAAAAAA
>DBPK01000003.1:12021-39310 GCA_002304835.1 Firmicutes bacterium UBA1422
CTGGTCACTGTTTATTGTGACTGCCGATAAGAATGCGGAAAAGGCCATAAAAGGCCGCCCTGCCGACAAAAGACGTAAACTGTATAACGGCCGCCTTGAAGTTTGCTACTACCAGTTCCACGGAGAAAAGTGAGATATTTGTGACGATGCATAAAAATGCATAATAATGCAATAAATATGCATATAACCATTGACTTTATCCGGTGTGAGTGTATAATTATTTGCAGTAAGGTGTAAACTTGCACAAAGGAGAAAAAATGGTCAGTAGCAGTAAAATGGCATATCACAAGTATGAGCCCGCCTGGCTGATACTGGAAGACGGGACGGTTTACGAAGGTCGTTCCCTGGGCTGCGGAGGTACTGCAGTCGGTGAAGTGGTTTTCACAACGGGAATGACAGGATATCAGGAAACCCTTACAGATCCCAGTTATTTCGGGCAGATAGTTGCCCAGACATTCCCCCTTATAGGAAATTACGGGGTCAATGATACAGACAGGGAATCAGGAAGGGTATGGCTAAAAGGCTACATCATAAGAGAATGGTGCTACGAGCCTTCAAATTTCAGAAGCAAGTCCACATTGGGAGAGTATCTTGAGCAACATAATGTGGTTGGGATCTATGACATAGACACCAGGGCGTTGACACGAAAGATACGCGAGCACGGAGTTATGAACGGAGCCGTGACCACCGAGTACCCTGATGATACGGGTGCTTTTTTAAAGTCACTGAAGGGTTTTGTCATATCGGATGCGGTAAGATCCGTTTCAGACAAAAAACCGTCATTTCATAAAGCAGAAGTTTCCAAATACCATGTTGTGCTCATGGATTACGGATATAAAAGCAACATATTAAGAAGCCTGAATGAACTTGGATGCGATGTTACAGTAATGCCCTGGGATTCTGACAAAGCTGCCATTGAAAAAGTAGCACCCGATGGCATAATGCTATCCAACGGACCGGGAGACCCCAATGAGAACAAGAAGATCATAAATAATCTTAAAGAAATATTAAAAACAGATCTGCCTGTTTTGGGAATATGTCTTGGACACCAGATAATGGCCCTTGCCTTTGGATGCAGAACACAGAAATTGAAATACGGACACAGAGGGGCCAATCAGCCGGTGATGGATCTTGAAAAAAGACGTATATTCGTCACCAGTCAGAATCACGGGTTTGCAGTGGTAAAAGAATCTGTGACCGAGGATATCGGAAACATAAGCCATTATAATGTCAACGATGAAAGCTGCGAAGGGATAAAATACAAAAGACCCGGGACCTTTACAGTTCAGTTCCATCCTGAAGCATGCGCAGGCCCCCACGACACCAGATATTTGTTTGATAGATTCATTGAGAGTATGGAGAAAAAAAATGCCGCTGAATAAAGACATAAAAAAAGTGCTGGTCATAGGCTCAGGACCCATAGTGATAGGCCAGGCAGCAGAGTTCGATTACGCCGGGACTCAGGTCTGCAGGACACTGAAAGAAGAGGGCATAGAAGTGGTACTGATCAATTCCAATCCTGCCACCATAATGACTGACAAGACCATGGCCGATAAGATATATATAGAACCTCTTACTCTTTCTGTACTCAAAAAGATAATCGGCATCGAAAAACCCGACAGCATTCTTCCTACCCTGGGAGGCCAGATGGGGCTTACTCTTTCCATGAAACTGGCCAGAGAAGGATTTTTGGAATCCCACAAGGTAAGGCTTCTGGGTACGGATCCTCTTACCATAGATAAAGCTGAGGACCGTCAGATGTTCAAGGATATGCTGGAGTCCATAGGAGAACCTGTAATAGAATCCCGTGTGGCCGAGAAGATCGAGGATGCCCTTTTGTATGCGGAAGAAATAAAATACCCGGTGGTCGTAAGGCCGGCATATACCCTTGGCGGTACCGGCGGAGGCATAGCAAATGATCCGGAGGAGCTCAGGATCATAGGGACCGACGGTTTAAGACAAAGCCCTATAACCCAGATACTTATAGAAAAATGTGTTTCCGGATGGAAAGAAATAGAGTTCGAAGTTATGAGGGACAGCAGGGGCAATACAATAACTGTATGTTCAATGGAAAATCTGGATCCGGTGGGAGTACACACGGGGGATTCCATAGTTGTGGCGCCGGCGGTGACCCTGGCGGACAAAGAATACCAGATGCTAAGGAACGCGTCCATAAAAATAATACAGGAACTTTCCGTCTGCGGGGGTTGCAACTGTCAGTTCGCCCTGGATCCCGGAAGTTTTGATTATGCTGTTATCGAAGTGAACCCAAGAGTGTCAAGGTCTTCGGCACTGGCTTCGAAGGCCACCGGATATCCCATCGCAAAGGTGGCATCCAGGATAGCCATCGGGTACACTCTTGACGAGATAAGGAATGAGGTAACACAAAAAACCTATGCATGTTTTGAACCTGCTCTGGATTATGTTGTAGTCAAATTCCCCAAATGGCCCTTCGATAAATTCGTCTACGCAAAAAGAACCCTGGGGACCCAAATGAAAGCCACGGGAGAAGTGATGGCCATAGGAAGCTTTTTTGAGCAGGCCCTCATGAAAGCTGTGCGCTCCATAGAGCTTGGATTGGACACACTGAATCTGAAAAAACTCAAAGAAAAAACAGACGAAGAAATTAAAAGCCTTTTGTACAACTGTGATGATGAAAGAATATTTGTGGTTTATGAAGCCTTCAAAAGAGGCGTTGAACTGGATGAGATATACAAAATCACGGGCATAGACAGATGGTTCTTAAGCAAGATAAATAATCTGGTCTATATGGAGATGTTCCTTGAAGAGGGAGAACTGACAAAAGAAAAATACAAAGATGCAAAGGATCTGGGATTTTTGGATTCTACAATAAAAAAACTCAGCGGACAGGAACCGCCTGAAAAGATACCTGCGGCATTCAAGATGGTGGACACATGCGCTGCTGAATTCGCCGCAGAAACACCTTATTTTTATGCTACTTATGATAGCGAAAATGAAGCTGCGGATCATATAAAAAAGAGTGATATCGGCAGAAAAAAAATAATCGTATTTGGTTCGGGACCCATCAGGATAGGACAGGGAATAGAATTCGATTACTGTTCCGTGCATTGTGTAAATGCCCTCAAAGAGAGCGGATATGAAGCCATAATAGTCAACAACAATCCGGAAACCGTTTCCACGGATTTTGATATATCTGACAGACTTTATTTTGAACCTCTTACTCCCGAAGACGTGGACGGGATAATAGAAACAGAAAGACCCTGGGGAGTAATAGTACAGTTCGGTGGGCAGACAGCCATAAAACTTACAAAGTATCTTCTTGAAAAGGGTGTAAATATACTGGGGACATCCGCTGACAGCATAGATGAGGCAGAAGACAGGAAGCGTTTTGACAGCCTCCTTGAAAAGTGCGGCATACCAAGGCCTCGGGGCGAAACGGCATATGATACAGAAACAGCCGTAACAAAGGCGGATCGCCTGGGATACCCTGTGCTTTTAAGGCCGTCTTATGTTCTGGGCGGACAGAATATGATAATCGCCTACAGCAAAGAGGATGTTGTTGAATACATGGATATAATAACTGCTAACATTGAACTGGAAAATCCGGTACTCATAGATAAATATCTTATGGGAAAAGAAATAGAAGTGGATGTCGTATGCGATGGAGAAGATTTTGTGATCCCCGGCATAATGGAGCACATTGAGAGGGCCGGCGTACATTCCGGAGATTCAATTTCGGTATACCCTCCCCAGAGCCTTGATGATGATGTCGTAGACAAAATAGTAAAATACACCGGTATCCTGGCCGAAGAACTGAAAGTCGTGGGAATGGTAAATATCCAGTATGTGCTTTTTGAAAAAGAACTATATGTAATAGAAGTCAATCCCAGGTCCTCACGGACAGTACCTTATATAAGCAAGGTGACCAATGTTCCTGTGGTAAGGCTGGCAACCAAAGTGCTTTTGGGTCAGAAACTTTCTGAATTGGGATATAAAAAAGGGCTTGCCCCTGCAGGAGAGTATGTGGCTGTGAAAGTCCCCGTATTCAGTTTCCCCAAGCTTACGGATGCCGACAGTCAGCTGGGACCGGAAATGAAATCCACCGGCGAAGTTCTTGGCATAGATAAAGATTTTGAGTCGGCATTATATAAAGGACTTCTGGGAGCAGGATACGGCCTTACGAAGGTGGATGAAATAGTTTTGATAACAGTAAAAGATGCCGACAAGCCCGAAGCTGTTCCTCTTGCACAGAAATTTATCGATTTGGGATACAGCATCGCTGCAACAGAAGGCACTGCCCGTTACTTCAACAGTCATGGTGTACCTGCAATAAAAGTAAATGCCTTTGATGAACCCCGGCCGAATACAGATACACTTTTTGACAGCGGTGCAGTGGATTTCGTGGTATCCACATCCATCGCCGGCAGAAAGCCGGCCATGAGATCCGTGCAGCTTAGAAGGAAGGCCATAGAAAGAAATATCGTCACACTTACCTCCATAGATACTGCCAACGCTCTGGCAAACTGCTTGATTTCAGGAAAGAATCTTGGTAATGTTAACATGGTGGATATAACTGAAATATGAAGGAAAAGACACGTAGAACAGGTAATGGAGACGAAAAAAAGCAAAAGAGGAAAAACTCCTTTATATATACAGATAATTTCGGATCTCAGACAGAAAATAATCGAAAGAGAACTGCCCGACGGTTCTTTTCTGCCTTCCGAAAGACATATGGCAGAGCGTCTTGGCGTGCACAGAAATACAGTTACAAAGGCCTATAACGAACTCAAAGCCGAGGGGTTCCTCATCTCATTACATGGTGTCGGATACAAGGTCAGCTACAAAGAAAATCCCGAAAATATGGGCAAAGACAGTATCAAGGTCAAGAATGTCAATTGGTCACATTTGGTGAAGGGCGAATATCTGGACATTGAGAAGTCATTTGACGATATTTTTTCAAGATCCTATAATGCAAAAAGCATTTCCTTTGCAGGAGGAATATCATCTACTTCGGTATATGAGGAACAGGATATTTCGAAGATATTCACTGAAGTAATTTCAAGGAGGAAAGAGACCTCTTATTTTTATACTCCTTACCGGGGAGACAAAAATCTCCGAAAGCAGATTGCCGGATTTTTAAGAGGAAAAGGGATAAAAAACGATATCGGCAACATCCAGATGTTTTCCGAGATGAATCAGGCTCTTGATTTTATTGTTACTATCCTTCTTGATCCGGGAGACACGGTAATAACTGAAGAACCTCTGTCACCGGATGTTTACAGGACAATTGAGTTTGCCGGAGCAAGGATAATCACAGTTCCGGTGGATGAAAACGGCATGAAATGCGATAATCTGGAGCCTCTTATAGAAAAATACAGACCCAAGTTCATATATGTGAATTCCAGTTACCAGGACCCCACAGGGAAGGTCCTGTCCTTTGAAAGAAGAAAAAAACTTCTTCAGCTCTCATACAAATACCGGCTTCCCATAGTAGAGGAGGATGCCGCTTCGGAGATTTTCTTCGGCAAAAGCAGGGTGCCCAGCATAAAATCCATGGACCAAGGAGATAATGTGATATATATTTATTCTTTTTCACTGACCTTCATCCCGGGAGTGGGCGCAGCTTTTGCAGTGGCACCCAAGCAGGTCATAAAAAGTCTCAGTTATCTTGTTTCAGTACGGCTCATATCACTGGAATGGGCTTCAGAGAAAATGCTGGCGGCAGCCTTTGAAAACGATCTTTATTACAAAAAACTGCAGGATTTCAGAAGGGAGTACAAAGAAAAAAGAGACAGGATGTGCAAGTGGCTGGACAGACTGAAAACCTTTGGTGTCCGATATGAAAAACCTTCAGGCGGAGTTTATATATGGTGCAATATGCCGGATAAGACAGATGTGAAGAAACTTTCTGTGGAGGCAAAAAAGGAAGGGCTGAACTTTGTTCCGGGAAATATGTTTTATCCCGGGAAAAAGGCGGGAAGACAGATGATAAGACTGAACTATTCTTATCCTTCTCTTAAGCAGATAGATGAAGGTATGAAAACTTTTATAAAACT
Source organism: Firmicutes bacterium UBA1422 (assembly GCA_002304835.1). Classification (GTDB taxonomy): domain Bacteria; phylum Bacillota; class Clostridia; order Peptostreptococcales; family Anaerovoracaceae; genus UBA1422. Next base: position 18,060 of record DBPK01000003.1, read on the forward strand.
GGTGCTGGCACAACAAAATACATAAAAACTGGCACTTTATTTTTATATATGATAAGGTATCATAAAGACAAACAAGGAACCATTTTAGGAGGTGTAAAAATGGCTGTTAATTTAAAAGGAAGAAGTTTTCTGACGCTGATGGATTTCACGCCGGAAGAAATAAGATATATGCTGGATCTGGCTCATGATCTTAAGGCAAAAAAAAGAGCGGGCATCAAAAACGAAGTGCTTAAGGGCAAAAATGTCGTACTTCTTTTTGAGAAAACCTCAACGAGGACAAGATGTTCATTTGAAGTCGCATGTCTTGACGAAGGTGCACATGTTACTTTTTTGGATTCAAAAAGTTCCCAGATGGGAAAGAAAGAATCCCTTGAAGACACTGCAAAAGTGTTGGGAAGATTCTATGACGGCATAGAATACAGAGGGTATAAGCAGTCTGTTGTGGAAGAACTGGCAAAGCATGCGGGAGTTCCTGTATGGAACGGGCTTACAGATGTTGACCACCCCACCCAGATACTGGCGGATATGATGACCATCGAAGAGCATGTATCAAAACCCCTTAACAAGGTCAAAGTTGTTTTCTGCGGTGATATAAGGAACAATATGAGTTATGCCTGGATGTACGGATGTGCAAAAATGGGCATGAGCTATGTGGCATACGGACCTTCGGAACTGGCATCGGAAATTGACAGGGAAGTAGTAGCCAAAGCAGAGGAAGTTGCAGCAATGACAGGGGCATCAATAGAAGTGTCCAGTGATCCCAAATGTCTTGATGGAGCGGATGTGATATATACTGACATATGGGCTTCAATGGGAGAAGAAGCCGAAATACCCGAAAGAGTCAAGCTGCTGACACCTTACAGAGTAACGGAGGAGATGCTGGTATCAACAGGAAATCCGGATGTTATTTTCCTTCACTGTCTGCCTTCTTTCCATGATCTTGAAACCGCAATGGCAAAAGAACAGAAAGAAGCAGGATATGATATAAGGGAAGTGACCGATGAAGTCTTTAGAAGCAGGAATTCAAAGGTTTTCGATGAAGCTGAAAACAGGATGCACACCATTAAAGCTGTTATCGTTGCCACAATAGCATAAAAATTTCATACAAAAAAACGGTATTGCTCTGGACAAAGGAGGTCCGTTATGGAAAAAGGAATACATAATTATTCGGAAATTGGCAAGCTCAACAAAGTCCTGCTGCACAGATTGGGAGAAGAGATAGAAGGTCTTGTGCCGGACAATTTTGAACGACTGCTTTTTGATGATATACCTTACCTGAAAGTGGCCCGCGAGGAACATGACATATTTGCAGGGCTTTTGAGAGAGAACGGTATAGAAGTAGTGTATTATGTTGACGAAACGGCCAAAGCGCTGGCTGATGATGAGATCAGAAAGGATTTCGTAAAGAGATTTCTTAAAGAGAGCGATATATATTCCCAGGCGGCAAAAGAAGTCCTTGAGGACTATCTGATAAACATGTCGCCCAGAGAACTGGTGGGGACCGCCATAGCCGGGATCAAAAAAACCGATATAAATGTGAAAAACGCCAATTCTCTTGCAGATTACATAGCATCCGGATACCCATACTATACAGATCCTATGCCAAACCTTTACTTCACCAGGGATCCAGGAGCATGCGTGGGCAACGGCCTTAATGTTCACCATATGAGCACCAGAGCCAGAAGAAGAGAGGCGCTGCTTCTGCAGTATATGTTCAAATACAACAAAGACTTTGCTCCCGAGGGAAGCAATCTGTGGTATGACTACGATCACGATTTTTCCATGGAAGGCGGGGATGTGCTGGTCCTTTCAAAGGATATCGTGGCGGTGGGGCTTTCTCAGAGAACGACGGCAAACGGCATAGAGCGTTTTGCGGAAAACATACTGAACAAGTCCAGTTTCCAGAAGATACTGGTTTTCGATATACCCAAGAGCAGAGCCTTCATGCATCTTGATACGGTATTTACAATGGTTGATTATGATAAATTCACCATACATCCGGAGATAGAAGGCCCCCTTCAGATCTATGAGATAACCCTGAACAAAGACGGCAAGGCTCATTTCGAAAGCATACAGGGAGAACTTGAGGATATTTTGAGAGATGAACTTAGACTTCCGGCAGTGGAACTCATAAGGTGCGGAGGAGACGATGCTATGGCTGCCCAGAGGGAGCAATGGAACGACGGATCAAATACACTGGCAATAGCTCCGGGAGTTGTTATCACATATGAAAGAAATTACGTTACCAATGATCTTCTTGAGAAAAAGGGCATAAAAGTAATAACTATGCCCAGTTCGGAGCTTTCAAGAGGCAGAGGAGGCCCAAGATGCATGAGCTGCCCTGTTAACAGAGACGATCTGTAGCGATGATTTGCTGCAGAAATTATCAGAAGAGAAGATCTGCGAAAGTGGATTTTGATTTGCTTTTTCAGGAATGTCAGCGATACGATCCAAAAAATAAAGGAGAAGAGCGATCATGAATGAACCAAAAAAAATTGTTATCGCTCTGGGAGGCAATGCTCTTCAGTCCGGCAGAGGTCCGGCGACTGCAGAGGAGCAACTCAGAGTAGTTCGGGAAACATGCGAACATATTGCCGACCTGAGCTGCAGAGGATATGAGATAGCCATAGTGCACGGCAACGGTCCTCAGGTGGGCAGAATACTTCTTTCCTCGGAAACAGCAAAAAATGTTACTCCGGCCATGCCTTTTGATGTGTGCGGAGCCATGTCCCAGGGATATATAGGATATCATTTGCAGCAGAGCCTTAAATATGCTCTTAATATGAGAAACAGGAGCACCCCTGTTGTTACTGTGGCAACACAGATGATAGTCGATGAGAATGATCCCGCTTTCAATGATCCCACAAAACCCATCGGGCCTTTTTACTCAGAGGAAGAAGCAAAGAAGATCTCGGAAGAAAAAGGCTATGTCATGAAAGAGGATGCCGGCAGGGGGTGGAGGCGCGTAGTGGCATCGCCCATGCCCAGAAAGATCGTTGAGATCGATGCTGTAAAGAGACTTTGGGATTCTACAATAGTAATAACCTGCGGCGGAGGCGGTGTGCCTGTGATCGAAAAAAACAATGGTGTCCTTGAAGGTGTGGATGCGGTAATAGATAAAGATTTTGCCGCAGAGCTTCTGGCAGAGCAGGTAGAAGCCGATGTGCTGATGATACTTACCGAGGTAGAAAAAGTTGCCATAAACTATAATAAACCCGACCAGAAAGATCTTTCCGTTATGACTCTAAATGATGCCAATGAATATATGGAGGAAGGTCAGTTCGCCAAAGGGAGCATGCTTCCCAAAGTCCAGGCAGCTATGAAGTTCGTAAGAGCTTTCCCCGGCAAAAGAGCAGTCATAACTTCTCTTGACAAAGCCCTTGAAGGGCTGCTTGGAGAAACCGGGACACAGATAACATTCAACAAAAAAAAATAAAGAGATTTCAATGATTTGATATATGGGATGCGACTTGTCAAAAGAGCCGCATCTCACCTTTTTTGTTGTATTTTTTATTAAAAAATGGTATCATATTAGAGTTCACATGCAAAGAAAGGAACCATATGGAAATTGAATTGAAGTATGCGGTCGACGACATTTCGACTGTAGAACGCATCCTTGAAGACGAGTATATCAAAAGCATAGAAGAATCCAGAACGGACGAAGAACTAAAGGCAGTATACTTTGACACAGATGATTATATTTTGTTCCGAAATGATATTGCATTCAGGATAAGAAAAGAAGGACAGAAAGTCGTAGCTTCTTTGAAATGGAACGGAAAGTGTTCCGGCGCACTGCACAGCCGGGAAGAACTGAACATCAATCTGGGAGAGGGGGATTGCCCCGAAATGCCCGATCCCGGGGTGTTTTCAGAGAGTGAAACGGGAAAAGCGCTTATGGAGCTGCTAAAGGACAAGACACTTGGCGGCATCATGAAAGTGTATGTTTCAAGAAAGACAGTCAGGGTAGATACAGGTGAAGGCATTTTTGAAATAGCACTGGACAACGGCAAAATCGTTGCCGGAGGCGGCACATGCCCAGTATGTGAGATGGAAATAGAACTTTACTCGGGGAATCAGGAAGAGATGCTGAAACTGGGAGAAAAGTTGCAGCAGAAATATGATCTTGAGCCTGAAAAAAGAAGCAAATATGCAAGGGGTCTTGCTTTGCTGGGCAAAATTTAAGCAATAGTTAAGGAGAACTGAAAAAAATGAAAGCAACACTTATTTCAAAAGACAAAAAAGAAGCAAAATTCAAGATGGAGTTTACTGCCGAAGAGTTTGAAGAAGCGGTCATAGGCGAATACAAAAGAAAAAAGGATCAGTTTGAGATAGATGGTTTCAGAAAAGGTAAGGCACCAAGAAGCATAATCGAAAAGCATTATGGTGAATCTGTTTTTATTGAGGGTGCCATCAATGCCATTTTCAATGAAAACTATCCCAAGGCCATAGAGGAACTGGGGCTTGATATAATAGACAGACCTGCAGTGGAATTCGACAATTTCAAAAAAGGCGAAGATTTCTCATGCAACATAACAGTGGCTGTATATCCCGAGATAGAAGTCAAGGATTATAAAGGTATTGAACTTGACAAGATCAAAGTATCGGTGACAAACAAGGACGTTGATGAGGAACTGGAGAAATTGCGTCAGAGAAACGCAAGAATGGTTTCCGTTGAAAGACCTGCAAAGGAAGATGATACAGTACTTCTTGATTATAAAGGATTTGTGGATGATGAACAGTTTGAAGGAGGCACAGCAGAGAAATTCACTCTAAAGCTGGGATCCGGCAGTTTCATACCCGGTTTCGAGGATCAACTGCTGGGCATAAAATCCGGTGAAGAAAGAGATGTTAAGGTCGATTTCCCCAAGGATTATCATGCAGAGAAATTGGCCGGCAAAGCAGCATTATTCAAATGCAAGATCCATGAAGTAAAAGAAGAAGAAAAACCGGAACTGGATGATGACTTTGCAAAAGATGTAAGCGAATTCGATACTCTTGAAGAAATGAAAAAAGATCTTAAAAACAATATCAAAGAACAGAAAAAGAAGCATGCAGAGGATCAGATGAAAAACAAGGTCCTGGAGAAGGTATATGAAGCAAATGATATCCAGGTACCTGATGTAATGGTGGATGACGAAATAAGCAGCATGATGCAGGAATTCGATCAGCAGCTCAGGAGCCAGGGACTGGATCTTCAAAAATACTTCGAGTATCTGAAAAAAGATCCAAATGAATTCAGGGAAGAGATCAAAGAAGATGCCCACAGAAAAGTCAAGACCCGCATGTTGGTAGCTGCAGTTGCCGATGCGGAAGGGATAGAAGCTCCTGCTGAGGATGTTGACGAAGAGATCAAAATAATGGCCATCCAGTACAAGCAGGATCCGGACAAAATAAGAGAAATGCTGGGGGAAGAAAACATAGGATTCCTTCAGAAGGACATAAGAATGAGAAAAGCAATGGACTTCATGTTCGAAAGTGCAGTTTTCAAATAGGAGACAGGATATGACACTGGTACCATATGTTATTGAACAGGACGGCCGCGGAGAAAGATCATATGATATTTATTCCCGGCTCTTGAAAGATAGGATAATATTCATAGGTGAACAGATAGACGAGCATCTTGCCAGCGTAGTTATCGCACAGATATTGTTTCTGGAAGCCGAAGATCCAAAAAAAGATATATGTATATACATAAACAGCCCCGGCGGTTCGGTGACTGCCGGAATGGCCATTTATGATACTATGAAATATGTTAAACCGGAGATATCCACCATATGTGTGGGTATGGCGGCCAGCATGGGAGCATTCCTTCTGGCGGCGGGGCAAAAAGGAAAACGCATGGCCCTTCCCAATGCCGAAATAATGATCCATCAGCCTTTGGGAGGCATAAGCGGCCAGGCAGAAGATATCAGGATACATGCCGAATGGATAATAAAGACAAGAGCCAAGCTGAACAGGATCTTATGTGAGAATACGGGACAGGACATGAAAAAAGTCGAGAAGGATACGGACAGAGACAATTTTATGAGTTCCCAAGAGGCAAAGGAATACGGGATAATAGATAAAGTAATAGAATCAAGATAAGAAAATAAAAGAAAAATTTAGTTATCAGAGGGAAAAATGACAAAGTACGATGAAAACAATGAAATAAAATGCTCATTTTGCGGAAGACCCCAGAGCCAGGTAAAGAGACTGGTGGCAGGACCCGATGTTTACATATGCAACGAATGTGTGGAACTTTGCCAGGATATAATATCTGAGGGACTGCAGAAGGATAATGGAGAAGAGGCAGGCGAAGAAAAATTTCTGCTTCCCACTCCCAAGGAGATATCAGAACAGCTTTCACAGTATGTGATCGGCCAGGAAGACGCAAAAAAGTCTTTGGCAGTGGCGGTTTATAATCATTACAAAAGAGTTGAACGCCTGAGCAAAAAAGACGAAGATGATGTGGAGCTTCAGAAAAGCAATATCGTCATGATAGGCCCCACAGGCTCAGGCAAAACTTTGCTTGCTCAGACACTGGCAAGGATACTTCATGTACCCTTTGCCATAGCCGATGCCACGGCCCTTACTGAGGCCGGGTATGTGGGTGAAGATGTTGAGAATATACTTCTGAAACTGCTACAGGCAACAGATTTCGATGTTGAAAGGGCCCAGAGAGGTATCATATATGTGGATGAGATAGACAAGATATCCAGAAAGACCGACAACCCTTCCATAACAAGAGACGTAAGCGGAGAGGGAGTACAGCAGGCACTTCTCAAAATACTTGAAGGAACGGTGGCTAATGTACCTCCCCAGGGGGGAAGGAAACACCCCCATCAGGACTTCATACAGTTCGACACCACAAATGTGATGTTCATATGCGGAGGAGCTTTTGACGGCCTTGAAAAGATAATACAAAAACGTATAGGTGAAAAAGTAATAGGTTTCAATTCGGACATAGTTGAAAAAGAAGAAGACACATCCGAAATACTCAAAAAAATCCAGCCTGAAGATCTTCTGAAATACGGACTCATACCTGAATTTATAGGCAGGCTGCCGGCCATAGTCACTCTGGAGGAACTGTCGGAAGATGCTTTGATAGAAATAATAACAAAACCAAAAAACGCTCTGTTGAAGCAGTACGGGAAACTCTTTGAAATGGACAATGTAAAACTGGAGATAGAAGAAGAGGCCATTAGAAGGATAGCCGCCAAGGCTCTTGAGAAGAAAACAGGAGCCCGGGGACTCAGGAACATAATGGAAAACATAATGACGGAGATCATGTACGAAATACCATCACGAAAAGACGTTGAAAAATGCATTATAACCAAAGCTACGGTTGATGGGGAAACGAGGCCAAGACTGGTACTGATCGATAAGAAAGACAAGGCGGCTTCATAGGTCGCCTTATTAAATAAGGAGATATTATGATAGAGGAAAAAATAGAAAAAAGAGAAGACGGGATGCTGCTGCTTCCCATGATACCCTTACGAGGGATGACTATTTTCCCCAACATGGTACTGCATTTTGACATAGGCAGGGAGAAGTCGATCAATGCTCTCGAAAAAGCAATGATAGAAAATCAGTATATTTTTCTTGCTGCACAGAAGGACGAAACTACAGACCTGCCCACCTCAAAGGATTTTTACCATGTGGGTACGATCGCAAAGATAAAACAGATGCTCAAACTGCCGGGGGATTCCATACGGGTCCTGGTGGAAGGAACCACAAGGGGCAGGATAACAGAGATGCTTTTTGAAGTTCCATATTTCAAGTGTGCGGTACAAAAAATCGAGGATGAGGAACCGGATCCCGTGCCTGCCAAAACCGAGGCGCTGATGCGTTCTGCCCTGGCAAATTTTGATGAATATCTGGCACTGGATCAGAAACTTTCTCCTGAGATATTTCCCACAGTGGCCACCATTGACCAGCCCGGTAGATTCGCCGATATAGTATCCTCTCACCTTGACATAAAAGTGGAAGAGAAACAGGAACTTCTGGAATGCATGGAGATAGACGGGAGACTTGAAAAACTCAATAAGATACTTACAAGAGAAATAGAGATACTCAAAATAGAACAGGATATAAGCAGCAAGGTAAAGACCCAGATAAACCGCAACCAGAGAGAGTATTATCTCCGGGAACAGTTAAGGGCCATACAGGAGGAGCTGGGCAGTGACGAGGACGTGGAAGACGAGATAGAAGCCTGGCACAAACAGCTTAAAGAACTGGAAATACCCGAAAAGACTGCAGAGAAAATAGAAAAAGAAATAAAAAGATTTTCAAAAATGCAGGCTTCTTCTGCAGAAGGTACGGTGGCAAGAACATATATAGAGACCATACTTGCCCTCCCCTGGAACAAAGAATCCAAATCCGAGATCGACATGAAAAAGGCGGAGGGTATATTGGAAGAGGATCATTACGGGCTTGCCAAAGTAAAGGAAAGAGTGTTGGAATACCTGGCAGTGGTGGAACTTTCACATAGGATCAAGGGTCCCATTCTTTGTCTTGTGGGACCACCGGGAACAGGGAAAACATCCATTGCAAAATCCGTGGCACGGGCCATTGACAGAGAATTCGTAAGGATGTCCCTGGGAGGAGTCAGAGATGAAGCAGAGATAAGAGGCCACAGAAGGACATATATAGGAGCCATACCCGGAAGGGTAATAAGTTCTATAAAAGATGCAGGGACAAAAAACCCGGTATTCCTTTTTGATGAAGTCGACAAGATCGGCGCAGATTTCAAAGGAGATCCGGCTTCTGCACTTTTGGAAGTATTGGATCCGGAACAGAACAAAGATTTTACGGATCACTATCTGGAAATTCCTTTTGATCTTTCAAAAGTAATGTTCATAACTACGGCAAATACCACAGAGACCATTCCTACGCCCCTTCTTGACAGAATGGAAGTTATCGAAGTGATGGGATATACCGAAGAAGAGAAAGTCAAAATAGCCGAAAAATATCTCATACCGAAAAAGATAGAAGAACATGGACTTAAGGAAGAAAACATAAAGATAACAGAGGGAGCCGTAAGAGACCTGATAAATTATTACACCAGAGAGTCGGGAGTCAGGAATCTGGAGAGAGAAATAGCCAATATATGCCGTAAGACAGCAAGGAAAACTGTATCGGGCAGAAAAAAGAGATTTGCGGTAGATCAGGAGAGCCTGGAAGATTACCTGGGCAATAAGAAATACAGGTATGACAAGATAAAAGGTGAAAAAGAGATCGGAGTCACCACCGGACTTGCATGGACAGTAGTTGGAGGTGATACTCTTTTCATAGAAACAACAGCTGTTCCCGGCACAGGAAAACTGCAGCTCACGGGTCAGCTGGGGGATGTTATGCAGGAATCCGCCAAGGCGGGCATAACCTATATAAGATCAGTGGCGGATAAACTCGGCATCAAAAAAGATTTTTACAAGAGCATGGATATGCATCTGCATATACCGGAGGGGGCCACCCCCAAGGACGGGCCTTCAGCCGGCGTAACCATGTGTGTTTCTATGATATCCACACTGACAAAAACAAAAGTAAGAAAAGATGTGGCAATGACAGGAGAAATAACCCTAAGAGGCAACATCCTTCCTGTCGGAGGAATAAGGGAAAAAGTTCTTGCCGCTCACAGAGCCGGAATAAAAAAAGTCCTGCTTCCATATGAGAATGAAAAGGATATAGATGAAATACCCGAAAAAGTAAAAAAACAGATGAACTTCATACTGATAAAAACCGTTGATGATGCCCTTAAACAGGTGATGATGCCTAAAAAGAAATGATTATAAAAAAGGCGGAGATAGTTGCCGTTACAGTAAAACCGGAGCAGTATCCTCCGGATAATATGAAAGAGATAGCCTTCGTGGGCCGTTCCAATGTGGGAAAATCTTCCCTTCTTAATCTTATTACCAACAGAAGGAAGCTGGCAAAGATAAGCGGCAGTCCCGGCAAGACCAGGACCATAAATTTTTATGAAATAAATGAGGAATTCAGGATAGTTGATCTGCCCGGATACGGATATGCGAAGGTTTCAAGAGCGGTCACAGAGGACTGGGGACCCATGATGGAAAAATATTTCGAAACAAGAAAAGGCCTGATCAAAGCAGTTCAACTGGTGGACATAAGACACGGACCCACTGAAAAAGACATAAAGATGTATGAGTATCTTAAGTATTACGGCCTGGACGGTCTGGTGGTTGCCACAAAAAGTGACAAGATATCAAAAAACCGGATAAGGGAATCAGAGGAAATGATAAGAAAAGGGCTTGGCATGGGAAAAACCGGCAGGGTCATACCTGTATCCGCCCTGAAAAAAACAGGGCATGATGTCCTTCTGGAAGAGATCGAAAGAGTATTAGGAGATTAAAAAATGCAGTTTATCATTGGCTTTCGCATGATGATAAAAAGAATAAAAGCTATACGATTTATGATGAAAGACAAGACTGTCCCCAGGAGGAAAAAGGCTCTTGTTGTTTTGGGCATAATTTATCTTTTCCTGCCTGTGGATATAATCCCGCCTATCCTTTTCCCCATCGCATGGATAGATGATCTGATTTTATGGATATGGATCCTTTGGTACCTCAGGGAGACACTGGACAAGTATTGGATGGGTGAGAAAAACGTTAACTATTCAAAAAAATATAAGAACAAAACAATAATAGACGATGCTGAGTATGAGGTTAAGGAGGAAAAGTAACAGTCCATGAAGAAGTATGATACAGTTGGGGAAGTAATGATCACCCAAGAGGAAATAAGAGAAAGGGCAGCAGAGATAGGTGAGCAGATCACCAGTGACTACAGAGGAGAAGGAGTCATACTGATAGGCATATTAAGGGGCGCTGTACCCTGGATGGCCGATGTAATGAAGCATATAGCTCTGGATGTGGAAATCGATTTTATAGCATGCAGCAGTTACGGAGCCACTACAAAGACCAGCGGTGTAGTAAAGATAAATAAGGATCTTGATTCCGACATCGAGGGTAAAAATGTTATAATAGTCGAGGATATCGTGGATTCGGGAATAACGCTCAATTACCTTAAGGGTTATCTTGAAAACAGAAAACCAAAAAGTATAAGAATATGTGCCCTTCTTGACAAGCCGGAAGGAAGGAGAGCCGATATAAAAGCTGACTATGTGGGATTCACAGTAGAGGACAAGTTCATAATAGGATATGGTCTGGATTTCAATCAGAAATACAGACAGTTACCTTATATAAGCTTTTTAAATGAATAACATTTGACGAGGAGGAAAACAGAATGTTTGAAAACCTGATCGAGGTATTGAAACAAAACCCCAGAAAAATCGTTTTTACAGAAGGAAATGACCCCCGTATCCTAAGCGCGACAGAACGTCTTTTGAAGGAAGGATTCCTTGAACCTGTTCTTGTGGGCAGAGTAGAAGAGGTGGACGCCGCTGCAAAAGAGGGCGGATTTAATATTGAAGGGGCACAGATATACGACCCTGCCACATACGCCGGAATGGATGAAATGGTCGAGAAAATGGTAGAACTGCGAAAAGGGAAAATGACAGAAGAGGAGTGTAGGGCAGCTTTGCAGAAGGGCAATTACTTCGGTACAATGCTGGTCAAAACAGAGAAGGCAGATGCACTTCTGGGAGGAGCCACATATTCCACCGCTGATACGGTGAGGCCGGCTCTTCAGTTGATAAAAACAAGACCCGGAAACAACATCGTATCATCTTCCTTTATCATGGTAAGGGAGCATGAAAACAAAGAAAACGAAATGCTTTGCATGGGAGACTGTGCAATAAATATAGATCCCAAGGAGGACGATCTGGTTGAAATAGCCATAGAGAGTGCAAAGACCGCAAAGGTATTCGGGATAGACCCCAAAGTTGCCATGCTTTCGTATTCAACAAAAGGATCCGGTTCGGGAGAGAACGTTGACAAGGTCCGCAATGCCACAGAAAAAATAAAAGAAAAAGCACCGGAGCTGGACGTGGACGGGGAGTTGCAGTTTGATGCGGCGGTATCCCCCGTGGTGGCTGAAAAGAAATGCAAAGGTTCCAAAGTTGCCGGAAGAGCCAATACATTCATATTCCCCGACATAAGTGCAGGCAACATAGGATACAAGATCGCCCAGAGACTGGGAGGGTTTGATGCGTACGGACCCGTACTGCAGGGGCTCAATGCCCCGATAAACGATCTTTCCAGAGGATGCAATGCTGAAGAGGTCTATGTGATGGCCATAATAACAGCAGCCTTGAAAGAATAGAAAAAGAGAATATCAGCTTCTTTTGAGATATTCGGAAAATATTGATACAGTTGAGCTGGTGCCGAGTCTTTCGGCACCGGCTTTTATCATTTTCTGAGCTGTATCAAGATCGCGGATACCACCGGAAGCTTTGATCTGAATATGTTTGCCTGTTATATCGTCAAGAGTCGCCCTTATGAGTTTGACTGATTCTATGGATGCACCGTTTCCCAAGAAACCGGTGGAAGTCTTAATAAAATCCGCACCGGAATCGGCGGCTATTTTTACAGCTTTGATCAGCTGTTCATCTGTAAGCATTCCGGTCTCTATTATAACTTTCAAAATGGCGTCATTATCATATACAGTGGAGGCTACCTGACCGATATCATCTGCCACATACTTATATCTTCCTTCTTTGAGGGCACCTATATTAAGTACCATATCGATTTCAACGGCACCGGATCCGCAAGCCTTTTCGGCCTCATATGCCTTTGCCGACATTTCAGAAGCACCAAAGGGGAATCCCGTCACGGCGGCGATCCTTACTCCGGTTTTTTTAAGTTCCTCTGAAGCCAGACTCACATGACAGGGGTTGACGCAGACCGCGCAGAAATCATATTCTACGGCTTCACTGCAAAGGAGTTTTATCTCTGCCTGAGAGGCATCGGGCTTGAGCATTGTATGGTCAAAATATTTATTAAAAGGTTTCATATCATCCTCCGTGGAAAAATCCGAGCAAAGGGAAAAATCTGAAATCGTTTAGGGTGGGGCAATTATACATTGAAAAGGAAATGCATAACATCACCGTCTTTTACAACGTATTCTTTGCCTTCTGAACGCAAAAGGCCTTTTTCTTTGGCGGTAGACAGACTTCCCTCACATTCCATAAGCTTATCATATGCTATGGTCTCGGCTCTGATGAAGCCTTTTTCAAAGTCCGAATGGATCCTTCCTGCTGCCCTTGGAGCCTTTGTCCCTTTTTTTATTGTCCAGGCCCGGGTCTCGTCTTCTCCGGTGGTGAGGAAAGAAATAAGATCAAGCAGTCTGTAAGAGGCCTTTATGAGTTTGTCCAGGCCCGATTCACCGATACCCATCTCTTGGAGAAACATTCTCTTTTCTTCATCATCAAGCTCCGAAAGTTCAGCTTCTAGCTTTGCACATATGACAATGACATCAGAACCCTCTTCCATGGCAAAGCTGCGCAGTTTAGTGACATCTTCATTGGTTTTGCCTTCGGATGCTGCCTCATCCTCAGAAACATTTGCCGCATAAATGACAGGTTTGAAGGATAGAAGGTCAAGAGTCTTCACGAATTCCGAAACTTCATCCTCCATATCCATGGTCCTGGCAGTTTTGCCCCGACCAAGCCAATCATAAAGGGTCTTTAGGATATCCAGCTCATTTTTCACAGACTTATCGCTTTTGAGCATTTTTGAAGTACGCAGTATACGGCGGTCAAGTACTTCCATATCAGAGAGAATCAGTTCTGTATTTATTGTTTCTATATCCGATAAAGGGTCTATTCTACCGTCCACATGAACCACATTGCTGTCCGGGAAACAGCGTACCACATGAATTATGGCCTCCACATTGCGTATATGTCCGAGAAACTGATTGCCCAGACCTTCACCTTTGGAGGCTCCTTTTACCAGCCCGGCTATGTCACAGAATTCTATGGTGGTATGTATGGTTTTTTTTGAATGGTATATGCTGCTTAGTCTGTCCACGCGTTCATCGGGGACTGTGACCACACCTATGTTGGGGTCTATAGTGCAGAAGGGATAGTTGGCTGCTTCTGCACCGGCTTTTGTTATTGCGTTGAAAAGTGTACTTTTGCCCACGTTGGGCAAGCCTAAAATGCCTAATTTCATTCCTTTTGCTCCTTTATCGGGGTTATGATCTTTTCTGTTTCTTGGTGAGAAATATATAAAGTATCCCGCATACGACTATTAGCAGAAGGCTTAAGACCTGAGCCTGTCTGAAGGGGCCTATCATAAGACTGTCGGTCCTTAAGGCCTCCACAAAAAAACGTTCTGCGGAATAAAGCATGCCATAAAGCAGTGCGGTCTGGCCTTTGAATTTCCTTCGGTTATCCACCCATAAAAGAAAGAAGAACAAAAGCAGACACCATATGGATTCGTAAAGGAATGTGGGATGGACTTTTTCGCCCATGACCATTATGCCAAAGGGCAGATCCGTAGGACCGCCGTGGGCCTCGGAATTAAAGAAATTGCCCCAGCGGGCAATGGCCTGGGCTATGGCAAAACCGGGAACTACCGCATCAAGGCCCTCGGGGAAATCTATCTTTTTGACACGGGCCACGATATATGCACCCAGTATGCCGCCTATAAGTGAACCATGAACAGAAAGTCCGCCGCCTCTGAAGTTTAATATTTGCCAAAGATCGCCGGAATAGTTTTCCCAGGTGAAAACAACATAGTAAAGCCTTGAAAAAACGATGCCGAAAGGTATGGCAACTATAAGTATGTCAAGGACAGACTCTCTTGATATGCCATGCCGGGGAGCCCTCATATAAAACACAAGACCTCCCGCAAGGATGCCCAAAGCCATAAGTATACCGTACCATCTTATATCGATCCCAAAAAGTTCAAAAGCCACCGGATCAGGGGCGGTATTATACGAAACCATATCTGGATTATACTCTGTAGCAGGTAAAAAATCAACGCAGAAGCAAATAAGCCCGGAAAAACGAAATGTTGTAACATAGATTTTGCTCATGCCCAACATATAGTGCTCAAGAGGGCAAAATGGAATAAAATGGCAATCAACAGAAGAAACGAGAGGGGCACAGGCCCATTTTTTGTAGCAAAATGCTTGTATTGTGGAGGAAAGTGGTGTATTGTGGATTTAGATAAAATAGTACAAGTAGCAGTGTCACTAATTTTGGAGGGAAAAACCATGTTTCTGGGCGAATATGAAAATTCCATAGATGCAAAAAACAGGATAATAATCCCTTCCAAGTTCAGGAAAGAGCTGGGAGTAACTTGCTATTTGAGCAAGGGTCCTGATAACTGCCTTACCATATATCCGGAAGCCCAGTGGCAGGAACACATAGAAAAATTGAGATCGCTGCCGACAAACAAAGCAGGAGCAAGAAACAATCTCAGAAAATACACCTCCAACAGCGGAGAAGCTGAGGTGGATGGACAGGGAAGGATAACTATACCTCAGAAGTTCTTCAGGCTCATAGGCTTTGGCAGAGATGTGGTCAGCGTTGGCTGTATAGACAAGATAGAAGTCTGGGACAGAGGGGAATGGGAAAAAGTTTCCGGTGTGCCCGATGATGAAGAATATGAAGTTTAGCCACATGCCGGTGCTGCTCAATGAAAGCATTGAATATCTGAACATAAAAAACGATGGTGTATATGCAGACGGGACCCTGGGTGGCGGAGGCCATGCCGAAAAGATATGCGAAAGGCTGGGATCCGATGGTCTGTTCATAGGGATTGACAGAGATGAGGATGCCATCAAAGCCGGCAAAGAAAGACTGAAAAACTATAACTGCAAAAAAATATATGTCCGGAGCAACTACTCGGAAATCAAGCAAATACTGGAAGAAACAGGCGCTGCCTGCATAGACGGAGCTGTTTTGGATCTGGGTGTCTCCTCCTTTCAACTGGATAACAAAAATAGAGGTTTTTCGTATATGCAGAAAGCGCCTCTGGACATGAGAATGGATCAGGATGATGATTTTTCCGCATACGATGTAGTAAACACATACGATGAAAAAGAACTGGCAGAAATAATAAAAAAATACGGTGAAGAAAGATGGGCATCCAGGATAGCAGCTTTCATCGTAAATGAAAGAAAAAAGAAAAAAATCGAAGATACACAGCAGCTTGTGGATGTTATAAAAGCAGCTATACCCGCATCCGCCAGGAGAAGCGGGCCGCATCCTGCAAAGAGAACTTTTCAGGCAATAAGGATAGAAGTAAACGATGAACTGAGCCAGCTTGGAACAGCAGTGGACGCCTTCTGTGACGTTCTGGCTGATAAAGGAAGGCTTTGCGTGATAACCTTTCATTCTCTTGAAGACAGAATAGTAAAAGAAACTATAAACAAAAGGGCTGATCCATGTACATGTCCACCGGAATTTCCGGTATGCGTTTGCGGAAAGAAAGCGGACATAGTGAAAATAACAAAAAAACCTGTGATACCTGATGAAGCGGAAAAAGAAGCAAACCCCAGATCCAGGAGCGCTAAACTAAGGGTGGCGGAGAAAAGGGTGAAGAGTGATGATAACAGCAGAACAATGGTATGAACAACAGACAAATTATACAAAATACGGATTTGACATGAAGCCGAGATCCTCCTCGGAAAGACCCAAAAACAGCAGCGGTGTAACGGCAGCTGACAGGAAAAGGCTTATGTTCCTGGTGGTGGTCGCAGGGCTTATTTGTATTGGCATAATAATATCTTCCGCATATGC
Source organism: Firmicutes bacterium UBA1422 (assembly GCA_002304835.1). Taxonomy (GTDB): domain Bacteria; phylum Bacillota; class Clostridia; order Peptostreptococcales; family Anaerovoracaceae; genus UBA1422. Next base: position 34,705 of record DBPK01000003.1, read on the forward strand.
GGCGTCTGTGGCATTTACCAACAATCAGCTGAAAGAACAGAATGCAGCCCTTCAAAGCGAAGTCGAAACTCTGGAAATAAAGATACAAAGTGCCAATAACATAAGAACCATTGAAGAAAAAGCTACCGGTGAACTTGGCATGGTTTATCCCGAGGGTGAGCAGTATATTGTCTTGTCGGGAGAAGAGAAAACCGCTGATGATTTTGGAAGCCTACTAAAAAAACAGGCGTTCCAGTGAACGGCAGCAGTAACTGAATAAAAAGGATCGGTCAGACAACTTAATGAGGAAAAAAGTGTTTGTCTGGCTTTTTTATTAGAAAAGCGGAAAGAAAGGCAAAAAATGAAATCACCGGCCATAAGAAGCAGAAAAAGGATCATATTTGCATTTGGGCTGTTCTGTGCTCTTCTTCTTGCTGTGTGTATAAAAGTCGGATACATACAGATAGTACAGGGAGAAGAACTGACAAAAAAAGCAATAGCCCAGCAGACCAATGATGAGGCCATAGAAGCAAAAAGAGGGGAAATAAGAGACAGAAACGGCAAGGAACTGGCAGTCAGTACCATCTGTTATTCTCTTTGGGCAAGACCGGCGGCAATGGAGGATAAAGATTCCGCAGCCGTGGCTCTGGCAGAGATAACGGATATGGATGCGGAAGAAATAAAAGAAATGGTCAACCAGGACAAAAGTTTGGTAAAAATCGCCAAATATCTTGACTCGGGGGCTGCAGAAGAAATAAGAAAAGCAGATATGCCCGGGGTGTCCATAACAGAAGAAAGCAAAAGATCGTATCCACTGGGAGAATTCGCATCCCATCTGCTGGGAAGCGTGACCGATGACAACAACGGGCTGACGGGCCTTGAGCAGAAATACAACGGCTATCTTAAGGGAGTGTCAGGAAGATGGCTGAAAAATACAGATGCTTCCGGGAATCCTCTTGCCTATGGCGCAGATAAGTATTATGAGGCTGAAAACGGGGCCACTCTTCTTTTGACCATAGATGAGGTACTGCAGCATTACACAGAAAAAGCCATCGCTTCTGTGGCAAAAACTACCAAGGCGGACAGAGTGAGTTGCCTCATCATGGATCCTAAAACCGGGGAGATACTGGCAGCGGCCTCTACTCCGGGGTTTGATCCCAATTATCCCAGAATACCCACAGATGAAGTTGAAGCCAAAAAGCTCGGATCCATGAATGAAAAAAAGCAAATGGAATATCTGAATGAAATGTGGAGAGATCCGCTTTTTAACGATACATATGAACCGGGTTCCACGGCAAAACTGGTCACCACATCTATAGCACTGGAGGAAGGACTGACTGACACTTCAGAGGGATTCGTCTGCACCGGTTCCATAGAGCTTTACGGAGAAACACTTAAGTGCTGGCGTTCCGAAAATCCCCACGGCCATCAGACACTTACAGAGGCGGTGGGAAACTCATGCAATCCTGTCTTTGTGACATTATCCACCAGGATAGGCCTGGAAAAATACTATAAATATCTGGAACTTTTCGGGCTTACTCAGAAAACAGGGGTCGATTTTCCGGGGGAAGCCAATTCCATACTTCAGAACAAAGAAACAGCAGGTCCCATAGGACTGGCCACCATGGCATACGGACAGGGCATAGCCATGACACCGGTGCAGCTTTTGACAGCGGCCTGTGCCCTTGGCAATGATGGAAAACTAATGAAGCCGAGACTGGTGAAAGAGATAAGATCCGATAAAGGCGAAACAATAAAAAAGTTCCAGAGCGAAGTCGTAAGACAGGTAGTCTCCAATGAAACTGCCGATGAGATGTGTCTGATAATGGAATCTGTAGTTGAAGAAGGAGGGGCCGGGACAGCCAAGATAGAGGGCTATCGGGTAGGTGGAAAAACAGGTACAGCCAATAAGGTCATAAACGGCAAATACAGTGAGACGGTGTGCTCTTCATTTATAGGCATGGCACCTATGGATGACCCCAAGATTGCTGTGCTTTTCATAGTGGATAATCCCAAAGGGCAGATATACGGAAGTGCCACGGCAGCTCCCGGAGCCAGACAGGTGCTTGAAAATGCCCTGAGATATATGAAGGTAGAGCCGGATTATACAGCAGCGGAAAGACAGGCAAACAGCAAAAAAACAGTTACGGTGCCAAATGTCACCGGAGAAAGCTACAGTGAAGCCATAGGGATACTGGGGGGAGCAGAACTTAAGCATAAGGTATCACCGGATATGGGTGACGGAGGCGATTTCATTGTAAAGGATCAGTATCCCAAAGCAGGGGACGAAATAGAAAAAACAGACACAGTATATCTGTACAGAAAATAGCGATTGATGTATAATATATTGATTATGCCGGAGAAATATTTATGAGAAAATTCACTTTCAGAGAAATTGAAAAGGCTGTTGGCGGAAAACAGATATCAGGATCTCCTGATACTGTCGTTCTTGGGGTCTCAAAGGATTCCAGGGAGGCTTACAGCGGTTCACTGTTTTTCCCTCTGAAAGGAGAGAAGTATGATGCTCATAGTTTTTTACCTCAGGTGATACAAAGGGGATGCAGGACTTTTCTCATATCCGATGAGGAGATACTGAATGTTCTTAAGGACAAAGAAAATCTTGATATAATAAAAGTAAAAGACACCACTGTCGCACTGCAGGATCTGGCAGGTTATTATCTGAAACAGATGTCATTGAAAAAAATCGCAGTTACCGGAAGCGTTGGCAAGACATCCACAAAGGATATGATACACTGTGTATGCGGCAGCAAGTATAAGACGGGAAAAACAAAGGGCAATCAGAACAATCATATCGGTCTGCCTCTGGGAATACTCAGTTTCGATGAAGACACAGAAGCGGCGGTCCTGGAGATGGGAATGGACAGACCGGGAGAAATAGATTTTCTGGCAGACCTGGTAAGACCGGACATAGGAGTAATAACAAACATAGGCATATCTCATAAAGAAAACCTGGGCAGTCGCGAAGGGATATTTCGTGCCAAAATGGAGCTTGTCAATTATTTCGGAAGAGAAAACGTGCTTATAATAAACAGCGGAAAGGACTTTCTTCTGAAAAAAAATATAGAAGGGGAATACAGACTTATAAGTGCAGGGATAGAAAAAGATAATGACTTTATTGTTTCTGACATACGGGACAAAGGAGAAAAAGGGACAGAGTTTTTCATAAAATACAGAGATGAGAAACAACTTTTCAGACTTTCGGTGCCGGGCCGGCATAACGCTTATAATGCTGCTTTGGCTGCGGCCTGCGGGATAGAGCTTGGAATAGACCTCAAGGGATCAGCAGAAGCGTTGTTATCCCTTGAAATCACGGAGGGAAGACTGACCGTAAAAGAAAAAAACGGCATAAAAGTAATAGATGACACATATAATGCAAGTCCGGATTCAATGAAGGCCGGCATAGACACCCTTACTGCTGTCTCATCAAAAAGGAAAATAGCCATACTGGGAGACATGTTTGAGTTGGGCGATGATGCTGATATCCATCACAGGAAGATAGGAGAATATGCGAAAAATTCCGGAGTGGATATGGTGGTAGCCGTAGGAGAAATGGCCCGGCATATAGCATCGGGGGCAGCGGAAAAAGGACATTATTATAAGACCAAGGAAGCACTTAAAAAAGACATAAACGACATAGTAAAAAAAGGAGATGCTGTTCTTGTGAAAGCTTCCAGAGGCATGGAAATGGAAGAAATAGTAAAAATAATTATCGATAAACAGGAGAAAAAATGAGTTACGGAATAATTGTTATAGTAGGTCTTTTGGGACTCACCTCGGGTATACTGCTTACATCGCTTTTGATACCTGTTCTTCTGCATAAGCAGACAGGGCAGAACATAAGAGCTGAAGGGCCTCTGTCTCATCAGAAAAAAGCCGGGACACCCAGCATGGGAGGTATAGCCATTATAGGGGCAACAATCGTATCTGCCGCAATAGGCGGGTTTGTATCTATGGATTCGGCGGTTATAGCAGCGGGATTCCTGCTCTTTGCCCTGATAGGGTTCCTTGATGACAGACTGAAAGTTATAAAGCATGAAAACCTTGGATTGAGGGCATGGCAGAAATTCGGGATGCAGTTTTTACTGGCCGTTCTGTTTGCGGTATACATGGCATATTTTTCGGATAAAGGTACTTCTGTATTCGTTCCTTTTGTTAATGAGTATTACGATTTCGGGATATGGTATATACCTTTCATTATATTTACAATTCTTTCAATGGTAAATGCAGTTAACCTTACAGACGGTCTTGATGGTCTTGCCGCCGGTGTAACGGCCATAGTGGCATTATGCATGGCAGCTGTGGCTGTTTACATTGGTGCAGATTCTCCCGGGTGCTTTTTTGCCGCTCTTATGGGAGGCTGCCTTGGATTTCTTTTTTATAACAGATATCCGGCAAAGGTATTCATGGGAGATACAGGGTCTCTGGCCCTTGGAGGAGGAATAGCAGTTGCCGCCATAGTAATGAAAATGGAACTTCTCCTGCCTGTTGCAGGTTTCGTTTATGTTCTTGAAGCTCTTTCTGTGGTGCTGCAGGTGACATATTTCAAAGTCACAGGGGGCAAAAGGATATTTCGTATGGCACCCCTTCATCACCATCTTGAAATGGG
>DBPK01000003.1:39343-40007 GCA_002304835.1 Firmicutes bacterium UBA1422
AAAGACAGTGGGGAGAAGTTGACATGGAAGAAATAAAAGACAAAAAAGTCCTTGTTGTGGGGCTTGGTAAATCGGGAATAGCTGCAGTGCAAGCACTGCAGAAACTTGGCGCGAAAGTATATGTACAGGACATGAAAAAGCGCGAAGAACTGGACGGACAGCTGCTTGGGCTTCTGGAAAGCAGAGAAGTTGAATGTTATTTGGGCGTTACTCCGGACGAAAAAGAGAATTTTGACATGCTCATACTGAGCCCCGGAGTGCGGCCCGATATGGGATTCATAAAAAAGGCAAAGGAAAATGGAGCTGAAATAATCGGAGAACTGGAAATAGCCTACAGGACAGGTAGTGGCAAATATGTGGCCATCACCGGGACAAACGGAAAGACCACCACCACAGCTTTGACCGGAGAAATATTCAAAAATGCCGGAAGAAAAACATCCGTAGTGGGAAATATCGGCGTTGCAGTCATATCAAAGGCAATAAATGCTGATGAGGATACATGGCTGGTGACTGAAGTTTCCAGTTTCCAGCTGGAGACGATCAGAGATTTCAAACCTGAGATCTCGGCCATACTGAACCTTACCCCGGATCACCTGGACAGGCACGGAGATATAAACAAATACGGAACGGCAAAAGCCAGGATATTCGAGAATCAGCAAGAGGA
>DBPK01000001.1:0-57963 GCA_002304835.1 Firmicutes bacterium UBA1422
CATCTCTTATTCCGGCTCCATGGCTCAAAAGCAACCACAAGTAGCGAAAAAAAATCAAATAGAAACATAAAAATGGTAGTGGTCTGTTGTCCGCAACCGTATTATTATCTCAGAGAATAAAAACGTTTTCTTACACGTGATGATTTTTTGGGAGGAAAGGAAAAATGATGTTTTCACAAAATCTGCAGTATTTAAGAAAAGAAAAAAATATGACACAGGAGCAGCTGGCAGAGAAACTGGAAGTTTCAAGACAGGCGGTATCCAAATGGGAAGCCGGATCTGCTTATCCGGAAATGGATAAGATAATAGTTATGTGCAGAATGTTTGATATCGATATGGATACTCTGGTAAACGGGAACGTAAAAAAACCTTTATCCGAGGATGAATTCGGTTATGATACCTTTTATAACAAATGCAGCAGAGCTGTAGCTTTCGGGGTATCGCTGATAATCGCCGGAGCGGCCATACTGATAGCCATGGGAGGAGAAAAGCATGGAAAAGAAGGATTACTGATTCTTTTCCTTTTGATCGCCGTTGCTGTGGTTACTTTCGTATGGTTCGGTATACAGATGGATCATTTTGAGAAAAAGCACAGATCCGTCACTGACTTTTATAAAGAGGAAGAAAAAGAGAGGTTCAGAAAAAGATTTGCCTTGGGCATAGCAGCGGGAGTAGGACTCATACTGGTGGGAGTTATTATTGTGATAGGCTCTTCTCTGGTTGACATTGCCCCTCATTTTGCCGTTTCAGGTATGATGATATGTATTGCTTTTGCAGTTTATATTTTTGTATATTTTGGCATGCAGCAGCAGAAATACAACATTGAAGAATTCAACGAAAAAAACATAAAGGAAACATCGGCAAAGGCGGAGAAATACAGCTCAATAATAATGCTGTCTGCCACAGCAATATTTCTTTTGCTTGGTTTTCTGGGAGGATACTGGCATCCTGCATGGGTCGTTTTCCCTCTGGGCGGCATAATGTGCGGTATAGTTTCCACAGCATTGCAAAAGACAAAAGAATGAGGTGCAGTCAAGCATCCGGAAACAATAAGTCGATAAATGCCCGCCAAAGAAGTCTGCCGTCTGAAAATATGATGGGTTTTCAAAAAATAGTTATTGAAAGCCCACAGCATTAAAGCTATAATGTACTTTGTATTGAATTAAGTACAAAAGTTACGGAGGGAAAAATGGCAAAAATAAAAATAACAGAAACGGCTTTGAGAGACGGACACCAGTCACTGATAGCCACAAGGATGACAACAGAAGAAATGGTGCCCATACTTGAGACCATGGACGAAGTGGGATATAATGCTATTGAAATGTGGGGCGGGGCAACATATGATGCATGCATAAGATATCTTGATGAGGATCCATGGGACCGGCTGAGAGAAATAAGAAAGAGAATAAAGAAAACAAAGCTTCAGATGCTTTTGAGAGGTCAGAACCTTCTTGGATACAAGCATTATGCGGACGATGTGGTAAATGAATTTGTAGACAGAGCCATAGCAAACGGTATTGATATAATAAGGATATTCGATGCTTTGAACGATACCAGGAATCTGGAAGCGGCGGTCAATGCTACAAAGAGAAACGGCGCCCACGCCCAGGGATGTGTATCCTATACCATCAGCCCCGTACACACCAACGAAATGTTTGTAAAACTCGGCAAAGAGATCGAAGAAATGGGATGTGACTCATTCTGTATAAAAGATATGGCAGGTCTTCTTGATCCCTACAACACCTACAAACTGGTTAAAGAATTAAAGAAGGAAATCAATATACCTATTCAACTTCACACCCATGCCACCAGCGGACTGGGAAGCCTGACATATATGAAAGCTGCAGAAGCAGGGGTCGATATAATAGATACAGCCATCTCACCTTTTTCCGGAGGGACATCCCAGCCGCCAACAGAACCCATGGTGGCTGCATTCAAAGGCACAAAGTACGACACCGGTCTTGACATGGACAAACTAAATCTAGTGGCGGAGCACTTCAGACCTTTCAGAGAAAAGTATATAGAAAGCGGTCTGATGGATCCAAAACTAATGGGCGTTGATATAAATACACTGATGTATCAGGTGCCGGGAGGCATGCTTTCAAATCTGGTTTCCCAGCTGAAAGAGGCCAACTCCATGGAGAAATTCGAGGATGTGCTGAAAGAGATACCCAAGGTAAGGGAAGACTTAGGCTATCCGCCGCTGGTAACACCAACAAGCCAGATAGTGGGTACTCAGGCAGTTTTGAATGTGGTAATGGGAGAACGTTACAAGATGGTACCAAATGAAGTAAGACAGCTTGTAAAGGGCATGTACGGAAAAACCACAGTACCAATAAAAAAAGATATAGTTGATAAGATCCTTGAAGGAGAAGAGCAGATAACCTGCAGACCTGCAGATCTGATAAAACCCGAACTTGAACAGGCCAGGAAGGATTGTGCAGTATATATGCAGCAGGAGGAAGATGTGCTTACACAGGCATTTTTCCCCAAAGTGGCTCAGAATTTCTTCAAAAAAAGAGCGGAAAGAATGTACAAACTGGATCTGGACCTTTTGAATGAGGAAGACTCGGTTTATCCGGTATAAATGTTATTAATGATCGTAAAAAAAGAATGCCGGGCGGCGCAAAGAAGCGTCCCCGGTTTTTTCTGATATTTTTTCGGATATCATTATGGAAATCATTATGGAAATCATTACAGATACCATTACGGATACAATCAGGATGTGATACCGGAATGAAAGTCAGGAACTCTTTTCTTTTGGAAGAATAAAAGAAATAAAGACTGCGACAACAGCAAATCCCAGGAGCACATACATTGCTGCGGTAAGCCCGTAAATGTCAGCTATTTTGCCCATGAAAGGAGAGACCATACCTCCGATACTGACAGAAAGTCCCAGAGTTATTCCGGAGGCCAGACCTACAGACTTGGGGAGGAAACTCTGGCTCAGAGCGATCATGGCGCTGTAGGGGACACTGTTGCAGAAGGCTATGGGTATGAGCAGCAGCGTGGCAGTCAAAATATTTTCGGTCATGAGCAGAAGTATCAAAAAAGGTATCATCAGTATATTCCCTGCCCGTATGACCGGTACGAATCCCAGCTTGTCAGCAAGTTTGCCTCCCGCCAGAGTGGCAAAAACACCTACCCCGGACATGATAGTAAGCTTAATACTTCCGGAAGCCTCCGACTGACCAAGGATCCCCACCCAGTAAAGAGGGACGAAAACCAGAAGGCCATAGTTTATTATGGATCTTATAAAGACTATAGATACTGCCCTGCCAAAGGAAGACCAGTTATTTTCGTTATCTTCGGAATATCCTTTTTTGTCGTTTTCAGATGCTGTCATATGCATGAATTTTTTGAGTGTTTTTATGGACATCAAAAAAATGACAGTGACAACGATCGCCGGAAAGAAAAAGAAGGCAGTGCCTTTGATGCCGAAGCTGACCATGGTGACAGAGGCTATCATGGGGCCAAGAGTGAAACCTATGTTACCTCCGGCTCCAAAAAGACCCATTCCCATTCCTTTGTTTTCACCGGCAACCAGGTTGGCTGTTTTTCCGCCTTCCGGATGGAAAAGGGCAACACCGGCACCTGATACTGCGGCGGCTGCAAACATGCCCCAGTAGGAATCCATGAAACCTATGATGGCAAAACCGGTTCCCGCAAGAAATATTCCAAGAGCCATAAGCCACTGGTTGGATCCCCGATCCCCCAGATAACCGAAAGCGGGCTGCAAAAGAGACGATACCGAGCTGGTGGCCAGAACAAGGCCGGCGGCGGATGTATATGTAATATTGCCTTCTGCTATCAGAAAAGGAAGAATGGCAGGAAGAGCTCCCTGCGTTATGTCTGCACATATGTGGCCTGTCATCATAAGATATGTGTATCTGCTTAGCTTCATTTATACCTGACCTTTCCTTTGCATCTGAAAGAGAGTATATCAGAAATCATATATCTTTCCAATAATAAAGATAAAGTAAGAATAGATCGACATTAAGAAAAAGACATGTTTAAGCTTTTCAATAAAGGGTATAACAGAGCCATAAAAGAAAAACTCACTGGAGGTGGTATTTATGAAAATCGTGTTGAACGAAGATATCAAAGCCTATATGAACGAAAATAACATTTCTGACGTAGTGGTGGATGTTATAAGGAGAAGTTGCTGAAGCGGCTCCTATGAGGATATATCTGCAAGTTTTGCAGATAAGGAAGATAGAGAGAGATACGCAGAAGCAGGCTTTTTGGAAGAAGATTCGGAATTGGGCAAAGTATATTTTTCGCCTTCGATAAGATTTGAAGGAGAAGAGGTAGGATTGACTCTTAAGAAGTTTCTCTGGTCAAAGAGTATTGACATATCAGGCATAAGAAGATAAAAGAAAACTGCTGTAAATATACAGCAGTTTTCTTTTGCATACATTTGTTTTATGATTTACAAAGTCTCCCGGCGTTGATATCAGTCAAGTATTCTGCCGTCAGTGGCTATGGTAGTTATCTGCCAGGGAATAAATTTGCCGCTGTTTTGAAGGGCTGTCTTTACTGCATGTTCTATCCCTCCGCAGCAGGGCACCTCCATTCTTACTACTGCAACGCTTTTAATATCATTGCTTTTAATGATTTCCGTAAGCTTTTCAGTGTAATCAACGGGATCCAGTTTCGGACATCCTATCAGTGCGACTCTGTTCTTTATAAATTCATTATGAAAATTACCGTAAGCGTATGCCGTGCAGTCGGCAGCCACCAGCAGATGGGCATCTTTGAAATAAGGTGCATTTACGGGAGCCAGCTGGATCTGTACCGGCCACTGTGAAAGCTGTGAAACCGACGGAGCCGAAGGAGCTTCAGATGAATGACAGGGAGTTTCATCTCTTGTTATTTTTTTTGACTGGGTCCCGGGGCATCCGCAGGGCAGAGTATCTGGCTCTTTTTCTTTTGACTTTTTATTTTCCATTACAGCCTTTTCATCAAAGGCTGCCGCCTCCCTTTCGGTGAAGGATATGGCGCCGGTNNCCAAGACCGTCACAGTAATCGTCCCGCAGGAGTTTGGCTTTACCGTCCACCATTCCTATGGCACCTTCGTGGCATGCTTCGGCACAAAGGCCGCAGCCGTTACATTTTTCCCCATCGATATTTATTATTTTTCTTATCATTTCAACACCTCTTTATTTATATTTTACTTGTATTTATATATGTACAATACTATAATAAAAACAGGAAGTATGTTGTAAAAAGAACAAAAAGGAGAAAAAAGTGATAAACTATAAATTTCTTATAAAAACATCGCTTTTTTGGGGAGTTTCAGAAAAAGAAGCGGAGGATATGCTGAAATGCCTGGGAGCACGCACCCAGAAATATTTAAAAGATGAAGTTGTTTTTCCCATAGGCAAGGAAATATTCGAAATGGGGCTTGTTCTTGAGGGTTCTGTAAATATTGTCAAAGAAGATGTTTGGGGAAACAGGAATATAATAGAAAATATTGAAGTTGGCCAGGTTTTTGGGGAAGCATATTCATGTATCCGGGGAGAACAGCTCATGGGCAATGTGATCGCCGCTGAAAACTGCCAGATCCTTTTTATAAATGCCGAGAGAGTAACAAAAACATGTTCTTCCGGATGTGAATTTCACAGTAGACTGGTGCACAACCTGTTGTCGGTGATATCTCTGCAGAATCTCAAGCTTACCAGAAAAATAAATCATATAACTCAAAAATCAACAAAAGACAAGGTTTTATCCTACTTGTCATATCAAGCCATGAAGCAGGGGAAATATGCCTTTGATGTACCCTTTAACAGACAGGAAATGGCAGACTATCTTTCGGTGGAAAGAAGTGCTCTTTCCAACGAACTCTCCAGGATGCAGAAGGAAGGACTCATATCATACAGAAAAAATCATTTTGTTCTGCATTGCACTGCAGAGGATTATTCATAAAAGCCAAAAACTCAAGATCAAAGCAAAGAACCGATATCTTCAAGTTCTCTTCCGGGAAACCACTTAAGGGAAAGGCCCCGGGATTGGATGTGATCCGATATCCTTTTGAAATCCGGGTGAAGAGAAATGTCCCCGTTAAAAACGATCTCGTTGCCGATGAGGCCGCAGGCCCCTCCTATGAAGCCGTATTTATGTCCTTCTAAGATTATATGTCCCGGGCTTATCAGCAGACAGTCCGGGCCTTTTTCTTCCTGTATTTTTTTTGCGATGCCGCGATCTGCGGTTATTACAGAGTTTTCGTCAACGATGCATATGTTGCATTTTGAATATCCCTGTTTAACATTGATAAAAAGCATTCCCATCTCTTTGGCTTTTTCCATGAGCATACTGTCAGTATATCGGAGATCGTGTATAAAGAATTTTCCCGTACAGGCGGCATTATATATTATATCTGAAGGATAAACGGGCCCGAGCCTTGCTTTTTCGCCGCAAAATACGGGCGCGTCGTCACCGCATCCCAGCTTGCAGTAGTAAATATCCGCATGGGATGAAATGGGACCGGAGACCAAGTCTGTTCCTTTGACATTGAAAATATCGTACCCACATTCACTGATATAATTCTTAAGACGGGGGTCTGCCCTTTCTGACAAATAAACGGTTTTCATTATTTTGATTTCTCCGGGGCTCTCAGTTTCCTCAGTTTATCAAGGGCAGCTGTCATATCGGGTGGTAAAGGAGCTTCCACAGAAACCGGTCTTCCTGTACCGGGATGGATGAAAGAAATGCTTTTTGAATGGAGAGCCTGCCTTTCTATAATATGTATTTTTTCTCCGCCGTAAAGATGATCCCCTGCCACAGGATGGCCGATGTGGGACATGTGTACTCTGATCTGGTGTGTCCTTCCCGTAACGAGAAGTATATCAACAAGGGTATACCCCTTTGTATTTTCTGTATATACTTCGCTGTCCTTATTGCTCTTCGACAAATGAAATCTTTCTATTACATTATAACGGGTAACGGAAGGACGACCGTCTTCTTTTACGCATCTGGTCAGACTTTCCGGAGATGGTCTTCCTATGGGGAGATCGATTTCTCCGCTGTCGTTTTCCATCAGACCCAAAACTATGGCAGTATATTTTTTCTCGATCAGGTTTTTTTCCATCTGCTTCATGAAATCATTCTGACAATAGGCACTTTTGGCTAAAAGCAGTAGGCCTGAGGTGCCCATGTCCAGTCTGTTTATAAAGCGCATTTTGAAATGGTTACCCGTCTCATTCATGTGGTTTGCGATACCGTTGGCAATCGTATGGGCAGGGTGGCCTTTTGTGGGATGCACCACCACTCCCGGTTGCTTGTTTATAATAAAAAGAGCATCATCCTCATATATGACATCGATTGGTATTTGTTCCGGTTCAAAATGGCTTACTTCTTCGGGAAGCATTATGCTTATCAAATCATTTTCTTCGGGTATTTCCCAGATATTTACCGGATCTCCGTTTAGCATCACTTTTCCGTCTCTCTTTATCCTGCTTCGCATGCGGGAAGAGAAACCGAATCTTCGACGAACAAGCTCCGATATACGGAGCTTGTTTTCATGATCCTCTTTTGTAACTGTGTAGTTGAACTTTTCCATATTATTATAAAAACTTTGTTTTTACCTTGTTCCAGAAATCATAGGTTTCAAACCGCAGAAGATTGACAACGGAATCGGAAAATTCCACTTTTATGCTGATAATGTTACTGTATTCGGTTTCAATACTGTCATTTATCAGGTATATCTGATTGTTTTTTGTGTATTCGGGAACCACTTCAAGAGAAAGATCCGAAGGGAGCAGTATACTTGATGTGAAGGATCTGTATGCTGTGGTGTTCATTGGGGCTATAGGTGCCACCTGTAATGCTTTTAAGCGGGGGTCTATTATTGAGCCGCCCAGTGAGTAGTTGTATGCGGTGCTTCCTGCGGGAGTGGATATGGTTATTCCGTCGCCGCTGAATCTTTCTATGAAGCTGCCGCCTATGGAGATGTTCAGATGAACAGAATAAGATTTGCTTCCTTTTATGACTATTTCATTAAGACCTTTGTGAACATTAGTGCCGTATTCCGATAAAACGGTGGCCTGTACCGTGGAAAGGGGCTGCAGTCTGTATTTGCCGGCCATGTAATTAGAAATGAATTCATCCAGCTGATCCGGATTTATCTCCTGAAAAAATCCCAGATGGCCGGTGTTGATGCCTATTATGGGGACCTTGGGAAAATCGTATTTGTTGATGGCTTCAAGAGTTGCCCCATCCCCGCCTACGCAGACCAGAAGTTCTGCCTCATGTGAAAAATCCCCGGGAACCACAAAACCGCTGCGTTCAAGTTTTTCTTTCAGCAGACGGCAGATGTTTTCTGATGCCGGGAGATCATTTGAATAAATATTTATTATTCTTTTTTTCATGATTATATGTTACACCAAGGTCTCAAATTCTTCAACAAGCTTTTTGAAAACTGACATGGCACTTTCCACGGGAGCAGTACTTTTCATATCCACGCCGGCGATTTTAAGAAGCTCAATAGGCTGATCTTTTTCACCGGTCTTAAGAAACTCTATATAGTCATCGCGTTTTTTTGTGTCGCCAATTATCATGTCTGAAATAGCCGAAGCTGCCGAATATCCGGTGGCATATTTATAAACATAAAAAGCATTATAGAAGTGGGGGATCCTGGCCCACTCATATTTTATCAGATCATCCCGGCAAACAGACGGGCCGAAATATTTGCTGTTGAGTTTGTCATATTCATCACATAACCAGTCAGCAGTGAGGGTTTTTCCAGCCTCTACCGCCTCATGGGAAAGCTGTTCGAATTCAGCAAACATTGTCTGACGAAACAGGGTGGTGCGAAATCCTTCAATATGCATATTCAGCAGATATTTTTTCATTTCAGCATCTTTTTCTTTTGAAAGGAGATACTTCATAAGCAGGTTCTCATTGACGGTTGATGCCACCTCTGCAGTGAAGATAGAATGTCCGCCGTATATATAAGGCTGGTTCTTTCTTGTAAAAAATGAATGCATGGAATGGCCCATTTCGTGGACAAGAGTAAAAACATCCTTGAGGGTATCTGTGTAATTGAGGAGGATGAAAGGCTTGCTGTCATAGCTGCCAAAGCTGTATGCACCGCTGGTTTTGCCTTGGTTTTCGTATACATCGATCCAGCCCCGGGAAATACCTTTTTTCATGGCGGAAATATACTCGCCGCCCAAAGGAGAAAGCCCTTCTGTCATGATATCGATGCCTTTTTGGAAGGGTATTTTTTTTTCGGGGAGTTTCGTCAGCGGAACATATACATCGTACATTTTGAGCTGGTTGGTTTTTAATGCCTTTTTGCGAAGAGCCATATATTTATGAAGCACCGGAAGGCTGTCATTAACAGATCCCACCAGATTGTCATATACGGCAGCAGGGATATTGTCGCCGGAAAGGGCCGCTGCCCTGGCGGAACTGTATCTTCTTATGCGGGAGTTCACCACATCGGTTTTCGTGTTGTAATTGTAAGCGGTGCCTATGGTGTTGATCATTTGTCTATAGCAGGTATACATTTTTTTGTAGGCGGCACGCCTTACCCTTCGATCTCTGCTTTCCATAAAATTTATGTAATTTCCGTGAGTCAGCTGGACCTGTCTGCCCTTTTCGTCTTTTATGTTGCCGAATTTAAGATCCGCATTATTCAGCATTGTGAAGATCTCATTTGTGGCTGACATCATCTCACCCATCTGAGCCATAATATTTTCTTCGGATTTGGAGAGGATATGTTTTTTCTGGCGAAGGATGTCGGTAACGGCAAATCTGTATACAGAAAGACCCGGCTCCTCTTCCATGAAGGTCATAAGTTTATCCTTTGGCGCCTTCAGAAGTTCAGGCACAAAGAAAGAACATAAAGCACTTATTTTTGCCATATAAGCACCGGCTCTGCCGCACATGGCCTGATACTTTTGTTCTTCGTTATCCTCATCCCTTTTCATTCTGGCATAAACATATGCTTTTTCCATGGTCTGCCATATGCTGTCTCTTTTTTTGAATGCATCAAGCAGCGTGCTGCCTGATGTTGTCAGCTGCCCTGCAAGCCCGGAAAAACTTTCGGCATCTTTCAGGGCTTTTTCTATATCTTTTTCCCATTGTTTCTCATCGGGATACATGGAGCCGATATCCCATTTGTATTTTTTATCTATATCTTTTCTGTTTTTTAGTTTTTTGACCATTGCATCCTCCGCGGTGTTTACTTTACAATACTCTTGTTGTAAAATATATTATACAACAACTTGAAAGGATAATAAACAATGGACAACAGGCCCATAGGTTTTTTTGATTCCGGTCTCGGCGGCCTTACGTGTGTGCCTCATCTGATGAAAAAACTGCCTAATGAAAGAATAATTTATTTTGGCGACACGGCCCGCACACCCTATGGGTCAAAGGCACCATCAACCATCAGGAAATTCTCATTGCAGATATCGGACTTTCTTGTTGAAAACAAAGTTAAGATGATAGTTATAGCATGTAACACGGTAAGTGCCACATGCCTTTATGACCTGAAAGAAAGATATCCCGATACTCCCGTACTTGGCATAATACAGCCGGCGGCAGGGGCAGTGGCCGAAAACTGCTCTCCCAGCAACAGAATAGGGATAATTGGCACAAAGGTGACTATAGCAAGTCACACATATGAAGAGACCATATTAAAACAAAACGGGAAGCTTGATATATTTGAGACTGCATGTCCCGCATTCGTGCCTCTAATAGAAGAGGGCATAATAGAAAATGATATAATGGATCTGACCATAAGACATTATATGGATGATTTTATTTTGGAAAACCGCATTGATACAGTCGTTCTGGGTTGCACACATTATCCTCTGATAAGAAGCAACATAGAAAGGAGATATCCGGATATAAGGATAATAGATCCTTCGGAAGAGATCGTTAGCAGTATAGAAAATACCCTCAAAAAAAAGGAAATGATGGCAGAATACCCGGAAACAGAAAATATTTTCTATGCCAGCGATCTGTCGGAGAATTTCGTAAGGATGATCCGGCGGATATTCATGCATTCGGATGTCAATGTAGAATTCAAAAACCTGGACCTGGAAGAAGTATAGCGTATGGATAAAGGAAGGTGAGTATATGGATCTGCAGGACCTTTTGTCTTTTCTGGAAATAGATGCACCCATTGAATTTGAGTATTTTGAGAATTTTGCAGACCTGGTGGAATGTGAAGAAAGCATACCCGAAAGCACTCTTTTTTCACTTTTTTCTGAGACGGACAAAAAAATAGTTGGTGAAATAATCGTCAACTATTTTGATGATATGCTTGAGACTTTGCCTGATGACTCCAATGACATTTATACCCTTCTGGAAAAGATCAAATTATCAATGGCAGGGCTGATCAAGGCTTCCGATGACCAGGATATTCTTTCCAGATTTCCCGAACAACTAAATGCATTCAGAAACTGGTACTGTTTTGAATCGGCGGTGGGATGCAAAGATCCGAACACAGGAGAAGAAAAACTTCTTACATTGAGGGATGCCCTGACACTGGTCAGACTTCAAAAACTTGAAGGGGAAGAATACATTTATGATTTTTCGGAATGTATGAATTATGAGGTGGATGATTATATGGTTAATATTTCGGAACTTGCAGGGATAGACCGGTAAAAGAAAGGAAAAAAGGACATCTTGAGTGAGAGCAGGAAGCAATACAAAATAGGAATAACAGCAGCCCTTATATGCGCTGTACTGTGGGGAGTCCTGCCGATATACTGGCAGGCACTTCGACCGATAGATTCTTCGGTGATAATCTTTTACAGGATAATGCTTGTGGGGGTTGTTTGCTTTATTGCAGCCCTTAAGCTTTACGGGATAAAAGCCATCAAAGCCCCACTTAAAAAAAAGTGGGCAAAACTCAAATTTTTTACAGCCGGGCTTGTGATAACAGCAAACTGGAGTATATATATATGGGCTGTAAACGCAGATTTTGTAATACAGACATGTATAGGCTATTATATAGAACCATTGATGGTCTGTATATTCGGTATTATCATTTTCAAAGAATCCCTCACAAAATTCAAGCTTACCGCATTCTGCTTCGCATGTGCCGGAGTTCTTTTGATCCTTTTGTATTTTAGAGAGATACCCCTTATCGCGCTCAGTCTTGCGGTGACCTTTGCTGTATATGCTGCAATGAAAAAAACATTCAATATAGAAGCCATGCTTTCACTTTTTTATGAAACCATGTTTCTTGTGCCTTTTGCGGCGGCAGTGATAGTATACCTTGAAGTCAACGGAAAAGGAGCGATCGCCGTTGCCGAACCTTATCAGTATGCTCTTCTTTTTCTTTCGGGCATTTTGACGGCAATACCCCTTGGCACCTTCGCAGTGGCCGCAAACAGGGTCCCCCTTGTTACACTGGGGCTTATTGAGTATATATCGCCTTCAATAACCCTTATAATAGGTATATTCCTTTTCAAAGAACCCTTCGATCTGGTACAGTTCATGGCATTTGTTATAATATGGATAGGACTGGCCGTCTTTACCGCAGGAGAAATAAGGGAAGCAAACGAGATCAAAAGACAAGGTGATATAAATGACTGAAAGAAAACTGGGAGTCTTTGGGATCGCCTTTCTTTATTCAGGGGCAATCATGGGTGCAGGCTTTGCTTCGGGCCGTGAAATATGGCAGTTTTTCGGCGTTTTCGGTAAACACGGATTTGCGGGGCTTGCCTTTGTGGGCGCACTTTTCATTTTTGTGGGTATGATGACCGCAATAATAGCAAGAACACTTAAAACAAACGATCTGGGCAAAATAATAGTCCCCGGAAACAGCAGGATACTAACTGCATTTACAGGTTATTTTATGGCATTCATGCTTTTTACTGTTGTGATAACCATGACAGCGGCCGGAGGAGCACTGTTTATGCAGCAGTTTGGGATAAGCAGGATACTGGGAGGCGCTTTCATAGTAACACTTGTCATAATAACAGTACTTGGCGGTTTTAAAAGGGTCGCAAAGGTTTTCGTGTATGTTGTTCCCCTGCTCATGATCGTAATGATAATGGTCTGCATCGGTGTGATCATAAAAGGCATACCGGAAAGCGGCATAGAAAGTCAGATGATCCCGAGCCCTCTGGCATCCTTCTGGCAACTGGCCGCAGTTCTTTATCTTTCATACAATATCCTGGCTGTGGTACCCATAGTTGCCAATGCGGCAATAAATTCAAAAAGCACTAATCATGCTGTTTTGGGAGCGGCTATGGGAGGATCCTTACTGGCGGTCCTGGCACTTATAATTACCCTGACCCTTCAGACCGATACGGGATTTTCCGAATCAATGGACATGCCAATGTTGGCTTTCGCCATGGAACTTTCCCCTGTTACCGGTGTTATATATACAGGCGTAATGCTTTTTGCTATTTACTCTTCGGCAACGGGGAATTATTATGGATTTACCACCTGGCTGAAAAGTGACAGCAATAAGAATCAGAAAATAGTCATTATAGCTCTGGCAGGCTTCCTTTTGGGACTAATGGGATTCAGGAACGTTGTGGCATATATGCTTCCTTTGGAAGGCTTTGCGGGGATCGCAATAATAATAATGCTTACATGCAATTTTTTTATAGTCATGAAAAACAAGAAGAAAGAAGAAAAATCACATATGTTCAGGGATTTTGAAGATCATAACAGATTTGATTTTCCCGATGGAGCCGTCAGGGTAACGGCAGGTTCCGGAGGAGAATCTATCCTGTTTTTCGGAAGTGAAAAAACCGCGGTTTTCGACTGCGGTATGGCCTACTGCGGTGAAGAACTGGCTGACAATATAAAAAAAGCCATAAAGCAGCAGGAAAAAAAAGACGGATCGGAGAGGACTCTGGATTACGTGATGCTTAGCCACACCCATTATGACCATGCAGGAGGGCTTCCTTATTTGAGACGCTGTTGGCCGGAGCTCATCGTATTTGGTGCAGTTCATGGCAAAGCTGTCTTTGAAAGACCGGGAGCACTAAAAACGATCAGGGATCTTAGCGTAGCTGCACAAAGATATTATGACCGGGGAGAGCCCGAAAAAATAATAACTGAAGGACTCCGTGTAGATAAAACGGTAGAAGAAGGGGATCGCATAAGCCTGGGGAAGGAATATATAACAGTCCTTGAGACAAAGGGCCATACGGACTGTTCGTTGAGTTTTGTAGCAGAGCCCGCCGGAATTATGTTTGCCAGTGAAAGCACCGGCGTTCTCGAAAGCCCCGGAGTGATACATGCAGCTGTGCTTAAAAACTGCAGGGACTCAAAAAAATCTCTTGAAAAATGCAGGAAATACAAGGCAAAACGCATAGTATCTCCCCATTACGGAATAATACCCGACTATTATAACCAAGAGTACTGGGATCTTTATGAAAAAGCTATGGAACATGAGGAAATGTTCATAAAAAGTCTTCGTGAAAGAGGGCTTCCTGCAGAGGAGATGCTTAAGGAATATACAAAACATTTCTGGAGAGAAGAACGGGCAAAAGAGCAGCCCCTAGAGGCATTTCGCATAAATGCAACAAGAATTATAATGGCATACAGTGAAAATATGGATATTTAAACTGTTATGGAAAGAAACTCTTTTTTTGATAATTTAAAAGTACTTTTGATATTTATGACGGTTTTTGCTCATTTCATAAGAATGAGCGGAGACTTTCAAAGAGATTCAGCGGGCGGATTCATTTATATCCTTGCCTTTTCCTTTATAATGCAGGGATGGTTCTTTGTCTCCGGATATTTCTCGAAAGATGTGGAGAAATGCAGGAATACTGCAGTAAAGACATTTCTGCTTCCCTATTTTTTGTTCATGCCCCTTATGTTTCTCATGAGATACGCACTTTTCGGCAATGCCAGATTGAATCTTATGATCCCTTCGGTGGCCTTATGGTTCCTTCTGGCCATGTTCGTATACAGGCTGGCCATCAAGGACCTTTCAAGGATAAGAGGGCTCCTGCCTGTCTCGGCAGTCCTGTTTTTTGTGGCCGGATCTATTCCTTTTCTGGGGAAGGAACTGGCTCTTGGCAGAATCGTTTCTTTTCTTATCTTTTATGCGGCAGGCTTTTGCTTCAAATGGGAATATATAGAAAAAATCAAAAAGACTCCTTTTGTTTTGGCCGCATCAATACTGTCAATGCTTTTGCTGTTCACCTTCCTGATCTCATATTACAGAGTTTTTCCTTCGACCATATGGTATCTGAAAGAATACAATGAAGTTTTTGGAATGGACATCTTGGAGGGGACAGCAGTAAGACTTATGATAGGGTTGGTTTCCTCGGCATGGCTCTTTGTACTTATCAGGTTTATCCCTGACAGGAAATACAGATTTACTTCTGTGGGAAAGTATACTCTTTATATATATCTTCTTCATATACCGGTGAGATACCTGTATGAAAAGTTTGGTTATCTGGCATTTAATGACTTTATTGAGGTGGCTGCTGCCCTGGTGGGAACGGTCATTGTTTTGTGGATATTTTCCCGTCCGATGACGGCTTTGACATATGAAAATATAATGAATTGCATATATAAAACCATTATCAAATGTGTTACAATATTTAAGGATATTTTATTAAAGGTGAAGAAATGATCGAAAGAAGACAACTTGATTGCGGCATAAACGTGGTCATGGAAAAAATACCGCATGTAAGATCCGTTTCAATGGGTATCTGGGTCAAAGCCGGAGCAACAGATGAAACGGCGAAGAATTCAGGTATCTCCCATTTTATTGAACACATGATGTTCAAGGGAACAGAAAAAAGAAGCGCCAAAAAAATCGCAGAGGATGTGGATGAGATAGGCGCCCAGATAAACGCTTTTACAGGCAAAGAGGCTACCTGTTATTACATAAAGACCCTGGAAGAAAATATTGACAGATCTCTTGATGTGCTGACTGACATGTTTCTTTGCTCATGCTTTGACAAAGGAGAGATGAAAAAAGAAAAAAGCGTTATATACGAAGAAATAAAAATGATAAGGGATACACCCGATGACGATGTTCATGATATGATATGCGAACAGATCTTCAAAGATCATCCCCTGGGCAGATCTGTTATTGGGACTCCGTCATCGGTAAGGGGCATATCCCGCCATATGATCAAAGAATACATAGAAAATGAATATACAAGAGACAGCATAGTGATATCGGTTTCCGGAAGTTTTGACAGTGATATGATATGTGAAAAGATACAGGGAATAATGGAATCCCTGAAAAAGACAAAAAAGAAAAAAACATATCCCAGGCAGCGGTACATTCCGTACTTCAGAGTAAAACAAAAGGATATCCAGCAGGCGCATATATGTCTTGGCACAAGAAGCATCAGCCTGACCGATGAAAGATACTATGCTTTTTCATGTCTTAATAATATTTTCGGCGGCAGCATGAGTTCGCGCCTTTTCCAGAAAATAAGAGAAGAAAAAGGACTTGCATATTCGGTATACTCCATGAACAGCTCTTTTTCCGGGGACGGTTATTTCAATATATATGCGGGGGTGGCAACAGATAAGATATATGATACTATCTGCGCCATAAAACAGGAAATAGAGACCATAAGTAAAAAAGGAGTACTGGAAGAGGAACTGAAAAAAGCAAAAGAACAGTTGAAAAGCGCATATATTTTCGGTCAGGAAAATGTAAACGGCAGGATGATATCCATGGGCAGGAATTTAACGCTGATAGGCAGAGTGTACGAACCAAAGGAAGTTCTTGACAGCATCGATGCAGTTACTGCCGATGACATAAAAAAAGTATCAAAAATAATAAGCGATCCCGCAAAATACAGCGCAGCTGCAATAACCAACAAAAGGGTATCCCTCAAGAAAATGGTACAGGCATAAAGTCATGGAGGATCAATTGAAAGTAAAAATAAAAAGCATATCCGGAAGACTTCCCGAATATAAAACAGAAGGCTCTGCCGGAATGGATCTTTGTGCATATACAAAAGCTCCCCTTGTTATAATTCCAGGAGGGAGGATGCTGGTGCCCACGGGAATATTCATCGAGTTGCCCGCGGGATATGAAGCGCAGCTCAGGGCTCGCAGTGGACTGGCCATAAAAAAAGGTCTCGGAATGGTAAACGGAGTAGGCACCATTGACAGCGATTACAGAGGAGAAATAAAAATACCTCTTATCAATATGGGAAGTGAAAAAATAATCATAGAAGACGGAGATCGGATCGCCCAGATGGTAATATCAAAATACCAGAGGATAGAATGGCAGGAGTCAGACGAACTAAGTGAAACAGAAAGATCCGGAGGCGGATTCGGACATACAGGAATAAAGAAGTGAGGTAAAAAATGATTGGAATAAAGAAAAAAGAAGATATATTTTATCAAATGTTCGTGGATTTTGCGGGCAAAATAATAACAGCCGGTGAAGCTTTTCAAGATCTGGTCCACAACTATGAGAATGTTGATGAGAAAGTCGCTAACATGAAAGTCCTGGAAACCGAATGCGATATGGAGACTCATAAAATATTAAAAAGCCTTCATGAATCATTTATTACTCCCTTTGACAGAGAAGACATATATGCAATAACCAGAGAGATGGATAGCATTGTTGACTGTATGGAAGAAGTCTCCAACAGATTCCAGGTCTTTGAAGTAAAGACCATAAAACCGGAAGCAGTGGTGCTGGCTGATATGACTCTGCAGAGTATAAGAGAACTGGAAACCATGTTCAGGCACCTGGCAGAACTCAAAAAGAATTCAATAGTAATGGAACAGATAATAGAGGTCAATCGGATAGAAAACGAAGGGGATGTTGTTTACAGAAAAGCCCTTTCTACTCTTTTCCGTGAAGAGAAAGATCCCATTGAGCTCATAAAATGGAAACATCTTTATGAGCAGATAGAAGAAAGCATCGATTGTTGTGAAAACGTGGCCAATATCCTTGAAGGAGTAGTAATGAAATATGCATAAAATGGAAAAAAGACCCGGGAGACTGGTTCTTGCCAGCATCAATATGTTTTGTCGGACTGATATCATGAGCCGGAGAAGGGGAAATAAATGTTTTCGACAGTTTTGATTTTTGTAATTATTTTTGCTTATATTTTTGAATTCATAAACGGATTCCACGATACTGCAAATGCCATAGCTACATCCGTATATACAAAAGCTCTTACACCAAAACGTGCCATTCTTCTGGCGGCATGCATGAACTTTGTCGGGGCACTTGTAAGTGAAAAGGTGGCTATGACCATATCTCAGGGCATCGTGAACATATGCCTTGAAATGTATGTTATAATGGCGGCTCTCATTGGAGCCATAATTTGGAACCTTTTCACCTGGTGGAGAGGGATACCCAGCAGTTCGTCCCATGCTCTTATCGGAGGTTTGATCGGAGCATCCATCGTATATACCGCAGGAACCGAGAACATCATATGGAGCGGAGTATTCGAAAAAGTAGTCGTACCACTTTTCACATCACCTATTATGGGATTTCTTATCGGCTTTCTTTTTATGAAAAGCATATTCAAAATATTCATTAAGTGGTCACAGAGAAAAGTGAACAAGGTTTTCCTAAAGCTTCAAATATTTTCCTCGGCATTCGTGGCATTTTCCCATGGCAACAACGATGCTCAAAAAACCATGGGAATAATAACGCTGGCGCTTATTACAGGGGGCATACTGGATGAATCAACCGGAGTTCCCCTTTGGGTCAAATTTACATGTGCAATAACTATGGCTCTGGGCACATCTCTGGGAGGATGGAAAATAATGAAAACCATGGGAGGCAGCGTAACAAAACTGGAACCTTCCAGCGGATTCGCAGCACAGACCACTTCGGCCATAGTCATCGAAAGCATGACTTTTTTCGGAGCTCCTGTCAGTACGACTCAGGTCATAACAACATCCATAATGGGAGTCGGCAGTGCCAAAAGGGTAACTTCAGTCAAGTGGGGCATAGCCCAGAACATAGCAGTGGCATGGATACTCACGTTGCCGGTGGCAATGATACTGGGAGGATGTGCATGCTGGCTCATAGGATATATGGTGTAAAAGAATGATAGGAAGAGAAGAAATAGAAAAAAGAGAATATGAAATACTCTCTCCATATGCTTCAAAAGCAACAGAAACAAAAGGGCGGACCTATCCCGAAGAAAAATGTGACATAAGGACAGATTTTCAAAGGGACAGGGACAGGATAATACATTCCAAAGCCTTCAGAAGACTTATGCATAAAACACAGGTCTTTCTTGCACCGGAAGGTGATCATTACAGGACCAGACTTACCCACACCATCGAAGTTTCACAGATCGCAAGGACCATATGCAGAGGTATCGGGCTCAATGAGGATCTGGCAGAAGCCATTGCCATGGGTCACGACCTGGGGCATACCCCCTTCGGACATATAGGAGAAAAAGCCCTGAATGATATCCACGAAGGAGGTTTTCGTCATAATATACAGAGCCTCAGAGTAGTTGATGTGCTGGAAGGGGATCCAAAAAAAGGAGGGCTTAATCTTACTGCAGAGGTAAGAGACGGCATATTGAACCATACGGGATCAACTGTTCCTTTCACTTTGGAGGGGCAGGTAGTAAAAACCAGCGACAGGATAGCATATATAAACCATGATATAGATGATGCCATAAGAAGTGGCATAATCAAACAGGAAGAATTGCCGAAAGACTGCATAAAGCATCTGGGAAAGGACCACAGAACCAGGATAAACACCATGGTAAGCGATATGATCAGAAGCAGTTTTGACAAAGAAATCATATCCATGAGCAGCGATGTTCTTACGCATATGAACGAGCTAAGAGATTTTATGTTCGTCAGCGTTTATCTTAACAGCAGTGTAAAAAGGAATGAAAACAATGAAGATGTGGAGCTGATAATAAAAACTCTTTATGATCATTACGGAAAGAACGAAAATGCCAAAGATATGATCGCAGGAATGACCGACAGGTATGCCATAAAAGCATATGAAAAACTGAAAAAAAATTAAAGTAATATAACCGTCGCTGTCGTATGTGTAAATATAGACAATTTACCCGGGAGAAAAAGGTGGACGGTGCAATAAGAGAAAATACAGTTGATGAAATAAAAAGCAGGTGTAATATTGTGGACATAATAGGCGGAGTTGTCCAGCTGAAAAAAGCAGGCAGCAACTACAAAGGCCTTTGCCCCTTCCACAAAGAAAAGACACCTTCTTTTGTTGTTTCGGAAGAAAAGCAGATATACACCTGTTTTGGATGCGGGGCAACAGGTGATGTTATAGAGTTCGTTCAGAAGTATTATAATCTGGATTTTCCCGAAGCCCTTCAGAAGCTGGCCGATTCATGCGGTATGACCATCGAAAGCAGCTATGCCGGAGCAAAAAACAAAGATGAATTATATTCAATAAACAAAGAAGCAGCCACTTTTTTTTTCAGGGCATTTCATAAAACGGATTCTCCCGCATATGAATACATGAAGAAAAGAGGCATAAATGATGATGTGCTCAAGAAATTCGGTATCGGATATGCGGACACGGAATGGGACAGTTTGTATAAACATCTAAAAGAAAAAGGTTTCCCCGAAGAAAAACTTATAGATCTGGGATTGATTTCAAGTTCAAAAGGAAAATATTTTGATAAGTTCAGAAACCGCGTGATTTTCCCCATAATAAACACACGGGGGAAAGTAATAGGTTTTGGCGGAAGAACAATAGGTGAAGATATGCCAAAGTATCTTAACTCCAAGGAATCTTCGGTCTTCCTCAAAAAAAACAATCTCTACGGACTTTCTGTAACACGAAGTGAAATGACCAAAACAGGCTATGCCGTTTTGGTTGAAGGATACATGGATGTCATATCTCTTTATCAGAGAGGCATATGCAATGTGGCCGCATCTTTAGGAACGGCTCTTACCGAAAACCAGGCAAAACTTCTGAAACGTTATGTGTCTAATGTGGTACTTTCCTATGACTCGGATGAGGCGGGCAGAAAGGCCGCCTTCCGCGGTATGGATATACTCCATAGGGAAGAGTTCAAAGTCAAGATACCAAATATGCAGGAGGCAAAAGATCCGGATGATTTCATAAAAGCAAAGGGAAGATCCGCATTTATAAAAATCATGAAGGAAGCTCTTCCTTATGCGGATTACAAGATCGCTGAAATAAAAAAAGAAGTCAACATGAAAACAACCGAGGGGCGTGTGGATTTTCTTAAAAAAGCAGTTGAGATCCTCAAAACACTGAGCCCTGTGGAAGCGGACATATACATAAAGAAACTTGCGGCAGAAACCGGTATATCTGAAGGAGCCATAAGGGCCGAGATGGATATCGGCAAAGAAAACAAAAAAGAAGAAAACCTCCAGCCGGGCGAGGACAGGGAAAACAAAACTAAAGGCAAAGCACCCGTGAGCCGTCTTGAGAAAAATGCCATAAAGCTGATGCTGGAAGACGAGTCATTTATAAATGATCTTATTGATTACAGTGATATGTTTCAAAGTGTCGCGGGTAAAAATATATTTGAAGCCATAAGCAGTTTGTCAAAAAAAGACGAAAAACCCGGACCTGAAAAACTTTCGGGAATGCTGGAGCCGGAAGATGCGGATGTACTGAAAGACATACAGGAAAACATAATACTTGCCGGCAAAGAAGAAGAAGTCTTAAAGGAATGCATAAGAGCATACCATGAAGCCGCAAACAAAAAAAGAGAAAAAGAACTTATAATGATGATCTCAATGGCCAACGAAGAAGAAAACAGTGAAGAAATCAAAAAGCTCACAGAAGAGCTTATGGAAATACAGAAAAAAAACAGAAATGGGGGCAAATGAAGTGATATACGGTGATGAAGGCAACGAAAAAAAGAAGGAATATGTAAGCGAACTGGCCAGCAAGGCAAAGGGCAAGAAACTTTCTTATGCTGAAATAGGTCATTATCTTGAGAATACTGAGCTTGATAAAGATCAGATGGAAGAAATATATGAGGCACTCATGAGCAAGGGCATCGAGGTGGTTTCGGAAGAAGTGCCCGAAGAATTCGAGCTGAAAGACATAGAGGCTGAAATAGAAGAAGAAGTGGTGCCCGATTCAGAAAAAGAAGACGGTGAAAAAGAAATCAGCCTCGAAAAGACGATCCCGAAAACGGTGGCAGTGGATGATCCTGTAAGGATGTACCTAAAAGAAATAGGAAAGGTACCGCTATTAAGTGCAGATGAAGAGATCGATCTGGCAAAAAGAATGGAAGCAGGAGAAGAGGCAGCAAAACAGAAACTTTGTGAGGCAAATCTGAGGCTTGTTGTAAGTATAGCCAAAAGATATGTGGGCAGAGGCATGCTGTTCCTTGACCTTATACAAGAAGGCAATTTGGGGCTCATAAAAGCAGTGGATAAATTCGACTGGCGAAAAGGCTATAAATTCAGCACATATGCCACATGGTGGATAAGACAGGCCATAACAAGATCAATAGCTGATCAGGCCAGGACCATAAGGATACCGGTCCACATGGTGGAGACCATAAACAAACTGATGAGAGTATCAAGACAGCTTCTGCAGGAATACGGAAGAGAACCCTTGCCGGAAGAGATAGCAAAAGAAATGGATATTTCCGAGGACAAGGTAAGAGAAATACTGAAGATAGCCCAGGAACCGGTTTCCCTTGAAACCCCCATAGGCGAAGAAGAGGACAGCCATCTGGGAGATTTTATACCGGACGAGGATGTGCCGGCTCCCGCAGATGCAGCCGCATTTTCCATGTTGAAGGAACAGTTGGTAGAAGTACTTGACACCCTTACCGAAAGGGAACAAAAAGTTTTGAAATTGCGTTTCGGGCTTGAGGACGGCAGAGCCAGGACCCTTGAAGAAGTAGGAAAGAGATTTGATGTCACCAGAGAGAGGATAAGACAGATAGAAGCAAAAGCCCTCAGAAAACTAAGACATCCCAGTCGCAGCAAAAAACTGAAGGACTATCTTGAGTAGACATGTTTATTATGTTCAGAATATCCTTTTCGGAGAAAAACAATGCAGAAGTTAAATGACAGACTGAAGGCTATCGCCTTAAATATATCTCCGGGAGAAACCGTTGCGGATATAGGAACTGATCATGGTTTTTTACCCCTTTTCCTATGGGAAAAAGAAATATCTCCCAAAATCATACTTACAGATGTCAGTGAAAAATCCCTGCAAAAAGCAAAGGCAAATTCCGGGGCCCTGCAGTTCGGAAATCAGTTGATTTTTCGTACCGGCTACGGTCTTTCGGTCATAGAGCAGGGAGAAGTGGATGTTATAGTTATAGCCGGAATGGGGGGCATCTTAATACAAAAAATCCTCGAAAAAGATCCGGATAAAACAAAAACTTTCAAAAAACTGTTGTTGCAGCCCAGGAACAATGCGGGTAAACTGCGCTGCTGGCTTTGCCGCAACGGTTTTTATATATCCGGTGAATACCTGGCCAGGGAAGGGAAGTATATATGCCAGATAATAGAAGCGATCCCCTCAAAAAAAAAGGAAGGACACCATACTGCCGGCAGTATTTACAATAAGCAGTCATCCAAGGAATTCAAAGATATTTCACCTGATGATATAAGATGGGAAATGCCGCCCTGGGTATTTGAGAAAAAAAACGAGTTGGCGTCAGAATTTCTCAAAATAGCTATAACAAAAGAAGAAAGCATACTCAAAAATATAGAAAAAAGCAAAAGTGCGGATGAAAAAGAAAAAATAAAGGCAGGAATAGAATATTTAAGAAGCATTTCTCTTAAGGAGGGAAGATAAGTGAAATACGGCAAACTAATAGAAACCATCGAAGAGATCGCTCCGGCAGATCTGGCACCTTTGTGGGATAACAGCGGGGTACAGATATACACGGGCCGGGAAGAGATAGAGAGGGTACTTATTTGTCTTGAGATAACTGAAGAAGTTATAAAAGAAGCAGAAAGCAAAAAAGCCGGTATGATCATAACCCATCATCCCCTTATTTTTCAAAGCATAAAAAAAATAGACACAAATGATATCACAGGAAGATATGCCTGCCGGCTGATAAAAAGTAATATATGTGTATATTCGGCTCATTTGAGTTTTGACAATGCCGGAGAAGGCAACAATTTTTACATGGCAAAACTGCTGAGAATGGAAAACCTGAAAACACCGGAAATAGAAGGCTTGAGAGAAGGGTCAAAAGAGCCTGCGGAACTGCCTTGTATAATAACGGGGGAACTGATAAGACAAATGACTCCCCGGGAGACAGTAAAGCATATAACAAATGCCCTTGGGCTTACAGAAGGGCAGATAAGAATGGTAAATGGGAAGCGCATGATCAAAAAAATCGGCCTGTGTACAGGAGCAGGAGGAGGTTCTCTTGATTATGCCATAGGTGAAGGATGCGATCTTTTCATAACAGGAGATGTGAAACTGCATGAAGCACAGAAAGCTAAAGCAGAGGGCATATCCCTGATCGATGCCGGCCATTACGGCACAGAACATATATTTGCCGAGAATTTTGCAAAACAACTGGAAGAAAAGACCGGAAAAGGACTTGAGATAATTGAAAGCACTGTTGATACAGACCCTTTTATGCTATAATATAAAATCAGTGACATAAAAACATTTGAAGGAAGGTAAAAAAATGGACCAATACGAAAATGAAAAAGGATTTATAATTTCTTTTTTGATAAAATTGCTTCTGTCGGTAATTGTGGTTGTGGCAGCCATGGCATTTGCATTCAGAAGCGATGCCACAGGAAGTGAAAAAATCATAACGATCGTTATGACCCTTGTAGTCTGCATAGGTTTTTCTTTTTTCGTCTTTATAGAAATAAGAAAATTCATTTATGCTGTTCAGGAATCACAGGCAAGGAAAAAAATAGAATAAACAGGTTTTGGGTAAGTCAGACGGTCGCATGCTTTGCATGAGGAAAGTCCGGGCTCCAAAGGGCAAGGGTGCCGGATAACGTCCGGCGCAGGTAACTGTAGGGAAAGTGCAACAGAAACACACCGCCGAAACGGGTAATGCCGTGGCAAGGGTGAAATGGTGAGGTAAGAGCTCACCGGCGTTCTGGAGACAGAACGGCCGTGTAAACCCCACCCGGAGCAAGACCAAGCAGGGATCATGGCTGGCGGCCCGTCAGTCCCCGGGAGGTAGGTCGCATGAGCATGGCAGCAATGCTATGCCTAGATAGATGATCGTCAAATACAGAACCCGGCTTATAGACTTGCCCAAAACTATTATAATCAAAAACAAAAGGCGCCTTTTGCATAGCCATGCCAGCTAATAGATTGATTTTTTTAGAATTTTCTGTTATTATATAAGAACATCATTAAATGATGATATAAGAAAAATCAAATGCTTGAGATTTTTGGAGGTGATTTTATGGAAAAGGACAAAAAGAAGAAGGATTATAGCGGTTGTACAACGATCAATGCGAAGGATCCCGGAGAGATCAATTACTGGTGTGGCAAGTTATGCTGTACACAACAGCAACTTACAGAGGCCCTCAAGGATGAAGGCAATTCTGTAGATAAAATAAAAAAACGTTTCAAAAAAGACTAAAGCTTTGATTTTTTAAGGATCACACAAGAAACAAAAACCTTATAAATAAAAGAAAAGCTCGCCCCCGACAAAAGACCAAAAAACTTTTTTCGGGGGCATTGTTTGTTCCCGTTTCAGCAAAACATATTGAAAAAAACAAAGAAAAAGACTATACTAAAAAAGACACAAAGAGAGAAATATTCTCTCAAATGATTGTTGAGCGGCATGCATTTATTATTAATATTGGGAGGTATAATATGAAAAAACTGCTTACTGTTATGCTGGTGCTTGTTATGGCATTTGCTTTTGCATCATGTGGCGGAGGCTCTGAAGGAGACGGCGAAGGTGACGGCGGTTCCAAGTCAAGGCTCACAGGCGTTTTTGGAGGAATAGGTAAGGACTCCGGCATTCACATGAATTATGAAATGGAAATTGACGGGAAAACAACGGTCACTGATACTTATATGAAAGACGGCAAGATCTATACAGAAATGGACATTGAAGGACTGGGCAAATCAATAACAATATACACAGACGGATATATGTATACCCTTACACCCGACACCAAGACAGGAATAAAAACAAAAGTCGACGAAGACACACAAGAGACTCTTGAGACAGACACCGTTCTTGAGTCCTACGAAGAATATACGGATGATGCGGATTTTGAAAAGGGCGAGAAGGAAGTTGACGGCAAAACATATTATTCAGAAAAATACACAACAGGTGAAAACAGTGTCATATACTGTTTCGACGGCGATAAACTGGTTTATATGATTTCACAAACTTCAGATGGTGAAGAGACGATTATCAAATACAATGCCATTGACGGCGATGTGGATGACAGCATTTTTGAAGTGCCGGACGGATACACTATAACGGAAATGGAAATGTAGTCAAAAGTTTTAAGACAGAAAAATTTATCCTATAAACGCCTTTGGCTTGACCACAGTGGCATAAGTAGTATAATTATGGTTCTGCAAAGGCGTTTTTTAGTTGTTTAAAACAAATAAACATAATAAAAAAATAAGCATAAAGCAAAAAGCGAAAAAACGGAGGAATGGATGGACCGCAGAAGCGAAAAAGAAAATAAAATGGGAGTGATGCCGGTAGGAAGGCTTATAGTTACCATGTCCTGGCCGGCCATTCTCTCTATGCTGGTACAGGCAACATACAATGTGGTGGACAGTATTTTTGTTGCCAGGGTCAGCGAAAAGGCTTTGACTGCAGTGACACTCATTTTCCCCGCTCAGATGCTTATTATTGCCGTAGGAGTGGGAACCGCCATAGGTGTGAACTCCCTTATCGCGAGAAGATTGGGGGCAAGAAGGTTTGTGGATGCCGATAAGGCTGCTTCCCATGGGATAAGGCTTGCGATATACAGTTGGATAGTTTTTGCCGTGGCGGCTGCTTTATTTGCGGATGCCTTTATGAAGGCCTTTACCAGTGATCCATACATCCTTCAAAACGGGGCTTCATATTTGCGTATCGTTATGATTTTTTCCTTATTTATTTTTGTGCAGATGACAGCAGAAAAAATACTCCAGGCCACGGGAAACATGGTACTTCCCATGATATGCAGCCTTATGGGAGCCTGCGTCAATATAGCCCTGGACCCCATCCTTATTTTCGGGCTTTTTGGGGCTCCAACAATGGGAGTGACAGGTGCGGCTGTGGCAACGGTCATATCCCAGGCACTGAGTTTTTCCCTGGGAATGTATATTCTTTTCCGTAAAAATCACCAGGTAAAAGTCAGGATATACGGATTCCCCCATGACAAAATAACTATACGGGAAATATATGCTGTTGGATTTCCGGCAATAATGATGCAGTCCATAATGTCATTCCTTCAATTCGGCATCAACATAATACTGGCGGGATTTTCGGGGACAGCTGTGGCTGTTATGGGGGTATACGGAAGACTCCAGTCCTTTATATTCATGCCTGTAATAGGAATAAATCAGGGAACGACACCGGTAATAGGATATAATTATGGGGCGGGCAACAAAAAGAGACTTATGCAGACATACAAAATGGCGCTTTTTGCAGCGGCGATAATAATGGCGGCCGGATGTGCACTTTTTATGATAATGCCCAAAACACTGCTTTCTTTTTTTGATGCCGGGGAAAACATGTATGCCATAGGAATACCTGCCATGCGTATTATCAGTATTTGCTTTTTGCCTGCGGCATTTGGTATAATTACATCAGGATTCTTTCAGGCTACAGGCCATGGATTCATTAGTCTTGCCGCCTCTCTGATAAGACAGCTGGCGGGGATACTTCCTCTGGCTATCGTACTCTCGAAGATGTGGGGCATCACCGGTGTATGGTGGGCTTTTCCCATGGCAGAAACTCTGGGGGTCCTGTTTCTTGTAATTATGATGAGAAGACTGTACAAAAAAGAAATCAGCATACTGATGCCCGTAGAACGGGAAGAAAATGATCCAAAAACCGACTGAAGAGATGTCCGGTTTTAAGACAAGGGGAAATGATGAGACTTGGTATCGATGTTGGGTCCACGACAGTAAAACTGATCCTTCTGGATGATGATGACAAAATAATATACAGCAGATACGAAAGACATATGTCCAATGTTCTTGAAAAAGTATCTGAACTTATGACTGACCTTGAAAAAGAGTATGGAGAAGAAAGTGTAAAAGCTTCCATCACGGGGTCCGGGGGTCTTTCGTTATCAAAACTTCTTGATATATATTTTGAACAGGAAGTGATTTCATGCAGCAAGGCAGTGGAATCGTTGATCCCCCGTACTGATGTGGCCATCGAACTGGGTGGGGAAGATGCAAAAATAACCTTTTACGGCCAGACCATCGAGCAGCGTATGAACGGCACCTGCGCCGGCGGTACCGGTGCATTCATAGACCAGATGGCTGTCCTTCTTAATACGGATGCCAATGGCCTTAATGAGGCGGCAAAAAAGCACAGACTTATATATCCCATAGCTGCCAGGTGCGGCGTATTTGCCAAAACAGATATACAACCTCTAATAAATGAAGGAGCAGACATAGAAGACATATCCGCTTCGATTTTTCAGGCTGTGGTCAACCAGACCATCAGCGGACTGGCATGCGGCAGGACCATCAAAGGGAATGTGGCGTTTCTGGGAGGTCCCCTTTCATTTCTTTCGGAACTACGAAAAAGATTTATCGAAACCCTGGAGCTTGGTGAAGATCAGGTCATTTTTCCCGATGAATCAAAATATTTTGTGGCCATAGGTGCCGCCATGCTGGCAGAAAAAAATGAAAGCATAAAGATAAAAGATTTGGTAAAGACCGTAAAAAATATGGACCCTGACATGATGTCCGAAACAAAACATATAAGGCCCCTTTTTGAAAACCATGGGGATTATGAGTTTTTCAGACAGAGGCATGATGCTGACAGAATAAAGAGAAGAGAAATAAAAAAAGCAAGGGGGAAGCTTTTTCTTGGGATCGATGCCGGTTCCACAACAACAAAAGCGGCTCTTATAGATGATGAAAAGAATCTGTTGTTCTCTTTTTACCGAAGCAATGAAGGAAAACCCATAGAAGCCACCATGACCATGTTAAGACAGCTTTATATGCAGCTTCCCGAAGGGGCTTTCATAGCAAATACCACAGTTACCGGATACGGGGAAGGTCTTATCAAAGCCGCATTCAAGGCAGATCTGGGAGAGATAGAGACCATGGCCCATTACAAGGGAGCTGAAGAATTTCTTCCCGGAGTTGATTTCATCCTTGATATCGGTGGTCAGGACATGAAATGCATGAAGATAAAAGACGGGGCCATATATAACATCATGTTAAACGAAGCCTGCTCATCGGGATGCGGATCCTTTATCGAGACCTATGCAAAATCCGTGAATATGGACAGCAAGGCATTTGCCCAGGAAGCGCTTTTTGCCAGATCGCCGGTGGATCTGGGGACACGATGTACTGTTTTTATGAATTCCAAGGTCAAACAGGCTCAAAAAGAAGGCGCGACCATCGGAGATATTTCTGCGGGGCTTTCTTATTCTGTCATAAAAAATGCCCTCTATAAAGTTATAAAACTGAGGAACTCAGAAGATACGGGAGAAAAAGTAGTAGTCCAGGGAGGGACTTTCCTTAATGATGCAGTCTTAAGAAGTATAGAAAATATAATCGGCAAAAATGTGGTCAGACCCGATATAGCGGGTATAATGGGCGCTTACGGCGCGGCTTTGATCGCCAGGGAAAGCTATGTGCCGGAAACA
Source organism: Firmicutes bacterium UBA1422 (assembly GCA_002304835.1). Classification (GTDB taxonomy): domain Bacteria; phylum Bacillota; class Clostridia; order Peptostreptococcales; family Anaerovoracaceae; genus UBA1422. The sequence goes on from DBPK01000001.1 coordinate 29,671, forward strand.
GAATCTTCCATAATAAGCCTTGAGGAAATGGATTCTTTTTCAGTAAAAAGTTCCCATGCCAGATGCAACGGTTGCGAGAACCGCTGCCTTCTGACCATAAACAAATTCAATGACGGGTCAAAATTCATAACGGGGAATCGCTGCGAAAAGGGAGAAGGAAAAACCGGCAGGGAAAGTGATCTCCCGGATATGTACGATTATAAAGCCAAGAGGCTGTTCGCATATGAGCCTCTTACGAAAGAAGGTTCTGCCCGGGGGACAATAGGGATCCCCCGTGTACTTAACATGTATGAAAACTATCCTTTCTGGTTCACATTTTTCACAAAGCTGGGCTTCAGAGTGGTGCTTTCTCCACCTTCAAGCAAGACTATTTACGAAGCGGGCATGGAGACCATATCCTCGGATACAGCCTGCTATCCGGCAAAACTCGTTCACGGACATATAAAATGGCTGGTGGATCAGGGCATAAATACCATATTTTATCCAAGCATCAACCACGAAAGAATGGAAGACAAAACAGCTCCGAATCATTACAACTGTCCTATTGTAGCGACCTATCCGGAAGTAATAGCAAAAAATATGGATGATGTCTTGGCGGAAGGGGGAGTAAAATTTTTACATCCTTTCCTTCCCTACGACAATGATACAAGACTTGCAAGGGCTCTTCATAACGTTTTCAGGCATCTTCGGATCGGCAGGATGGAGATAGATTCGGCAGTAAGTTCCGCCAGAAAAGAAGACAAACATTTTCATGATGACATAAAAAAACAGGGAGAATACGCACTTCGATATGCAAGACAACACAAGAAAAAGGCCATCATCCTGGCAGGAAGACCCTATCACCTGGATCCCGAAATAAACCACGGAATAAATTCACTGATAAGATCCTTTGATATGGTGGTTCTGACTGAGGATTCCGTAGCGCATCTTGGCCGACTGGAAAGACCTTTGCGGGTCCTTGATCAGTGGGTATATCATTCCCGTCTTTATAAGGCTGCTGATTTTGCAGGGACCACAGATGATGTTGAAGTGGTCCAGCTCAATTCTTTTGGATGCGGACTTGATGCGGTCACCACCGACCAGGTGGAGGAACTGACACAGAGGAACAATAAGCTTTATACTGTTCTTAAAATAGATGAAGGCAGCAATCTGGGAGCGGCCAAAATAAGGATACGATCCCTTAAGGCTGCCATGGAAGAAAGAGAAAAGAATAATGTGGTCCATAAGAAAAGCCATGAACCCTATCATAGAAGGTTTTTTACAAAAAATATGAAAAAGGATTATACTATTCTGATACCACAAATGTCGCCCATCCATTTTCAGTTTCTTGAAACAGCCCTGAATAAAGAAGGCTATAAGGCTAAGCTGCTGCCGCCCGTAAGTACGCAGGCAGTGGATGAAGGCCTTAAGTATATAAATAATGATGCCTGTTATCCAACGATAGTTTCCTTGGGACAGATAATATCTTATCTGAAACAGGGAGAACTGGATCTTGATAAAACTGCCATATTCATGTCCCAGACAGGAGGAGGCTGTCGTGCCAGCAATTATGTGGCACTTCTTCGAAAAGCCCTGAAGGATCTGGGCATGGAGCAGATACCGGTCATCTCGGTGAATATGGCAGGTCTTGAAAAAAATCCGGGATTCAGAGTTTCTCTGGGTCTGGCAAAAAGAGGTTTGATGGGATTCATCTACGGAGATCTTTTCATGCGCATGCTTTATGCCGTAAGGCCTTATGAGCTATACCCCGGATCTGCCAATGCCCTTTTCGAAAAGTGGTCCAGGATAGCCAGAAGGAACATAGCCAGCAGCAGTATCGTCAGGTTCAGGATGATAATAAAAAAAATGGTAAAAGAATTCGATGAACTGCCCGTAAAAGAAAATCTTAAAAAACCGAAAGTCGGCGTTGTGGGAGAGATACTGGTGAAATATCATCCCACTGCCAACAATGATATAGTCGGTGTAATAGAAAAAGAAGGCGGCGAAGCGGTGGTCCTTGATCTGATAGACTTTTTCCTTTACGGTATGTACAGCAAGCAGTTCAATTATGAACAGCTTTCCGGCTCATATAAACAGATGATAGTCAACAAGACGGCCATAAACTTCATTGAATCAATAAGAAAACCTGCCAGAAAAGCTCTTGCGGAAAGCAGACGATTTGAAGAACCCCTTCATATAGAAGAGATAGCCGGGAAAGCCCGGGAAATAATTTCCCTGGGGAACCAGTGCGGAGAAGGCTGGCTCCTTACGGGAGAGATGGTGGATCTAATTGACAGCGGAGTCGAGAATATCGTATGTCTTCAGCCCTTTGCCTGTCTGCCCAATCATGTTACGGGCAAAGGAATGATGAAAGCCCTGAGAAAAAGAAATCCTTATGCCAATATCGCGGCAATAGATTATGATCCCGGAGCCAGCGATGTAAATCAGCTTAACAGGATAAAACTTATGATGGCCACGGCCTACAAGAATCTTCAAAAAAAAGAGGAATGTTGAACATAATGAAATATCATTGTATAATATTCCGGTAAAACATACAGTTAGGAGGTGTCTTATGGGAAGACACGGAACCATAGCCGGCAGAAAAGCCGCGCAGGACTCAAAAAGATCGGCGATTTTCACCAAATACTCCAGAGCCATAACCGTGGCGGCAAAGAACGGAGGAGATCCCGAATATAATTTTGCCCTGAAACATGCCATAGATATGGCCAGGTCAATCAACATGCCAAATGACAATATAAACAAGGCTGTCAAAAGGGGCACAGGCGAGCTTGAGGGTGTAAGCTACGAGACAGGAAGCTTTGAAGGATACGGAGCTTCGGGGGTGGCCGTTATAGTAGATGTCCTTACGGACAACAAGAACAGGACCACATCTTTTGTAAAAAGTGCTTTTGACAAATACGGGGGCAATCTGGGGACACCTGGATGTGTTTCATATATGTTTTCAAGACATGGTCTAATAATAATCGAAAAAACCGATGATACCGACGAAGATATGATAATGGAAACGGCTCTGGAAGCAGGCATGGAAGACATGAAGACCCATGAAGACAGTTTCGAGATAATTACGGATCCGGACGATTTTCCCAAGGTAAAGCAGGCACTGCAGGACGCAGGATATGAATTTGTTGAAGCCGATATCGAATATCTCCCTTCCACAGAGGCCACACCGCCGGAAGAGGAACTGGGGAAACTCAAAAAAATGATCGAAGTGCTTGAAAACAATGATGACGTTCAAAAAGTTTATCATAACTGCAGCATTGACTTGGAACAATAAAAAAAGTATGTTATAATCTATTAAAACAAAAGATAATATTTTTCTGGGTTGTACGTTAAGACTGTATAATTCAACCTACATTATAACGCAGGGAGCCCGTATATCCGGGGCCTATGTCAGGCCTCCCAAGAGAGGAAGACAGAAGCACGGACGAGAGCACCCACCTTAGGAAACTAGGGCGTGAATTGACGGTCTGACGGCAAGCCGGAATAGAAAAGACAGCGGCTGGGTTTGTTCACGGCCGCTTTTAATTTACCTGTTTTATTGCAAATATGCGTTTTTTTTTGTATAATGGCTCAGTACCAAAGCAGAAAAATGTTTATCGTTTTTCAGCATTGAAAACAAAAAGTATTACTTGTTCAAGACCCCGGACCCTGATGCCGGGGGTGCATTTTGCACGAGGAGGTAGAATGTCAAAAGATCAGAACGGAGTTAAACATGCCGGCTCATTCAAAGAGCAATTCACGGCAAGAGGGATGATAATAGGAGTGATCGGAGCCATAATACTGACAATGAGTTCCATGTTCGTTGCCTTGAAGATCAGCTCCCTGCCGTGGCCCATCATGTTTGTTGCACTGCTTTCAATGTTTGCTTTAAAAGCATTGGGGGGCACCAATATCAATGAGATAAATGTGACCCATACAGCCATGTCAGCAGGAGCCATGGTGGCCGGAGGACTTGCTTTTACACTGCCCGGCATATGGATGATTGACCCGGAAGAAGATATCAATGCGGTCATCCTCATAGTGATCACACTGGGAGGTGTCGTGCTTGGCCTGATATTCACAGCGTTAATAAGAAAGTATTTTATAGTTACAAAAGAGCTTCCTTATCCCATGGGACAGGCAGCAGCGGAAGCCCTCATCACAGGAGACCGGGGAGGAAAAAAAGCAGGAGTACTTTTTGGCTCTCTGGGGGCGGCAGCAGTATTTACGGCTCTCAGAGACTGGTTTTTGGTGATCCCGGCCATGCTGCCGGTGAACATGAGCCAGAAAATGCTGGCATTTGGGTCATTCGGAGCGATCTGGCTTTCGCCCATGCTTATTTCCGTAGGATACATCATAGGACCAGTTTTCATAGGAGTATGGTTCCTGGGAGCTTTGATAGGAGATTTCGGTATCCTGATCGGCGGACAGAGTTTCGGATGGTGGGATATGCAAACGGCAGCAGCCATAAAATCCTCCCTGGGGATAGGTCTGATGGTGGGAACAGGTATCGGCATAATAGTAAAAGGAATATTGCCCAAATCAAAAGAGATATTCGGAACCATGTTCAAAAAAGACACTTTGGGCGATTCAATAGTAAAAATGAGATGGGCTCCCATAGCAATGGTGATACTTGCTTTTCTGTTTACAGTAATAGCTGATATGGGCATAATAGCATCAGTGATCACCATACTGGGAGTCTGGGTGGCCACTGCCATGTCAGCCCAGTGTGTGGGACAGTCCGGAATAAATCCCATGGAAATATTCGGGATAATCGTTCTTATAGTTGCAAAAGCCGCTTCATCAGTGGGCGATCTGGGGGGAATAAGCGAGATAGTTGCATTCTTTGTGGCTGCAGTAGTGGCAGTGGCATGCGGCCTGGTTGGTGATATAATGAACGATCTCAAAGCCGGATATATCTTGAAGTCGGATCCAAAAGCCCAATGGTATGCCGAATGCATAGGTTCTCTGACAGGAGCATTTGTTGCAGTTATCGTACTGCTGGCAATCGTTAAGGCATATGGAGGAGAAGTGTTCGGCAGCGAAGTTTTCCCCGCAGCCCAGGCGGCTGCCGTATCGGCGATGGTAGGAGGGATATCCCATATGACGGCATTCCTTATAGGAATGGCTATAGCAGTGGTGCTTTACTGCCTTGATTTTCCGGTAATGACTTTGGGGCTTGGTGTTTATCTTCCCTTCTATTTATCTGCTACTGCTTTTGTGGGAGGGGCTCTTAGGTTCATCCTTGACAGAGCAGCACCGGAATGGTCAAAAAGAGGAATGGGACAGGTCATAGCAGCAGGAGTTCTTGGAGGAGAAGCCGTCACAGGAGTCGTGATCGCCATTATAATCGCTGTCCGGATGGTGTTATGATAAGAAAGAGAATAAAGCCATGAAAGAAATAAAAATAACAGATATAAAGGGCATAAAAGTCGGGAATGCACAGTCGCTTAAGGGCGGAACCGGATGCACTGCCATCATATGCGAGGCCGGGGCTTTTGCCGGGGTCGATGTCAGAGGCGGGGCTCCCGCATCCAGAGAAACGGAGCTGCTCAAACCGGTAAATACGGTAAAGCAGATACACTGTGTTATGCTTTCGGGGGGCAGCGCCTTCGGCCTTGCTGCATGTGATGGAGCCATGCAGTATCTGGAAGAAAAGAAAATAGGTTTTGATGTGGGGATAGGTGTGGTACCGATAGTATGCGGGGCATCCCTGTTTGACCTTATTTTGGGAGACCCAAAGAAAAGACCCGATAAGAAAATGGGATATGAGGCCTGTAATGCCGCTGAAAAAGGAGAACCTGCCCAGGGCAATGAAGGAGCCGGAACAGGAGCCTCTGTAGGCAAGTTTCTGGGCACCGAAAGAATGATGAAAAGCGGGCTCGGCATATATGCGGTCCAGCTGGGAAAGATAAAGTGCGGCGTTGTAACGGCAGTCAATTCTCTTGGAGATATAATTGATTATGATACAAAAAAAATAATAGCCGGCATTTTATCCGAAGACAGAAAAAGTCTTTCCTGCACAAAAAAAATAATGTATCAGGAAATCGAAAGATCCAGAAATGTATTTGCAGGGAACACCTCCATAGGGTGCGTTGTGACCAATGCGAAACTTGACAAGGACCAGGCCTGTAAACTGGCATCCATCGCCCATAACGGATATGCAAGAACCATTGATCCGGTCCATACCACAGCTGACGGAGATACGATCTTCGTCATGTCCACAGGAGAAGAGAAGGCGGCCTTTGATCCTCTGTCGGCGCTGGTTTCGGAAGTTACGGGCAGAGCCGTCAACAATGCTGTAAAAAATGCAAAGCCGGCATACGGACTTCCCGCTGCCTGTGATTTCATATGACCATAGGATCGGGAAATAAGATTAGTATCGGGAGAAAAAACATTGAAGAAATTAAAAATGTTAAAGGCCATAATGAAAATGACCCATGCAGATAAACTGCTGATATCATATGTGGTATTTCTCGTGATAGGAGCAATCCTTATAATGCTGACAGATCCGTCTATCAATACTTTAGGAGATGCTTTATGGTACTGCTATACCATGGGAGTTACCATAGGCTTCGGAGATCTTGTTGTTACGACTGTTTTTGCAAAAGTGATATCGGTATTGATCTCCCTTTATACGATCCTTATCGTAGGAATGATACCGGCTATAGTTGTCAGCTATTATCTCGAAGTGGTCAAGATCAGAGAAAAAGAGACATCCACACATTTTCTGTATAAGCTGGAGCATCTTCCGGAGCTTTCCAAAGAAGAACTGGCAGAGCTTTCGGAGAAAATAAAGAAATTCCAGAAAAAGCAATGAAAAAATGACCGGCTTTCCGGTCATTTTTATTTTTTGTTAAAGTGTTACTGTTCCTTGTTTCGCCGTGAAGCCCTGCTTCTTAAAAAGAAAAGGGATATCACTGTCAAAATTATCAAAACAGGTACGGCGATTTTTAATGTCCTCTTTAATATTGCAGAATTGGATTCGATTTTTTCCTTTGAGAAAAGGCATGCATATCCCACTGTTTTGCCGTTGTACTCGGCAGTCAGCTTACCCACGGTAGAGTGCTTTTTTACCGGAAAACAAAGTCCGGTCTCTTCCGATGCGGTTATTTTTATCTTTGAAAAAAGCTGCTTCTTTGTGGTTTTTTTTGGTACGATGACCTTGAAGGGTCTTTGCCAGGACACCTTTGCTTTTTTGCCCAAAACACCGAAAGTGCCATCCTTTCCAAGAGCGGCACTTATATTTTTTTTGCTTAAAGCCATCGTTTTATAGTCTTTGTAATAATGATCGAACATTTTTATCGTATCTTTGCAGTTGTTGTCAGAGCTGGATCCTTTCATAACAACGGCGATAAGGTCCATATCATTGCGCTTCACATATGTTACAAGATTGAATTTTGATTCGCTTATATATCCTTTTTTGCCGCCTACGACACCTTCATATTCAAATGAATGGAATCTGATCATTCTGTGGTTGTTGTAAAGATATCTTTTTTCATCGCATTTATTGCTTTTTGGTACAACATGCTTAGGGGTCCCAAGTATCTTTACAAAGGTTTTGTTTTTGACTGCATAGTTCATGGCTATGGCCAGATCCCCTGCACTGCTGTAATGATCTTTATTGAAAAGGCCGCAGGTATTGGCAAAATGAGAGTCGTTCATTCCCAGTTCAGCAGCCTTTTTATTCATCATCTTTACGAAGGCCTTCTCGGATCCGGCAACATGTTCACCAAGGGCTATTATACAATCATTTGCCGAAACCAGAAGAGCTCCGTAAAGGGCATCTTCTACAGTTATTCTTTCGCCGGGTCTAAGGGCTATATGAGCACCGCGATTGCTCATGCCTTTCATGACAGCATTGTTTGAAACAGTTACTATGTCAGTAAGGTCGGCATTTTCAATAACCACAATAACAGAAAGGATCTTTGTACAGCTGGCGGGATAAAGCTTTTTATCTGCTTCTTTTTGAAAAAGTATATTGCCGCTTTGGGCATCAATCAAGACTGCGGATCCGGCATTGATTTTGCCCATGGGTTTTTCAGTGACCGGTACATCTTCGATTTCCGCAAAAGCTGCAGAGAAACCACTAAAAAACACCGTCACTGTAATGGCAACGGCTGTAATAGCGGTAAGTACCGGGATCGAAAAAAATATTTTTTTGCTGCTGGTTTTTTTGTTCATTTTATATCCTGTATTTTATCGGCCATGCAAAAATTATACAATAAAAACAGGCAAGTGAAAAGCGAAAATCGCATTTATTGACAAATATAATAAAGCATGTGATAATAGCTGAAAATACGCAATAGCTGCTGAAGTTAAAGATATGATCCAAAAAGGTAATGACAATGGACATGAAAAAAGCCATCGAAAAGAGAAGATCCAAAAGAAAATATATCGATATACCCCTTGACGAAGAAATGACCCTCATGCTCCGAAGATCCATGGAAACCTATAACAGAGAAGCAGGTGTGGATATTAGGATGGTTCTGGGAGACGAAGGAGCTTTCGGTACTGCCATAGGCGGGATCAAAAAAAGTTACGGACTTTTTTCGGGGGTAAAAAATTATTTTATACTGGTAAGCAAACTGAACAGAGAAGGGCATTTCGATCCTCTCATGTATGAAAAACTGGGTTATTACGGCGAAAAGCTTGTGCTTGAGGCTACGGCAATGGGTCTTGGCACATGCTGGGTTGGCGGAACGTATGATAAGGAGGCTGTAGTTTGCAGCCTTCAGAGAGATGAAGAAATAGCCTCCCTCATAGCTTTCGGAGCCACTGCCGATAAAATGCCCATAAGCGAACAGATCGTGGGCAAGGCCATACACTACAGAAGATCAAAGGAAATAAAGGATATGCTCAGGACTTCCGGTGACGTTGAAAACTGGATCATTGAAGGAATGAGGTGTGTCGTAAAGGCTCCTTCTGCAATGAATATGCAGCCGGTGATTTTCACGGCATCGGATGATATGGTGTCAGCCAAGGTCAGGGGCAAAAGGGCCATGGAATTCTTTGATCTGGGGATAGCCAAACTGCACTTTGAAATAGGCGCAGGAGGAGGCAAATGGGATTTTGGCAACGGAGCGGTTTTTCAGCCACCGGAGGAATAATATCAAGCCGTAAAAAGACGGATCATTATGGATGCTTTGTTACCGGCCGCTTCAATGTTTATGAAAAATAAAAAACCTGCCTCACGGCAGGTTTTAAATTTCAGAAGAAAATCAATTATCTGTTTTCTCTGTAGGCTCTTCTTTCAGCCTTTTTCTTGTCTCTGCAATCCTTGCATCTTTTTGGCTCGTTGTCGAATCCCTTTTCTTTGTAGAATTCCTGTTCGCCTGCTGTGAATACGAATTCCTGTCCGCATTCTTCGCAAATCAATGTTTTGTCTTCCATGGTGTTCCTCCAAATGAATCATAGAAATAACTTAATACTTGTTAACTTTATGGGACTATTCTCTTGCAGGAACATCTTTGTTTAAGACTCCAAAAGATGAAAGGACCTATAAAATTCTTTGTACAGCATAATTATATGATTATTTTTTGTATTTGTCCACACTTTTTTTTAAAGTGGGACTATTTCTGTTTCCATGGTTATATCCAGTTTGGCGGCACATTCTATGTAATAATCCACTTGCTCATCTGTAAGCATGTCGGAGGATATAAGACCCTTCTGTTTGATTTTGTCATTTACAAACATTTTTGAAAACAGGAAGCCTCCCTGTCCGGTCATATACATTTCTGCCGAAAGTCCGGATCTTTCGAAGGAATCTAAAAGACCGGGGGCAAATATATGAGAATCGATCATAACATTCTTACCGTCTTTTTTGCCGTAAGCTTCTATGACCATGGCACCCGTATCTGAAATGAGACCTTCATTTATTATTTCTTTTACTTCATCATGGTATTTGGGAGCGGGGGGGACATGTGATAAAACCACATCAAAAGGAACCACCTTCCGGCCTTTTATCTCTTCTTCCTCCCTGGAAAGAAGGCCGGCTCTGTAAAGGGGTCTCGCAAAGTCTATGCCCACACCACCGTATTTGAAATAAATATTTTTTACACCTTTAAAGAATTTTTCGGAATTGAGTCCCATGTAAACAGGTTCATCATGGGCATGCTCCACCATTGTGACACTTTCACCGCCCATTTCGGGGAACTGTCTTGTTACAGGTTTGCTGAAGGGACGGGTCCTTATTATTCTTCCGTTTTCAAATGCATATGCATCTTCATTCATGTCGGATAAGGCAACCAGAGGTGACCACCAGAAGGGAAGGAAGCGCTTTGCCTCCACTCCTTCATAGACCATCATGTTTATGGTATCACAGGTATCCAGTTCTCTTATGGTTTTTCTTGCCATAACACATATCAGACCCGGAGCGGAACCGGTGCCGATCAAAGCTGTCTTTCCGGCTTTTTTGAACCGCTCCCCATGATCTCTGTACATGATTTTAATGCCTTCTACCCATTCATCGGCGGGGTCCTCGCAGTGAGCAATATTTTCACAGGCTGCAAAGTCTTGGTAATCCGCCTTTACTTCTATTGCAGCTTCCATGACGTTTATACCGTAATCCAGCGGCAGAGCATTTACTATTAGATCCGTTCCCGCAGCCAGTTTCATTATTTCTTCTTTTTTTGATGCATCCACTTTTGCAGCTTTCCCTTTTTTGAGTATGCCCACAAGGGAGTCCACAGCTTTTGTGTCATAGTCTGCACATATTATCTCTGATACATTCGGTTCTTCATCCAGTCTTTGAGCAACGGTAGAACCCTGAGCACCGGTGCCAAGTACAAGTATTTTTTTCATTTTTCCCTCCTTATAAAATCGATTTAAGTTTAGCACAGCAAAAAAAACCGGACAAGAAACACGAAAAACAATTTTAAAATGTTGAAATTTGAACAGAAAAAAGGTCAAATGATATAAAAAAGTCCAAAAAGCATAATGGTTTTGCTTTTTTATGGGCGCAAATTTGTGATTTATTTTTAAAAAAAGACTTAAAACAAAAGGTTTTTCATAAATAAGCAAAATCAAAAAGCAAATAAAACAACAAAAGCATTTAAACTGCAATAAAGAATATAGTAGAATAAATAGACAGGAATTATGCTTTTTTTTATTTCAATTCATTTAAGGAGGTAAAATCATGATGGAAAATCAAGCCGGCAACACTGGACAGCAAAAAACAGAAGGTGTTGCGGGACTTAAGAAATATGATGTACGCATCGGCGGCGTAGTGTTCCTTATATATTGTCTGGTTGCAGCAGGAGCTTTCGGTATAGAAGAAATGATACCCGAAGCAGGACCGGGAATGACAATAACCCTGCTTTGCGTTTTTCCCATAATATGGGCCTGGCCAATAAGCAATATCTGTGCTGAAATGGGATCTGTAATTCCGGCTGAAGGCGGGGTATATGTATGGGCACAGAAAGCCTTCGGCGAATTCTGGGGATTTCAGGCAGGATGGTGGAACACCGTATCTATTTATGTGACCAACGGTGTTTATGTGGCTTTGGTAGTGGGATATGCCAGACAGTTCATACCCATGCCCGATGCAACGGCCTTCGCCATAAAAGTTGCCATGATAGCATTTTTTACCATAATAAACCTACTGGGCATAAGGGAAGTAAGCAAAGCCAGTACAGTCTTTTCCATACTGATAGTAGGCGCTTTTGCCGTGGTTGCAGTAGTCGGATTTGCAAACTGGAACTATAACCCCATGGAACCATTTGTGCCGGAAGACTATGGGATACTTGACGGAATAGGCGGAGGGATATGTATCTGTGTATGGATATACTGCGGATATGAGTGTATTTCCACCCTGGCAGGAGAAGTAAAAAATCCTCAGGTGATACCAAAAGGGCTACTTATCGCTATGCCTCTTATTGCACTTACATATGTTCTGCCCACCGTCGCAGGGCTGGCATCCGTGGGGAACTGGGACAGCTGGTCCACGGACGGAGGGTTTGACAGCAGCTCCGTTGGCTATGCAACTGTACTGACAGAAAATCTGGGACAGGCATGGGGATATATATTCCTTTTTATAGCTATAATTTCCCAGTGCGCCATATTCAACACATATCTTGCCTCGGGATCAAGAGGATTTTTTGTAATGGCTGATGACAATCTATTCCCAAGGACTCTGGTAAAAGTAAGCAAAAAGAGGGGTGTGCCTTCGGTGGGCATATTGTCGCTGGCCTTAGTGACACTGTTCCTGGCACAGTTTGATTTTGCCACTCTGGTTAACACAGAAGTGGTTTTCATACTGGCTCTTTATATGATACTTCCCCTTTGCACAATAAAGCTTCGCAAGATATATCCCATAGAGGAAAGAAGAGCCAATGGGCAGTATGTAATGCCGGGAGGCAAAGTGGGACTTTACTTTTTCACCATGATGCCTCTTATTATATCGATCTTTGCACTGCTCATAAACGGAACAGACTATTTTCTTGTGGGACTTGTCGGTATAAGCACAGGACCTCTGGCATATATGATATTCAAATGGGTAAAGGGCGGCCTTGCCAAAAACGACCCTGTGAAATATCCCCTGAACGAGAAAACAAAACTGGCAGCAGGAGACATTTCCAGGCTGGGATTGTTCTCTTTCCTCACCGGCATATTTGCATTCCTGGGACAGTTCTGGCTCAGGTGGTATGAGATAGATTACGGAGAGTGGGGTCCCGGAGATTATGATATGTTCGGAGATAAAGTTCCCCAGATGCTGGAGATATTAAAATGGGGAGGCCTGGTTCTGATAGTTCTCGGTATAATACTTTTTATCGTAGACAAAAAAATAGAGCCGAAAAAGGATTGAAATACTTCTAAAAAGGCAACTTAAAAATCCATTCTTATTATTTCAGCAACAGCAAGACTTCCCGGAGAAAGCTCAAAGATAACAGGCATGTCTTTTGCGCTGATCAATGAAGAAAAGGAAGTATTGCCGCAGAAGGCAGAGTTCAGATGAGCCTTTAAGCGTTCGGGAATGATTTTTAAGGAACCGGTATCTAAAGGTATATCATACTGATTATCCTGCCCGCAAAAATGTTTGGAAACCATACAGCATTTTTCGGGCAGGTTTTTTATGTTTATCCTGTACTTCAGGTCACGTTTTTCATCTTCGTTATAAAGGATCATAAAAAGAGAATCGTGTGTCTTTATTACCATTCCCCTTTCCTGGGAAGCCGTCACGGTGCCTGAAACATCAGCAAGAGCATAAAACGTGAAGTAATAAGGCGTAGCCACTGTTTCGGGAGTAAAAAGAGAATTTTTTCTGCCCGAAAGGAAAACCCCGGGGTAAGCTGTCTTAAAGATTATAGCGGCTGTATCCGCAGGTCTTACCTTTTCATTGTAAGTTTGCATATATGGAGCGAGAGAAGAAGTCAGCTTTTCTACAGGCAGTCCAAAGGAAAGAAGATATGATTCTGCATCTTTGAGACTGTTGCCATTTTTGATATCATTCATAAAATCATAACTGAAAGCAACAGAAGAAAAGTTGAGATATCCAATTTGCTGTTCAAGACCCTTCAATTTCAGAAGGTCATCATGAGAGTCGATTATAAGTCTGCGTCTGAAAAGTCCTGAAAAATCCTCACCGGAGGTCCGCATAAAATCCGCATGCAAAACCGCTTCAAAGGATCTGTCGTTGAAAAAGACTTTGTCTGAAAGGGGCAGATAGGCCTTGAGAAGGTCAAGAGCCTTTTTCTCTGATAATGGTTTGCCATATATCCGTTTCCTTTGAACAAAAGATTTCCTGTATTGGGAAGGTGTTTTCCCGTGGAGTGCCTTAAAACATTTGTTGAAGTAATTGGGAGAAGAAAAACCGCAGGCCTGGCTTATATGGGTGAGATTTTCAGATGTGTCGATAAGCATCATTTCGGCAAACTCCACCCGCAGGGAATTCAGGAAACTTTGAAAACCGGTACCGGAAATATTTTTGATCAGATGAGAAACATAGTAAGGATTCAGATGCTCCATTTCGGCCACATCACCGAGAGTGATTTTTTTGTCGTAATTGTTCAGCAAATATTTGTTTATCCTGCAAAGTCTCTCCAGATCGATGTGACTGATTTCCGAAGAGTCGGGTTTGTACTGAAAATCCTCCATATTGAATCCGCGAAAATTTGATACAAGAATATCTATAAGCTCTTTTATTTCCTGCATGAGCAGAGAAGGGTCATCATTGTCCCTGCAGTATGATATCATTATTCTTGCCAGGTGCTTTCTAAGAAAGGACAGCTTGTTCTGGAGATCATTGGAATCTGAAGAAGAATCTTTTGTGCATTCCTCACACACAAAAAACATATAACTGATATCGGGATGATACTTTTCAAAAAATTTCATATCTATATGCATCTGCAGCATACAGATATCCCTGGAGGAACCGTATATCTGATGAAGATCCTCCACATCTGCGATTATTATATCTCCCGCTGAAAGATCATAATGCACGTTGTGTATTTTATATTTTGTTCTGCCCTTTAGAACAAAAAGCATCTCCATCTCTTTGTGACAGTGATAGTTTTCTTCCAGCACATTTGTAAAATGTACTGAAAAAGGCAGATTGTCTATGAATTTAACACTTTCGAAAAGCATATTTTTTCTCCTCACAATCAACAATACCAAGATGAAATAGTTTTGTCAAAGAAAACCGGATTTTTCAGCGGATACCCGATATCCAGGCAAATAAAGGCTATGAGCTTATGACAAGGCCTTTCTTCTTGTTAAAAAAGCGGTTGTAGATTATAATTAATAAAAGAAAAAAAGGCTTTATAAGTAACCTTAGAAAGGAGAAAGAATAATGCAGCTTTTCAAACGCTTTAAAATCGCAGGAATTATCCTTGGGGCAGTTATATTCCTGATAGGGGTCATTTTTATTGCAAGACCGGTGAAAGTAGAAATACTTCTCGACTGGGTGCTGGGCATATCCCTTTTGATAGGCGGAATAAGCATGGTAGTAAAGGTCATTGCCCAGAGAAAAGAAAAAGACAATATTTTCATGAGCATGATCCCCGGTATAGCACTGCTTATTATCGCGGCATTTGTTCTTGTTAATGAAGGGCTTACTGTATTCACAGTGGGGATAGTGATCGGTATAGTCGCATTTTTTATGGCATTCGAAAGATTTACCGTTGCCAATGAAAGGAGAAAGGCAGGACAGCCATTTGGAACTATGGCGATTTTTGGCATCATACAGCTTTTCTTCGGAGCATTCATGTTTTACTCTACATTTGCAATGATAGCCGCCCTTATAATGATAATAGGCATATATCTAATGATCACAGGCATAACTCTTGTGATATCATCGGCCATGTTTCATTTACCGAAAGGAGAAAAATGATACCTCTTTCCACAAGGATGAGACCCTTGGATCTTGATGAATTCGTGGGGCAGGAACATTTTATGTATCCCGGTTCACTGCTTTATAATGCTATCAAAAATAAAACCTTCGATTCCGCGATTTTTTTTGGCCCCTCGGGAACAGGCAAAACGACCCTTGCAAGGATAGTTGCCAGAGAAATGGACTCGGACTTTGTTGAAATAAATGCAGGAGTTTCAGGCACAAAAGAACTGAAGGAAATAATCGGAGCGGCAAAAACGAAATTCTTCGGATTGCAGAAAGAAAAAACATATCTTTATGTGGATGAATTCCACAGGTGGAACAAACTGCAGCAGGATTCACTTTTGAAAGCTCTGGAAGAAGGAGTTTTGAGATTCATAGGCAGTACGACACAGAATCCCTATTTTTCCATAAACAATGCAGTACTCAGTAGAGTAAGGAGCATATATGAATTCAGACCTCTTTCTGTGGATAATATACTTGTGCTCCTAAAAAGGACCCTTGATGACAAAGAAAGGGGTTTCGGAAGCCTAAAGATAAGCTATGACGAAAAAGCCCTGAGAAATCTGGCGGACATGAGCGAAGGAGATGCCAGAATAGCCCTTGATACTCTTGGATTCATAATAGATAATTTAAAAAAAGAAGGCAAAATAGATAACGGGATGATCCGTGAAGCCATGCAGAAACGCACGGTTTTTTATGACAAAAGCGAAGATAAATACAATCTGCTTTCGGCACTGCAGAAATCCATACGAGGCAGTGATCCTGATGCATCCATACATTACCTTGCAAGACTCATAGAAGGCGGAGCCGATGAAATGATGATCGGCAGGAGACTTTTGGTAATAGCCAGTGAGGACATAGGTATGGCCTATCCCAATGCTATAACTGTCGTCACCGCATGTGTTCAGGCTGCCCATATGGTGGGATTCCCCGAAGCAAGGATAAATCTTGCAGAAGCCGTTATACTGCTTGCCTCCTGCCCAAAATCAAACAGAGCCTATATGGCTCTGGAGTCTGCCCAAAGAGATCTGGAAAACAGGAAAACCGGTGATGTTCCGCCTGCCCTTAAGGATAGTCATTACAGCGGCGCAAAAAAAAGAGGGATAGGAGAAGGATACAAATACCCCCACGATTACGGCGGATATGTAAAACAGCAATATCTTCCCGACGAACTTTATAAAGAAGAAGTCAAGTACTATGAACCCACTGAAAACGGCAGTGAGGCCTCCTTCAAAAAATATCTTGAAAGTTTGAGGGAAAAGAAAAAATGACAGAGATCATACTCTCTCCCCATTCAGGGTTTTGCTTCGGAGTTAAGCTTGCTCTGGAAAAAGCGGAAGAAGCGATAGGGGCAAGAAAAGGAAAAAGAATATATACATGCGGACCTCTTATACATAACGGAAACGTGACCGACGAACTTAAGGAAAAAGGCATAGAGATCATTGACTCTCCGGATGAAGCAGAAAAAGGGTCGGTCATAATAGTAAGATCCCATGGTGAGCCGGAATCCTTTTATGGATTGGCAGCAGAAAAAGAGCTTGAAATAGTTGATGCAACATGCCCCTTTGTTTTTCGAATACACATGCTTGTCAAAGAAGCATGGGCATCAGGCATGCAGATAGTTATAACGGGGGATAAGGATCATCCTGAAGTAATCGGTATAAATGGGTGGTGCGGAAACAGCGCTTTTGTTATTTCATCCAAAGAAGAAGCTGCAGAAATAAAAAGCAGCAAAAAACTTTTTGTGGTGGCACAGACGACCATTACAGAAAATCTTTTTGAGGAAGTGGTAAGGGAACTCTCTTCAAAAAATTTAGAGATTGAAGTCGAAAATACTATTTGCAGTGCCACATCAGAAAGACAGGCCGGATGTTTGCTTACCGCCAAAAACTCGGATGCCATGGTCATAATAGGGGGAAAGAGCAGTTCCAATACAGCGAAATTATATGAAATAGCAAAAAAACACTGTAAAAACGTCTATTTTGTGGAGAATATCGATGATTTGCCATTGAAAGAAATCCAAAAATATAATAGAATAGGGGTTGCGGCGGGTGCATCGACACCCGAAAACGCGATCAAGGAGGTTATTTCTAACATGAGTGACAACATCACTGAAAACAAAGAACTTAGCATGGACGATTTGATGGAAGACATCGAAAAATCCCTCAGACTGCCCAGAGGCGGCGAGATGGTAACAGGCAAAGTTCATCAGGTTACAGACAAAGAGATCATTGTGAATCTTGGCTGTAAAAAAGACGGGATCATCCCACTGGAAGAAATCAAACTGGAAGGAGATCAAAAACTGACCGACCTTTACAGTGAAGGCGATGAGATCCAGGCCAAGGTCCTAAAGACGGATGACGGCGATGGAAGCATACTGCTTTCAAAGAAAAAGATGGAAGCCGGCGAACACTGGGAGCAGATCAATGATGCTCTTGAAAATAAAACTTTTATCGACGTTGAAGTTTTAAGACAGGTAAACGGAGGAGTGATTGCTGCATACAAAGAAGTGCAGGGATTCATACCGCTTTCACAGCTTTCGGACAGATTCATCGAGGATTCTTCGGAGTTCGTGGGACAGACCCTTACCGTAAGAGTATCAAGGGTGGATCAGAGAAGAGGAAAGGCTGTATTCTCACGCAAGGCATTCCTTAATGAAGAACGCCAGAAACTGGTCGAGGAAATATGGGAAAGCGTAAATGTCGATGATATCGTGGAAGGAACTGTAATGAGATTTACCGATTACGGTGCTTTTGTGGATATCGGCGGAATAGATGGACTTTTGCATATCTCGGAGATATCTTGGGGCAAGCTGAAGCATCCTAAGGAAGTGCTTGAAATAGGACAGAAGATCCACGTCAAGGTGCTTTCCATGAACAACGAAAAAGGCAAAATATCTCTTGGTCTCAAGCAGACACAACCCGAACCCTGGAGCATTATAAACGATAAATACAATGAAGGCGACATCGTAAAGGGCAAGGTCGTACAAATAAAAGAATACGGATGTTTTGTAGAACTTGAACCGGGTCTTGACGGACTGGTGCACATTTCGGAAGTAAGCCACAGGAGAGTGGGGAACATAAACGAAGAACTTTCCCAGGGACAGGAAGTTGAGGCAAAGATACTTGAAATCGATAAAGAAAGAAAAAGGATAAGTCTCAGCATAAAAGAAACTACAGAGCCTCCCGTATTCGAGGAAGAAGACAAAAAAGAAGCGGCACCGGAAGAAGATACGGAGAAAAAGCCCGAAGGCGAGATAGAATCTGAAGCAACACCGGAAACAGAAGTTGAAGCGGCACCGGAAGAAGCAGTTGAAGAGACCGAAGTCGCAGCGGCACCGGAAGAAGCAGTTGAAGAGACCGAAGTCGAGGCTGCACCGGAAGAAGCAGTTGAAGAGGCTGAAGTCGAAGCAGCACCTGAAGAAGCAGTTGAAGAGGCTGAAGTTGAAGCTGCACCTGAAGAACCAGCCGAAGAAGCAGTGCCCGAGGCAGTTGAAGAAGAGACTGAAGAACAGGCATAATAAAAACACACACGGCAGATGATCATCTGCCGTGTTTTTTATTGTGAAAAAATGTTTGATCATCGGGCCTGATCAATTGATAACAAAAAAATTATCCTTGGGAAAGTTCAATAAGTTCTTTTGCAGATTTAACCGAAAGGTCCGATACATTTGATCCCGAAAGCAGTCTTGCGATCTCGTTGACCTTTTCTTTTTCGGAAAGATGTTTGATCGTAGTGAAAGTTTCTGTGTCGGAGGATTTTTTTTCGATACGGAAATTGTGATCACCGCATGCGGCTATCTGGGGAAGATGAGTGATTGATATTATCTGATGTTTTTCACCCAGCTCCATTAATTTTTTACCTACTACACTGGCGGTCGCTCCGCTTATCCCGCTGTCTATTTCATCAAAAACCATGGTGGGTATATCATCATAATCACCGATAACGGTTTTGAAGGCCAGCATGATCCTGGATATTTCTCCGCCGGAAGCTATCCTCGCCAGAGGTTTGAAGTCAGATCCCTTGTTGGTTTTTATGAGGAATTCCACATCATCGTTCCCGTTTGCAGTATATCCCGGAAAGGGTCTTACAGCTATACTTATTTGCGCATCCTGGAAGTTCAGATCAAGAAGTTCTTTGTTGATTTTTTCTTCAAGGGTCCTGGCCGCAGCTTTGCGAAGCCCGGACAGTCTTTTTGTTTCATCCTTAAGCATATCTTCGATCCTGCTTTTTTCCAGATTAAGAGCAGCAGTGTCTGTACCCAGATTCTCTATCATTAAAAGAGCTTTTTCAAGTTTTGATGCATGATCCAATATTTGCTCCACACTATCTCCGTATTTTCTTTTCATAGTTTCGATAAGAGAAAGACGGGCAGAAAGTTCGTCCATGTCGGAAGAAGAAAAGATGATCTTCTCTTTTGCCTGACGGAGCCTGGTGCATATATCTTCAAGACGATAGTATATATCATGAAAATCGTTTTCAAGTTCAGATGCATCTTTGGAGTGGGGTGCGATCTCCCTTAATATACTTTGTATGGAACCAATGTTCTCCAAGAGTGAATTTTCATCTTCACGGGCAAGCATATATGCCTTTTCCATATTGTTGGTGATGGTTTCCATATACTTGAGTGCCTCAAGCTGCTCAACTATTTTTTCTTCTTCGCCGGGCACAAGGGATGCCTTTTCTATTTCCTTGAGTTCGAATTCCATGTAGTCCTTTTTGCGCATTTCTTCTCTTGCAGAAGAGTGGATCTCAGCAAGTCTTTTTGATACTTCACTGAAATCATCATAGAGTTCGGATACTCTTTTTTTTGTTGAGACGATAGACTCCTTCTCATATGAGTCGATAAGTTTGATATGATTTTTGGGGTCAAGAAGAGATTGGTGTGCATACTGCCCATGTACATCTGTTATCTTTTGGCAGTATTGGTTCAGCTGGGACAGAGATACGATTTCTCCGTCGACCCTGCAAAGGCTTTTGCCTTCGGCATAAAGTTCCCTGGTGACCACCGTTTCGGTATTTATATGGCTGGCGACAAGCTGAACGACAGCCCTATCGCAGCCGGTCCTTATATAAGTCTTATCTGCTCTGCCGCCCAGAGCCACATTCATAGCTTCAATTACTATGGATTTACCCGCTCCGGTCTCCCCGGTCATTATATTCAGACCTTTATAAAAATCTATATCGATGTCGCTTATTATTGCAAAATTTTTGATACTGAGATGTGTTATCATGGATGACCTCTTTTTTGGAAATATTGTTATAAGAATTTGCGGAATTCTTTCAGGACTTCATCTGTGTGCCCCGGATCGTCTACTACTATCATAATAGTATTATCACCGGCAACGGATCCGACTATATGGGGAAGCGCCAGTGAATCAATTGCCTCTCCTGCAGCAGGGCCACAGCCCGAAAGAGTTTTTACAACGATGATGTTTCCCGCTGAATCAAGAGATTTTATTGTCTCTTTGAATATTTTTACGAATCTGTCTGTGATGGGCCCGTCAAAGTTGCCGCCGGCTGCATATTTATAATTGCCGCTGGCAGAAAGGGTCTTGATGAGCTGAAGTTCTTTTATGTCACGGGACACGGTGGCCTGAGTCACATCATAGCCGGCATCCTTAAGGAGCTGACAGAGCTTTTCCTGGGTTTCTATTTCCTGAGTGTTTATCAACTCCAAGACTTTGTTTTGTCTCGAATATCTCATATAACAAACTCCTTCCGATAAAACAATTCTTGCATTATCTTTAATAATTATACCATTTTCAAGCTAAACATTTCAAGAAGTATTATAGACAAACATATGTTTGTATGCTATAATTCAAGTTGTTGAAAATGTTGAAAAACCTCGAAAAACCACTAAAATCAAAAAGGAGTGCACATGAAAATACTGGGCATCGATCCCGGATACGCAATAATGGGCTATGGCATAGTAGAAATGAAGGGCAATCATTTCAGTGTTTGCTGCCACGGAGCCATAACCACCTGTGCCGGCACTGAAATGCCCCTGCGTCTTAAATATCTTTATGAATCACTTACAGAAATAATCAAAGAGTATAAGCCTGAAGAAGCTGCCATCGAAGAACTGTTTTTTAACACTAATTCCAAGACTGCGATCATGGTGGGCCAGGCAAGGGGCGTGGCCGTACTTGCGTGTATAAATTCAGGTCTTGATATAAGCGAATATACTCCGCTCCAAATCAAACAGGCCCTTACCGGACAGGGCAGAGCTGACAAAAAGCAGGTCCAGTTCATGGTAAAGAACATACTTGCACTTCCGGAAGTTCCAAGTCCCGATGATGTGGCTGATGCCTTGGCCGCAGCAGTCTGTCACGGGCACTCCTTTGGAAGCAAAAAAAAGATTGCTGATAAATGTCGGGGGGGAATATGATGTTTCATTATATAAGAGGCATACTTGCCGCAAAATTTGAGGGAACAGTTGTTTTAGAAACTCAGGGCATAGGATATGAGATCTCAGTGCCGATGAACAGCAGAGTTTTGTCTGCAGGAGAAGGAGAAGAGCTGACGGTTTTCACATACATGGCCGTTAAGGAAGATGATGTGGCTCTTTACGGATTCGAAGATGAATGGTCACTGGATATTTTCAAAAAGCTTATTTCCGTCAGCGGCATAGGAGCAAAAGCCGGGCTGGCCGTTCTTTCGGCCATGTCTGCAGAAGAAATAAAAAAAGCCATTATATTCGAAGATGCTGACATGCTGACAAGAGCCCAGGGTATAGGGAAGAAGTCCGCCCAGAGGATAGTACTGGAACTGAAAGACAAACTGGGAAGCCCCGGCGAAAACGGCTATCCTCAAGGAGTTGCAGCCGGTGGCATATTGGGAGATAACGAAAAAGAAGAAGCCTTGAACGCAATGATAGCCCTTGGTTATTCCAGAAGCGAAGCCGCTAAAGCCATGGCGGGAATAAAAGAAAAAGATCTTACTGCGGAAGAGTACATTAGGATCGCCCTAAAAAAATTATAGGCGCCCTTAATGATCTTGATAAAGGTGCATTATGGATAAAGAAGACAGGATAACAGCGGCCAAAGCCGGAGGAACAGAAGAAAAAAACGAAAGGGGATTAAGACCCCAGAATCTTGAGGAATATATCGGACAAAAAACAGTGACCGATAATCTTAAGGTTTTCATTGAAGCGGCACGAAAAAGAGGAGAACCTCTGGATCATGTGCTTTTTTACGGTCCGCCGGGGCTGGGCAAAACCACCCTTGCAGGAATAATAGCAAATGAGCTTGAGGTGGATATAAGGATAACATCCGGCCCTGCCATCGAAAGAGCCGGGGATCTTGCTGCTATACTTACCAATCTAAACGAAAATGATGTTCTTTTTATAGATGAAATACAAAGACTTAACCGGTCTGTGGAAGAAGTGCTTTATTCCGCCATGGAGGATTTTGCACTGGATATAATAATCGGCAAAGGTCCCTCCGCCAGGTCCATAAGACTTGATCTGGCCCACTTCACTCTGATAGGAGCCACCACAAGAGCCGGAAGCCTTTCAGCACCCCTAAGGGACAGATTCGGAGTCGTATGCAAATTTGAAACATATTCAAAAAACGAACTGAAGCAGATAGCCGGCCGTTCATCGGAAGTGTTAGGCCTTGAAGCAGATGAGAGTTCTCTTGAAGAGATCTCCGGCAGATCCAGAGGCACACCCAGAGTGGTCAACAGACTTCTCAAAAGAGTTAGGGATTTTTCCCAGGTGGAAGGAACAGGTCACGTTGAGATAAACATAACAAAAAAGGCTCTCAAGGCCCTTGGAGTAGATGACAGAGGTCTCGAAAATCTGGACAGAGAAATACTAAAGCTAATAATCGAAAGATTTCACGGAGGACCCGTTGGGATAGATACCATAGCCGCCTCCATAGGAGAAGAAAGAATAACCATTGAAGATGTATATGAACCCTATCTGATACAGGCCGGATTCCTTTACCGTACCCAGAAGGGAAGAATGGTTTCGGAAGATGCTTACAGGCATCTGGGGCTTGATGTTCCCGAAGGTATCAAGCCCCCGGAAGACATTTCTGAGGAAACGGAGAAACAGGAGCAGTTGGAATTATGAAGGACACCGGTATGAGAGTAAGCGATTTTGATTACCGGCTTCCCGAAGAATTGATCGCTCAACATCCCAAAGACAGAAGAGACGGATCCCGGCTAATAATTGTAGACAGAAAAACAGGGAGAACGGAACACAGGCATTTTTATGATATATTGGATCAACTGAATCCTTCTGATTGTCTTGTTTTGAACGACTCAAAAGTCATTCCCGCAAGACTTTTTGGAATAAAAGAAGGGACCGGTGCAAAAATAGAATTTCTTCTTCTCAAAAGGATCGAAGGTGATCTCTTTGAAGTCATGGTGAAACCGGGCCGAAAACTAAAAACCGGAGATAAAGTCACTTTTTCAAGGCCGGAGGATGAGGCGGGACTTTTTCAGGCGGAGATAATAGGCTATGGCAGTGACGGCACAAGAAAAGCCCTTTTTTCCTATGAGGGAATACTCATGGAAAAACTGGAAAAGCTGGGTAAAATGCCCCTTCCCCCCTACATAAAAAGAGATGCCGAAAATGAAGACAAGGAGAGGTATCAGACCGTATACTGCAAAAGAGAAGGTTCTGTGGCAGCACCGACGGCAGGACTGCATTTTACCGAAGATCTTCTTAAAAAAGTTTCAGACAAAGGAGTCAAACTGGCATATCTGACCCTACATGTGGGAATAGGCACTTTCAGACCCGTCAAGGAAGAGAATGTGGCCGATCACCATATGCATTTTGAAGATTATCAAATAGATGAAAAAACGGCTGAGATAATAAACAGCACAATAGAATCAGGCGGACGCATCATATCTGTGGGGACCACATCTGTAAGGACCCTTGAAAGTGCCGCCGAAAAAAAAGACGGCAAGTGGAAGATCAGAGCAGGAACAGGAAACACTGACATATTCATATATCCCGGTTATTCATTCAAGATCGTGGACTCTCTGATAACAAATTTTCACCTGCCCAGATCCACACTGCTGATGCTGGTTTCAGCCCTTTATACCAGGGAGGATATGCTTAGGATATACAGGGAAGCAGTCGAAAAAGAATACAGATTTTTCAGCTATGGAGATGCCATGTTCATAAAATGATATTTATCAGATAAGGAAGAAAATGAAAGACGCAGTAACATTCAACCTAATAAAAAAGGACAAAAAAGCCAGAAGAGGAGTGCTTTCTACTCCCCACGGTGAAGTACAGACCCCGGTTTTTATGCCTGTGGGCACCGCCGGCACAGTCAAGGCCATGAGGCCCGAGGAAGTAAAGGCGCTGGGAGCCGAGATAATACTTTCCAACACTTATCATCTTTACCTAAGACCCGGGCACGAAGTCATAAAAGAAGCAGGAGGGCTGCATAAGTTCATGAACTGGGACAGACCCATACTAACAGACAGCGGAGGATTCCAGGTATTCAGCCTGGGAGACCTGAGAAAGATAACAAATGAAGGTGTGGAATTCCGTTCTCATATAGACGGGTCATATCACATGTTCAGCCCCGAAAAATCCATGGAGGTACAAAATGCACTGGGCTCTGATATAATGATGGCATTCGATGAGTGCGCACCCTACCCATGTGACATGGATCATGCGGAAAGGGCGGCGAAAAGAACCACCGAATGGCTCATGCGCTGCAAAGAAGCTCACAAAAATACCGGGAAACAATCCCTTTTCGGAATAATGCAGGGAGGAGTGTATCCGGATCTCCGCAAAAAAAGTGCGGAAGAGATCGTTGCCATGGATCTGCCGGGCTATGCCGTAGGCGGACTTTCGGTGGGAGAGCCCAAGGAACTAATGTGTGAAGTGCTTGATCACTGCGTGGATCATCTTCCCGAAAATAAACCGAGATATCTTATGGGGGTGGGAACACCGGATTATCTTTTTGAGGCCGTTGAAAGGGGCATAGATATGTGCGACTGCGTGCTGCCTACAAGAATAGCCAGGAACGGAACTGCACTTACTTCCGGTGGCCAGATAAACATCAAAAATGCAAAATACGAAAGAGATTTCACACCCCTGGATGGCAAGTGCGACTGTTATACATGCAGGAACTACACCAGAGCATACTTAAGGCATCTTTATAAGAGCGATGAAATACTTTCATCGATGCTTCTTTCCAACCATAATCTATATTTTCTTGTGAATATAATGAAAAACATAAGAGAGTCCATAGAAGAAGAAAGATTTGCGGAGTACAAAAATGAATTTTACAGAGAATATGGATATATGTAGACATAGCGGATCTTGCGGAGGATGCAAATATCAGGGAATTCCCTATGAGCAGCAGCTGGCAGAAAAAGAACAAGCTGTTCTTGAATTTCTTGAGGACAAGAATATAGAATGCGAAAACATCCAAAAAATTGAACCAAGTCCTGCGAAGTACAGATACAGAAACAAGATGGAGTACACCTTCGGGGATCTTCAAAAGGATGGTGAATTGACCCTGGGACTTCATATGAAAGGCCGTTTCATGTCGGTTGTAACAGCCAACGAATGTCAGCTGGTATGCAGAGATTTCAATACTATACTTGATGCTGTACTTGAATTTTGCCGGAAGAAAGCATATCCAAAGTACCACAAAAAAGCCCACAGAGGACTGCTGCGCCATCTGGTATTGAGAAAGGGCGAGAGGACAGGAGAGATACTGGTCAATATAGTCACAGCTTCCGGGGATTTTGACGGGCAGGGATTCGTAAAAATGCTGAAGGACCTGGTGCTTGATAATAACAGTATTATTGGTATATTAAGAACAGTAAATGACAATCTTTCCGATGCGGTCATATGCGACAGAATGGAGATCCTTTTCGGGAGAGACTACTATATGGAAATGGTAATGGGTCTTGACTTCAAAGTCAGCGCCTTTTCTTTTTTTCAGACAAATGTTACCGCAGCAGAAAAACTCTATGAGGATGCAGTGTCTTTTTTGGACAAGAAGGAGCATGGCACTGTTTTCGATTTGTTTTGCGGGACCGGAACGATCACCCAGGCTGCCGCAAAAAAAGGCGGAGAAGTAATAGGCATCGAACTGGACCCTGCATCGGTATCAGCTGCTGCTGAGAATGCAGAACTTAACGGACTTAAAAACTGCAGATTTATCGCCGGGGATGTTTTTGATGTCCTTTCGGGGAACTCCCCCGAAAAGATCAGGGAAAAACCTGACATCATTATCCTGGATCCGCCCAGACCCGGTGTGGGCGGCAAAGCTCTCGAAAAAATAATAAATCTGGGTGCAGAGAATATAATATATATTTCATGTAATCCCAAGACCATGGCAAACGATCTTTTTTACTTGCAGTATTATGGCTATAAGACTGTTTATCTTAAACCCTATGATAATTTTCCTTTCACCGGACACGTGGAAGCCTTAGCACTTCTGTCAAGGGTCTAACCATAGAATACATAAGTAAAAGCAATTGGACAAAAGTCGGCAAGGTTTGTTGGGAAAGGCGATCCATTCGTTGTTATCATGTGATCACAGTGTTACGGAGGCGTACTAATGGAGTGGATGAAAGCAATCGGGGATTCTATTCAGTTTATTGAATCTCATATTCGTGAGGATGTTTCTATAGAAGACATCGCGAACAGTGTCAATATTTCCCCGTTTTATTTTCAAAAAGGTTTTTCAATGATGTGCGGCTTCTCGGTATCTGAGTATGTCAGAAATCGGCGGCTTGCATTGGCGGGAAATGAAATCATTACGACAGATGAGAAAATCATTGATATTGCATTGAAATACGGATATGATTCGCCGGATAGTTTCACCAAAGCATTTGCCCGGTTTCACGGTTCAACTCCCATCGCTGTACGAAAAAGCGGGGCAACATTAAAATCATTTGCGCCGCTGAAAATCAAAATCACATTAGAAGGAGGGACTCTTATGGATTACAAAATCGAATCAAAAGAAGCATTCCAAGTGCTTGCGAATGCAAAGACATTTTCTTATGAAAATGCAAAGGAAATAATTCCCGGATTTTGGCAGGAACACTTCAAAGACGGAAAAGGCAGTGTTGTTTGCGGTGAGTATGGCATCAATATTGATGAAAAAATGGGTATGGATACCTTTGAATACTTAATTGCTGATACCTATAGAGGTCAAGACGTTCCCGAAGGATTTACACTGAAAACGATCCCGGCATTTGATTGGGCAGTTTTCCCTTGCAAAGGACCTATGCCTACAGCACTTCAAAACATCAATACTAATATTTTTTCAGAATGGTTGCCATCAACAAATGAATATGAGTTTGCAGCAGGATACTGTGTAGAAATGTATGACGATCCTAAAAAATATCCAAAGGGAACAGGTGACGAGAATTATTACTGCGAAATCTGGATCCCGGTTAAAAAGAAATAAACGAATTGCGAAAAACAGCTCTCGAATATCGAGAGCTGTTCTAGTAAGCGGCAGGATATAAATTCCTGCCGTTCTTATTTATTAATTTTGAATTATGTTCTATAATAAAACATGTATGGAGACCCTTATGGAGATAAGAAAAGTAACAGAAAATAAAAAGCAATATATTGACTTGTTGCTGTTGGCGGACGAACAGGAAAGTATGATTGACAAATATCTTGATCGTGGCGATATGTTCGTATTGGAGGATAATGGCATCAAATCTGAGTGTGTTGTGACCAAAGAATCGGACGGAGTCTATGAACTCAAAAATATTGCCGTGGATCCCGACCATCAGCGAAAGGGTCATGGGAAAAAGTTGATAGAGTTCCTACTGTCCCATTATACTGATTGCAGGGTCATGTTTGTGGGAACGGGTGACAGCGAAGGCATATTAAACTTTTACAGAAATTGCGGTTTTACAGAGTCGCACAGAATAAGAAATTTTTTCACGGACAATTACGATCATCCCATGTATGAAAACGGAAAACAATTGATTGATATGATATATCTGAAATTTGAGCATTCCCAAGAACCGGA
>DBPK01000001.1:57992-93991 GCA_002304835.1 Firmicutes bacterium UBA1422
CTTACAGATTTTCTGTATGAATCGATTTTTCAGCCCGGCACAGAAAACAAACTGCCCAGAACCATCATACAGGAGCCTTCAATATGGATATATATTGATGGATTCGGTTCCAAAAAAGATGATCACTGCTTTGTGGCGGAGATAGACGGAAAGCTAGTGGGAGCAGTCTGGGTGCGCTGCATAAGGGCATTCGGGCATATCGATGATTCGGTGCCGGAATTTGCCATGGCCGTTTATCCGGAGCACAGAAGAAAGGGCATAGGAACCAAACTGATGAGACGAATGTTGGCTCACCTGAAAAACCGGGGTTATTCAAGAACCTCGCTTTCAGTACAAAAGAACAATTATGCATTAAAAATGTACAACAACGTCGGTTTTAAAATAATCGGTGAAAATGAGCACGACTACATAATGGCTTGTGATCTTGACTCCATAGAGTTATGATTTGGGAGTGGGGATACAGACCTAAGCAGGGGGATATCGCCTTAAAAAGTATTTTTTATAATTTGGGGAGGTAAAAAATGAATGTTGGTATTATAATTTATTCAAAGACAGGAAACACTTTATCGGTGGCAGAAAAACTTCAGGAAGCCATCAAATCTGCGGGACATACAGTGAATATCGAAAGAGTTGAAACTGAAAGTGATGATCCCAATTCTCCGTTAAAAAAAGCTCCGGATACAGAGCCTTATGAAGTCCTGATTTTTGCATCTCCGGTGCATGCTTTTTCGCTTGCCAAGCCCATGGACTCATATTTGTCGCAGATCAAGGATATTAAAAACAAAAAAGTATATTGTTTCATAACACAGCAGTTAAAAAAATCATGGATGGGAGGCGACCGTGCTGTGAAACAGGTCAGATCAAAATGCAAAAAAAAGGGAGCAGATGTTATTTTGAGTGGGGGAGTCAACTGGTCATCAGCGAAAAGGAAAGCTCAGATAGAAGATATAATAACAAAAATGAGCTCCCTGTGATCCTTTTTAGGAAGGAGTAAAAAGTGGAAGAAAAACTTATTGCGCCATGCGGTATGAACTGTGGGCTTTGTATCGCATATCAATTCAGAGAAAAAGATTTGAACAAAAAAGGTTTTCACAAAAAATATTGTCCGGGATGTATACCAAGGGGAGAAAACTGCAAGCATATGGCTCACATATGCAGTCTGGTGGGAGAAGGCAAAGTCAGATTCTGCTATGAGTGTGAAGAATATCCCTGCAAGAGACTGAAATCCCTGGACAAGCGATACAGTACAAAATACAACATGAGCATGATCGAAAACCTGGATATGATCAAAGAAAAAGGGATGAAAGCTTTTCTTGAAAAAGAAGAAAAAAAATGGACGTGTCCCACATGCGGCGGTATCACATGCTGCCATGCTGGACTTTGTCTTGAATGTGACATCGATAAACTGATCCGCAAAAAGAAGTGATTACACAAACACATTTTCTGAAACGGGGGATATTTCTGTGAAAACGATGAACGATCATTTAAAAGAATATACGTTACAGCTTAAAAAAGGTGATATACAAAAGGCATATAAGGGCATAATGATTTTCATGTCAGGACTAAAAAAACAAATGGAGAGCAGACATCCGGGGTACAAAACAAGTACAGTATATCCGGGATATATGGATATGACATATTTCGCCTTTACACCTTTTGAGCTAAGGGATAAAAACCTTAAGATAGCCGTTGTCTATCTTCATGAACAAAACAGGTTCGAAGCATGGCTTGGCGGAGTGAATAGAAGCATACAGAAACAGTATATCGAAATATTCAAGGATAAAAATATAGGGGAAGCAAAGCTTTCAAAGGCGGCTTCCGGAGTTGACTCCATTCTGGAACTGGAAATTGTTTCAGACCCCGACCTTGACGATACAGAAAAAACTATGATACTTATTGAAAAAATGACAATTGAATTTTCAGAGGACATCCTCTCATTTTTTAAGTAAAAAGGAAAGGTGAAGGGTGGTATGGTAATAAGACGATATTTAAAATCTGAAGATGAACAAAAGCTTTTTGAGCTGCTAAAAAAAGAAGGGGAAGAGTGGGCCTGCTATTGGAAGGAGCAGGTCTCAGAAAAATATAAGGCGGCCCTTGATGATTCCATAACATATGTGGCATACAAAGGTGATATATTGTGTGGATATTCAAGGTCCCTTTGTGACAGTGGCTTTTATATCTATCTATGCGACCTTTTGGTCATGCGGGAACACAGAGGCAAAAATATTGGAAAGAAACTAATGGACCGTATTTGCCAAGACTGGCCGGATCATAAAATATATGTAATGTCCGACGTGGATGAGTATTACGAAAAACAGGGATACAGAAGAGAAGGCTCAATCTATGAAGTGACAAAATATAGCTAGGATATTTCTGCCTGGTATTTTTTTGCAAAAAAATGTTGACCGAATCGGTTATCAGTGCTATTATTGAATTGACCGAATCGGTTATTAGCGCTATTATTAAAATGCTTGAATCGATTACAGTTCATTGATTTTTGGAGGCGATATTACGGATAACTTTACAAAACTATCAAAAGAAAAGCAGAAAGCAGTCCTTTCAGCTGGCTATATTTGTTTCGGTAAAAACGGATATAAAAAGACTTCTATGATGGATATTGCTCAGCAGGCAGGCATATCAAAAGCCTCGCTTTTTCAGTATTTCGGAACGAAAAGACAGATGTACCGTTATCTTTATCAGTATGCGGTGGACTTGATAATAAAAAAACTTCCTGAAGGGACAGATGATCTTTTTGAATGCATCGAAAAAATCACAGAGGCAAAAATGCGAATAGTTTCAGAATATCCTGGGATGTATGATTTTATCGCCTCATCCATAAGCGAGGGCGATCCCGAGATCGTAGATGATCTTAAAGAAATGAATAAGCAAAATACCGCCATGGGTATGGATATGCTTTTTTCAAAAGTGGACTTTGGAAGATTCAAACCGGGTGTCGACATGAAAATCGTAAATAATCTGCTCATATGGATAAGCGAGGGCCTTATACGCTCATCAGTAGGATCAATAAGTGCAGAAAATATAATTAAAGAACTTGAAATATACATGGAGCTGCTCAAAAAAACTTTATACAGGGAGGAATATCTTTAATGAATGTGATCGAGATCAAGGGCCTTACAAGGGATTATGGCAATGACCGGGGGGTATTTGATGTTTCATTTTCGGTAAAGGAAGGTGAAGTGTTCGGATTTTTGGGACCAAACGGAGCGGGAAAAACAACCACCATAAGACATCTGATGGGATTTTTGAAACCGCAGAAAGGCAGCTGCACCATAGCAGGGAGGGACTGCTGGAAGGAAAGTGCCCGGATACAGGAACAGCTGGGATACATTCCGGGGGAAATGGATTTTTTCAGTGATATGACCGGGCAGGAATTCTTGAGTTTCCTGGAGAAATACAGAGGCATAAAAGCAAACGGCCGCAAAAATGAGCTGTTTGAAAGGTTTGAACTTGATGCAAAAGGCAAGCTCAAAAAAATGAGCAAAGGAATGAAACAAAAAGTAGGTATAGTGGCGGCCTTTATGCATGACCCGCAGGTGCTGATACTTGATGAACCCACCAGCGGCCTGGATCCCCTGATGCAGAATCGTTTTATCAATCTAATACTTGAAGAAAAGAAGAGAGACAAGACTATACTTATGTCATCGCATATGTTTGAAGAAGTGGAACGCACATGTCACAGAGTTTGCATAATAAAAAACGGTCGGCTTGCAGCCGTGGATCCAGTGGATGCCCTTAAGTCGGCTCAGGTCAGAAAGTATATCATAACCCTGGACAGTCCGGATTCTGCGGCGGCTTTTGCAAGAGAGGAGCTGGGAGAGACGGTTGTTTCAGGCAGCAGTGTGACCGTGGGCATAAAAGGCGGCATAAAAGATCTGATAGCAGTGATGGCTCGCTACCCGGTAACCGACATAAAAACGCCGGGCCAGAGTCTTGAAGAAGTTTTTCTGCAGTATTACGGGGGTGATAAGTAATGTTCAGTCCAATACTATTCAAACAGGGAATGAAGGAGAGCTGGAGACTGCTGTTCATCATCGGTGCTGTACTGGCAATGTACTTTATAATAATCATTTATATGTTTGATCCTAAATTAAGCCATGTATTTGATGAGTACGCCAAAGCCATGCCTCAGATGATGTCTATGTTCGGTATGAAATCCACATCCGGATCACTTACTGAATTCCTGGCATCCTATCTTTACGGTTTTATTATACCGGTGCTTCCCATGGTGTTTGCCATACTTTGTGCAAACCGGCTTATTGCCCGCCATGTGGATCGGGGGTCCATGTCATATCTGCTGGCGGCTCCTGTAAAGCGCACATCAGTGGCAGTTACACAGGCCATGGTTCTTGTGACGGGAATAGTCCTTCTTGTTGCTCTTTCCACAGTGCTGGGAATAGTAACAAGCGAGTTTTTATTCAAAGGAGATCTGGATAAAGAAGGTTTCATAATTATAAATATAGGAGCCCTTTCCATGCTGCTTTTCATCGCAGGTATATGTTTTCTTTGTTCCTGTATTTTCAGCGATGCAAAAAAGGCAGCTGCTTTCGGAGCCGGGATACCGTCTATTATGTACATAATACAAATGCTGGCAAATGCAGGTGAAAAATTTGAAGACCTGAAGTATGCCACCTTCTTCACTCTCTTTGATACCGATGGGATAATCAAAGAAGATACTTTCGCATATGTTCAGATAGTTATACTTTTGGCGGGAGCCTTACTCCTGTTCGCCGCTGCAGTAATTGTTTTCAGGAAAAAAGATCTTCACATATAGGAACAAAACCCTGTCATCCCACGGCAAACAAAAAAGATTAATAAAAAAAGATAAAGCCCGGCAAAAATTGCCGGGCTTTTTTATCCAATGATATGCATTATTTTTTTCTCAATGAACTTAGATTTATCAGCTGTTTCTGTGTATTGAAGAAGCATTTATAACCCAGTTGAAGAAACATGATAACTGTCAAAGCCACACTTCCTAATATGCCCAGCATTATGGCGATCTGATATTCGATTGCAGTCAAAGGAGAGACGCCCGAAAGTATCTGGCCGGTCATCATTCCCGGAAGAAAAACGATTCCCATGCCTAACATGGAATTTATTGTTGGCAGTATGGCTGAATCAAAAGCATTATCTATGATCTGCTTTGATGCTGATTTGGGAGTTGCACCCAGCATTAGAGCTCCTTCAATAAGATCTTTCCGCGACTGCATCCCTTCTGTGAGCTGGCTCACTCCCAGCGATATGCCGGTCATGGAATTTCCTATAAGCATGCCTGCGATAGGGATGAAATACTGAGGATCATACCACCTGGAAATATTTATCAGCACAAACACAAAATAAAAAAGGCATGATACTGTACCGGTTATCATTGAAGCTGCAATTATGACTTTCAATTTTGAGGGAAGTTTTCCTTTTGTTCTTTTTATTATGTTGAAAATTGAAAAGCCTTCCATTGCCACAAGAATAATTATCGTGAAAAGCGGGGAAGGGTTATCGAAAATATATACAAGTATATAACCTGTAAGTATGAGCTGCAAAGTCATTCTCACAGAAGATATCAGGATTTCTTTTTCTCTGGATATTCTCTTTAACTTTACTATTATCAGAAGGATCAAAACAAATACATAAGCTGCGGCCATTTGCCATAAGTGCAGATCTATAACGCCATTCATACGAACACCTCCTTTGGAGAAACTATCCTGCCTTTGCTGATTTCTATTATTTTTTCGGAATATTCTCGGGCTATACTCTTAGAATGTGTAACCATGATCAGTGTTTTGTCAGTGGCCTTTGTATAGCTGACGATTTTTTCTATGACGATTTTTTCAGTTTCGTCATCCAAAGCAGAAGAAGGTTCATCCAATAAAAAAACTTCCGGATCAAGCAGGATCACCCTTCCAAGAGCAAGACGCTGTTTTTCGCCGCCTGAAAGATCATCACTTTCTGTGTCCGGATATTTTTCCAGGTTTACAGTAGCTAAAATTTCATGAAGCTTTTCGTCATCAACCATGGGTTTTTCTGCAAATTTCAAACCTATAAGCAGGTTTTCCCTTATTGTGCCGGGAAATACCGTGGGGACCTGAGGCAACATTGTGATTTGCCTTCTGATTTCAACCGAATCAACGGTATCGATATTTTCCCCGTTATAAAATATCTCACCGCTTTCACAGCTTATCATTTTGTTCAGGAGCCTTAGCAGAGTTGTTTTACCGCTTCCGCTTTCACCTACAATACATGTTATCTTGTTTTTTTCGATGGAAAGATAATCTATTTCAAGAATATCCTTATATCTCATGTTTTTTATAACAAACATAAAAATTTTACCTTCCTTTTGTTACTCATTGATTTCTCTTATCAATTCGGAAGCTTTTTCACGGGCATCCTTTAAGACATTTTCTCCCAGCTGGGTTGTTTTGTAGTATTTACGGATCTTACCGTTTACCGTTTTTTCTTCTTTTTCAAGAAGGCCTCCGGTCTGCATGTTATGAAGGATAGGATATAGTGTTCCTGGGCTCATTTCATATCCGTGCGTCTTAAGTTCTTCAAGCAGGAAGGAACCATATACGGATCCCTTTTTTGCGTGATGAAGTATATGGACCTGGATAAATCCCAGAAAAATCTTTCGTAAAACCTTATCATGCATTTTGACCTCTCCCTTATTATTAGTATAACGAAAACCGATATTGAAGTTAGATAACAATATAACATTTTTCATATATAGAAGCAAGCAATTTATAAAAACTGTATGTTTGGT
Source organism: Firmicutes bacterium UBA1422 (assembly GCA_002304835.1). Lineage (GTDB taxonomy): Bacteria > Bacillota > Clostridia > Peptostreptococcales > Anaerovoracaceae > UBA1422. Next base: position 64,765 of record DBPK01000001.1, read on the forward strand.
TTTAATAAAAATGGGTAAAAAATTAACAATGTTTTAGTGCAGACAATAATATAAAAAAAATAATTCTACATGTAAAATGATATGAAAAAGGAGAACATCATGAAATTAAAAGGAAAAACAGCTATAGTGACCGGGGCCAGCTCCGGAATGGGAAGGGATATAGCATTTTATTTTGCAAAAGAAGGAGCAAACGTACTGGCTGTGGCCAGAAGGGCTGAAAGACTAAAAGATCTTGAGGAACAAACAAAAGATCTGGAAGGGAAAGTAGTTGCATTTTCTGGGGACGTTTCAGATAAGAGCAAGGCTGAGGCCATGATAGATGAAGCAGTAAAAGTATTCGGCAAACTGGACATACTTGTAAATAATGCGGGAATAATGGATGACATGAGCGGCATAGGTGATGTGGGCGATGAGATGTATGATAAGGTATTTGATGTAAATGTCAAAGCCACAATGTATGCCATGCGCAAAGCAGTCAAATATTTTGAAGGCGTCGGAGGCGGCAATATAATAAATATTGCGTCCATAGGCGGTATCAAGGGCGGAATAGCAGGGGCAGCATATACAGCAAGCAAACACGCAGTTGTGGGTCTTACAAAAAACACCGCATATATGTATGCACCTAAAAATATAAGATGTAACGCCATATGCCCGGGAGCAATCGAGACAGAGATAGCCGGCAGTGAATACATGAAGAAAATCAATATGGAAGGAGCACAAAGGACCGGTGTTGGGATGGCACTTAATCCCAGGAGCGGAAAAGGCAGCGAAATAGCAACTGTAGCCGTTTTCCTGGCCGGAGAAGATGCTTCGTTTGTAAATGGACAGTGTCTTGCAGTAGACGGCGGCTGGACAGCATATATGTAATTTAAAAAAAGAATATAAAGCATCAAAAATCAGTTGAACAAAAAAAGAGGCGTAATGTTATCGAATCACAGATGTGATTTGTTATAATCGTGCCTCTTTTTTTACACTTTTTTGCTATGCTGTGTTATATTTAAGATGTATAAGCCAACTTTCTGAAAGGAGGACTATATCATGGAAGAGAGAAAATGTCCCGTAACAGGGAGAACGTCAAAACCCGTATCAGGCGGCGGAACAGAAAACAAGGACTGGTGGCCTGATAAACTCAACTTAAAAATGTTACACCAGAACTCATCTTTGAGTGATCCCATGGGGTCTGATTTTAAATATTCCGAGGAGTTCAATAAGTTGGATCTGAAGGAGATCAAGAGTGACCTTTATGATCTCATGACAGATTCAAAGGACTGGTGGCCGGCCGACTATGGTCATTACGGCCCCCTTTTTATAAGGATGGCATGGCACAGTGCAGGGACATACCGTATGGGAGACGGACGGGGAGGAGCCTCTGACGGAACTCAGCGATTTGCACCCTTAAACAGTTGGCCGGACAATGTGAATCTGGATAAGGCCCGCCGTTTGCTGTGGCCGATAAAAAAGAAATACGGCAAAAAAATATCATGGGCAGATCTTATGATCCTGGCAGGGAACTGTGCTCTTGAATCAATGGGATGCAAAACTTTCGGGTTCGCCGGCGGACGTGAAGATGTATGGGAACCGCAGGAAGATGTATACTGGGGCTCAGAAACCGAATGGCTGGGGGATAAAAGATATTCAGGAGAAAGAGACCTGGAAAATCCCCTGGCAGCAGTGCAGATGGGTCTTATATATGTCAATCCGGAAGGACCCGGCGGTCAGCCCAGCGCTCTGGAATCGGGAAAGGATGTCCGGGAGACTTTTGCACGAATGGCTATGAATGATGAAGAGACAGTTGCCCTGATCGCAGGAGGACACACCTTCGGGAAATGCCACGGCGCGGGACCTGCAACACATGTGGGAAGGGAACCGGAGGCCGCCCCCATGGAAGAACAGGGCCTTGGCTGGAAGAGCACATACAAAAGCGGAAAAGGATCAGATACCATTGGAAGCGGAATAGAAGGGGCATGGAAACCCAGACCAACCAAGTGGGATATGGGATACCTGGAAACACTTTTTAAATATGACTGGGATCTGGTGAAAAGCCCTGCGGGAGCATGGCAATGGATACCTACAGATCCGGAAGCAAAAAAAACAGTAGAAGATGCTCACGATCCCAAGAAGACCCATGCACCCATGATGACTACAGCAGATCTTTCTCTGAAAATGGATCCCATATACAGGCCCATAGCCAAAAAATACCTGGATCATCCCGAAGAATTTGCAGATGCCTTTGGCCGGGCATGGTTCAAACTGACCCACAGGGATATGGGACCCAGATCCCGTTATCTGGGGTCTGAAGTCCCTGAAGAAGATTTGATATGGCAGGATCCGGTGCCTGAAGCAGACTATATGATGATAGATGAACAGGACATAATATATCTTAAAAAAATCATCATAGCTTCAGGGCTTTCAGTGTCACAGCTTGTTTCTACCGCATGGGCTTCAGCATCAACTTTTCGCGGATCAGACAAACGCGGCGGTGCAAACGGAGCGCGTATAAGACTGGCTCCCCAAAAAGACTGGGAAGTAAATCAGCCTGAGATGCTGAACACTGTACTAAAAACATTTGAGAAAATCAAAACAGATTTCAATAACGCTCAGACGGAAAACAAAAAAGTTTCCCTGGCAGATCTGATCGTACTGGGAGGATGTGCAGCCATCGAACATGCTGCCGCAAATGCGGGTATAGAAACAGAAGTTCCGTTCTATCCCGGCAGGACAGATGCATCGGAAGAACACACAGATATCGTATCATTTTCTGTCCTTGAACCAAAAGCTGACGGATTCAGGAACTATACAAAGAGTAAATTCTCAGTGCCTGCAGAAGAGTTGCTTGTGGATAAAGCCCAGCTGCTTACTCTTACAGCACCAGAGATGACAGTTCTCCTTGGCGGTATGCGTGTGCTTGATACGAATCACGGTCAGGCTTCCCACGGTGTTTTCACAGACAAAAAAGGAGTCCTCAGCAATGACTTCTTTATAAACCTTCTTGATATGGGAACAGAGTGGAAACCTGTTTCAGAGGACAGAGACCTTTTTGAAGGACGAGACAGAAAAACAGGCGAGCTGAAGTGGACCGCCACCAGAGTGGACCTTATATTCGGATCCAACTCAGAACTCAGAGCCATATCGGAAGTCTACGGGGCCGATGATGCAAAAGAAAAGTTTGTCACTGATTTTGTTTGCGCATGGAACAAAGTCATGAATGCGGATCGTTTTGATTTGCCAATATAAGAAACTAAAACATAAGAAATTCGGAGAACAGTTTTCTGTTCTCCGGATTTTTTGAAAAATATCGGTTTTTTGGATGAGGGATATCGGATATCAGTTTTCGGATGCAGGATATCGGATATCAGTTTTCGGGTGCGGGATCTGAGATATCAGCTTCTGCATTGGGATCTGAGAGATCAGTTTTCAGGAAGGGAGAAAAATGGATTTTCAGGGATTGATAATAGGAGTCATAACTTTCGTCATAATAGGAGTCTTTCATCCGATAGTCATAAAGTCCGAGTACTATATTGGCAAAAAAATATGGCCGGCTTTTCTTGTTCTGGGCATTTTCTTCATTGTACTTTCTTTATTCGTAAATAATGTTATAATTTCCGCCGTTTCCGGAATAACCGGTTTCACTTTTCTTTGGAGCATAAAAGAAGTTATTGAGCAGGAAGAGCGCGTCAAAAAAGGCTGGTCACCGGCCAATCCGAAAAAGCATGACCGTTGAATATTTTTATGGATATTGATGCAAAAAAGGCATATAATCAAAACAAGAAAGAGTTCAAATAGTGAAATGTGGATATAAGACAGAAAGCCTGAAAGAAATTTGCTGAAACACCGGCATAAAAAGGGGAGAAGAGATGAAAAAGATCCTTATCCTTATTCTAACCGTTTCTGTCATGACCTCGATAATTACTCCGGTAATGGCGTCGCTTTCTTATGCTGCCGAAAAAGAAATAAACTGGACCCGGGAAGAACTGCAGTTTATGAAGGAACATCCCATCATAAAGCTGGGTGTTGATCCGGAATTCGTCCCCTTTGAGTTCATCGATGAGGATGGGGAATACAAGGGCATAGCTGCCGATTATCTTGCCCTCATAAGCAAAAAGACCGGTCTGAAATTTGAAATACAAAAAGGTCTCACATGGCCCGAAGCATATGATATGGCCGTTAATGGCGAAATAGATGCCTTGCCTCTCATCGGAAAAACTCCGCAGCGGCAAGAGCATTTTATTTTTTCGGACCCATATTATTATTTCAAAAGAGTGATCGTAACAAGGGAGACAGAAAAAGGAATATCAAATATAGAGGAGTTGGAGGGAAGAGTGATCGCTGTCCAGAGAAACAGCTCCCATCACAGTTATCTTCTTGAACATCCGGAAATAAACATAAGCCTGTATGATTCCGTTGAAGCAGGCCTTACAGCAGTGGCTACAGGTAAAGAAAGAGCTTTCCTTGGCAATCTGGCCACTACTAGTTACATGATCAAGACTCATGGCCTTACAGGACTCAGGTACATCGCCTTTGAAGCGGAAAAAGAGCAACCCCTGCATTTTGCCGTACGCAAAGACTGGCCTGAACTGGTGAATATTTTTGACAAGGCCATGGATACTGTTACCCAAAATCAAAAAACCGAAATAAACAATAAGTGGATCGAGCTGCAGACGGATATCGACTATGGACCAATCATGAGGATCCTTCTCATTGTGGGATCGATCATTGTTCTTATATTTATTGTTTCATTTTTCTGGATAGTGAGACTTCGAAAAGAAATCAGAAGGAGAAAAGAAATACAGAAGGACCTGGAGAAAGCAAAACTGGAAGCTGATGAAGCCAACGAATTCAAATCAAGCTTTCTTGCCAGGATGTCCCATGAAATAAGAACGCCTCTGAATGCCATAACAGGCATCTCATATCTTCTAAAAAAAACAGATATATCATTCACACAAAGCATGTATGTGGATCGTATAATGAGAGCTGCTGATAATATGCTGGGGATAGTAAATGATATACTGGATTTCGCCAAAATCGAAGCAGGCAAAATAGAACTTGAAAAAGTGCCTTTCAGCATGGATTCCGCCATACGGGAAGTCGTGAATATAGTTTCTTACAAGATCGAAGAACAGGGTATCAGATTCCGGGTATTCAAAGACCCGGCTATACCTGACTGGTTCATAGGAGATTCAAAAAGGATACAACAGATACTTCAGAACGTCCTGGGCAATGCATCCAAATTCACAAAAGCAGGAGAAATATCGCTGGATGTAGGTCTCGTATCAAAAAAAGGAGATACTCATCTTTTGAGATTCTCAGTCAGGGATACGGGAATAGGCATGACAGAAGAACAAAAGCAAAAACTTTTTTCTCCTTTCATACAGGCAGACAGTAGCATAAACAGACGCTTTGGCGGATCGGGACTGGGACTTTCCATAGTCAAAAATCTTGTTGAAATGATGGAAGGTGAAGTACGAATATCAAGTGTTCCGGGAGAAGGCACGGAATTCATAATAGAAATTCCTTTGGATACAGACAAGCAAAAAGAAGCGATGTATAAAAAAATGCTTTCAACGAGAGCCTTCAAGGAAGCCAGGATACTCACACTTCAAAAAAAGGATCCCTATATGGAACCTGTCTGCCGGTATCTTTCATATTTCGGTATGACATGTGAAACGGTTTTTTCTGAAGAAGAAGCGATGCAGATGCTGGAATCTTCTGAAGAGAATTCAGATAAACCTTTCGATCTTATGATTACCAGCTGTGGGAAAAGTTCCGGAAGCGGATTTGAGTTTGTAAAAAATCTCCGAAACAACAAAAGAATAATTGAAATTCCGCCTATAATAATGCTTATACCCATGAACAGATATGATCTTTTTGACAAGCTCCATGAAAATGGCATACAAAGGGGGATCGCACAGCCTGTTACTCCATATAATATTTTGAATGAGGTCACTGACGCTTTGGGAATAAAAAAGGACGAAGAAAACGAAAAAGCAAACGGCATGAAAAAAAGTTTGCCATCGAAAGAAGAAAAATATCATGCAATTCTTGCTGATGACAATAAAACAAATCAGCTCATCGCAAAAACCCTGCTTGAACAGATGGGCATAGAGGCTATCATTGCCAACGACGGGAAAGAAGCCATTGAAATATACAAAGAGCGGAAAAAAGATATAGACCTGATACTCATGGATCTGCATATGCCCGTAATGAACGGATATGAAGCGGCAGCGCATATAAGAAAGATATCGGAAGAGGTGCCCATATTGGCCCTCAGTGCCGATGTTATATCAGGCGTAAGAGAAAAATGCCGCAAAAACGGTATATATAAATATATCAGCAAACCACTGGAACCCGAAAAATTTATGCAGGTCATAAAAGATGTATTATCGGAAGACAGGGATATATCTGTGCTTGATACTGATATCGGACTCAAGAATATGGGAAATGACCAAGAACTTTATGAACAGGTGCTTGATATATATCTGGCTGAAAACAGCGCTTTGAATGAAGAACTTTCAAAAGCCATATATCAAAAGAAATATGAGGATGCGTCGAAAATGGTCCATAAAATCAAAAGCAGTTCAGGAAGTATAGGTGCAAATAACCTTTACGAATCTGCAGTTTCGCTGCAAAGGGCTCTGGATGAAGAAAACGAAAGAGAGATACCTTCTCTTGAAGAAAAATTCTGCAGCCTTTTGATAAAACTGCTGGGGGAAATAAGAAGTATCCGGGATCAAAAAAACATAAAATAGTATGTTTTGGAAAGGATGGGAAAAGATGCAAGTCAAGATTTTAATAGTTGAGGATTCTTCATCAGACCGCCTTATAATACAAAAGCGTCTTAGCCAGCACGAAATACTTACGGCCTGCGACGGCATGGAGGCAATGAAAATAATAGAGGAAAATGATGATATCGATCTGATCATACTGGATCTTAAAATGCCGGTAATGGATGGATTTCAGGTGTTGGAAAAACTAAATGCAGATAAAAGTTTGAAAAAGATCAGGACTATCATCTTGACCAATTATGATGAACCTGACAACGAAATAAAAGGGCTGAAGCTCGGTGCGGCGGACTATATAAGAAAACCTATCCAGATGGATTCCCTAAAGGCCAGAATAGAAGTTCATATAGAACTGATACGTGCCCAAAAAGCCCTGGAACGCAAACTGCATGAACAGGGGATCACCTTTGATACGATTTTTAAAAAAGTGCCGGTGGGGATATCCATATCCCATAACGATGATAAGATTTTCCCTGAAACCAACAGATTTTTCAGCATAAATCCCGCATTTGAAAGAATTACCGGTCAGACAAAAGAAGAGCTTATAGAAAAAGGATGGAAAGGCATAACACACCCGGAAGACCTTCAAGAGGAGATTGAAAAAGCCGGTAAACTGGAGGCCGGCGAGATCGACGGATACTCATTGGAAAAAAGATATATCAGACCTGACGGTTCGGAAGTATGGGTGAATGTGACCGTGGCACCCCTTTATTTATCCGATGATCATAGATATAACCATATTGCTATCATACAGGATATCACAAAAAGAAAAGGTATAGAAAACGCCCTTACAGAAAGTGAAAGAAGCAAATCCGTCCTTCTTTCCCATCTGCCCGGGATGGCTTACAGATGTAACAATGACAGGAAGTGGACTATGAAATTTGTTTCCGAAGGATGTTATGAACTTACCGGTTACAGGGCGGAAAGCCTTATAGATAACAGGGATCTTTCCTTTTATGACCTGATCTCCGCAGAATACAGAGAACTGCTCTGGCAGCAGTGGGAGAAAATACTATCTGAAAAGAAGAATTTCAGTTATGAATACGAGATAGTAAAAGCCTCGGGTGAGCGCAGATGGGTCCTTGAAATGGGACAGGGCGTTTATGATGAGCAGGGAGATGTGGAAGCCCTTGAAGGTATAATAATCGATATAACAGATCGTAAAACAATGGAAAACACGCTCAAATATAATAACGAGCACGATCGCTGGACAGGCCTGCACAACCGGAATTATCTTGAAAAAATGATCAACGAGGATACGAAGAACGGCGTATCCGGCAAAAGGGCTTTGATAAGCATAAATCTTTTTAACATTCAGTCCCTGACCAAGATATATGGATTCCATTACACACAGGATATTATAAAAGAAATAGCAAAAGAACTGAAAATTCATTGTGACAACGATAGGCTTCTTTTTTACACATATGCGGATCGTTTCGTTTTTTATATCAAAAACTATAAAGAAAAAGAAGATCTGGAGCTTTTCTGTGAAAACATAGCACTTATGCTGGATAGCATACTGTCCATAGAAAGGATAGGAGGAGGCATAGGAGTTTTAGAAATAAGTGAGAATTTTGAAGGTGATTCGGATGTTCTTTTGAAAAACCTTGTTCTTGCCTCCGAAAAAGCAACAGAAATAGAAGATAGAGATTTCGGGATATGTTTTTATGATTCGAAAATGCAGAAACAGATACTAAGGGAACAGGAGATAAAGTGGGAACTGAGCAGACTGGTCTCCTTTGGGAACAAAGGAAACTTCTATTTGCAGTATCAACCAATCGTGGATGCCGAATCAAAAGCGGTCTGTGGGTTTGAGGCTCTGGCCAGGTTCAAAAATCAGAACTTGGGACAGGTGCCACCTCTGGAATTCATCCCTATAGCAGAAAAGACAAAACTTATAATACCCATAGGAGAACTTGTAATAAGGCAGGCGCTCAGTTTCCTTAAGATATTAGAAGACGAAGGATACCGGGATATAAATATTTCCGTCAATATTTCCGTTATACAGCTTCTGAATGAGGGGTTTTGCAGTAATTTCTTCCGGCTTATCGAAGAAATGAAAGTCCGCCCCGAGAATGTGGGCATAGAGATAACAGAGTCCGTATTTTCTTCGAGATACAAGGAAATAAACAATATCTTGGGAGAAATGAGGAAGGCGCGGATACATGTATATATAGATGATTTCGGAACGGGATATTCTTCTCTGGCCAGAGAAAGAGAATTGAATATAAACTGCCTGAAGATAGATAAATTTTTCATAGATGACCTGATGGTGATTGATACACAAAAAGACATAATAAGCGACATTATTTCCATGGCTCATAAATTCGATCATATAACTATCGCCGAAGGGGTAGAACACGAAAAGCAAAGAAAAAATCTTATTAAGTGCGGCTGTGACAGAATACAGGGCTTCCTTATAAGCAAACCGCTGGACGAAGAAGACGCAATGAAATTTCTCAGAAAAAAAACAAAAGGGCAAAAAGGCAGCACAAAAAAAGGAGAATAAATGTCAGTGGTCCAGCCTTATGAATACCATGGATATGCCATGGACACAGAAATCACCATCAAGATAATGGACAGAGATAACCATTTGGCCATTGATGGTGCAAAGGATGAAATAAATAGACTGGAAAAAAAGCTTAGCCGTTTTATAGAAAGCAGTGAGATCAGCAGAATCAATAATTCTGCGGGCAAAGAAGCTGTTAACGTAAGCAGTGAGACTCTGGATCTGCTTTCGGAAGCAAAAAAAATTTCGGAGATATCCCTTGGCGCCTTTGACATAACCGCTGCACCGCTCATTGATCTTTGGAAGAACAGCAGGATCTATGGTACTCCTGATAAAGAAAGCATCAGGCGGGCTCTTTCTCTGGTCGATCAGAGAGATCTTATCCTTGATAACAAAAAGAACAAGGCATTTCTTAAAAAATCCGGTCAGATGATAGACCTTGGAGGTATAGGCAAAGGATATGCCGGAGACTGCTGCATAAAGAAACTAAAAGAAGGCGGCATTTCTTCGGCGTTTTTGAATATTGGAGGTAATGTATGTACTCTGGGAAAAAGAAAGGACGGTAAATTCTTTAGAGTCGGAATAAGACATCCCAGAAAAAAAGATGCTCTTATGGGGGCCTTAGAAGTATCGGAACTGTCGGGCAAATCTGTGGTGACATCCGGTGACTATGAACGCTGTTTTATTGACAAAGAAGGGAAAAGGGTGCATCATATAATCGACATATCAAAGGGAATGCCGGCCTGCTCGGGGCTTATAAGCGTTTCCGTCATCCATAAAAGCGGCATGATAGCCGATGCACTGTCTACAGCTGTTTTCGCAGCAGGGATCAAAAAGGGAAAAGGATTCATAGAGGAGGTAAAGGGAGCCGAAGCAATTCTGATGGACGTAGATCAGAGTATATTTGTCACAAAAGGAATAAGAAAAAGTTTTCAGGCTGCTTCGGAAAAAGAAATCAAAACGATATAGGGAGGACGGAAAAATGATCAAAAAAAAAGGAAGGAGAAAAAGAAAAGTGTGGACTGTTATATTTATTATTATTGGGGTTATTGTGGCGGCCGGACTGATAGGAGTATTGGTTGACGGCCCGGGAAGACATGAAATAGCAAAACTTGAATATTCGGATATCGATTTCAAAAATCTCAATGACGGCACTTATGAAGGCGAGTACACGGGCAAGAAATCTCATATGAGAGATACCAAGGTGGAGGTCACGGTATCAGAAGGAGAAGTTTCGGATGTCAAAATAATAAAAGGTGCCGTGGACAAAGAAGGGAAACCTTCAACTATCAAAGAAGGAAAAAACATTGAAGATCTTTTCAACAGTGCGGTCCTGGCGGAGACACTGGATGTGGATGTCATAAGCGGAGCGACGATAACATGCAAAGCACATCTGAAAGCCTTCGAAAATGCCCTCAAAAAATCCGAAAACAAATGACAATTTCTTTTAGTTCTATAATAAATGTTGGGGGGGAGAGAGAATATCTCTGCTCCAACATTTATTATTTTTCAAGGCAGATGAAAGACAAAAAGTAAACCAGGGTTTTTGACTGTTCGAATGAGCTGCCGTTGTTTACACCGAATGATATCATATTGATATCATTCTTTTTTTTGTAAAAAACCGCACACTCGCTTTTTTTGAAAGTTGATGACGGATCGGGCATATCAAGGCCTCCCTGAGATCCTGCGGAGCTCAGAACCTTGTAAAAATCACCTCCGTCGCTGAAGGGCCAACAAGGAGTCTCGTCTTTTATGGCGAATTTCATATCGGAAAGTTCAGCGGACTTTTTGTATGATCTGTTCATCTCTTCAAGAAGACCGTTGTCAGCGGCACGCACACACATAGACAGTTCGAAATCGTCCTTGGTGGAGATTATGCCCTTATTGGCAAGAGCAGTAGGATCGCCTTCCCCTTCTTCTTCAGTGGTGCTGTATGTACCGTTGACTGTGGTGTACATAAGACTAAGGATATTTGAAGTGTATTTTTCGGATATCACCTTTGAAGGAACTTTTACTTCTTTGAACTCAAAATCCATATTGGGCTGGTCGTTATAGTAATCATCGGTGAAGTCATCCTGGCATTTCTCGATTTTCTTTAAGAATTTCGCTTCGCTGCTCTGATCTACCACGATGACAGCAGTGGCGGAGGAAGGGAATTTGCAGGCAGATGTGCCCCCGTTGAATTCGGCCAGTTCTATTATAAGTCCTCCGGATTTGCAGTTGGTCAGAAGATCGGCGATAGTCACGATGGGGTTTGGATGCTTCTTGCTGCAGTCCGAAGAATCCACACATGAAAGCCCGGTAATGGTTATCTCATATGCTTTGTCGGCAGCGGTCTCTGATTTCGTCAGGGGGCAGGAAATGCTGTATTCCGCCGTTGCTGCGCTTCCCGTGTAAACGGCCGTTTCGGGGCTGTATTCAAGATTCATAAAATAGTCGGTGTTAAGGTAGCTTCTTGAAAGCATTTTGGCACCGGTATGTTTCCCTTTTATATCAGCAGTAAGGATAAGTGAGACATGACCGTGGATAGAAGCAGTTTTCATGGCAGCAAGAGCGATCGCCGCCGTTTGACAGTGCTCTTTATAGTTGTCCTGTGACATTGTGCACTGGAAAACAGTTTCCGGAGAGTTTTGTTTGTTTCTGGAAGGGTGTTTGGTTATGACAAGATTGCCTCCTGCCAGTTTGGACACAGAAAAACCATGCTCTTTGCCCCAGTCGTACATATGATCACGGACTTCATATATATCTTTTGAATCAAGATACATAGGCTTTAATTCTTCGTATATATCGTACACATCATTTTTCAGCTGGCTTGCGGACGCTTCATCAAGAGAAGCAGTACAACCGGAAAAATTGAATGTAAAAAATAAAGTTGCAGCTGTCACAACAACAGCAATTATGAAAATAAGACTTTTTCTCATGCATTATTCCTCCAAAACACCATACAATATTACCATATACAAAAAAGATTTTGTATAGATTTCATGAAATTTTCCACACGGGGACAGTTTTTGGATCGGGAATAAAAGGTTCTTTGCCAGAGATCACGGGCATGAATATGGTTTCATAAGAGCATTATAGAGCATCAAAGTGTTTCATAAGTGTTTCATAGGTGTTGTATTAGGCTTTGAAAGGCGAAAGCGTATGAAATCATTGGCTTTTTCGTTTTTTTTCTGTTTCCTGATTGACATCCCAACTACAAAGGGTATAATTTATTTATAAGCGATATAATACACACAACATATTGTATTTTGGCTAAAAAAAGCGAATTATGCGAGTAAAAGCTAACAACAGCCAGCAACAGCGAACAACAGTGAACAACAGCGAATGATTTTCAAGCATGATTTCCTGTCTTACGATCTGTAAGTTGCCGAAGCCCGGGAACTCTTTCTGTCAGGCGGAAGATATCCCGGCAATTTCGGAAAAGCCAGCAGGCAACCTGAAACCTGCAACAGTCACCAGACATTGGACCTGCAGCAGTAAGGATGCATGGCAGTACTGAGAAATATTTCTTGACGGAAAATATGCGCGCATGGTATAATGCCACTTGTTCTGACAAAACAAGTTCTGGCAAAATAAGCATAGAACTTTCAGATATGAGCTTATATGAAAAGGAGGTGCGGCAGAATGTCAAGAAAATGTGAAGTTTGCGGCAAAGGACAGGTTTCCGGCAATAATGTATCCCACTCAGTCAGACACACAAGAAGAAAGTGGAATGCAAATATCCAGACCGTAAAAATCGAAGAAGACGGCAAGGTTAGAAAAGCAAAAGTATGCACCAAATGCATAAAATCCGGAAAAATAAACCGCGCCAACTGATTCAAAAAAAAATAAAGAACTGCGCCTGAAAAAAGGGCGCAGTTTTTCTATAAACAGCGCCGAAAGGTATACTTTGGCAAAACAGCGAAAAAACAGTGCCGAAAGGAGAATGGTTTGGCAGATATCTTCACCATAAAAACTGAACGGGGAAAAATAGTAATAACGAAGAATGCCATAAGCAAGATAGTCAGTAATGCCGTGAATGAATTTGAAGGCAGAGTTTTCATAACCAACCAGAAAGGAAGATTTTTCGGTATAGCAGGCAGGATCGCCGGGCTCAACGAAAGCGGCAATATTGAGATCAGTTTTTCCGAAGAGGGTGTCGATATACGCGTTTTTATTGTTGTCAGATTCGGGACCAGCATAGGCATGGTGACCACAAAGCTCATGGATTCCATACATGAAGGTGTAGAAAGAGTAATGGGAATCGAGCCCAAAAGTGTAGCGGTGGTAATGGCGGGGACTATTTCAAGGACCATGGCCAAAAGGAACCTTGAAATAAAGAAAAGATATGATGGAAAACGTTAAATGTTTAAAAGGAGTGGGCAATAAAAAAGAAGTGCTTCTGGCAAAACTGGGAATAAGGACGATAGAAGATCTTCTTTATTTTTTCCCGAGAGATTACCAAGACAGACGTAGCACAAAAGCATTTTATGATCTTGAAAACGGTGAAACGGCTCTTGCAAAGGGCCGTGTTTTGATGGTAATAAAAGACAGATACCGTTACGGCAAAAAACAGACTCTCAGAATACTTGCTGAAGACACATCCGGGAAAGCCGATCCGGACTCCGCCGAACCGGAAAAAAACGACGACATAAAAGGGCATAGGGGGAATGATACTCCGGTAATGGAAATCATCTTTTTCAATGCCCGGTATCTGGCAGACAACATAAAACAAGGAGAAGAATACTTCTTTTACGGCAGGGCAAAAGTTGACGAGGGACCATACATAAAAAAGAAGATACAAATGATACACCCTGAGTTTTCCAATGTCAGCAAAGCTTCCCTAAAAGGCATAATCCCGGTGTATCCTCTTACCGCCGGCCTGAGTCAGAATGAAATGCGCAAATGGCAGAAACAGGCGACGCAGACCTGGCAAATAGAAGAATTCATGCCCGATGAAATAATAGAAAAAAATAATCTTTGCCCCCTGGAACATGCCCTCAAAAACATCCATTTTCCCGGATCCCCCAGGGAAGAGAAAGAAAGCCAAAAATGTCGGACATCGGACAAAGAGGTAGATGGGGGCTTAGAAGTGGAAGCGGAGGTCTCAAAAAATATCGGACATGAGCGGCAGGCATTGAAAGAAGCCAAATTCCGACTTATATTCGATGAACTTTTTTTGCTGCAGTTGGGGCTTCTGATGATGAAAAACAAAGCGGCTTCAGACAAAAAAGGTCTGGCAATGAAAGCCGCCGCACGGGATTTCATAATAAGCTTTCCTTACAGCCTGACTGGTGCTCAGACCCGTGTCATAAAAGAAATTGAAAGTGATATGGAAAGAGAGAGACCCATGAACAGGCTCATACAGGGGGATGTGGGCTCCGGTAAAACAGCAGTGGCTGAAGTAGCCCTTTACAAGGCAGTAAAAAGCGGCTTTCAGGGCATAATGATGGCCCCCACGGAACTTCTTGCCCGGCAGCACTTTGAAGAACTGAGAAGGCGCTTTAAGGGCTTTACAAATTCATCGGGAGTACCCATCAGAGTGGATTGCCTGACCGGCAGTTTGACAGCATCTGAAAAGAGGGAAGTCCTGTCGGCTATCACATCGGGGGAAACGGATATAATCATAGGGACCCATGCGGTGATACAGCCTGAAGTGACATTTAAAAATGCAGGACTGGTAATAACAGACGAACAGCACAGATTCGGAGTCCTCCAGCGGGGCAGCCTTGCAGAAAAGGGCCGGTCTCCGGACATACTGGTAATGACCGCCACCCCCATACCCAGGACCCTTGCGGTGGTGCTTTTCGGAGAACTGGATGTTTCAGTGATAGATGAAAAACCTACCGGCCGGAGAGACATAATCACAAAAAGCACCGATATTTCCAAGCGCACACTTGTATATGATTTTGTAAGAAAAGAAGTTGAAAAAGGAAGACAGGCATATGTGGTGGCACCCCTTATTGAAGAATCGGAGAGCATCGAGGCCAAATCAGCCGAAGAGATATACGAAGAACTGAAGAAATTGATGCCCGACAAAAAAATCGCTCTTCTTCACGGCGCCAAAAAGCAAAAGGAAAAAGATGTAATAATGGAAGGATTTGTTGGCGGGATCACTGACATACTGGTATCCACCGTGGTTATCGAAGTGGGCATCGATGTTCCCAATGCTTCAGTAATGGTAATAGAAAACGCCGAGCGTTTCGGTCTTGCCCAGCTGCATCAGCTAAGGGGAAGAGTAGGCAGGGGAGAAAGCCAGTCTTACTGCATACTGATAAACGGTACGAACAAAAATCAAAACGGAAGTTCGGAAGAAAGTGTGGCATCAAAACGTGCCGGGATAATGACCGAGTCCACTGACGGTTTTTATATAGCAGAAAAGGACCTTGAGCTTAGAGGACCGGGAGAGTTTTTTGGTACCAGACAGCATGGGATACCGGATCTTCACGTGGCAGATCTGGTCAAACATATGAAAATATTCGAAGAAATAAAAGAGCAGGCGGAAGAGATACTCAATAAAGATCCACAGCTTGAAACAGCCCCTGCCTTAAGAGAAAAAGTAGATGATCTTTTTGGAGAGGGGATGAATCTGTGAGGATAGTAGCAGGAGAATTCAAAGGACGCAGACTTCTTTCGCCGCCCGATAAGCAGGTGAGACCCACCAGCGACAAAGTGAAAGAAGCACTTTTCAGCATCCTGGGAGAGAAGGTTCAAGGTGCAATATGCTGCGATCTTTTTGCCGGCACCGGCAGTCTTGGACTTGAGGCAGTAAGCCGTGGCTCCGAAAAATGTTTTTTCTGCGATAACGCAGGAGAAAGCATAAAACTGATAAAAGAAAATGTGAAAGCCTGCAGAGCCGAAGACCGTTCGGAAATAATCCATTCCGATTACCGCAAGGCTCTTTCCAAAATGGAAGTTCAGGCGGACATTTTTTTTCTGGATCCCCCCTACAAAAAGGACCTCTGGGAGAAAAGCATGGAAATGATAGCCGAGCTTGGACTCCTGGCTCCGGGAGGCGTAATAGCGGCGGAACATCAACGGGACAAAGAATTGCCGGATGAAATAGCATGCTTCAAAAAAACAAAGGAGCGCAGGTATGGCACAGTTGTATTGTCCCTTTTCGTGTGATAGAATATTCAAAAGAATATGCGCCGAAATCCTTACGGAGGATGACAAATGAGAAAAGCCTTATATGCAGGATCTTTCGATCCGCTGACCTGCGGACATGTGGATCTGATAAAAAGGGCAGCAAAACTGTATGACGAACTGGTTGTGGGAGTCATAAGCAACCCTGCCAAAAAACCTTTCTTTACAGAGGAAGAAAGAAAACAGATGATAAAAGGAGCCATTGACTATATCCCCAATGTCACTGTGGATTCTTTTTCTGGGCTTTTGGCCGAATACGTGAATGCCAACAGGTTCAATGTGGTAATAAGAGGACTTCGAGGCAGTACGGATTTTGAATATGAAATACAGATGGCGCAGATGAATGCCCGTCTCTATAAGGGAAAAGTTGAAACGATTTTTCTCATGACTGATCCAAGCTATTCCTTTATAAGCTCCAGTATGGCTAAAGAAGTATATTACCTTGGTGGTAATATCGAAGGGCTCGTTCCCGAAAGCGTACTGGAAGTAATGAATGAGAAGATGAACTCCGGGAGGTAAAAAATGAAGGTACTTGAACTTTTGGATGAAATAGAAGAAATCGTTGATACCGCGTCGGGATTTCCTTTGACCGGTAAAATCATGGTTGATGCCGGCGATCTGCTGGAAATAGTCAAAGAGATAAGGACGGAACTTCCGGACGAGATACATCAGGCTCAATGGATCAAAAATGAAAGAGACAGGATCCTTGCCGATGCCAAAACCGAATACGAAACAGTAATGGCTGATGCCAAAACACAGGCAGAAGCCCTTGTTGAAAATAACGAAATAACCTCCAGGGCAAAGAAACGCGCTGAGGAGCTCATGGCCGTAACCGAAGAAAACACAAAAAAACTGAAAATGGGCACCTACGATTATATAGATAATATCCTTTTCACATTCCAGGAAAGGATCGACGAGATGAACGTCATATACTTCACAGAGATGTTCAATAATCTTGAAAAAACCTTTGACGGAATAAACGAGACCCTTTCAGCCAACAGAGACGAGATCAAGGACATGGCCTACAGGACGCAGATGGAAAGCGAAGGGGTTGTCTCAAAAGAAGTATCCCGCAGCGCAGAAGAATACATCAAGTCCGAAAAACAAAGGCCGGAACAAGGCCCCGACCTGGACAATGATTTTTTAGATGAGGAAGATGAACTGGAATAATTAAGATGATCCACATTCGGACGAGGACCTGAGCCATATGAGGACCTGAGCCATATAAGGTTCGGATATATATTTAGATCAGGATCCGGATGAGGAAGAAGAGACAGAACAATGAAATTTCCCAAAATCGATCCTGTACCCCTTGATGGACCCGAAAAAAAGAACTCAGACAACGACATTTCCGGAAGACACTCTTCGGACAAAGATTTTTCTGAAGGGGATTTTTCGGAGGGGCAAGCTCCCAAGGCAGACACCTCCCCCGGAAAGGTTGCAGGAATAATAGCTGAATATAATCCAATACATGACGGCCATATTTATCACCTTGAAAAAACCAGGGAGATGAGTAAGGCCGATTTTGTCGTGGCAGTAATGAGCGGATATTTTACTCAGCGCGGGGCCCCGGCGGTTTTGGGCAAATGGGAAAGGGCCCGCGCTGCCGTAGATGCAGGCGTGGATCTTGTACTGGAAATGCCTTTCATGTACGCCTGCAGCAGTGCCGAATATTTTGCAAGGGGCGGCGTAGGTGTTCTTGCCGGTCTCGGCTGCACTGACTATATAAGTTTTGGCAGCGAATGCGGAGATATTTCTATACTTCAAAAAGCCGCATCAATATTTGTAGATGAAACCGAAGACTACAGAGCCGCCCTTAAGGAAGCTCTGTCAGAGGGCAAAAGCTTCCCTGCCGCCAGAGAAGAAGCTTTTGCGTCCGCTCTTGAAAATTCGTATCCCACATTGAAACCATCGGAAAAGCAGCAGCTCCTTGAGGTTATCAGGCAGCCCAACAATATTCTCGGCATAGAATATATAAAAGCACTGGAATTATTGAAAAATGGCGGATTTGATTATGGGGGATTTGAGTATGGGAGATTCGCAGATGGAGGATTCGTGTATGGAGGATTTGGAGGCTGCGGCGAAGGTTCGCATGGGGAGGTAGCAGACCCGCTTTGTGTTGACATAAAACCTATTACAGTAAAAAGAAAAGGCGGAGGGCATCATACAACTGCATCAGAATTAAGAGCCGGGATGGATATAGACCAAAGCGGATTTTTCGCACTTGTGAGAGGTGCGGTATTAAGATGCAGTGTATCAGAACTTGAACAAATCGCCTCTGCAGGAGAAGGCCTTGGAAACAAGCTGAAAAAAGAGATAAGAATGTCCAAAGACATTGAAGATCTGATCAAAAGGGTAAAATCACGCAGATATACAGAAACGCGCATTTGTCGACTGCTTACACAGACGCTTATCGGTTTGAAAAAACTGGATTTGACCGGAGCACCTTCTCTATATGCCAGGGTTCTGGGATTGAATGAAAAGGGTGCAGAGCTGCTGCGTTATATAAAAAAGAAGGAATCCGCCAGGATTCCTGTCATTACTAATATTAACAAGGATGTTTTTGGTTCTGAAGATGAAAGATTTTCTGCCGGATCGTCTTTGCGTAAAAGTATCGATCGCGATATTCTTGCCGGAGACCTTTATAATCTGGCCTTTGGCTTTGATCTGTATTCAAATAGCGATTATGTTGCCGGGCCATATATAAAAAAATAAAATCCGCCAGGAAAAATCAAAAAATCCCTAATCATCGAAAAAAACAGGAAAAGGCGGGAAATAGATTGCTGGAGATTGCTGAGATGCCGCAATATAACTGAAAAAAGACCAAAACCCCGATTTTGGGGGAAAATACATCAAAAAAAGAGAGCAAATTTCAAATTTTAACCCTTTTTGCTTATAAAAGCATAGGCTAGGGTTAATTATTTTGTATTTTGGGCATTTTTCCCTGTAAAAATGAAAGAAAAAGGCCTTGATCATATAGATATGCGTTATTTTAACATTTGGAAGGCCTTTTTCTTGCATTTAGGGTTAAAAAAGAGGAACTTTTAACCCTGACGGGTTAAAAAATGAGTGTAAAGGGTTAAAAATCAAAAACAAGTCAAAAAAACACAACAAAACTACAGTTGACATCCACAAAATAACATAATATTATATAAATTACAGAATATGGAAATTAAGTGATGTAAACAACAACATGAGCAAACGACACAAATGCCAGAAACGGCTAAAGAGCATAACGACATAGAGACGCAAGCGGTGCAAACGATACAAGGGCATGACGATGCAAAAGGCACAAACGACCCAAGCGACCCAAGCGACCCAAGCGACACAAACGACCCAAGCGACACAAACAACCCAGACAACAAATAAAGATGAAAATGACTCATAATGACGCATAACGAAACAAACGGAATACTAAACTTGTAAATGCTCAAAATTGAAGGAGAAAGAGAAAAGACAATGAACCGAACCCTAGAAACACTCAAATCAGAGATTCGTCTCTGTGAATCTGAACTTGACAGCACCAACAAAGAATTAAGAAAAGCGCCAAAGGGTTACATGGTGCGCCGGAAAGTATCGGATAAATATTATTACTGCCAAAAGAAAAACGACGGAGATAGAGGAATAACAAACGAATCTTCCATTATCAAGAAGCTGTGCCGCAAAAAATATCTTACCGAATTGAGGATGATACTTAGGATAAATATCGAACTTCTTATGGATATCATGCCGATAATAAGCAAAGGAGACCCGGAAGAAATAATAGATAGCCTGCCATCCTCGTATCAGGATTTCCCTTTAGAGTTTTTTCTTGATTCAGAGACCTTTGATGAGTGGGAAACGGACGAATTCGAACAAAACCAAAAATATCCTGAAAACAAGATACATCCGACAAACAAAGGGATAATGGTCAGATCAAAAGGTGAGCAACTGATAGGGAATGCCCTTGAAGCAAGGCATATTCCTTATAGATATGAATGGGTTCAGCAGATAGAGGGAAAAGAGTTCAGCCCGGATTTTGCTGTAATGAGAAAAAGCGATAGCAAGGTTATATTTTGGGAGCATTTTGGTATGGTGAATGTTGAACATTACACAAGAACCATGGAATATAAGCTCAGCCATTACAGGGCAGCAGGAATAACATTATGGGAAAATCTGATAATAACATTTGAAGATGAAAAGGGATCCGTTGACATATTGACAATCAACAAGTTGATAGAACTTTTTCTAACTTGAAACTATCTTTTAAATTCAATCTCTTTGCGCGAAATGAAGTTTAGAGCAAGATATGCGCGCGACTACCGGTTCAGAGGAATATCAAGGCGATTTTGTGGCGGAATTTTAGATACATGAGTGACCCGTTGTGGGAAGGAAAGCATACTCACATCACCAAAGGGGAAAATCCCTTGTGGCGATAAGATCTATGCCGCGCAACATGAAATCGGAACAAATCAAATCCCCGCATTTTATGGGTGGTGTCACAGTCATTTGCCGAAGTTTATTAATTGCTTCCGGAATCATTTCCTTTGGGAGCGGGGTTTTGGTTCGGACGCTCACAAGCGCATCTTCATTCTCTATTTTTATTGAAGATGTGAGTATGCGTTTCGGAGCGCGCATTTCCTCAAGAGCATATTCGGCTCCCTTTGGGCATTTTCCGCCTTTCAAGTTTTCGTCTATTTCACAGCTGTTGGGGCAAAGAATACAAGTGATGGTATTTTTGTCTGCATTTGCTATGTTTTCGAGTCGTTTTAAACGCAGAAATTCCATGTTTTCAGCCCGGGTGTCGTCTACCATGGAAAGAGAATACTTGGAACTTGAAACACCTTTTTGTAACCATTCTAAAATGTCTTCGGCCACCTTTTCACCGCTTTGAGAAACATCATCCACCAATCCGTGGACAAAGAGGGCATTCCCGCATAGAAAAACTCCATCTTTCCAGGAAAAATCATCAGATGGCCCACAGGAAAGCTCGCTCGAAAGTTCGCTGGATGGCCCACAGGAAAGCTCGCTCGAAAGTTCGCTGGATGAGCCACAGGAAGGCTCGCCTAAAACCTTGCCTGAAACCTCCCCGGAAAAAGCATAGTCGAGATCCTGTATAAGAGAATTTTCCGGAAGGAGTCCCGCTGAAAGGATAAGCGTATCGCAGCTTATTATCCTGGCGGTATCCTTAAGGATCGTGAAAGTTTTATTAACTTCATCATGTTTTACATTGCAGATCTCGACCGCTTCGACCCTTGGAAAACCAAAAATGTTTGTGACTGTAGTGTTGAGCAGAAGAGGTATCCCGTAATCATCAAGACACTGTTTTATGTTGCGTTTCAGCCCACCGGAAACAGAGTCGATTTCTGCGACACATTTTACTTTACAGCCTTCGAGCGTAAGTCGTCTGGCCATTATAAGACCGATATCTCCGGAACCCAGGATCACGGCTTCTTTGCCGGGCATGAGATCGTGAAGGTTCACGAAAGACTGTGCAGTGCCGGCGGTAAAAATGCCATCTGGTCTTGTTCCCGGTATATACATGTTGCTGCGGTTTTTTTCGCGACAGCCCGAAGCAAGGACGATGGCACGGGTTATAAGTTCAATAGTGCCATCCGGAGCATCGGAGCCATCGGAAAGGTCATTTTTGGAAATGCATGAAACAGAAGTGTGAAAAGCAACGGGAAAATCTCCGGCAGTTGCCGGGCCCTTTTCACAAGAAATTTCCATTACAGTAGAGCAAAGCCGTACATCTATATTTTTTTCTTTGAGACGATTTGTATATATGGCGGAATATTCGGGACCGGAAAGATTTTCCGCAAATTTGATGAGCCCGAATCCGTCGTGTATGCACTGAGGCAGAACGCCGCCGAGATAGCTTTCTTTTTCAAAAAGAATGATATCTTTAATGCCAAGATCGTAGAGCCTGTCGGCAACTGCCATGCCTGCAGGTCCTCCTCCGATAATAACAACATCTTTAAAAATATAGCCACTCATCAGCGAACCCTCCCCGAAAAAAGATTGTCAAATGTAAGAGGGTCGATGCCGCGTTTTTTTTCAAGCAGCTCAATCGTATTTACAAGGCAAAAACTTCCCTGGCAGTTTCCCATTCCTATTCGTGTTCGGTTCTTGAGACCTTTGAATGTGGGGACAGCGCCTAGGGCAATGATACTGTCGTATGCCTTAAGGATGTCTGCTTCAGTCTTTTGCTCACAGCTACATATGATCCTTGTGCTACCCGGTTCTCCGGATCCGCAGATTTTACTGTCTTTTCTGCTGTTAAGCGGGGAGGTCTCAGCTTCGCACGGCGTGTCTTGAGTTTTTGATGGATCCGCAGTTTCCATTTCTGAACTGCAAAAATCATTTTGTTCTGTTGAAGTACCCGACGAGGAGCCCGCTATAATATCGTCCACCATAGCGGAAACCATTTTTGCTATGGGGATAGATGCGGTAAGACCGGGGGACTCTATCCCGGTGAGAATTATGAAACCATCTTTGTTTTCTATTATAAAATCAGCAAAGCCACCTTTTTCTTTGGAAGTAAGCTTAGGCCGGATGCCGGAAAAACTTTTTATGATATCGTCTTTTGTGATGGGTTTGCTGTTCGTGGAAGGATCAGGGTTTGCTGAACAACTGTCGTTATCAGAGGACTTAGGGTCGGAAACAATAGATAATAGCTTAAGGCCTTCATCTAAAAGACTGTCCATCATTTGCTTTGTTGTTGCATAATTTTCGCCGGAGTCATTGGAATATTGAGAGGTCTCCCCGGAGTTTCTGAAATCTTTGGATTTGTCGATCATGCCGTACGGATCGGAATTATCAAGATATTCGCTCCCGGGACCTATCATGATATTGCCGTCAATTGTGGGAGTAAGATGCACTCCCAGACCGCCCTCAGAAAAATTCGGCGCAGGATATAGAGGAACTTCAATACCCCGACCATATACAGGAAAATCAATATCACGGGGGATGCGCATATGCGGGTCAGCAAAAGGGTTTTTGCAGGCATTCCTACTGAGGATGTGATATTCTCCGCGGCAGGGGCTGATGCTATAATCGCAGATCCCAAGCATACGGCAAACAGAGTCCGAGGAAAGACCCGCACTGTTTATAAGGAAGCGGCAACGGAAATCATATTGGCCGCTGCCGCAATTTGTTTTTACAAGAAATTCTGTACGGACTTGTCCCATATGAAAGTCTGTATTCACTTGCTGAGTATGATTGTCTGTATCGGCTTGTCCGACATGAAAATTTGCATCGGCTTGCCCGGTAGCAGATTCTTGCTCATTTTCAATTCTGTTTATGCTTTCTGCTTCGTGCAGGAAGAAAAATTCGGTGCCTTTTTGTTTGGCATCTTCTGCAAGGGCGATGTTGTAGCGGAAAGGATCAAATATACCGGTCATCGGAGACCATAAAGCGGCTTTGATTTTTCGAAGATCAGTTACGGAGAGATCAGGAAAAATCCTTTTTAATTGCTGCCCCCGGATGATCTTTAAACCTTTGACTCCGTTCCCGGTGCCGTTTTCAAGAAGCGTATCCAGAGTATCAATATCTTTATCCGAAAAAGCCAGGACATATTTCCCCGTGCGCCTAAAGGGCACCCCCAGAAGTCCGGCTTCTTTCTCAAAATCCTCACAGCCCTGAACACAGAGTTTGGCCATTAGAGAACCGGGGCGATTATTAAAACCCGCATGAACGACACCACTGTTTCTGCCGCTGGAACCGAAAGCCACATCGGCTTCCTTTTCCAAAACAGCCACCGAAAGACCTTTTTCTGAAAGTTCTCTAGCCGTTGCGCAACCTACGGCTCCGGCGCCGATAATTATTACATCAAAAGAAAAGGCATCACTCCCCTTTGTGCCATTGGGTGTTGAGCCATTGCTCCCCGTTGTACCGCTCAGTGCCGTGGCATGATTTTCATCCGTTGTAATGCTCGGTGCTGGGTCATGCTTGTCAAAGGGCATGCCACTTGGCGAGATGTCCACTGTGGCCTGTTGCTTTGCGCATTGTTCGCCTGAAAATATTTGATTTTTGGTAGAAGTCTTTTCGCCGTACATTTTTTCCCCTTTAGAAAAAGTCTTTTCGCCGTGCATTATTTCCCCTTTAGAAAAAGCCTTTTCGCCGTACATTTTTTCCCCTTTAGAAAAAGCCTTTTCGCCGTACATTTTTTCCCCTTTAGAAAAAGTCTTTTTTTCGTACATTTTTACCCTTTAAGAAGTCTTTTGGTCGTACATTTTCTGCCTTTGAAAGAAGTCTTTGGTCGTGTCTTTCTTTTCCCTTGAAAACAATATGATTCGGATATATAATTTATATGTTAAACATTTATAATAATAAGAACATCATTAAATTATGTTCAATATTTATAATAATACGGAGGAAACAAAAATGAAAGTATTAGTTATCAACTGTGGCAGTTCGTCGCTCAAATATCAGGTCCTTGACATGGATGGTGAGATCCTGATGGCCAAGGGCCTGGTAGAAAGAATCGGACTTGATGGTTCAGCCATAAAACACGAAAAAGTGGGTCAGGATAAATTCGTAAACGAAACGCCCATGAAAGACCACAAAGAAGCCATAAAACAGGTCCTTGATGTCATAGTTGATCAGGAACACGGAGTTCTCAAAAGCATGGCAGAAATAGGAGCAGTCGGACACAGGGTCGTACATGCCGGAGAAAAATATGCCAGTTCAGTAACGATCACCGAGGACGTAATAAAGGCACTTGAAGAGTGCGTTGAGCTTGCTCCTTTACATAATCCCCCCAATCTTCTGGGTATCAATGCCTGCAAGGAACTCATGCCGGATATTCCCATGGTAGGAGTGTTTGACACAGCCTTTCATCAGACCATGCCTCCCGAATCATATATTTATGCGATACCATACGACTATTACACGAAATACGGCATAAGAAGGTACGGCTTTCACGGAACCAGCCATAAATATGTAGCACAAAGAGCTTCAGAGATATTGAATGTGGATATCAAAGATTTGAAGATAATAACATGCCATCTTGGAAACGGAGCATCGCTTTCCGCCATCAAAAGAGGTAAGTGTATAGACACATCCATGGGATTCACACCTCTTGAAGGACTGGTAATGGGGACCCGCTGCGGCGACCTGGATCCGGCCATTGTAAGTTATATAAGAGAAAAAGAAAATCTTCCCTTTGGACAAGTAAATGAAATATTAAACAAAAAGTCAGGCGTTTTGGGCATATCCGGTGTATCCAGTGACTTCCGGGATCTGGAAGATGCTGCGGCCGAAGGAAATGAAAGAGCGCAACTGGCTTTGAAAGTTTTTTCACATAGAGTAAGATTCTATATAGGTGCATACATAGCAGAGATGAACGGTGTAGATGCAATAGTATTTACTGCAGGTCTGGGCGAAAACAGCATAAACATGAGAGATATAATATGCAATGACCTTGGTAATCTTGGCGTAAAACTCGATCTTGTGAAGAACAGGATCAGGGGCAAGGAAGCCATAATTTCCAGAGATGATTCGCCGGTCAAGGTTATACTGATACCCACCAACGAAGAGCTTATGATCGCCAGAGATACTGTTGATATCATAGCAGGAAAAACGAAAAAGTAAGTACCGGCAGTGGTAATACAAGCACCATCCGGGATCATAAAAATGGCAGATGCAAAAAATCTGCAGAGATAATGAAAATGTTAAGATCAGGGGAAAAGAGAATCAAAAAAACTTTATCTGCAAAAGCAGGTCCGGTTATTGTAATGTTATTTTTGGCGGCGGCATTGATCATGCCGCCCCTTCAGGTTTTTGCTGATACTCAGACATACACAAAGATCATAACAACTGCCGAAGCAGAAGACAGTTCAGAAAACAATGGTACAGGAACAAGTGAAGATACTTCAGAAAGCGGTGTAACAGGATCAAGCGACGGGATCTCAGAAGAAAGAGAAACTCCGGAAAACAGCGGTACCTCCCAAAACGATGGAACTTCGGAAGAAAGCGGAACTGAGGTAAATGACAAAAGCGCAGCAAACAATGATGATCAGGGGCCTTCAGGAATCGACCTTTCCGAAGCAAGATCATACGCAGCGGGCTTTTCCCCCTCGGCTATCCAACGTTTTGACATAAGTTATGACGATGAGACCGGCTATGAGATCTTGACTGTAAGGACCGATAATCTGCCTTCTTCTCCTGAAGGGGACAACATATACTATAATCTGGAGGCCGCTCTTTTGAAAGCGAAAACAGACGGCATGACAAGGCCCTGCAAAGTGATTGTTCCCCCGGGAAACTACATAACAAAAACGGTGGACTCCACAGAAGGCACAGCTTTTGAAAGGGAAACAAACGGAATACTCCATATCCACAGCAACACATGGCTTTATGCCAAAGGGGCTGTAATAAAAAGGATAGGCGATGGAGGGATGCTCAAATGCGGCTATCAAAGTGAGCAGGAAACCTCAGCATTTATTTACAGGAACATAAAGGTGGAAGGCGGCACATGGGATGCCAACGGGAAAAACGCCACCAGAAACTGCTGTACATTCAGATTCGGCCATGCAACAAATGTTACAGTAAAAGATCTGCAGATCCTTAACAACAGGGGGTCTCATCATTTGGAACTTGGCGCGACAAACGGTGTGACTGTTACAGGATGCACTTTCAAAGGCCATCACAATTACCTCACCTCCGGGCAGGAGGCCATACAGATAGATGCTGCAATAAGCCAGCAAGCTCTACCGGATTATTATTCAAACGGCGCAGTTTCAAAAAATATAAACATAAGCGGGAACCGTTTCGAAAAGGTTTTTGCCGGAGTGGGGAGCCATAATTATATAAAAGGAAAACCTTATACGGGAATAACCATCAAAGGAAACACTTTTTATGATATAAGCCGTTATGCGGTATACACCGAAAGATACGAAGGAGCTGATATAAGCGGAAACAGCATCAGCAGCAGGAGCAGGGGCATGATATTCTATTACGGCACAAGCAACTGCAGGATAAGCGGTAACAGTATAGATCTTTGGAGCTCAAAGAAAAGCAATAAATGCTCATACGGTCTGAATATAAGGTATAATTGTAGTGGCAATACTATTTCAGGTAATACTGTAAAAAATGTCAACAATGAAGGGATCCTGTTATACGGAGGAAACACTAAAAACAAAATTTACGGAAATTCGGTTTCGGGCAGCAACAAAAGCGGGATATGCATTTCCGGAGGCAAAAGTAACATAGTAGAAAAAAATGTCATAAAAAGTAACAAAAGTTATGGATTATATATAAAAAGCAAGGCTTCAGATACTAAAGTACAAAAGAACAAAATATCATACAACAAAAACTGTGGCATATATGTCAGCGGCAAGTCAAAAGTCAGTAAGCTTTCGGGCAATAATCTTACAATGAACAAGAAAAGTGAGATCTACATAGTAAAGAAGAGCAAAGCCCCTGCCGGATCTTTCTCACGGATCACCATAAAAAAAGCAGAGAAAAAAGTGATAACGGGGAAATGCCAAAAAAGCAGGACAATAAAAGCAGCGAAAGGCACAAAGGTTATAGGAAAAGCCAAGGCAAAAAAGAATAAGACATTCAAAATCAAGATAAAAAGCAAGAAGAAGGGCACAGAAATCAAATTATGGACTGCAGACAAGAAAGGCAACAAGGCAATAAGATATGTTAAAATCAAATAGTTGTTGACAAGAGAAGGCTGCAAAGGATATAATCTTAACGTTGCGAATTTAACAAATGAAGAAGGAGGTGCAGAAAATGGCAGTACCCAAGAGGAAAACATCAAAGGCAAAAAGAAATTCAAGGCAGGCAGCTAACATGAAGATGAGCGAGCCCGGACTTTCCATATGTCCACAGTGTCATGAACCTAAACTTCCGCACAGAGTTTGTCCAAACTGCAACTATTACGACGGAAAAGAAGTCATTTCAAGCGAAAAATAGAAAAAGCAAAACATAAAGCAGAAAGACAGAAAACATTAAGACAAAGGCGGAACAGGCAGCTTATGGCAACAGCGCAAAGCTGATCGACATGAAAAATAAAAAAATGACAGAAATCAAAAGCGGTCCTTTTTATCAAAAGAGCCGCTTTTTTATTTATTTTATGAGGNNAGTTCTTCTGCGATCTGGATGGTGTTGGTGGCTGCGCCTTTTCTGATGTTGTCTGAGACCACCCAGAGGTTCACGCCGTTTTCTATGGAAAAATCTCTTCTGATCCTTCCCACGTATACTTTGTCGGAACCGGCAGCTTCCCTGGCAAGGGGATAGATGTTGTTTGAGGGATCATCCTGAACGACTATGCCGGGGAATTTGGAAAGAGCATCCCTTAGTTCATCCAGGTTGAAAGGTTTTTTGAGTTCCACATTTATGGATTCCGAATGGCTGTCAAAGACCGGCACTCTTACGGCGGTGGCAGTTACAGCTATGGAATCATCGCCCAGTATTTTATGGGTCTCCTTTATCATTTTCATCTCTTCTTTTGTATATCCGTTATCCAGGAAAACATCGATGTGAGGTATGCAGTTTCCTGCGATCGGATGAGGATATGCAGTCGCAGTATCCTGACCCGCCAAGCCTTTCTTAAGATCATTTATGCCCTTTACACCTGAGCCGGAAACTGCCTGATAGGTGGAAAATACAATTCGTTTTATTCCGTACAGATCCTGCAGTACCTTAAGAGGCAGCATTGCCTGTATGGTGGAGCAGTTGGGGTTNNACTTCCGGAACGACAAGAGGCACATCGGGATCAAGTCGCCACTGGGAGGAATTGTCCACCACAGTTACCCCATGAGCCGCAGCTATGGGTGCGAATTTTTCGCTGATCTTTCCGCCGGCGGAAAAGAGGGCAATG
>DBPK01000001.1:94010-148104 GCA_002304835.1 Firmicutes bacterium UBA1422
ACGGTTTTGCCCGCAGATTTCGCAGATGCCATCATGTATATGTTTTCAAAAGGAAAATCTCTTTCTTCGAGAACCTTAAGGAAGGTTGTCCCTACCACACCCGTCGCGCCTACAATTGCTATATTTGGTTTTCTGTTCATCGTATTTTCCTCCTTATAAGTATAATAAATATTAGAAAACATTATAGCACTAATGGTTATATGCGTCAAAAGGTATTGCTTCATTAAACAAATTGCCAAGGGGCTTTCTATAAGTTATAATTATTTTTGAGTGCCGGCAAAAAATGTGCAGAGTGCCGGCACAAAAAATCGAAATCAGAAGGCTTTTGCGCAGAAAAAAATAAAAACAAAAGGAGAAAGACAGCAGGCATGGGTTATTTAACGGTCAACGGCAAAAAAGAAAAGATACCGCCTTTCCCCCATCATAAAGAACATTTTTATCAGTGCAAAAAATATTTCGAGCCTGAAAACATGTTTTCTTATTCAGCCATAAACAGGTTTTGCATTTTCAGACAGGGCATTAAAGGTATCATAAATAAATGCACTGTTCCCAGAGTCGTGCTTCTGGACCCCACGAATAAATGCAACATAAGATGCAAAGGTTGCTGGGCAGAGGATTACAGCAAAGGAGATGATTTGAGTTTTGAGGAACTCGATGGTCTTTTCGCCCAGTTCAAAAAACTGAGTATAGAATATGTCTACATGAGCGGAGGAGAGCCACTTTTAAGAAAAGATGACATCCTTAAACTGGCGAAAAAATATAAAAGGATTTTTGTGGGCATTTATACCAACGGCCTATTGATCGATGAAGAGTTTGCAGACCGCGTGGCCGAACTTGGCAATATCGGGCTTTTCATAAGTATTGAGGGAAGCCGCGAAGAAACCGACTACCGCCGGGGCGAAGGGACATATGACAAAGTGCTTAAGGCCATGGAACTTCTAAAGAAGCGGAACGTGGCATTCATGATCTCCGCCTGTTACCATGCTAAAAATTACATAAACGTTACATCGGACGAGTTTATTGATGACATGCGAAGAAGGGGAGCCTGGATGGCATGGTATTTTACCTATATACCGGTGGGCAAAAATGCCGACACATCTCTTATCTGTGACCCCTCCCAGAGGGCATATGCCAAGGAAAGGCTGGAGGCTTATTCAAAAAAACACGATTTTCATTTCATAGATTTCTGGAATTCCGGACACATTTCCTGCGGATGTGTGGCAGGGGCAAAGGGATTCATACACATAAATGCCAGGGGCGATGTGGAGCCCTGTGCTTTCTGCCATTATTCCGACAGCAACATCAAGGAAAAAACCCTGGTGGAAGCTCTGAGGTCCCCGTTTTTCAGGAAGTTCAGGAGTATGCAGCCCTTCACCGACAATCCCTTGAGAGCATGTCCCATACTGGATGTGCCGGGAGCCTTGGTTGAAGCCGTAGAAGAGGGGAAGGCCCATTCGACCCATTATGCAGATCCCGAAACAGCAAAAGAGCTGACAGACAAAACAAAGGCTGCGGCAGAAGCCTGGGAGCCTGTGGCAGAGACCTTCAAACAAGACATAGATAAAAGCAAGATAAAGATTTTTAATACCATAAAAAAATCCTACAAAAGATTGCTGTGGATCCAGGAAAGAAGAAGACCGGAGGACCTTTGATTTGATAGAGGGAAAGAACTTAACAAAAATATACGGCAAACAGCAGGTGTTGACGGATGTTAGTATTGAGATCAGAGAAGGGGAAATAACCGCTCTGCTGGGCAAAAACGGATCGGGCAAATCCACTTTGCTCAATATCCTTGCCATGGCAGTAAAGCCTGACAAAGGCAGGATTTATGTAAACCGGGAAGACGCTTCAGGACCTGCCGGAACTGCCGGAAGACTGAGACGGACCATAGCCTATGTTCCCCAGGACATAGCACTTTTTGAAGAGCTTACCATGAAGGACAATCTTTACTGTTGGTCACGCCTTTCAAAGGAGGCCACAGATGCCCGCATAGATGAGCTGGAAGAAACATTTCATTTAAAAGAAATGGAGGGCAAAAAGATAATAAAGCTTTCCGGCGGAATGAAAAGGAGAGTGAACTTTGCGGCCGCCTTAATGGGCGAGTATAAATTCATGATATTGGACGAGCCCCTTACAGGTCTTGACGAAGACACCGTCTGCCGTATCTTAAAGATGCTGGAAGAGAAAAAAAGGCAGGGCGTGGGTATAATAATTTCAGGGCATGACAAGGGCCAGCTTTTGTCTGTGGCAGACAAAAAAATCCTTTTGAAAGACGGAGTCGTTGTAGAGGATCCAAGGGGAAACGCCGCAGATGGCTCAGCAGAGGATCCAAGGGGAAACGCCGCAGATGGCTCAGTAGAGGATCCAACAGAAAACACCACAGAGGGTTCAGCAGAGGATCCAAGGGGAAACGCCGCAGAGACAGGAGAGGGCCTATGAAAATGCTGCGGATAGATCTGAAAAGACTGTTTTCCGGCAAGGCTGTAGTTGCCTTGTGCCTGCTGGCACCGGTGGTGGTTCTTCTTATCTTTTCGTCCATTATCGCACCCACCATAATCACTTCCAAAGGTCTTCTGACCAAGTATGCAATTTTTAACGAAGATAAACACGAGGCTGTAAATACATATATAAACAGGCTGGCATATTCCGATGCCCTAAAGGATATCGCCATGCCCTATCCGGTCGACAGCATGGAGAAGGGCATGGAACTGCTTGATAATGATGACGTGGAAGTCCTTATACATGTGGGCCCTGATCTTTACGAAAAAATGACAAAAGGCGGGGACGCGGTGACGGAGCTTATCGGATACGAGATCCATGGCCTTGATCTTGCCGCAGTGGAAATAACACTGAGCAGCACCCTTGAGACTGTGGGCAAAAGCCAGAATATCATAACTCTGGCGGAAAAGAAAATGAAGGAGATGGGAATCTCTGAAAAAAAGGCAGCTGCCTTTGCCGCCGACACCATAGAGTACGGCACCACGGAACATATGAACAGACGGGCGGTCATGGGAAAGGAAGGAGCCCTTTCTCTGGCCGGAGAGTATCTGCCGATAGAATATTACACAGGAGCCATATTTACTCTTTTTGCCGCCTTGGCCATGCTGCCGGTCATACACATAACTGCGGGAGATACGGCGGGGTCCCTGCTGCGGAGAAGCATTTTTTATGGACAGACCGCAACGGGATTTTTTGTTTCCAGGATATTATCGGGGGCACTTTTCATTGCTCCGGTCCTTCTGATGCTTTTTCCCGCGGGACTTCTTATACAGACTGAAGGAGCATCCATGGGATATACCGGGCAGGTGGGATTCTTCGCCCTGTTGGCCGGAATGATGCTTTATTCCCTTTGCCTTTCTTCCCTTGCCGTACTGACGGGAGTTATTTGCCGGCGCCGGGATATGGCCCTTTGGACAGGTCTTTATATAATAATCGCCATGAGCATACTCTGCGGCATACTGGGAGACCGGATGCCTTCGTCGGATTTCACTGATTTCCTGGGAGAATATCTGCCCATGAGACCGGCCATGAGAATAATATCCAACACCATTTTTGCCTTTGACATGGGTCAGTTCGGTACGGACATGATAAAGCTTCTCATATTCACCGCAGCGGCCCTGACTGCAGGGATCTTTTTAATAAGGAAAAGAGGTGACAGCCTGTGAAATGGTATCGCCTTTTTGGAATAAGACTGAAAGCTTTTCTCAAGGACGGATTTTCTGTGATCATAATCATCCTGGCAGTTGTCATGGCCCTTGCTCTGGGATATCAAAAACTTCATGAGCATGAAAACGACCTTACCGCCATCATGGTGGACATGGACAGGGGAAATTACGGACAAAAACTTACAAGTGAACTTCGAAAGGAAGAAAACCTTAAGATATATGAAAGCGGCAGAAAATCTGCCATGAAGGATCTGGCCGGAGATGAGGCTGAAGTGGTGGTAATGCTCCATGAGGACTTTACCGAAAAAATATCAGGTGGTGAATACAGCGATGTGCTGGACATATATTTTGCACCTTCTTCCGCATACGGTTCTACAGTGGCGGAGCCTGTCATAAGCAATGTAATGATAATGTGGATGGACGAAGCACTGATCAGCCGGATGTCCGATTTTCTTGAAAAAGAAGGCATCGCATTTTCTGAAGAAGACGAAAAAGCCTTCCGAAGGGAAATGGCGGAGATATGGAAACACGGATCCACTGCCAAAACAAAACAGATCATATTAGATTCCGATGAAACTGAAAAGCAGGCCTCCGGGTGGTTTGCCTTTTCTGCGGCATGGTATTTGGTACTGGCACTTTTTTATATACTGATAAGCGGCAGCTGGATGACGGAACTGTCAAAGAGGAGCATACGCATAAGGAGTGCACGGGAAGGAATGGGAACAGCAGGAATGTTCGGCTCCATGGGGCTGGCATCAGCTGTTATGGTATTTGGCGGGTTTGTTGCCGTAACGGTGATAAGCGGAGGGACTTTTGAAATATTCCTTCATACGGCGCCCATGATGCTCATATATCTGGCAGGGACACTGGGTCTTTCCCTTTGTGTCTGCACATTGTCGGGCAGCCTCATGGCACTTATGCTTGCGGCGCCTTTCCTGACTTTTCTGTTGGGGACAATGTCCGGACTTATAGTGCCCCTTCCCCAGTGGGCCTACGGCCTTGAACTGATATCGGCAGCGGTGCCCGGAAGATGGATGCAGGCTGCGCTTTCGGGGGACCCGGAATATATAAAGGCACTTATTTTTGCGGCAATATGGTGCTTGCTGGGACTTTTCATATGCATCATACGAAAAAAACCGGCAGACGGAAGCGAATAATCTTGTGGATATATCCATAAAGAATTATAATATATGAAGCAGTATTTTTATTAAAAGGAGATTGATGTTATGAGTATCAAAAAAACGCTGGCGCTACTGGTCCTTTGTATCATGGTAGTTTTCACAGTCACAGCCTGCGGCGAAAGCCCGCTGGATGTTCTCAAACAGGGAACCAAAGACTGTGTCAACAGCCTGAAGACAGGCGGCGGTCTGGCCGGAGCAGATCTTGAGGCATTTCTCGGAATGGAATCAAGCGATTCCGTTCTCGGCGAAAAGACCATAGAGGCCGAGCTGGACATGGGAGGGGACAACGGAAAAATAAAGATGAAACAGTCTTCACTGACAAATGAAGACAAAGGAGAAGCGGCACTGGAACTGACCGTGAGCGCCCAGGGAGAAGAGATGGTGTCGGGGTCATATTTCACAGGCAGTGATGTGATCATAAAATCGGCGGATGCCGAAAAGCCCATGATCAAATACACCATGCCCGAAGAAGCGGCAGCTGCATTAAAAGGGCAGGAGCCAGTCGAAAAATTAAGACTAGCCCTTTTACCGGAGCCTCAGAAGTATGACGGATCAGGCTGGGAAGGCGGTATCGATTCCGCGATCGAGAGTTTTGCGGCTGACAAAACCGATGATGATGTAAAAGTGGCGGAAGAAAAGAAAATCACTCTCCAGGGCAAAGAAGTCAATGCAGAGTATTTTTCCATGTCAGTTACGGGCAGCAATGCTGCAGAGGCCATGAAAGCCATGGCTGAAGCAATGAACAGTACTGCTGCGGCAAATGATCTCATGACATCTGCAGATAATCTTGGCAGCGAGACCGGTGTCAACAGCCTAGAAAACCTCATAAAAGCCATCGATGCGGGAAACGCAAAGAAAATGTCCCTTACTATCGGAGTGATCAGATATGAAGAGACGGTCATAGGGATGGACCTTGAATTCAAAGCTCCCGAAGGCGTTATGACAATAAACACAGTCAACTGGCAGAATGACAAGGAAAGAGATATCAGGACTTCTGTAAGATATTTTGACAACAGAGGATTTGATACGGCAGAAGTCATAGCGGCAGGAGACGGAGACAAGTATAACGAAACAAATACACAGAAAATATTCACGGCAGGAGAAAAATCGGCTTCCACAAATGATATGACTGCCACCAACACCTACGGAGACGGCAAATTCAGCAAAGAATTCAAGACCGACTTCTGGGACAGCGGCAGTGTTTCCGACGGAGAGGACATGTCGGGGACAATAACAGGAACTTATGAAGGAACGGACAAAGACGGGGCTACAGAAGGATCCTTCAGCGGCAGCATCAAGGTCAAAGGTTCCGATGGGGGAGACGTGGCATACACGGGGACTTCAAAGATCTCCAAGGATGCACCTTCCATAACGATACCCGAGTTTGTATCGGGCTCCGGCAAAACGGTATCAAGCGTGGCCGACCTGCACAAGGCGATGGGCAGCGATGCGGACAAATTTGCATCTTATAATTATGCAAAACAGACTATGCAGGCCATGATGCTGATGTTTATGGGCCAAAGCATGTAGCAGCCAATAAAAAGCCACCGGGACCGCCGGTGGCTTTTTTGTTTTATCATGTCGGCTATGTGAAAAATTTTAGGGAATAGAGATATTGAAATACTGACATCAGAGTGGTACGATTTTCATGAGGCCACCCCGGTGGATATGTTCCCGTGGACCGGGCATGTGGAGACCGTTGTATTGATGTCGAGGGTGAACACCCTTTAACGATAACTTTTGAAGTTAATAGCGTATAATATAAATTCAATTTTTTTTGTGGGAAGGATGGAGTGACGATTATGGGAAAGGAGTATATTGAAATCGATGAGAACACATGGCCAAGAAAAATGCATTGTGCAATTTTTAGGAATAGTGTTGAGCCAGCATTTTGTGTAACATTTGAGGGGGATGTAACTTCTTTAAAGAGATATACCAAAGATAACTCTCTCTCTTTTACTATGGCAATGGTTTATGCTGTATGTAGATGTGCAAATCAGATTGAAGCATTTCGATATCGATTTGTTGATGGAAAGATTGTCCTTTTTGAAAACATTGATACAGCTTTTACTTATCTTAATAAAGAAACCAACCTATTCAAAGTGGTTAATATGCCGATGATGGAAGATTTGAATGAATATTGTATCCATGCAAAGAAAGTAGCAGAAGAACAGAAAGAGTATTTTACTGGTCCATTAGGAAATGATGTTTTTCAGTGTTCTCCAATGCCGTGGGTTTCCTATACCCATATTTCACATACAAACTCCGGTAAAAAAGACAATGCAACTCCATTATTTGACTGGGGAAAATATTATGAAAAGGATGGCAGACTGATAATGCCTATTTCTGTTCAGGTACATCATTCGTTTGTTGATGGAATTCATATTGGTGAGTTTGTAGATAAACTAGAAAAGTTTTTGGGTGAATTTTAAGTTCGATATATTTATGTGGAGGTAGTTATGCTTCATAAATAAATTCAAGAATAAAGAACTCGTACTCAACTTTAATCTGCACATAATATTGATATGTTTCCACAAACAGATAAATTGAAGTAGATATGTTCCCGCTAACAACCAATGGTATTTGATGTACTTCCTATCCACTCGACACATGTTGAGACGGTAGTATTGATATTTTTAAGGTTGAGGATATCCTAAAGGGCAAAATATGCTCCAATTTTAAAAGGTGTCATGTCTATGGTATAGCATTTTCAATGCTTATGTGCTATACTATATGTTGATTTTTTATGACATTCGGAGGTATTTGAATTTGGCGACACTTACATATTTGCAGGCTTTGATTTTGGGGATAGTTCAGGGATTGGGAGAATTTTTGCCCATAAGCAGCTCGGGGCACTTGGCGGTGATCCAGTACTTTTTCGGCATAGAAGGAGAAAGCGTTCTGCTATTTGCCGTGATGCTGCATCTGGGGACACTTATATCGGTATTCATAATATATTGGCATGATATCGTAAAACTCGTAAAAGAGCTTTTTGCGGTAATAAAAGACATATTCACAGGAAAAGGGCTACGGATAAATGATAATCCCGTAAGACGGCTGGGATTCATGATAATCGTGGCAACCATACCAACCGCATTGATAGGACTTTTCTTCAACGATATCTTTGCGGGACTTTATCTCTCGCTGATAGCAGTGGGTGTAGGATTCCTGGTTACGGGCACCATACTTTTTATCGCAGAAAAAATGGGTAAAAACGAAAAGAAAGTATGGGGCATGAAATTCAGACATGCCGTCTTTATCGGAATCATGCAGGGCATAGCCATATGCCCGGGTGTTTCAAGATCCGGCTCAACGCTTTTCGGAGGGCTGATGTCGGGGCTTGATCGGAATTTCGCCTTGAGATTTGCATTTCTCATATCCATCCCCTCAATACTGGGATCAGTTATCCTGGAATTTCCTCCGGCTATCTCTGCGGGACTTCCGGCAGGAATGTGGGGACCGGTTATACTGGGAACAGTGGTTTCTGCCATATCAGGATTCATTGCCATCAAAGCTATGCTCAAAATAGTGGCCGGCAAAAGACTCACTGTTTTTTCATGGTATACATGGGTACTGGGGGCAGCGGTGCTGGGCTATGCGATCTTCATAATATAGCAGCGCTTTCATATGCGATCTTTATAATATAGCAGCGCTGCACAGAAGCGGCACAGAAAAAATTTTGATATATATAATATAGGAGAGAGAATTGGCACAGAAAAAAAGAGGACCGGGCAGACCTCCCGGATCAAAAAACAAAACTAAAAAAAGCACTTCGGGAGCAGGAAAGACATCTGCCGGGAGCAGGGACGATCTGTCGTCTTCAAGACCCACCACACAGTCAAGGGTCATTGAAGAAATAGGGGCAATAGTCCTTCTGGCTTTCGGAGCTTTTCTTGTTATAGCCCTTCAAACCAAGTTTGCGGGAGCCGTTGGGGCATTTTTTGCCGATTTCCTTAAGGGATGTTTCGGTTTCGGTGCATATTTCCTGCCCTATGTTCTCATTGTCTATGCGATCCTGATATTCGTCAAAATAGCGGCGCCATTCAGGACAAGGACTATGATACTTATGATAATAGTATTCCTGATGGCGGATCTGATAAATGCGGGACGCTTCATAACCACCATGGAGGTGGGCATCCTGGGAGTAAAGGATGTATATGCCCAGGGAGTAGAACTGATGAACGGCGGTGTTTTCGGCATGTTTGCCGGAGGGGCCATATATGACCTTATAGGGATATACGGACTATACATTTTCTCGGGAGTAGTGATACTTATATGCCTGTTGCTTCTTTTGAATACTCCCATATCCAGGTTTTTTGAGAAAGCCAAGGTAAAGCGTGAGACCATGGCGAAGCAAAGAGCCCTGGAGGATGAGGAAGAAGTCAAGCGCCGGGCCGAAAGAGAAAAACGCTGGGCTCAGGAGGCTCTCGAAAAGACAAGAAAAAAAGCAGAAGAAAGACAGGCGACAGGTAACGGAAAACAGGAAGAATTCGATTTCGTGCCTGAAGAAAAGCCTATTACGGTACCGCCCAGAATGCCCCATGTTCCGGATCAGGACGACTATTATACCTCGGAGCCAAAAGAGATGACAGAAGGTCAGAAAAACATACTGGATCTGATGAAAACAGACGACCTTTTTTCCGGAGAAAAAACCACTCCTTCGGAAGGGCAGGGCCTTAAGGATGACAGTCCCATAATAGGCGGGACCGGCACAGATCACCGTGCATCCGGTGAAGACGGATATCCCCGCGGAGCAGGATCCGGCGGCGGCGAAGGAGAGAATACGCCGGTCGGCGGAGATATGGGTGGTGCGGCAGCCGGTATGACAGCCGGTGCCACAGGAGCTTTAGCAGGCGCTGCTGCGGGTACTGCCATGGGCGGAAGAGACAGAAGCGACATGGGAACAGGAACAGAAGAGGAGGGCTCTCATAAGACAGCATACCCCCACAATTACGGGAGATATACCTTTCCTCCGCTTAATCTGCTGAAGGAAGCACCCTTTTACGGAAGCAAAAAAGGCCTGGGAGATCCCCTGGGAGAAAGAGCGTCCCTTTTGGAGGACACACTGAGGAGCTTCAATGTGGAAGCCAAAGTGACAAATGTCATAGAAGGACCTTCTGTTACCAGATACGAGATACAGCCCAACACGGGAGTAAAGGTCCAGAAGATAGTGAATCTGGCCGACGACATAGCCCTTAATCTTCGGGCAAAAAGTTTGAGAATGGAAGCACCTATCCCCGGCAAAGCCGCCGTGGGTATAGAGATCGAAAACGAACAGAGAGAGATAGTGTCTCTCAGGGAAATAATAGGTTCCAAAGAGTTCCGTACCCACAAATCGAAACTTGTGTTTACCGTGGGAAAAGATATAGGCGGCAATGCCATAGTGGCGGATCTGGCCAAAATGCCCCATCTTCTCATCGCCGGAGCCACAGGATCCGGAAAAAGCGTATGCATAAACACCATCATAACCAGCATACTCTATAAGGCCAGGCCCGAAGAAGTAAAACTGGTGCTGATAGATCCCAAGATGGTGGAACTGGGCAGCTATAACGGCATACCCCATCTTCTTATCCCCGTTGTTACGGATGCCTCCAAGGCGGCCGCCGCTCTGGGCTGGGCCGTGGGCGAAATGACGGGAAGATACAAGAAATTTGCATCTGAAGGGGTGCGGGACATAAACTCATACAACAGCGTGATGAAGGCCAGGAAACAGA
This sequence comes from Firmicutes bacterium UBA1422, assembly GCA_002304835.1. Classification (GTDB taxonomy): domain Bacteria; phylum Bacillota; class Clostridia; order Peptostreptococcales; family Anaerovoracaceae; genus UBA1422. The sequence goes on from DBPK01000001.1 coordinate 104,571, forward strand.
AGGAAGATATGCTTCCTCAGATAGTGGTCATAATAGATGAACTGGCGGATCTTATGATGGTTGCCTCAAGTCAGGTGGAAGACGCCATATGTCGCCTTGCACAGCTGGCAAGGGGTGCCGGGATGCATCTTATTGTTGCCACCCAAAGACCTTCTGTGGACGTAATAACAGGCCTCATAAAGGCCAATATCCCTTCGAGGATAGCTTTCATGGTCTCTTCCCAGATCGACTCAAGGACCATAATCGATATGCCGGGGGCAGAAAAACTGGTGGGCAACGGAGACATGCTCTTCAAGCCCCAGGATCTTAATAAACCAAAGAGGATACAGGCACCCTTCATCAGCGACGGAGAGGTGCGTTCAGTGATAGAATTCGTCAAAAATCAGACGGAAGGTGAAGTGGAATATGCCGGTGAAGTCATCAAGCATATCGAAAAGGGGAACACATATGATCCTTCCGGGGAGGACGACGAACTGATGGCGGAGGCCACAGAATGCGTAGTAATGGCGGGCCAGGCTTCTGTTTCAATGCTTCAGAGAAGATTCAGGATAGGATATAACAGGGCCGCCAGGATCATCGATATGATGGAAGCCCGGGGGATAATTGGGCCTGCGGACGGCTCTAAACCGCGTATGGTAATAATGACCGAGGATGAGCTTAGAGACGGCGAAAATTAGGCGAAGAAGATAGAAGATAGTTTACGATGTCATAGAGGCTATATTTGGGGAATAACGGTGGGTAACAATGAAAATATATATGGAAACTCTGGGATGCCCCAAGAACTTCAATGATTCTGAGGTCGTGGCGGGCATCCTTGAAAGGAACGGGCATGAAGTTTTTTTTGACGGTGAAGATCAGGAGAAAGTAATAAGAGCTGCCGATGCGGTCCTAGTCAATACCTGCGGCTTCATAAACGACGCAAAAAAAGAGTCCATCGATGTGATACTGGAAATGGCAAAGGTGTGCAGAGGAAAGAAGCGAAAACTTCTGATAGTCACAGGTTGCCTTTCCCAGCGATACGGCGAAGAGCTTTTTGAAGAAATACCGGAAGCGGATTTGATCCTGGGTGTGAACGATTACGAAAAACTCCCGGAGCTCCTTGATGAATATTCCGCAGAAACATCGGCGGACCCGAAGCGCCAAAAACATCTGAACCCTTATGAAAAAGAGTTCGAGCCGGGATGCCGTAAACTTTTCGGAGAAAAATCCTCAAGGACTCTAAAAATAGCAGAAGGATGCAACAACAGATGTTCATACTGTGTGATACCCCAAATAAGGGGACCTTACAGAAGCAGGCCCAAGGAAGAGATATTAAAAGAAGCAGAGACCCTGGCAAAGGACGGCTGCAAAGAGCTTATCCTGATAGCACAGGATGTCACCGCCTGGGGGACCTTGCAGCGACCCCCGGATATAAAAGCAGCAAACAGGGGAAAACTCGCCGAAGCACCGGCGGCAGACAAAAAGGAAGGATCCGGCGGGGATCTTCCGGAACTTTTACGGGAGCTTGCCAAGATCCGGGGAATTAAGTGGATCCGTCTTATGTACTGCTATCCGGAGCGAATATCAGATGAGCTTATAGAAGTCATGGCATCGGAAGAAAAAATATGCAATTATATCGATATGCCCCTGCAGCATGTGAATGACAGGATACTTAATGCCATGAACAGGCATTCAAACAAAAAAGATATAAGAAAAATTGTGGAAAAGCTTAGAGCGGCCATGCCCGATATACATATAAGGACCACTTTCATAACGGGATTTCCCGGCGAGACCGAAGAGGAATACAAAGAACTCATGGATTTTGCAGAAGAGATGAAATTTGAAAGGATGGGCACCTTTGCATATTCCCGTGAAGAGGGCACAAAAGCCGCAGAAATGCCGGATCAGATACCGGAAGAAATAAGAGAAGAAAGAAGAGATGCCCTTATGCGCAGGCAGGCGGACATTTCTCTTGCTGTCAACATGAAAAAAATCGGAAAGATAACAGAGGTCCTTATAGAAGAAGAGGACGAAGAAAACCTGCTTCCGGCGGAAATGTCAGGTGATGGGTCAGAGACAAGGCAAGGGGAAGGATCCGGGGATGGTGCAGAGAAGGCACACGTATATATCGGCCGCAGCCCCTATGATGCACCGGAAATAGATGATTCGGTAATTGTGAAAACAGATAAGAAACACATGCCCGGCGACATGATACGGGTGAAGATAACAGATGCATTCGATTACGATCTGACAGGAGAAGAAGTATGAACCTACCAAACAAACTCACTTTAGCAAGGGTCATAGCAGTGCCTTTTTTTATAGTGCTATTTCTCATGGGATATAACTGCTGGGCGGCAGTTCTTTTTATTGCAGCTGCGGCAACGGATGCCCTGGACGGCCATCTGGCCAGAAAAAACGGCCTTGTGACAAATTTCGGAAAGATCATGGATCCTCTGGCAGACAAGATCCTTGTTATATCGGCCCTGATACTGTTGGTGCAGACCGGTGATGTGGCCGGCTGGATGGTGATCGTGATCCTGGCCAGGGAATTCACCGTTGCGGGGCTTCGGACAGTGGCTGCGGCGGACGGAACGGTCATAGCCGCAGGCATGACGGGCAAGATAAAAACAGTGCTTCAGATGATAGCTGTGCCTTTGCTTCTTCTGGAAAACTGGCCATTTTCATATACGGGCATACCCATGGATGTGATAATGCTATGGGCATGCGTCATAATGACAATAATAAGTGGCGTGGAATATGTTTACAGTAACAAAAAAATATTTACGAAGGGCGGGATATAAATGAAGACCGCTTTGCTGAGCGTCGGCACAGAGATACTGTTCGGACAGATAACAAACACCAATACGGTGTATCTTTCCCGTAAGCTGAACAATATGGGCCTTGATGTTTTGTATCATCATACGGTGGGAGATAATCCCGGCCGCGTGAAAGCCATGATCAGGCAGATATTCAAAGAATGCGACCTTATAATAACCACCGGTGGGCTGGGACCCACCCAGGATGATCTTACCAAAGAGATAGCCTGTGAGGCCCTTGAAGATGAGCTGGTACTCCATGAAGGATCCCTTGAGATGATAAAAGAGATATTCAGAAATACAGGAAGAGAAATGACCGAGAACAATATCAAACAGGCATATCTGCCAAAAAGAGCGGTCATTTTCATCAATAATCACGGCACTGCTCCGGGGTTTGCCCTGGAAGGCAAAAAAGATTCGGATCTGGAAGGCAAGATGATAATCTGTCTGCCCGGTCCCCCCAGAGAAATGAAAGAGATGTTTCGCGAGTCGGCAGAAGCCTACTTGATGAAGAAAGCTGAAAAAGCCATGTATTACAGGTTCATAAGGACCTACGGTATCGGTGAATCAGCCCTTGAAACAGCCATTATCGACCTGATCAGCGACCAGAGCGATCCCACCATAGCCACTTATGCCAAGGAAGGCGAATGTTATTTAAGAGTAGCTTCAAAGAGAAGATCCGCAGAAGAAGCAAGAAAAGCTGTTGACGTAATAACTGAAGAAGTAAACAAAAGAATAGGAGAATATGTCTACAGCACCAACGGCGAAGACCTCTGGGAAGTGGTGGGCAACGAGCTCATAAGAAGGGATATAAGCATATCATGCGCCGAATCCTGCACCGGAGGACTTTTTGCGGCCACCCTGACAGAGATACCGGGCATATCAAAGGTATTCGACAGAGGACTGGTCACATACAGCAACCATGCCAAAACGGCGGAACTGGGAGTCGAAAAGGAGATCCTTGATAAATACGGTGCGGTGAGTGCAGAGACGGCACTGGCCATGGCTGAAGGTCTCAAAATGGAAACGGGATCGGATNNCGACGGCGGCAGCGAAGAAAAACCCGTGGGACTTTCATATATCTCCTGTATATACAAAAACGAGAAGATAACAAAAAAGGTACAGAGAAGAAACATGGGCAGACACTGGAACAGAAACGGAGTTATGCTGGCCATGATGGATACTGTAAGAAAAATGATAGAGAACTGAAAAACAAAAAAACGAAAGGAAAAGCGGCGTAAAAAATGAAGATCCTTTTGACAGGCGGACTGGGTTATATAGGCAGTCACACATGCATTTGCCTAAAAGAAGCCGGCCATGATACGGTGGTGATCGACAACCTCTGTAATTCCAAAATATCCGTCAAAGACAATATAGAAAAAATAACAGGAAGCGAGATCGCCTTTTATGAAGGAGATATAAGAGACCGGGGGTTTTTGCGGGATGTATTCCAAAGGGAGCAAAGAAAGCAGAAAATCGATGCTGTGATCCATTTTGCCGGTCATAAAGCGGTGGCAGATTCCGTTGAGGAGCCCATTGATTACTTTGAAAATAATATCGCAGGCACCATCGATCTTCTGGCGGTAATGGAAGAAGAGAACATAAGGAATTTGATTTTCAGTTCCTCGGCCACGGTATATGATCCCAAAAGTCCTGTACCGTACAAAGAGAATGATCCCAAAAGTCCAGTGAACCCCTACGGGGAAACCAAATATATCATTGAGAGGATGCTTTGCTCTCTGGCGGCCTCAAAACCTTCATGGAACATTGTTATACTCAGATACTTTAATCCGGCAGGAGCTCACAAAAGCGGCCTTATAGGGGAAGATCCCGGGGGCATACCCAATAATCTTTTCCCTTATATATTAAAAGCCGCCAAGGGAGAACTCCCCGCGCTATCAGTATTCGGAAACGATTATCCCACACCGGACGGAACGGGAGTGAGAGATTATATACATGTATCGGATCTGGCAGAAGGACATATGGCAGCCCTTAAAACTATGCTTACGGGCAGAGGCGAGGAAAATCCCACAGTATATAATCTGGGCACAGGCAGAGGATACAGTGTACTTGAGATAATAGAGGCATTCGAAAAAACAAATAATGTCAAGGTGCCATATATGATAGCCGCCAGAAGGGCCGGCGACATCGCATGGTCATTCGCATCAACTGAAAAAGCAAAAAAAGAGCTTCATTGGGAAACCACAAGAGGCATTTATGACATGTGCCGTGATATTTGGAGATTCGGACAGGAGGACCTGGTATAAAGATGTTTTTTGTCGAAAGGCTGAGAAACCGCTTCAAAAAAATCGAAGCCGAAAACAAGAAAATCAAGGCGGAAATAAAGGAATTGAATGAAAAGCATGAAGCGCTTCTCGGTATCAACGATGAGCTTGCCCTTGATATGATGTACAAATATCATGAACTGCTTCCAAAAGAAAGATATGAAGAAACAATGGAAAGAAGACTTTTGAGAAGGATCGGCTATAAAGCCGATGTGAAAGAGCCTAAGACATTGAATGAAAAAATCCAGTGGCTGAAATTTAATGATAATATCCCTGAAAAAGCAAGGCTTACGGACAAACTGGCTGTCAGGGAATGGGTAAGGGAGAAACTGGGAGATGAGTACCTAAAGAAAATATACGGACCATGGGACAATTTTGATGAAATAGATATGGAAAGTCTTCCGGAGCCCTTTATATTAAAACCAAATCACGGATCTGCAATGACTATGATCGTGAAAAATAAAAATGAAATGGACAAGGATGATGCAAGGCAGAAAGTGAACAAGTGGCTTACGACAAATTATGCTTATTACGGCCTGGAAATGCAGTATGAATATATAAAACCAAAGGTTTTCGCTGAGGATTATTACGGGGATAAAGGCAAGGATTTTTTTGAGTATAAGATACATTGCTTCAACGGAAAAGTAAATTCAATTTCCACGGCAACAAGGGAAAACAACGTTGCCACCAGTGCAACTATATATTACCCGGATTGGGAAGTGGCACCTTTCAAAACAAAACAGTATCCCATAAAACCGGTGGAAAAACCGGCCGCTCTGCCGGAGCTGATCAGGACAGCGGAAATACTTTGCAGGGATTTCAAGTTTGTAAGAGTAGATATTTATGTAATGAAGGATAACAGTATCAAATTCGGTGAAATGACATTCACTCCCACCAACGGGGAGGAACTATGGGACCCACCGGAATATGACAGAAAACTGGGAGATATTCTGCAGATATAAAACGGAAACCAAAAAACAACAGATAGGAAAGGCGAAGAATGAACATCCATTTCATCAAAAGAGTAAAGAACCGTTTCGAAAAAATAGAAAAACAAAACAAAAGATCAAAAGAAGAAATCAATGAGCTCAGGATAAAGTACGAAGATATGACCGAAAGGTATAATGAGCTTCGTCTTGAGATAACGAACAGGTTTTATGAGCTTTTGACGGATGATAAGTACGAAGAGGAAATAAAGAAAAGATTTTTCAGAGGCAACGGATTTACGCCCGATCTTGAGAACCCGAAGACATTGAACGAAAAAATACAGTGGCTTAAGATCAATAACAATATCCCTGAAAAAGCAACACTTACAGATAAACTGGCGGTGAGAGAATGGGTGCGTAATAAGATCGGAAGCGAGTATCTGACAAAAGTATACGGAGACTGGGGTAACTTTGATGAAATAGACATGGAAGCTCTTCCAAAGAAATTTGTGCTCAAACCGAACCATGCTTCCGGGATGATAATAATTGTAGATGATAAAAGCAAATTGAATATCGATTTAGCAAGAGAAAAAGTCAACAAATGGCTAACGACGAACTATGCCTATCACGGCCTTGAGATGCAGTACAAGGATATAGTGCCCAGGATAATGGCAGAGGAGCATTTGGGAATATCCGGACAGGATTTTTATGACTGTAAATTCTGGTGTTTCAACGGAAGGGTAGAATTTATAAAATCACTTATCATGGTAAACGGGAAAGCTTTCGAAGCATGCTGCTATGACAGAGAATGGCGAAAGACACCTTTTCAGGCTGAAGGACAGAAAGTCAAGCCTGATTTTGAAAAGCCGGAAAGACTGGAAGATATGATACGCCTGGCAGAGGAACTCAGTGAAGGATTCAAACTTGTCAGAGTGGATATGTATCAGAAAGGCAAAGATGAAATCAAGTTCGGAGAAATGACTTTTACCCCTGACAATGGTGAAAGAAGATGGGTGCCACAGGAATATGACAGGATATTAGGAGATCTACTGATTTTGGAGTAAGTATATTATCAGGATAACAGGAGTATAAGCTAATGGGGGAAAAAATAACAATAGCCGGGGCAGGCTATGTGGGACTATCTCTGGGAGTCCTGCTCAGCAAAAAAAATGATGTGACAATTACTACAAGGACGAAAGAGAAGGCTGATCTCATAAACTCGGGCATTTCGCCTATCAAAGACAAAGAAATATCAGAATACCTGGCAAAAAATGAAAAGAAACCGAAGGCAGTTAAAAACAGTGAAGATGCCTATAAAAATGCCCGTATCGTTATTATTGCAGTACCCACGGATTATTCTGACGAAAAAAGCCGGTTTGATACGCAAGCCGTGGAAGAGACCATAGAAACGGTGATGAAAGTGGATCCCGAGGCATTGATCGTTATCAAATCAACAGTTCCGGCAGGATACACAGAAGGAATAGCAAAGAAGTACAATAATCCAAGGATCATTTTCAGTCCCGAATTCTTAAGAGAAGGAAAAGCTCTTTATGATAATCTCCATCCCAGCCGCATAATAGTGGGAACAGACAAGAACAGTGAAATAGTGCGTAAGGAAGCAGAAAATTTTGCATTGCTTCTTAAATCATGTGCCCATGAAGAAAATGTACCTGTCCTTATAACTAATAATACTGAAGCGGAATGTATAAAACTCTTTTCAAATGCATACCTGGCCATGAGGATATGTTTTTTTAATGAAGTTGATACTTATGCCGAAATAAAGGGACTTGATCCGGAAGACATCATAGAGGGAGTATGCATGGATGAGCGAATAGGAATGCATTACAATAATCCTTCATTCGGATATGGTGGATATTGCCTACCGAAGGATACCAGACAGCTTCTTGAAAACTGCAGGGGAATACCCAACAAAATAATAAAAGCTGTTGTGGATGCCAACAATACACGAAAAGATCATGTATCTGAAACCATACTTTCAAAAGTCAGCGAACGTATAAAGACAGATAAGGCCTTCATATTGGGCATATACCGTCTTACCATGAAAAAAGGATCTGATAATTTTAGACATTCAAGCATAAAAGACATATTAATCAGACTTCAGAAAGAAAAAACGGAAATGATCATATATGAACCGCTGATAAAAGAAAAAGAATTTAACGGTATCCCGGTATCAAATGATCTTGATGGATTCAAATCAAGATCCTGTATGATAATAGCCAATAGAATGGATGATGAGCTGAAGGATGTGAAAGAAAAAGTCTATACCAGGGATATATTTTGTGTTGACTGAATATAAGAAAAGAGAATCATAATATGAACGAACAAAAGGTAAGTGTTGTAATGCCAAATTACAACGGGGAAAAACACATAAAACAAGCTATTGACAGTGTTCTTGGTCAGACCTATGAAAACCTTGAACTTATTATAGTTGACGACAATTCTTCGGATGGTTCAAAAAATATAATAGAAGCATATGATGATAAAAGATTAAAAAAAGTATATTCATCTTTCAACAGGCATGTTTCATATACTGTAAACCTGGGCTTTGCTGAAGCAGACGGAGAGTTTATTGCCAGGATAGACAGCGATGATATATGGGAACCGTATAAAATACAAAAACAAGTAGACTTCATGAGAAAAAATCCTGAGTACGGAGCCTGTTTTACAAAAGTCAAAATAATCGATGAAGAAGGAAAAGAGGCTGATGCAAAATTCCCTGATATATCCAGAATGTTCAATGAGGCGGATAATAAGCCCCGGAAAGAATGGATATATCAATTTCTTAGAAACGCNNAATCCGTCTGTTCTTATGAACAAGAAGGCCGCCTGCCAAATAGGACTTTATTATAACATAGCTTATGTCCCTGCGGAAGATTTTGATATGTGGCTACGAATGGTATTCAAGTACCCCATATATTTGATGGAAGAGACTCTTACAAGGTACAGATGGACAGAATCAGAAGAAAAAATAAGCAGTAACGGTCAAAAGCATATGAATTCGGTTTTGAATGTCTATGCAATGATAAATATGAGCATTCTGGAAAAGATAGAGAACGAAGATTTTTGCAGACTCTTCAAATCAGAATTCGTTTACCCGAAATCAGAAACAAAACTTGAAATCGAATGTGAAAAAGCATATCTATTGAGCAGATGCAATGAAAACAATTTTGCTGCTTTAACATATTTCGAGAGGATATTAAATACAGAGGGAGGGCTTGACACTCTGGAATCAAAATTCGGATTTTCATTAAAAGATCATTATATGAGTTATAGAAAAAGGAATTTCTATGATACGAATGCGGAAGATGAAAAAAAGATTCTGGAGGAAACGATATTACATCTGGAAGATCAGAAAAAAAAGAACCAAAAATATGTAAAGCAGATTTGTGATATGAAACAAAAACTGAAAGAAATAAAAAGGTCCAAATCCTGGAAAGTAACAAAACCATTTAGAAAAATAAGGAGTTTATTTTGATCAATACGATTGATTTATTATTTAAGATATTTTTCTGTTAAGTATTTTTCGCCGTATAAATCGTCATACTGCAAAATCTCCATGGCATCAATAATATCCTGAGTCTTATCCGGGATTTTTTTGATTGGATCCCCATTTTCATCAAGGGTTATATCCCATGTGAATCCCCTGGTGTATTTCATTGCATTTTCATTGATTTTTGAATATATTGGAAGTTTTAGTCCGGCATTATTAAAAATCATGGTCTGTAAATCAAACATAGATACAGTGTCAAATGACTCCATCATTTCACCTTTGTTGTTCCAGCATATTACCGGTAGGTTATGGATCCTGAAATTATCTTCGTAAGATAAGGTGCCGTCACTGCTGTTCGTGTAAAGGGAGGTATTAGCTGCAAACCCGGGAGCATGATCCCCAAACATATAAACATATGTAGGTCTTTTTACATCTTTAAAATAGGCAGTGATTTTTAAAAACATTTCTGAAGTGTGATCTACTCCTGTCAGAAACGTATTGATTTCTGATTTTGATTCACTTGATAAATCACCGCCTATTGAATACGTGTCTTCGGAATATTTTTCTTCACTGTATGGACCATGGTTTTCCAGTGTAATACTGAAAATAAAATTAGGTTTATCGGGTTCTTTTTCAAAAATTTTAATTAGGTAATCACCGAAGTTTGTGTCGGAAGAAAATGAAGAGACACCATCTGCAGTTATTTCTTCATTGAAGAAGCAGTTGTTGAACCCCAATAAGGGATAAACCGCATTCCTTCTCCAAAATTTTCCGGTATTCGGATGCATTCCTTTTACTGAATAACCAATTTCGCTAAAATAATATGGCAAAGCCCACTGGTGGTCATTCAGATACTGTTGAAAAGGGAAGGAACCGACAGGGTAGAACGCACAGCTTTTTCCTGTGAGAAATTCATATTCGGGGTTTATGGTTCCACCGCCCAAAGCGTTGGAAAGGGCGTTACCGGTGGTGAAATAACCTTCTTGTGAAAGTTTTTTTATTTTTGCCATGGGATCCGGGTATACATCTATATTGTCACACTGTGCCACATCCCAAAATGACTCTGCCATGATAATGATGATGTTGGGTTTTTCCTCGTCCGGTATTTCCTGAACATTATTATCTTCTTTTGAAATATTCAAAAGCTTTGCTGCAGACACTACACTTTCATAATCATAATCCTCGGGAGGCTCGTATTTCATTCGTTTAATATTCATGACGAAGCCGTTAAGAAGACCGTTTTCGGAATACTCAACGACCGGAGTCCATACTTTTACTATAAAATGCTTGTTTTCAAGAGAATCATCAGATATAAAAGTCAAATATGATGCAGAAAAAGAAATAATTATGATAAGCAGGGAAGAAATGAACCTGGCACGTATACTTAACTTGATTTTTTTTATCAAAAGGGAAGCAAGAATAATAAGGACAAATATTATAAGGAGAGTAATGTACTTGTTTGACATTTGAAAATATTCCGGAGCCATATCAAGTCCTTCTTTTGCGGCAAACAAATCAAAAGGCATAAAAACCTCTCCCCGGGCAATGATTTTTTGTTCATTTATTATTGGAAGCAGCATAAATAAGGGAAAAGAAACCCCTGCAACTGCCCAGGGTCTGAAGAAGACAGCAAAAAAAGCCGAATTAACAAGGAATATCACAAAAAAAGAAAGCATAAAAAATGTGGTATTATTTAAGATCCATTGTATGGCCAGAGAATCATTGCCAATGTGTACCCACTCGATCAAAACGGCTTCGGAAAGAGACAAAATAATGACAAAAATCGCAGTTAGAATGATGGAGAATTTCTTTGACTGATCATTGATTCTTTTTTTGATTTTTAAGAATAAGTTTTTCAACTAACTGCCCCTTTATAATAATGATATTGTCTTCTTATATTGGTTTTTTATTTTCCAGAAAAGCTCTCACCAGTGCATGATTGTGTCTTCCTACAATGGCGTATTTACATTTGATCCTTTGAATGTCCAAAGGTTTCTGTTTTTTTATGAATTGAAAGACTTTTTTCATATTCTTTTCTAAAATACAGTTCTTTTTTATGTATGTCAACAGTTTCGTTTGAAATTCAAGACAGGATGAATATCCGGACAGTATTTCCTTAACAATAATACCGGATGTTTTTTTTGGAAAGCCCCTTCCGGAAAAATTGTGAAATGATGCTTTTGACATATTATCTTGATCAAGGTATCCGGGACCTCCGTATATATCATAACAATATAAGGGAATTTGCAATGCCATTGCGTACTGGACTGTTTTACCGATTGAAATAATAAGGTTGTATTTCTGAAGTAAATCAGGAGATATCATTACTGATTCATATTGCTCGCCATATATATCCACATTCAGATTTCTTTTTTCAAGGGAGAGCTTTGCTTCCAGTAATTCCGGGGCAATGTGATTGGATATGATCACAATATTTTGCGGGCTACTAGGAATTTTCTTTGGCATAGATTTAGCAAGCCAATCCTTCTCAACATAATTAGGAAACAATATGATATTTTCAGGTAATATCCCCTCTGAAAGCAGCTTTTCCTTGGTCTCTTCGCTGTTTGCAAGACAGAGGGAACAAGAATTTGTATATATTGGCGGTGCTTCATAAGGCTCAAAGGCAGAAAGAGAACTGATAATGATTTGATCGGCACTGATGTTTTCAGAAAAGAGAAGCCAATCTATTACAATTGAATGATGCACCCATATCAAATCATATTTTGTGCGTGATAATTTCTGCTCGGGTATAACCTTTACATCTATTCCTGCTTTTTCAAAATCTCTCTTAATGGACATTCCGTATTCCAAAGTGGCAACTTCAACCGAAGTGCCTTGTTTTTGAAAAAATTTTGCCAGGCTAAGGCAATTTATCTCGCTGCCGGCATAATTTTTCAATCGGATATTGGTCAGTAATATAGTTTTTCCATTGACATAGGACATATATGTTTGTAACCTCCGGAGAAGATTGATATTTAGAAAGAAAAATAGCAAACATGTTCATTTTGTGATAAAATACAAGAAGTTATTATGCATATATTATATTGCAAATAAAGCAATAATACAAAGTTTTTAGCATCGGTTTTGGATACAGGGAGCAAATGAAAAATAATCATACTTTTGCCATTTGCGCATACAAAGAATCTCAATATCTTGGAGATTGTATAGAATCCATCCTTGAGCAGCAGATAAAATCAGAGGTTTATATTTCTACTTCTACACCTAATACATATATTTACGATACAGCAAAAAAATATGGGCTGGATGTATATGAAACAGGATCAGAAAGTGGCATTCAAAAGGACTGGAACCATGCATATAATATTGCCTCGACTGAGTTGGTAACGATCGCACATCAGGATGATGTTTACAGCAGCGATTAGGCATACGAAGTAACAGAAAATTATAAACGAGAAAAAGATGCACTTATCTTTTTTTCGGATTATATACCAATTATTAATGGGGAAGAAGGACAGGCTGGCAAAAACAAAAAAATCAAAAAACTACTAAAAACACCACTGAGATCAAGATTTTTTTCAAGAACGCAGTTTTGGAAGAAAGCAGTATTGTCTTTCGGGAATCCGATATGCTGTCCTTCGGTTTCTTATAACAAAAGAATATTGGGGAATAATATTTTTAGATCCAAACTGGATTTTGCTCTTGATTGGGACACCTTTTTGGAGATAGCAAAATTAAACGGAGCTTTTGTTTATATAAATAAGCCTTTGATAAAATACAGAATTCACGAAGAATCAACAACAAAAAAAATAATGAAAGAGAATCAAAGAATAAAAGAAGATGCAATGATGTTTGATAAAATATGGCCTCACTTTATCACAAATATTATTATGAAGTTTTATAAGAGAGCATATGATGCTTACGGTGACAAATAACATACAGGATATTTATAAAGGTGTTTTTGGGAGGTATTTTGTGAAGACACTTATTATTATACCGGCATACAATGAAGAAGAAAGTATAGAGACTGTTGTAAACGAGTTGATAGAGGATTATCCCGAATATGATTACATAATCGTAAACGACGGATCAACTGATGATACAATCAAAATATGCCGGAAAAACAATTACAGAGTTCTTGACTTGCCTGTAAACCTGGGACTCGCCGGTGCTTTTCAGACCGGGATGATATATGCTTATAAAAAAGGATATGATTATGCAGTTCAATTTGACGGAGACGGACAGCATAAAGCGGACATTATTTCTGAAATGCTATCGGCAGCATCTGATTCAGATGCTGATATAATCATCGGCTCAAGATTTTTAAAGGGGCAAAAAAAGATTTCATTAAGGATGATGGGGAGCATGATAATAACTGCTGCCATAAAAATAACAACAGGAAAAACCATATACGATCCTACGTCGGGAATGAGGATGTATGATAAGAGAGTGATAAAAGAATTCGCATTCAATATAAATTACGGTCCAGAACCGGATACCATAGCTTTTCTTCTCAGAAAAGGGATTACCTTAAGGGAAATACCCGCACAAATGAATGAAAGGCTTGCCGGAGAGAGTTACTTCAACACGTATTCATCTATAATGTATATGGTCAAAATGCTTTGCTCAATTTTATTGCTCCAATGGGCAAGAAAAAGGAGGACCAAATAAATGTCGCTATTGTTACAGGGGATACTTATTGCATGTTCTGTTCTGGTTTTTTATATATGCTTCATAAGATCAGAAAATCTCAAATAGATATTTTCTATTTACTAGATATTTGGCATTTTTGCCTTGGAGGGGAAAATAGATGTATAAATATGAAATAAGTATTATTATACCTGCTTATAATGTTGAAAAATACATTAAAGAAACACTAGATTCTATTTTTATACAAACATTTAAGAATTTTGAAATAATCATTATAGATGATGGCTCGACAGACAATACTGGAGTTTTCGCAGAAGAATACAAAAAAAAATACATGCAAAACATGAAAATAGTTTATCAAAAGAATCAAGGTCAATCTGCAGCCCGCAATAATGCATTAAAATATATAGAAGGTAAGTACATTTCATTTGTTGATGCAGATGATATACTAGAAAAGGATTTTTTTTCAAAATTATATGATGCATGTGAAATGAATAATGCAGATATGGCAATATGTGGCTATAAAAAATTTATTTCAGAAACAAAACAAATCGTGTACATAAGAAATCCAGTAAATTGGGATGTGCAGTTTAATAATAAAAGACATATTTTTCATTATTCTCCATGTGGGAAACTTTTTAGAAGTAGTTATATTATAAATTATAATTTTGAATTTAGTGTAGGAGAGCAGCTTGAAGATGGACCATATGGTGTTATGACGCACATGTTGGCAGATAATATTATTGTTTTAGATTATATTGGATATAATTATAGAATACATGAAGACTCAGTTATGGGTGGAATAAGAAAAATTGATTCAAGGCCAGTGATTCCATATAAAGGGATTCAAGCGGCAGTAAAATTAGTAAGAAAACATAAAAATGATGAACATACAGATCAAATATTGTCATATTGCATGATAAAGATTTTAACAGGATTTACAACAAATATGTGTGTTAATTCAGATAATATAACAAGAAAACAAATATGCAGTTATTGCTATAAGTTGATTGAGGAATGCTCTTTAAAGATTAAAGATAATGCGTATTTTAAAATTTATAAATTAAAAAAAATCCCCTTTCACCATAAAATCGCTGTCAAACTTTTTATTATATTTTACAAAATGAATTTGCTTTATCCTTTTTCATGGATCACTTCAAGAATATATAGATTATATATTTATATTAATTAAAAATAATATAAAGCTTTCACAATGGATTTGAACTGGAGGAAAAATTTGGATAAAAAATTGAATGGATATACAAACAAAGAATTAATAAAAATACAAAAGATTGAAAAGGAAATATTAAAAGAATTCCATGAAGTATGTGAAAAAAATAATTTGGATTATTTTATGTGTGGAGGCTCCGCAATAGGAATTGTTAGACATGGAGGATTCATACCTTGGGATGATGATATAGATGTTGGTATGTCAAGAAAAGATTATGATAAATTTTTAGAAATTGCAGAAAGGGATTACTCTGATAAATATACAATAATAAATGCTGAAACAAACAAGGCTTTTCCTCTTATGAATACAAGATGGGGATTGAATGGAACAAAATACATAACAGAAGATCTTGCCAAAATAGAAGGAGAATTTGGTATTTTTTTAGACATATTCTGTTTTGATAATATTCCTGACGATAATAGAATAATGAAAATACAAACGACAAAGGCATGGTTTTTTGGTAAACTAATGGTGCTTAGTGGAGTGCCTAAGCCAGTTTTATATATAAAAGGCAAAAAAAAATATATCTTTAGAGCAGTATTTTTGTTAGGACATTACTTTTTAAAAGTATTAGGATTAAAACCAGCCTTTTTTTATAAGATAATAAAAAAATATATGCTTCAATATAAAGATATAAAAACAGAAAGGATGGCATATATGTTTGATCCGCAAAGGTATACAAGCATAGTAAATAAAAAAGATATTTATCCAATAAAAGAAAATTATTTTTCTGGATTAAAAGTCAAAGTGCCTAATCGGATAGAAGAATACCTTGAAAGAAGATATGGTGATTATATGAAAATGCCACCAGTTGATCAAAGACATAATCATCCCCCTTATATTTTAGATTTTGGAGATAAATGATAAATAAATTTTTGTTTAAAACTTCAAACATAAAAAGAAGCAGCTTTTTTTGGAACGCTACATCCGGCATTACGAATGCATTACAGTCAGTTATACTTTTGATTGTAATAACAAATACAACTGGAATTATTGATGCTGGGATATTCTCTATTGCATATGCAATTGCCAATCTAACTTTAACCTTGGGCAAATATGGTATGCGTAATTATCAGGTTACGGATGCAATAGAAAAATTTTCTGTAAATGAATATATAGTTTCTCGAATAATTACATGTTTTCTGATGCTTTTAGCAAGTGCAATATATATAATATATGGTTATTATATACTAGATTATTCGCCTTACAAATGCTTAGTTGTTATATTGATGTGTGTCTGGAAAATTTTAGATGCATCTGAAGACGTTTTTCATGGATGGTTTCAGCAAAAAGGCAGGCTGGATGTTGCGGCAAAAGCAATAACTATAAGATATTCAGTTGGAATAATAGTATTTTCATTATTTTTAATTTTTACGAAAAATCTTATTATTTCATCCATAATTTGTATAGTTGTTTCCTTGATAATTTTTTTTGTATTTACTTATAAATCTATTCCTAATTTTGGAACAATAAATCAAANNTTTGATTATTTATATTGGCAATATGCCTAAATATGCAATAGATGTATATCTGTCAGAAACCTTACAAGCATATTATAATTTCATATTTATGCCTGTTTTTGCAATAGGATTGCTTGCTAGTTTTTTGTTTAATCCCATCTTGGCATCTTTGGGAATGTCATGGCAAGAGAAAGATTTTAAAACAATAGAAAAAAAACTATTTAAACAAATATTAGTAATACTAAGTATAACAATAATATCTATTATAGCTGCATTTTTTATTGGAATACCAATATTATCATGGCTATATGCCACAGAATTGTCAGAGTATAAATTTGAATTATGTATTTTGATTTTTGGAGGAGGTTTAATGGCATTATCAGGCCTTTTTACTGCTATTATCACCATAATAAGAAAACAAAAAATTCTCCTTATTGTTTATCTGGTAACCGCTGTACTTGCCAAGCTTATTTCTTCATTTTTTGTAAGTGAATATGAGATAATGGGGGCTTCATTATTATACACTGTGTTAATGACAACTCTTACAATCTCATTTATAATAATTTTGTTAATCTTTAAAATTAAAACAGAAAAAATTGATAAAAAAAATAACTATAAATAATATTAGGAGGAGGGCCAAATAAATGTCGGAATTGTTACAGGGAATACTTATTACATGTTCTGTTCTTGTTTTTATATATATGTTTCATAAAATAAGAAAATCCCAAATAGATATTTCGGATTCCATTTTTTGGATAGTTTTTTCCGTGATACTCTTTATAATAAGTGTTTTTCCTCAAATACCCATTCTTTTTTCAAAAGCTTTCGGGGTGCAAAGCCCAGTAAATTTCATATTTCTAACAGTCATTTTTTTACTCATAATAAAAGTATTTTTACTTTCCGTGAAAATCTCTTTTTTGGAGAACAAAATCAAAACACTGGCTCAGGAGATGAGTATCAGTGATTTTGAAAGAAGTGATGAAACAAAAAAGTGATTTGTAAAAAATGGAACAGTATTTTAAAATCAAAATCTAACACAGTTGCTTCTGTTATTCTTAGTTGCTTGTGGTATAATATGATAGTTATAAATATATATTTTTGAACTTCATATAAGGTAATAATATATGGGGAAAATAGAAAAAGCATTTTTTTTTAATAATAAAAAAAGCAAAACGTATTTTGTTTTACTTATATTATTGGCCGCCGTTGTCATGGCGTCTTTTTTAGGTGAATATATTACTAACAATGCAAAAGATATCCCTCAGAGAAACAGGAACCTTGAGGTGATAGACAATAATAAAATAGCAGGCAATGATTTCTTTATTGATGAAAAAGGGAATCTGGTTTCAAAAACTCCCGGAGCAGTACTATTGATCCAAAAAGACTATGAACGCACTTTGAGAATAAAGCCGGTATATACCGATTCAACAGGAATAAAAGTAAGTGTTGGTGATGAAGAGCTTTCAAACAATTTTGGGATTTCTATGCAGCCTAAAACATATTTATATTCATATGAAATAAATAAAAAAAATGCGGAAATAAAAATCAAAGTATTAGAGGAAGGCATAAAAATCAAGAGCATTGAAATTGATAACCGATATATATTCAATGTATATAAATTTATTTTTTTCCTGTTTTCAGGGATTATAATCCTGATCTTTTCATTTATGATAAAGAATAAGTATTACAAAGCAGAAGTGATTTTTTTGATCATGTCCCTTATGCTTACTGTCTTGATGTCGCTATCCCTTCCCATCTCAACATCTAACACATGGGATGAGCATATCCACTATGGAAGGGTAGCTGCAGAATCACAACTTAATAAAAACAGTATTACTAAGACTGATATAAACTTTTCAAATAGAAGCATTGTATCTTCTTATGATGTCGAAGGCAGAAGATATGTTTCTCAAATGCTGGATAAAGGTAATACCAATGAAAGAGATATTGATAGTAGCAAAGAGTATTTTATTGAAAATGTTGATTCTGCAGGCGGAATCAAAACTTTTTATAATACAATTTCCGGCTTACCTTCTGCTTTGGTTATATGGCTCTCCTCCATGTTCGCATTACCTTATACATTTATGTTTATTCTGGGCAGAGCCATCAATGGAATGATTTATTCTTTTATCATTTATTTTGCAATAAAAAAACTCAAGAGCGGCAAAGTAATACTTGGAATGATCGCTCTCATTCCGACAGGAATTTTTCAGGCATCCACCTATAATCAGGACTGGTGGATAACATCATTCATGATTTTGGGAATAGCTTATCTTTTCAGCGAGATACAGCAGCCCGATAAATTGATCTCACTTAAGGAATATATTATTATAGTGGGCTCGGTTTTTCTTGCCTGTGGTCCCAAGGCAATATATTTCGTTATGTTTTTTTTGGGTTTTCTTTTGAAAAAAGAAAAATTTTCGGAGAAAAAATATTTCAGTCTGCATTTGATTACTCTTTCGTGTCTGCTAATATTAACTGCCTCAAGCTTTTTAGCTCCGTTTATATTAGCAGGTCCGGGAGTGGGAGATGCAAGAGGCAATATGGGGGGCGAGGCTGTTGTAAATGCAACGGAACAATTAAGGTACATTTTCAGTGAGCCAATAGAATATACAATGGTTTTATTAAAACATATAGGTAACTATATTTCGCCGGGAAGCTACGGATTTCTTATGACATCCTTTGCTTTTTTGGGAGATATTAGCAATAAACTTGCCATATTGATTGCAGCCATTGCTATAGCCATATTTACAGATAAAAATGATTATGATATTCATACTTCTAATATCAGAACGCGTTGTTTTGTATTTATTGCTGCATTTATTATAATATCGTTGATATCTACTGCTTTATATATTTCCTTTACCCCCGTTGAAAGTCAGGTTATTTATGGAGTTCAAGAGAGATATCTTTTTCCGATCTTGTTCCCCGTATTGCTTGTTTTGGGGAGTCCTAAAATAATAAACAGAATAAAGCCTGAATGGTATGTAAATATTATGTTGTCTGTACCGGTATTTTTAACATTGTATGGGATTGGGACTTTAGTAATAAGATTATACTATTAGAAAGGGAAAAAAATGACAAAATATCAAGCTGAATTTCTTGAAAAAAGCAACACCTCTCAGTACAGTATTTTTGATTTGGTGGAACCAAATTCAAAAGTTCTGGAATTTGGACCTGCTCATGGGATACTGACAAAACCTCTCAAAGAACGAAAAAATTGCGTTATAGACATTGTCGAAATATCCGAAGAATACGGGAAAGAAGCTGCGGAATACGCACGCACTGCTTTAAAGGGGAAAAAAGAAGGAGATATCGAAAGCTATTTTTGGTGTGACAGATTTGCCGGAGAAAAATACGATTATATAATTTTTGCCGATGTGCTTGAGCATCTTTTTGATCCAAAAGAAGTTTTGAAAAAAAGCAGAGAATTCCTTGAGAAGAGCGGAGAGATCATAGTATCTGTTCCCAATGTAGCTAATGATGCCATAATGATAAATCTATATAATAATTTGTTTTGCTATACAGAAGAAGGATTATTAGATAACACACATATCAAATTTTTTGCAATGAAAAATATACCACTAATGGCAGATGAACTCGAAATGGGCATTTCATATTTTGATGCCCTATATCTGGATGATCACAGTAATGAACAATCGGATTTTTTTGACGACACATATGAGTCAATAAAGGAACTTCTTTTTGAACATAAAGCAGGCAACGCATATCAGTTTATTTTTAAACTGTGTAATGATACAAAGACAGATAATTCTCTTGTGATAGATAATTTTTGCAAACAGATCATTAAAAGCACGACCACACATATTACTCTGCAGAAAAAAGACGGGCTTTTAGTTCCATATGAGAAAATAGAGACTCCACTTGATAAAGACATCAAGTATAAGGTCGATGTTGATGAGACAATTGATTCCATAATAATAAATCCCGCAGAGGGGCTATATTACAGGACAAAGATAACTGTAAATGACATTCCTCCAAATGATTATAAAATCAAAGTCTATGCGGGAATAAAAGACCAGAAAAATGAAGCTTATTATGTGCTCCATTCAAAGGCCGCAAATTACACTATTACCGCAGATTTTTCAAAGATGACTTCTGTGATTTTCAATATTCGTATAAATAGGGTAAGGGAAAGATATCTGGTGGACAATTTCCTTACGGAGCTCGGCAAAGTGAAAAAAGAGAAAAACAGTATAGTGTCTTCAAGATCCTGGAAATTGACAAGCCCATTGAGGAGGTTATCGAGAAAACTTTCAAAGAACTCAAAAAAAAGATACGGAGAGAAAGACATAAAGAAGCTCAAAAACAATGGAGAAATATACCAGTGGCATTATGAAAGAAGCCGTCTTTCATCAAAAGAATATAAACGCCAAAGAAATGATGATTCCGTCAAAGAACTGCTTTTCAGCATTATTGTCCCGGTATACAACACAGATGAGAGCCAATTAAGAGAGATGATAAATTCTGTGATAGATCAGACATATTCCGGCTGGGAGCTTTGCATGGCGGATGCAAGTGACGATTACCATGGATATGTTTCATCTCTAATAAAAGAATTTGTAAAAAAGGACAAGAGGATAAGATATAAAAAAATAGAAAACAAAGGAATTTCAGAAAACTCTAATGCGGCAATTGAAATGGCAAAAGGAAATTATTTTGTTCTCCTTGATCACGACGATCTGATACATCCTTCCGCACTTTATCATAATGCTGCAGAAATAAAAAACAGAGGAGCAGATTTCCTTTATTCTGATGAAGACAAAATATCTCCGGACGGTCAAAAGCATATTGATCCTTATTACAAACCGGATTTTTCTCCGGATCTCCTGAGGGCAAATAATTATATATGCCATTTGACCGTTTTTTCAAGAGAACTATATTTATCTGCAGGATGTTTCAGAAAGGAATTTGACGGAGCACAGGATCACGATCTTTTCCTTCGCATGACAGAAAAGGCGAAAAACATCGTTCATATCAAAAGAGTACTTTATCATTGGCGTATGAGCGAGACCTCTACTGCAATGGGTTCGGAGGCAAAGGAATATACAACCCAAGCCGGCATAAATGCAGTAAGGGAACAATTAGACAGACTAGGAACAGAAGGTAAAGTTTCCCAGATAAGAGGGATACCCAACAATTATCGAGTAAGTTACAAAATACAAAATGAGCCATTGATTTCCATAATTATACCTAACTGTGACCATGTCAGGGATCTCAAAAAGTGTTTGAATTCCATAACAAAAAAATCAACATATAAAAAATATGAAATAATAATCATTGAAAACAACAGCAAAAACAAAGAAACTTTTGATTATTATGAAGAGCTTGAAATGCAGGGAAACATAAAGGTCGTTATATACGAAAGCAACAAAGGGTTCAATTATTCCGCAATAAACAATTACGGAAGAAAATTTGCGGAAGGAGAACACCTTTTGTTCATGAACAATGACACCGAAGTGATAACGAAAAACTGGATGGAAGAAATGCTGATGTTTTCACAGAGAAAAGATGTGGGAGCTGTAGGTGCAAAACTTTACTATCCGGATGATACTATTCAACACGCAGGAACAGTGATAGGAATCGGTGGAATTGCCGGACATATATTTTTTCAGCTTGACAGGTTCAAAAATGGATATTTTTCAAGAGCGATGATACAGCAGAATCTAAGTGCCGTAACAGCAGCCTGTATGATGGTAAGAAAAAACGTATTTGATGAGACGGGAGGATTTGAAGAAGAGCTGGAAGTCCAGTATAACGATGTTGATTTTTGTCTCAAAATAAGAGAAGCGGGATACTTGATATGTTGGACACCTTTTGCAGAACTATATCACTATGAATCGAAATCACGAGGGATAGATATATTGCCTTCAGACAAACAGAGAGCAGAAAAAGAAGCTGAATACATGAAGAAAAAATGGCACAGATATTATGAGGAGGGAGACCCTTAT
The DNA here is from genome assembly GCA_002304835.1 of Firmicutes bacterium UBA1422. Lineage (GTDB taxonomy): Bacteria > Bacillota > Clostridia > Peptostreptococcales > Anaerovoracaceae > UBA1422. The sequence continues at coordinate 127,362 of DBPK01000001.1, forward strand.
TATAATCCGAACCTTTCATTAAGAAGCCATCTTTATGATCTGAACAAAGACCTGAAATATTAGCGACATATAAAATGACATAAAAAGGCATACATGCTATAATTATTGAGGTCAAAAAAAGAAACAAGGAGAAAAAATGCCCAAAGTATCCATAATCATACCTGTTTACAATTCTGAGCAGCATATAGAAAAATGTCTGGAAAGTTTACAGAAACAGACATTAAAAGATATAGAAATAATATGTGTGGATGACAGGTCCACGGATCGTTCTTATAATATACTAAAGAAAACAGCAGAAGAGGATGATCGTGTGCGGATTTTTTCAAACGAAGAGAATAAAGGGACTCTTTGTTCAAGAAAAAAAGGAGTTGAGAATGCAACCGGCGAATTTATAATGTTTGCCGATAATGACGACTGGTACGATATTGATGCGTGTGAGCAGTTATACAAAAAAATAAAAAATGAAAAAGTGGATATCCTTATGTATGGTGTCAGAATAATAGTTCCTGACGAAAAAAAGTATTCTGCTGAAGCAGCAACTTTGAAAAAACTGCTTTCTCCCATACCGGAAGAAACAAGAAACGGAAACTGCCTGGATATAGGGAACAGGATCAATTTGTTATGGAACAAAATATTCATAGCGAATGTATGTAAGAAAGCATATGCAAATACAAAAGATGTAAGATTAACATACGCAGAAGACACTTATGTATGTTGGCTCATGCATTATTTTGCCGGATCTTTTATGGCCATAAAGAAAGAGTATTACAACTATAATTATAAGGCCGGAATAACAGGCAAAGATACGATGAATATTAAGACATTCGATTATTTCTGCCAGTGTCTGATAAACGAAAAGAAATATGTAAAGCTTTTTTTTGATGAGCAGAGTGCTTTGGAAGAAAAAGAAATATATAGTGCAAGAGATCCCGAGAGAATGGGTTATTGCATCAGCGTCTGGAGAGACAAGGTCGATTTGAAAGATTCCCCTGAAGGATACGACATTCTTATTAAATATTTCGACAAAAAAGAGGTCATAAATGAAATACACGGCCGTCTGTGCAGATATGAGGAGCTTAAGCAAAAAAGCAAGAGAAAAGAAGAAAATCTGAGAAAAATAAAAAAATCTAATTCATTCAGAATAGGCAGGATAGTGACATGGTTGCCAAGAAAAATAAAAAAAATCGGAGGATAAAATGAAAGTACTGATAACCGGAGCCAACGGACAATTGGGGCATGATGTTTCTGCAGAGCTTGACAAAAGACATATAGAAAACAGAGGGATAGATATAGAAGATCTTGACATAACAAAAAAAGAAGATGTTGCCTGCTATATATCTGACTTTGATCCGGATGTGGTTGTGCATTGCGCCGCATATACCGCCGTTGACAAGGCGGAAGATGAACCGGAAAAATGCGAAAAAATAAATTTCAAAGGGACAGAAAATATAGCTTTAGCATGTAAAGAAAATGATGCGGCGATGCTTTATATAAGCACAGATTATGTTTTTGACGGCGCGTCAAAGGAGATATGGTCTCCGGAAGACGAACCGGATCCAGGCAGCGTTTACGGCAGAACTAAATATCAGGGAGAACAAACAGTAAGAGAAAATCTGGAAAAACATTTCATAATAAGGATAGCCTGGGCTTTCGGAAAAAACGGAAATAACTTTGTTAAGACTATGCTTGGCCTGGGCAAAAAAAATATCGTACCTAAAGTCGTTGATGACCAGTTCGGATCGCCCACATATACCCGGGATCTGGCGGTCCTTATAGCCGATATGATAGGATCTGATAAATACGGAACTTATCATGCGACTAATGAAGGGTTTTGCACATGGCATGAATTCGCATCTGAAATATTCAAAAAAGCAAAAATGGATATAAAACCAATACCCTGCAAAACAGAAGATTATCCCTTCAAAGCCAAAAGACCGAAAAACAGCAGACTTTCAAAGGATAAGCTTACAGAAAAAGGTTTCAACAGACTTCCATCATGGCAGGATGCACTTGACAGATATTTCAAAGAGCTTGAAGAGTAAAAAAATGAAAATAGCTGTTGTTGGAATGGTAAAAAATGAAGCCGATATTATTGAATCATTTGTAAGATATACATTGACATTTGCAGATGAAATGATTCTTTATGATGACGGAAGCAGGGACAATACTCCGCATATTTTGTATCATCTTTCTGAGGAATTTAAGGGAAGAATTATTATAGAGAAAAGAAAAGATGATTTCTCCGAAGGAAGAAAACAAGACATAATTACAAAATCCCTCTTGGATGAAGCATATGAGAAATCAAAACCCGACTGGCTGATACCTTTGGATGCAGATGAATTTCTGATAAGTAGATCCGGAAAACCCTTAAGAAAAATATTTGAAGAGATGGATAGGAGCTGCTGTCATTTCGTAAAATGGAGACAATTCATATGTATGCCGGGCGAGGGATTGGCTACTGATGAAAAAGCATTTATACCAAGCAAATTTAAAAAATATCATCTTGACGAATTAAAAAATTTGGCAAAGGTAGTTATTCCTTCAGCACTTTATGATATAGAACAGGCTATAATCGCCATAGGAAATCATGATCTTTTCAGAATAGATGGTGTGAGTATACCAAAGAAAGAGTCTGAAGATATGATACTGGCTCATTATCAGGTAAGAGGCAGAAATCAGATCATGAGAAAAGCACTTTGTGGATGGACATCAACATTGCTAATGCCTCAAAGAGGAGAAACCCAGGGGTATCATCAAAAAATAACATATGATCTGATAAAAGAAAAAAATGTTCTTTCAGATGAAGATGTCGCCTGGCACGGACTTGTTGGTTATAAAGAAAAACGTCCCAAAGGTTTGCCAAAATGTGGAACGATTGATATAAAAAAACATTATCCGGAAATAGAATGTATTTTTGAATCAAAGTCAGACCCATATATGAAAGTTTTTCTGGAATACATTTAAGATATTTTTAGAGAAGTAAAAATAGTGAAAGAGGAACTAAAAAAGACAAAAAAAGAAGAAATAGAGCTGCGAAATATACTCAATGAAACTAAAATGTCTCATAAGAAAGTACAAAAAACAGTACTAAAACAAAAGAATGAGCTTGATAGCATCAAGGCTTCGAGAGGATGGAAAACAGTTTGCGGAATAAGGATATTAAAGAAAAAATTCAAAATATAAGCAAGAGGAGATTTTTATGAAAGGTATCATATTAGCAGGAGGAAGCGGCACAAGACTTTATCCACTGACCATGGTAACATCAAAACAACTGCTGCCGGTTTATGACAAACCGATGATCTATTATCCGCTTTCCACACTTATGCTGGCCGGAATCAAGGACATACTCATAATATCCACACCCCAGGATCTGCCGAATTTCGAGAAGCTGCTGGGAGACGGGTCCCGCTACGGGATAAGTCTTTCATATAAACAGCAGCCATCTCCCGACGGACTGGCACAGGCGTTCATAATAGGAGAAGAATTCATCAACGGTGAGGATTGTGCCATGATACTGGGGGACAACATATTCCACGGAAGCGGACTCACAAAACATCTCAGAAAAGCAGTTGATAACAAGGGGAGAGCCACGGTCTTCGGGTATTATGTACCGGATCCGGAACGTTTCGGTGTTGTGGAATTCGATAAAAACGGCAAAGCGATTTCCCTTGAAGAAAAACCTAAAACCCCAAAATCAAATTATGCTGTTACGGGACTGTATTTTTATGATAACAAAGTCTGTGAATATGCCAAAGACTTAAAACCCAGTAACAGAGGAGAACTTGAAATAACGGACCTCAACAGGATATATCTTAAGCAGGACAAACTTGATGTGATAACTCTGGGCAGAGGTTACGGATGGCTGGATACGGGAACTGTAGACAGTCTTACTGAAGCCGGAGATTATGTAAAAGTTATAGAAAGCAGACAGGGTCTGAAGATAGCATGCCTGGAGGAGATATCATACAAAAACGGCTGGATAGACAAAAAAACCCTTGAAGCAAGTGCGGCTGAATACGGCAAAAGCGTATACGGACAGCATCTCAAAAAAATAGTCGAAGGCAGGATACTTTATTAGGAGGCATGAATGAAAGTAACAGAGACAGAATTAAAAGGTGTATATATAATCGACCCGCAGGTATTTTGTGATGACAGAGGATGGTTCATGGAAAGTTATTCAAGAAAAAAAACTCCCCAGATAATCTGCGATTTTGTTCAGGATAATCACTCTTATTCAAAGGGCAAGGGAGTGCTTAGAGGTATACATTTTCAGAACGGAGATCATTCCCAGGCGAAACTGGTTAGATGCACAAAAGGAGCCGTGTTTGATTTTGCCGTTGACCTTAGAAAAGCTTCTCCCACCTACAAAAAATGGGTGAAGGTCGAGCTTTCTGCAGAAAACAAAAGACAGTTCTTTATTCCAAGAGGTTTCGGACATGCCTTTATAACCCTTACGGAAGAGGTAGAATTCGTTTATAAGACAGATAACTATTATGATGCGGAAAGCGACCGCAGCATAAGATGGGACGATCCCGAAATAGCATTGGAATTCGGAACAGACAAACCGATTCTTTCCGAAAAAGATAAAAACGCACCTTTGCTAAAAGACAGCGACTGTGATTATTGATGAAAGGAACAAATAACATGAAAATACTTGTAACCGGAGCCGCAGGCTTCATCGGCAGCAATTTTGTTTTTTATATGCTTGACAAACATGAAGATTACAAAATAACAGTCCTGGATTCTCTCACATATGCCGGCAACATGGAAACTCTAAAGCCCGTAATAACAGATAATAGATTCAGATTTGTCAGAGGAGATGTTGCGAAGAGAGATACGGTTTTCTCTATTTTTAAAGAAGAAGAATTTGATATAGTCATAAATTTTGCCGCCGAATCCCATGTGGACAGATCCATAGAGGATCCCGGAGTTTTCCTGCGGACAAATATATTGGGGACCCAGGTGCTCATGGATGCTTGCAGGGAATTCGGAGTCAAGAGATATCATCAGGTGGGAACAGATGAGGTTTATGGAGACCTGCCCCTGGACAGACCCGATCTGTTTTTTACAGAGGACATGTCCATAACGGCATCCAGCCCGTATTCCGCCTCAAAAGCATCGGCGGACCTTTTGGTTATGGCATATCACAGGACATACGGTCTTCCCGTAACTATCTCAAGATGTTCCAACAACTATGGGCCATATCAATTCCCCGAAAAACTAATACCCCTGATAATAGCAAGAGCCCTTGAAGACAAGGAGCTGCCCGTATACGGGACAGGAGAGAATGTCAGAGACTGGCTATACGTTGAAGACCACTGCAGAGCAATAGATATGATAATACACGAAGGCAAAGAAGGAGAGGTCTATAACATAGGAGGTCACAACGAAAAAACAAATCTTGAAGTTGTTAAAGTAATACTGAAGCATCTTAACAAACCTGAATCGCTGATAACCTTTGTGGGAGACAGAAAGGGGCATGATCTTAGATATGCCATAGACCCGGAAAAGATACATAAAGAACTGGGATGGCTGCCCACAACAAAATTTGATGACGGTATCAAGCTCACCATTGACTGGTATCTGGAAAACAAGAAATGGTGGGAGAATATAATAAGCGGTGAATATCAGCAGTATTATGATCATATGTATGGGGGCAGATAGATTTTGTAACAGAAAAACCCATGCACCTTTTTGTAAAAAAGGAGAATGAAACAGATATGAAATCTGAGATTTCGGTAATAGTTCCGATCCACAACAACCAAAATACACTTGGTGCAACTTTGAGATCTCTGCAGGAGCAATCCTTCAGAGATTTTGAAGTATTACTGGTGGACAACGGCTCAGAAGATGAAAGCAGGCAGATAATAAAAGAATACTGCGCCGCCGATGAAAGATTCAAAAATATAGGTGTTGATGACAAAATAGGAGTTTCCGCCGCAAGAAATATAGGACTTGAAAAAGCCGCCGGGGAATACATTGCGTTTGCCGATGCGGATGATACTTTATGTAAGAACGCCCTGAAAGATCTTTACGATACGGCTCAAAGATCCGCTGCAGATCTGACCATTGGGATGCTTGACAGAAAAGGCAGCATACAAAGATACACCTTCAAAAAAAGTATTGAATTATGCTCAAAAAAAACCATAGATAAAAATGATCCCACGTTAGTATATACTTTTACGGTTACGGGAAAACTGTTCAAAAGAGATATCATAGAATCAAACAAAATAAGATTTGAAGAGACGAAACATACAGAGGACGGTATATTCACATTTTCATTCTTAAGAGAGTGCGGCACTATTGCCGGCTGCAATAAAGTGGTTTATGAGTATAATTTTCCTCTTCGCTTTCTTGACGAAAGAAAATCAGCGACTGCGACCCACACAAAAGAAATGCTGACAGACCTTGTTTTTTCCCTTGAAAGAATAGAAACTCTTATATCCAATAAGCCCCCGGAATTCAAACAGGAATTCTATATGCGTGCTATCGCGGCAAATCTTCTGCCCCAGTTCTACAGACATTTAAGGCAGATAGACGAGGATGCCCTTGATATTCTCCGGGACGCCTTTGAAGAATACAAAAAACATCTTACGGAGGAACAATGGCAGGAGCTTAAGAAAAACGATCCGGATCTCATGCTTGAAAAGGGCATTATGACGGTGGAAGAAGCGGATCAAAATCCCCTTGTTACGGTGGCAGTCACAAAGGGAGTATCAGAGGATCATAAGGAGATGTTTATGAAATCTCTTTACTGTCAGGATTCGCCTTTTTATAGAGTTATTGAAGAAAAAAAAGATGATCCGGATTTCATGAAAAAGACCCTGCAGGAGTGCACTACCCCCTATATAACCTTTGTAGATCATGACATCATGTATAACGACAATATCTTGAGAAAGATGCAAAAAACCCTGCATGAAGAAAAGTGTGATTTCGTATCGGGGATAATGTGCGGACTTGATGAGGGAAAGAGAAAGGATCTGGCTTATTTTAATATTGCATTTCATCCTGACAGGCTGAACCGGAGCAAATTGGATATATTTGACCGCACATTTGCAAACAAACTGTTTGTGACGGAATCGCTGAAAAAATGTGAAACGTTGGATATTGAGCATATATATAGCAGGCTTTCCCATGTAAGAAAAAGAAACTCCATAATAATTACCGCTTTGACCGAAGAACAGCTTATGTGCGGGCCGGGTGCGGCACCGATTATGCAACGGATAGAAGCATGTACTTATTATGAACAGAACAGAGACAGGGAAAGCATGAAAGCAAGGATCTACAAGAAATTCAAAGGCATTGAAAAAAGAGTTGTCCTGCTTTGCGATAATGAGAAGCCCTCGCAGGGAAGCAAGATACTTTTTGACAACATAAAGTCCGACAAAATATGCTTGTGCAAAAATATGCCGGAACATAAGAAGCAGATAGCCAAAGAAACAAAAATATGCAGTGTCATATTATCTGAAGGTCCCAGCAAGTTCTATTCGAAGATACCCTTAAGAGCAGGTCAGAGACTTATAATAATGGCAGATGTGCTGGGCGGAAATGAAGATGGAAACCTGCGTTTTGCCGAACTTATCGATGAGATGATATAAAAAATATTTCTCTCTTGTAGTGGTGGATCTCATCAGCGCTTCAGCTTTGATTTATAGAACCTTTTGAAGCGTTCCATGGAGTATTTGTATGCCTGTTTGTATTCTTTTTGCAGATTTTCCTGATACCTTCGGGCGGCGGGGAAATAGGTATTCCATCGCTCTGTCATTTCTTCAAGGCTGCATGCGGAAATAGGCGTTACAGCAGGAAAGTGATCTATCTCCTTGACTTTCTTATCCAGAGGTGCCTCTTTCGGAGTGCCGTTTTTATATATGTGATCCAGACCGTTTTCTTCCAGAAAACTTATATAATTATCGAAGTTTTTCTTTTGCTGCTTTTCTACGGAATGGAAGTCCACCTTGCCGATCAGATCTTCAAGGCATGTATTCTCGTGTATATCCTTTTGATATACACATGAAAACCCGTGGTATTCCGCCAGTTCTCTCATGCGGCCATCCTTGACTATCATTATACTGGGAGTTCCGGCGACCATAGCGGCTATATTACCGTGGAGCCTGGGGCCTATGCTCAGGTCTGCATTTTTCATATATTCAAGCCAGCCGGGCACGTTTATAAAGAATCGTACACGACCTTCGCGATATATAGGATCTGTTGCTTTGTCCGGATAAATATTGGAGCTGTGGGGATATGGATCTCCCAGCAGTGTAAGTGCCAGTTCTCTCCTGTGCTGAGGCACGAAGTAATGATTGGGGAACTGCTGTCTTACCCTCTCCACGAAATCGATAGTCTTCTGTTCGGAGAATATGGATGAATTCAGTGAGATGAGAGATCCTTTGTCTATTTGGGGTTCTCTTATTTTCAATGTATCTCCAAAACCGTACATTGAAGGACAACCGATCACTTTGTAGTGGGAGCCTTCCCAAAAGCCCAGTTTGGTAAGGTATCTGCCCGTGGTCTCACCCCGTACACCGACAACTGCGGATTTGTCCAGGATCGCGCTTACAAATTTCTTCACATGATCGTCAAAGGGAAAAGAGGAACTCAGATCTGTTTCAAAAGGAGCCCTAAGGCCCGCCCCCACAAGGATAACAGGGATCCTGGATTTTCTGATACATTTCGTGAGTTTTTCCATCACTTCCATGAAATTATTTCTGAACGCGTCGGCCAAAGGTATTATCCATGCGTCATATTTTTTGTTTATATCAGGCATATCCCATGAGGCAGTTTTGTAATGGTCGACTTCGATATTTGTATTTTCTGTCATGATCGCCCTGCATAGACCGTAGGCGTATAGAAGATTTCCCGAATTTCCGGATATGCTGTTGTGCAGCAATACATGATAGGGATCAAGATTTTCAAGGGGGGGACATCCCCACACGAATGTACAGATTTTTCATGTAAAATACCTCCCGGTAAAGTATAGCATTTACAGAAAAATGCAACAATATAAATCGGCAAAATACTGAAAAAAAGGGGGATATAAAGGCGCTTTTATAGTATAATGATACATGATATGAAAAACCTGATAAAGAAAATAAAAGGCGTTATAAATGCCGTCATATTCATTATCATAAACCGTGTCCTTTGTTTTTTTACGAAAGTGGAAGAAAAAAAGGTCCTTTTTGCTTCCGATGTCAGAGCCGGGACCGGCGGGAATTACAGTTTTATCCTTGAATGGCTCGCCGGCAAAGGATATGAAGTGATATATGATTTCAAGGCGGACAGACGGGTCAAAAGAGGCCTTAGAGGATCCCTCGGACTGGTATATAAAATGACCACCTCCGGAAGCATCCTGCTTGAGGACTATTTCCGGTATATCACCTTTATGAAAGTCAGAAAAGAACAACAGATATGCCAGCTGTGGCACGGGGCCGGAGCCTTCAAAAAATTCGGATTCAGCCGGGCGGCAGAAAATGAGGGCATAAGGATACATAAAGGATACCGCAAGTATGCCAAAGCCATAGTGAGTGCCGAGGAAATAAGGGGATGCTATGCGGAGGCATTCCGGATACCAAAAGAAAATGTAAGGGCAACGGGAATACCCAGGACCGATATCTTCTTTGACGAAAAATATATAGCGGGGAAAAAAGAAGAACTTATAAAAGAATTCCCGGTATTTGAAAAGAAAAAAGTGATACTGTTCGCCCCCACATACAGGGGGGTAAGAGCAGAAGATGCAGCATATGACTTTGATATGCTTGATTTAAAAAAGCTTTATGATGACCTTAATGAAGATCATGTATTCGTATTCAAATGGCATCCGGCAGCCTACAACAATATCCTGATGAACAACAGGGAAGTATATGATCTCAAAAAATACGGAGATTTTTTCCTGGATCTTTCTTGGGACAGAGACATAAACGATCTGCTGCTTGTTGCGGATATACTGATAACGGATTATTCATCTGTTATATTCGATTACCTTCTGGTGGATAGACCCATAGTCTATTATCCCTATGATCTTGCTGCCTATGAAGCCGGCAGAGGTCTTTATTATGATTATGAAGCTTATCTTTACGGCACTGTTGCCATGGATCAGAAGGAGCTGACAGATGCCATAAAAGCCGGGGATATGTGCAGCGAAAAAAGAGAAGCCTTCAGGAGACATTTCATGGAGGCCTGTGACGGACACTCAACAGAAAAAACATGCCGCTGGTTTTTTGAGGAGGAATGAAAATAATGAGATTTTTTCTTGCCCTTGTAAGGGGAATGCTGAACTTCATATATTTCTTTCATAAACTGGCGCCCACAAAGAGGCAGATAGCCATACTGAGCCGGCAGGGGGATGAGCCGTCCCTGGATTTTTCGCTGCTGATAGATGAACTGAAGGCACAGGATAAGGATGTACAGTTAAAAGTGCTGTGCAAAAAACTGCTGAAGGGATTCGGCAATAAACCTTCTTACTTTTTCCATCTGATAGGACCCCAGATGCATGCCCTGGCCACTTCAAAGGTAGCCATAATAGACGGATACTGTATAGGAGTAAGTGTTTTAAAACATAAAGAAGAACTAAAAGTGATCCAGACCTGGCATGCCATGGGAGCCCTAAAGAAATTCGGCCACAGCATATTAGACACCCCGGAAGGGTCATCAAAAACAATGGCAAGGGGCATGAAGATGCATGCCAACTATGATTACATACTCACCAGCAGCAGGGCCAGCATCCCGGTTTTTTCCGAGTGTTTTGATTATGGGTCCGAAGTATTCAAAGTGATCCCTCTCCCAAGGACAGATGTCTTAAGGAGCGCAGAGTATATGAGCATTTACAGAAAAGAGATACAGGAAGCATATCCGGAAACGAGGGGCAAGAAGAACATTCTTTATGCCCCCACTTTCAGAACTGCAGAAAACATTGAAGAAAACATAAATGCCCTTATCGATGCCGTTGATTACAGCAAATACAATATTATTGTCAAGCTGCATCCCCTGATGGGGGATATGGTGCGTTCTGATAAGGCTCTGAAGTGCGAAGGATTTAATACTTTGCAGTGCTTTTCTGTGAGCGATTACGTTATCTCGGATTATTCCGCAGTCATATTCGAGGCGACTACGGCGGGGATACCGGTATTTCTTTATACCTTTGATTACGATTCCTACAAGAAAAAAAGGGGACTGGGGATAGAGTACGGCCAAGACGGATATACGGTCACCCATAAGACCCCCGAAGAAGTGATAAATGCCATAGAAAACCATGATTATGATCCTTCGGCAATGAAAGCCTTTGCGGACAAATATGTGGATCCCAGAAAGCATTGCACCGGGACACTTGCGACATTCATACTGTCTTTGGTATAATATATATTTGAGTAAGTTAAAGTTTGATTTTATGGAACTTATCGAGGAGATGAAGCGATGATTTTTGCAGCAGTACTGGCCGGAGGCATCGGCAAGCGGATGGGAAACGTGGACAAACCCAAACAGTTCCTTATGATAGGCAAAAAACCCATCATAGTTCATACTGTTGAGCAGTTTTGCATACATGATAAATTCGAAAAGATAATAGTACTTTGCCCCAAACAGTGGATGCCCTACACAAAAGATCTGCTGGACAAGTATCTGGGCCGCACGGACAGGGTCTGCGTGATCGAGGGCGGAGATATAAGAAACCAGACTATTATGAATGCCATTGACTGGATAGAAAGCAATTACGGCCTTAAAGAAGATACGGTGCTTGTTACCCACGATGCAGTAAGACCCTTTGTGACAAGCAGAATAATCGAGGACAACATATCAGCCGCAAAAAAATACGGCGCATGTGATACGGTGGTGCCGGCCACAGACACCATTGTCCAAAGCGATGATGAAAAATGTATTGCGAACATACCCGAAAGATCGAAATTCTGGCACGGACAGACTCCCCAGTCATTTATGGCAGTAAAGTTCAAGGAACTCTATGAAAGTCTTACTGAAGAAGAAAAGGACATCCTGACGGATGCAGCCAAGGTATTCGTCATGAAGGGCGAGAAGGTCAGAATGGTAGAAGGAGAGAATTTCAATATCAAAGTCACCTATCCCTATGACCTGCAGCTGGCGGAGACCCTTTTAGAAGGAGACAAATAAATGCTCAACACCATTTACAGACTTGTGGAGCCCATGCGTTTTGAAGCTCAGTTCACAGATATAGACATCAAGGGAGATGATGTTATCGTAAGACCCACACATCTTTCTATTTGCAATGCCGACAGAAGATATTACCAGGGCAAGAGGCCTCCCGAAGTTCTTCAGAAAAAACTTCCCATGGCCCTTATACATGAAGGCATAGGAAAGGTGGTATTTGATAAAAAAGGAGAATTTCTTCCGGGGCAGCGGGTGGTAATGGTGCCAAATAACCCGGTGGAAGAGGACGAAGTGATCTCAGAGAACTATCTTAGGAGCAGCAGCTTCAGATCCAGCGGTACTGACGGATTCATGCAGGATAATGTTGCCATGAAAAGGGACAGGATAGTTCCCCTTCACAAAGGCATGAACAAAAAAGTCGCTTCCTTTACGGAACTGGCGGCAGTAAGCTACCACACCATAAACAGATTCGGAGAGATAGCACACAAAAGAAGAAAAACCATCGGAGTCTGGGGAGACGGAAATCTGGCCTTTATTACTTCCCTTTTCCTGAAAAAAAGGATGCCGGAGAGCCGGATCATCATATTCGGCAAGAATGACTGGAAAATGGTCAATTTCCCCTTTGCGGACGGCACATATAACATAACGGCCATACCAAAAGACCTCTTTGTGGATCATGCATTTGAATGTGTCGGACGGGAGGCATCGGGGGCGGCAGTCAATCAGATAATAGACCATATTAATCCCGAAGGCACCATAGCCATAATGGGAGTTTCCGAGGTATTCGTCCCCATAAATACGCGTATGATGCTGGAAAAGGGTCTTCGCATGGTGGGCAGCAGCCGCTGCGGCAAAAAAGATTTCTGCGACACTCTGGAATTTTACAGNNTTTGAAGAAGATATAAAAGCACCCGGCGGCAAGACCGTCATGATATGGGAGAAGTAAATGAGCATAGTTTCAGCCATAAGAAAGACCGGGATATACAAAGCCTACAGAAAAAGATCGACTAAGATAAGAAAATATAAATATATAAAAAAGCTGCTCCCCGCCATTTATAACGAAGAAGCCAAAAAACCCGTGGAGGAAAAAATCGTCTTCATGGAGCTTAGGGTGGACAGCCTTTCCGAAAGTTTCAAATATATCCATGACAGGCTAAAAAAAGAATATGACATGGACATAAAGATCCATTATCTGCGTTCGGGATATACATACCAGAAACAATATCTTAAAAATGCAGAGGGATTCATCAGGGATATGGCAACGGCAAAACTGGTATTCATAAATGATTCCAATGATTTGATGAGCGGGTTTGACGTCAGGCCGGAAACAAAAGTTTTTCAGCTCTGGCACGGATGCGGCGCCTTCAAAAAATTCGGCTGGAGTACTGCAGAACTGCTTTTCGGTGTGGACGAAGAAACCTTTTACAAGTACCCTACAAACCGAAACCTTTTTTGCGTTACAGTAAGCAGCCCCGAGGTGTCCTGGGCCTATGAGGAAGCCATGGACATAAAACCAGAGGAAGGCATAGTAAGACCCACAGGTGTAAGCAGGACAGATGTGTTTTTTGATGAAGACTACAAAAAAACATCCTGCGAAAAACTGCAAAAACTTATTCCTGCCGTCAAAGACAAAAAAGTGATACTTTATGCACCCACGTACAGGGGACGTCTGGCAGACTGCACTTCCCCGGATAAACTGGATTTTGAAGCATTGAAAAATGCCCTTGGAGATGAATATGTCCTTTTGGTCAAGCACCATTTTCTGGTCAAAGAAACTCCGGACATACCAGGCACATCGGAAGGAAGTTTCGCCTTTGATGTAACGGATATGGGAATGGATATGAATGAGCTTCTTTGTGCCGGTGATATATGCATAACCGATTATTCTTCTCTTATCTTCGAATATTCACTGCTTCTGCGGCCAATGATATTTTTTGCCTATGATATTGAAGATTATCATGACTGGAGAGGTTTTTATTACGACTATGACCAATTGACTCCGGGGCCCGTATGCCGCACAAATGAAGAAATAATAGATCACATACTTAACATAGATGAAAGATTCAACAAACAGGAAGTTATAGATTTCAGATACAGATNNAAGGTTAAAAAATGAAAAGAGTACTGACTTACGGGACCTATGATCTGCTCCACTACGGGCATATAAGGCTCCTCAAAAGAGCCAGGGAGCTGGGCGATTATCTTATAGTGGCAATTTCCACGGACGAATTCAACGAGATCAAAAAGAAGAAAGCATATCACGATTACGAGACCAGAAAGGAAATGCTGGAGGCCATAAGATATGTGGATCTTGTTATACCGGAAAAGAACTGGGAACAGAAGAAAAATGATGTTAAAACATACAAGGTCGATGTTGTCTGCATGGGCAGTGACTGGGAAGGGGATGAACATTTTGAATCCCTGCGCAAACATTGTGATGTGGTTTATCTTGATAGGACCCAAGGCGTTTCCACCTCCCAGATAAAAAAGGATCTGAATCTGGTGAATTATAAAAAGAATGTAAACCAGATACCTGAAGAAAAACAGCAGAAAAAATAAAATCAGAAAGAAGAAAAAAGTAAATGGAAAAGACCAAGCACAAAAGATATGACACCTTCAATAAACCCGAACCAACAGAAGACAGCGGCTATAGTTTCAGCATATGGAGACTGATCCGCAAAATAAAAAAGCCCTTCAAAATAGTTGCATACGGCATAGCAAAAAGATGGCCCTGGTTCAGAAAACTGCTGAGAAACACCCTTTACAGCAGAAGGCTGGGGAGATTCAAAAGAAGAAGCAGGGGTATCGTCACCGACGAAAAACTCATACTCTTTGAGTCGTTCAAGGGCAAGTCATATGCCTGCAGCCCCAGGGCATTATTCGAGTATATGGTGGACGCACCCGAATTTGAAGGATACAGATTCGTCTGGTCCTTCAAAAAACCATCCCGCCACAGATACATGGAAGAGGAATACAGAAACACTGAAATCATCAAAACCTATGGCAGGACATATGAGCAGACACTGGCAAAGGCCAAGTACTGGATAACCAACTACAGGGTACTGGACCACATCTATCCCGGGAAGGATCAGGTATATGTCCAGTGCTGGCATGGCACTCCTCTCAAAAGGCTGGGATATGATCTGGATCATTCCGACAATGCCATGAATTCCACCGATGAGATATGGGACAAATACAAAATAGATGCGGAGAAATTCACATGGATGATATCGCCGTCTTCTTTTGCTACGGAAAAATTCATAAGTGCATGGAACCTTAAGGAGTTCGGCAGAGAAGATGTGATAATAGAAGAAGGGTATCCCAGAAACGATATCCTTACAAACTACGATGAAGAACTCAAGGACTTCACAAAAGAGTGTATAGGCCTTTGCGACATGGGAGAAAAGAAGATAATACTTTATGCACCGACCTGGAGAGACAACCAGCATGTGGCCGGTCTGGGGTATACCTATGATATGCATCTTGATCTGGACAGACTCCAAAGGGAACTGGGGGAGGACTATATCCTTCTATGCAGACTTCATTATCTGGTGGCCAACAGTATTGATTTTGAGAAATATGAAGGATTCATATATGATGTTTCAAAATATGATGATATAAATGAGCTCTATATTATATCCGATCTGCTCATCACGGATTATTCCAGCGTATTTTTTGATTATGCAAACCTCAAAAAACCCATTTTGTTTTATATGTATGATCTTGAAGAATACAGAGACGATATCAGGGGTTTTTATATCGACATAAATGAACTGCCCGGAGAGATAATAACAGAAGAAGAAAGGCTGATACAGGCAGTAAAGGAAGTTGGAGACGGGTTTGTGCCCGATGAAAAATACATGGCATTCAACTCTCGCTACAATTACCTGGATGACGGGAACGCAGCCAAAAGAACAGCAAGGAAAATATGCGGAAAGGACAACGATAACAATGACTGAAAATAAGGAAGAAAAAATCTCATTTTTTAACAGGCTGAAGACAAGGTATATCCCGCAAAAAAGAAAAGGCAAAGTGTTCATGATACTTTCCATTGCCTTGATCGTACTGGGTTATATATATTTTCTTCTGAATAAGGAGTACTATACAAATATTTATGATGACGGGACACCTTATTTCGCATTAAAAAAATTCGTTTTCACTTCTTTGATATTCGTTGTACTTTTGATACTGGTATTTTTCAGAAACAGATTCAGCGATAAAGTCAATTTTATAATAAACCTTGTGATGCTGGAGGCTGTGCCCTTCGCCGCATTTGTGGCCATCGAATATCTTAACGACACCAAATTCTTAAATGTTAATTTTATATTCGTTCTTCTTAATCTGATGATCATACTGTCTGTAATGGGTGTGGGCTTCATAATAACCGGCCGGATGAAAATGGGCTATGTCTTCGGTGTCATCGTTGTGGCTGTTTTCGGGATCATGAACTATTTCATTTATATGTTCCGCGGGATACCCCTTTTGGCATCGGACTTTCGCTCTCTTACCACCGCAGCCAATGTTGCGGGCAACTATGAATTCTACCTTAATTACAGAGCCTTCATCTTCCTTGTGGCATGTTTCGGCATATGTCTGGTTGTCAGCAAACTGAAGGAAGTAAGACTGAAGGGCATATTCCCCAGGCTGAAAGTGACCGGCGTTCTGGCGGTTTCAGTATGTCTTATACTTGTGTTCTCTGTTTTTACAAATACATTCGGTATAGAAATAAAAACCTTCCGGCCCATGAAGGGATATCATAACAACGGAGCAGTCCTTACCCTTGTGGGAAGCGTAAGGAAACTTATAGTTGAAAAACCGGAAAACTATTCGGCAGAAACGGCAAAAACCATAGCCGAAAAATACAAAAAAGAATTCGGCGATAATGCCTCAAAAGAAAAAAGCAACGGAGGCAAAAAAGAAGAACAAACACAGGATACCAAAAAGGATGACGGGAAAGCCGATACAAAGAGCGATGAAAAGAACGAAGTAAAAGCCAGCGAAAAGACTCCCAATATGATCATAGTAATGGATGAAGCCTTTGCCGATGTGGGAGCTGTCGGGACCGGACTTGCGACAAACAAAGAAGTCATGCCATTTTTCAAAAGCCTTGAAGATAACACCATCAGGGGTGAATCCTATGTTTCGTTTTTTGGAGGAGGTACCGCCAACAGCGAATTTGAATTCCTGACGGGGAACAGCATGGCATATCTGCCGGAAGGAGCGACTCCTTATCAGCTGTTTCTTAATGATTATATGCCTTCTCTGAACAATACCCTTGAGAAACAGGGATATCAGGGGAACATGGCTTTTCACAGTTTCGAGGCCAACGGTTACAGCAGGCCCAGGGCTTACGAATATCTGGAATTCGAAGATTTTATCTCCATTGAAGATGTGGCGGAGGATCTTTCATATGTAAGAGGTCTCGCCACCGACAAATCTCACTTCAACAAGATAATAAGTCTTTATGAGAAATACGATAAAAAATCGGATGCACCTTTTTATATGTTCAATGTGACCATGCAGAACCACAGTCCCTTCAATATAAGCGATCCTGCCATGGATATGGACATAGAGGTCACGACGGATCTTCTGCCGGCGGAAGAAGGCAGCAACAAAGAGGTGGACAGATATCTGAACCTCATCAATATGAGCGATGAGGCCCTTGAGGAGCTGATAACATATTTCGAAGGTGTCGATGAACCCACTGTGGTTGTTTTCTTCGGAGATCACCAGCCAAGACTTCCCGAAGCCCTTTATAAGAGACTGCTGGGAGGGAACGATACTCAGCTCACAGCCGAAAGTCTTATGCAGAAATACAGTGCGCCATTTGTTATTTGGGCCAACTATGATATACCTGAAGAAAAAGACGTTAAGATAAGCATGAACTACCTTTCTTCGTATATGCTGGACTCCCTGGATATGGAAATGACGGACTACAATAAATTTCTTATGCGGCTTCATGACAGGGTGCCGGTGGTGACGGCCTTCGGCTTCTGGGGTTCCGACGGAGTTTTTTATGAGAATCAGCAGGACATTCTTGCCGGTTCCAATCCAAATCCGGAAACAGTGCAGCAGGTGATGACATCCCCCTTTGATGCAGATCTTGAAGAGTATAAGATAATGCAGTACAACAATATGTTTGATGTAAAAAATAGAGTTAAGGATTTCTTTTATTTGAAATAAATATGTTGACACGATGCTGATGTAAGAATATAATAAAAATACCAAATATTTACAGTGAAAAATAATTGGAAACATCGGCAAAAATACTTGACCTGCCGGCAAAAATAGGATATTATAAAAAAAGAACAAATGTTCGCACTTATGAAAACGGAGGTATAAACAAGTGGCCATAAACAAAGATGACAAAGAAAAAGCCCTGGAAGCGGCTTTGGGACAGATAGAGAAACAGTTCGGCAGAGGCTCCATAATGAGATTGGGAGACGATTCCATCAAGATGAACATGGAAGCCATATCCACAGGATCCATAAGTATTGATATAGCCACCGGCATAGGAGGCATACCCAAGGGCAGGATAGTGGAGGTCTTCGGACCCGAGTCCTCGGGCAAGACCACCCTTACTCTCCATATGATAGCCGAGGCTCAGAAGCAGGGCGGCAAGGCTGCATTCATAGATGCGGAACATGCGCTGGATCCATCATATGCCAAGAACCTGGGCGTCAATGTGGATGAACTGCTGGTCTCCCAGCCGGACACCGGGGAACAGGCACTGGAGATATGCGAGATGCTGGTCAGGAGCGGAGCTTTGGATATCGTTGTGATAGATTCCGTGGCGGCACTGGTGCCCAAGAACGAGATACAGGGGGATATGGGAGACAGTCATGTGGGGCTGCAGGCCAGACTCATGTCCCAGGCCCTGCGAAAACTGGCAGGAGCCATAAACAAATCCAATGCTTCCGTCGTGTTCATAAACCAGCTGAGAGAAAAAGTAGGCATAATGTTCGGCAACCCCGAGGTGACCACCGGGGGCCGGGCGCTTAAGTTCTATTCCACCATGCGCTTTGATGTAAGAAGGATAGAGAGCATCAAATCCGGCGACAGTGTCAAGGGCAACAGAACAAGAGTCAAAATAGTCAAGAACAAAGTTGCACCGCCCTTCAAGATGGCTGAGTTCGATATAATGTACGGCGAGGGCATCTCCAAGGAAGGCGACATCCTGGACTGCGCCGTGGAAGCCAAAATAATAGAAAAGGCAGGTTCCTGGTTCAGCTTTGAAGGGGACAGGATAGGCCAGGGCAGGGAGAATGCCAAGGAATATCTCAGAGAAAACAAAGCTACGGCGGACAAGGTAGAAGGCATGCTTCTGGATGTGATCAAAAAATCAAAGGAGCCCGATGAAGTTCATTCAGAAGGACCGGCAAAATTCGATGTCACTCCGAAAGCGGATGAGGACGGTGTAATAATAGAATAGCAGAGGAGCCGGCCGGAACAGATGACCGGCTCTTTTTTATTGCAGCAGCATTGTCTCTATCTGCCGGGACCCGGGCAGTTTTTCATTTTTTTTGATCATACGTATTTGGAATTAGTATTGGATGTATGGTATAATACAGCATAATCAAGAGAACTTTATTTTGTTGATTTAACAGAATAATATTCCAGAGGTGATCAATATGAGCAAAATAATAATAATATCCAATCGTTTACCGGTCACGGTAAAAAGAAAAGGGAAAAGTCTCGAGTATATCGAAAGTATAGGGGGACTAACCACCGGGCTCAAAAGTTATCACGAAAAGGCTGACAGTATCTGGGCAGGCTGGCCCGGCATTTCTGACGAGGACATTTCATCAAGACAAAAAAAGAACATAGAAAAAAAGCTGAAAGAAAATTATGACTGCATACCGGTCTTTCTTTCTCAGGAAGAGATAGATCAGTATTACTACGGTTTCTGCAACAAGACAATATGGCCCCTTTTTCATTATTTTTCATCGGAGGCGGAATATGATCCCGAGAAATGGGAGGCCTACAAAGAAGTCAATCAGAAGTTTTTCGAAAAGATCAAACCCTCCATCAGCAGGAATGATACCATATGGGTCCATGATTATCAGCTTATGCTTCTTCCTTCCCTGATAAAACAGGCATATCCTTCCACGAAGGTGGGATTTTTTCTTCACATACCTTTTCCGTCATTTGAGATATTCAGACTTCTTGTATGGCGGGAGGAGATACTTGAAGGCCTTCTGGGGGCAGACCTGATCGGATTCCACACTTATGATTATGTCAGGCATTTTCTTAGCAGCACCAGGAGGCTTCTGGGTCTCGAAGATAAACTTAATGTCATAAGCTATGAAGATAAATATGTCAGGGTGGACTCCTTCCCCATGGGCATCGATTACGAAAGATTCACCGGAGAATACGATGAGAAGAGTCTGGCACCGGAAGTGCTCCAGATCAACGAGATAAAGGAGACCAAGACGATCCTTTCCATTGACCGGCTGGATTATAGCAAAGGCATACCCGAGAGGATAAAAGCTTTTGCCAGATTCCTTCAGGAATATCCCCAATACAAAGAAAAAGTCAGGCTGAACCTGATAGTAGCCCCCTCCAGAGTCGAGATCGAGAACTATGAACTTCTGCTAAAAGAGATAAGGGAACTGGTCAGTGAGACCAA
>DBPK01000001.1:148156-226190 GCA_002304835.1 Firmicutes bacterium UBA1422
GCCAGGACCGATTATGAAGGGATGCTGGTAATAAGCGAAACGGCCGGGGCGGCCAGTGAGCTGGCAGAAGCTGTCATAGTGAATGCCAACGACAGTGACTCCATAGCAAGAGGTATAAAGACTGCTCTTGATATGCCCCAAGAAGAGAAGGTTATCAGAAACAGGATAATGCACAGACGATTGAAAAGATCTGACATTAAAATGTGGACCAGGGATTTTCTGGACCAGCTCAAAGAAGCCGGAGATACAACGGGGAACCTGTCATCATCAAAGAGCGCAGAAAAAAGCAGCGGTCACATAAAAAGAGCATACAAAAATGCCAGCAAACGTATACTTTTCCTGGATTATGACGGTACTTTGGTGGGATTCAAGACGATCCCCGAAGAAGCAAAACCGGACAAGGAACTGAAAGATCTTCTCAGGCAGCTTATTGCCGACAAAAAAAATACTGTGGTTCTGATATCGGGACGTGACAGAGATTTTCTGGAAAAATGGTTTTCCGATATCGAAGGACTGTATTTCGTGGCATCCCACGGACTCTGGCTTAAACATCCCGAAGAAAAATGGACAATGACAGCCGCGCTGGACAACAAATGGAAAGACTCAGTAAGACCCATATTGGAATTATATATGGACAGGATGCCGGGATCTCTTATCGAAGAAAAAGAATTTGCCCTTTCACTGCATTACAGACAGTGCGACCCGGATATGGCGGCTTCCAAACTGAATGAACTCAAGGCGACATTGGTATCAATGGTAACATCTTCTTTTCTGATGATCCAGGAGGGCAGCAAAGTCCTGGAAATAAAGGACAGTCGTGTCAATAAAGGCAACATGGCATCTCTGATGATGAAAAGAAAGAAATACGATTTTGTTTTCGCTGCAGGGGATGATTTTACTGATGAGGATCTTTTCAAAGTTGTTTCAGACGACGCTTACTCAGTAAAGATAGGTCTTGGCGAGACATCAGCCGGATACCGTATGAAATCATGGAGATCAATGAGGGAAATGCTGGAAGAATTTGCAGAGGTAAGCGGCAAAGAACAGGAAGGCAAAGAGCGGACAAAAGCGATCAAGAGCAGTAAAGAGGATCAAGAGAGACCGGAAGCATCAAAGAATAATAAGAAACGATAAAACGACAGCCCGGAGGACTTGTGATGGCAAACAAAAGAAAAATATATAATCTGGCAGACCCCTCACTGGATAACTATAATCTTCTGCTCAATGAGGTCATATTTCATAATGCCAACGGTTATATAGGCATAAGATACGATTTTGAAGAAGGATATCCGGAAGGATATGAAATAAACCGAAGTCAGTATATAAACGGCTTTTATGATTATACAGAAATCAAACATGCAGAAAGGCTCTATGGTGTACCCGACAGGAAGCAGACAATGCTGGATGTGGCAGACACCCAGGAGATAAAGCTCTTTATCGACGGAGAAGAGTTTTCCATGTTCAGCGGGAAACTCCTGGAGTTTGATATTTATCTGGATATGGACAGGGGCGTTACTGTAAGGGAAGTAAAATGGTGTTCACCACTGGGCAAGGAGATAGCCCTGAAAATAACCAGGATGGCGTCACTGCATCAGCTGCCGCTTTTTCTCATAGAGTATGAGATAGATCCCCTGGAATTCAGGGGAGAGATAATAATCGAATCTGCCCATGATGGCAATGTCTGCAACTTTGCAGATCCCGACGACCCAAGAACTGCGGACAGATGCGATCAGTATATAATACCCGTCAGCTGCGAGATAAAGGACGGAGCTTCATACATAACATCCGAGACCTCGAAGTCGGGGCTGGAGGTCTGCAGCTGTGTCAAAAATGTCCTTTCCCAGAAAAACCAGACAGAGTTTTTATTAAACAACAATAAAACCACCTGTATAATGCGAACAAAAGCATCATCAGAAAGAAAAATAAAACTTGTTAAATATGCCGTTCTTTGCGACTCAATAAGATACCCCGACTGCAGTCTGACGGCCAGGGAAGAAATGAACAAGGCCCTCTCCGTAAGTGTCTCTGAGCTGCACAGAAAACACGAAGGGTGCCTTAGGACTTACTGGAAAAACTGTTATGTTGATATTGACGGTGATGATGAACTGGCCCAGGCAGTTATATTCAACATGTATCAGCTGAACCAGTCGGCCAGTAAAGACATTTACGGAAACATAGCACCCAAGGGACTTTCCGGTGACGGATATGAAGGTCAGTATTTCTGGGATTCGGAGATGTTCATACAGCCATTTTTCACAATAACCAATCCGGCGATCTCAAAGACCCTTATTGAGTCGAGACATCTGCAGCTGGATCATGCCCGTGAGAATGCAAAGATCATGGGACATAAATGCGGGGCGCTTTATCCCTGGAGGACCATAACCGGAGAGGAATGTTCCGGATATTATCCGGCAGGCTCGGCCCAGTATCACATAAACGGAGATATAGCATATTCAATAATCGCCTATTATCTGGCAACAAAGGATATAGGTTTCATTGCAGAAAAAGGTGCGGAGATAATATTCGAGACCGCAAGACTCTGGATGGATACGGGCAACTTTTACAGGGGGGAATTCCACATAAACGATGTTACCGGACCTGATGAATACACCTGTGTTGTCAATGACAATTATTATACCAATGCCCTGGCCCAGTATCATCTCAGATGGGCTGTGAAGTTTTACAGCATGCTGAAAGAAACAGGGATGCTGGATCCGGTGGCAAAAAAAATCAAATTCAGAAAGGCTGAGATAAGGGGATTTATCAAAGCGGCGGAGGCCATGCATCTTCCCTATGACCCGGAGACGAAAATCAATCCCCAGGATGATTCTTTCATGCGAAAAAAAGAATGGGATATCGCCGGCATCCCAAAGGAGAATTTTCCTCTGCTTTTGCATTACCACCCTCTGCATTTATATCGCCACAGGATATGCAAACAGGCAGATACTGTTATGGCTTATTTCATACTTGAGGATACCCAGAGCGAAGAAACAATGCACAACTCTTTTCTCTATTATGAAAAAGTCACCACCCACGATTCTTCATTGTCACAGCCGGTTTTCAGCATAGTTGCCGCCAGATTGGGCATGGAGGAAAAAGCCTACAGATATTTCGGAGATTCTGCTAAGCTGGATCTTCTCAATCTATATAACAACACCGAAGACGGCATACACACCGCCAACATGGCGGGGACTTTTCTCACCATAGTATACGGATTCGGAGGTTTCCGGCTCAAAGAACAGGGCATATCCTTCGATCCCATGCTTCCAAGCAAATGGAATGCCTATGACTTCAAAATATTATATGAGAATTCCAGGATAAAGGTTTATGTCACAGAAACCGAGTGTGTCTTTTCTCTGGAAAAGGGAAAAAGCAAAATGATAACTGTATATGGGAAACCTTACAGACTCAAAAAAAGGCTGGTCATAAAAAGGTCTTCCGGTGAAATCGAATAAAAGACAAGGACAAAAAACAATGGTTTACGAAGCTGTTATTTTTGATCTGGATGGCGTGCTGTGCCATACAGACAAATATCATTATATGGCATGGAAGGAGATCGCAGGAGAACTGGGCATCAGTTTTGACAGAAAGATCAATGACCGTATGCGCGGTGTGAGTCGTATGGAGAGCCTGGAAATACTTCTTGAAAATTTCAAAGGGAATCTTTCCTGGCAGCAAAAGGAATGTTATGCACAAAAAAAGAACCGGATATACCGTTGCCTGCTCAAAAACATATCCGAAAAAGACCTGGAGCCTGAAGTGAAACAGACGCTTGATGCCATAAAGGCATCGGGCATAAAAACCGCCATCGGCTCCTCCAGCAGAAACACAAAATTCATCTTGGAGCAACTGGGGCTTTCCGGGTTTTTCGATGCTGTTGCCGACGGCACTGACATAACCCGATCAAAACCTGACCCGGAGGTTTTCATAAAGGCTGCAGAATTTCTGGGGGTAGAACCCAAAAGCTGTCTTGTGGTTGAAGATGCAGTAGCGGGACTTACGGCGGCTGCGGCGGCGGGCATGGACTGCGCTGCCATGGGGAATCTCAAAGATTCGGCAAAGGCGGATCATTACCTGGACAGGTTTTCCGATCTGCTGCACATATTATGATTTTTTTGTTCGCCGCTACTCAAACTGAGTATGTGTCACAGAGAAGTACTTACAGAAGAAGTGTGCACAGAAGAAGTATATCAAAGAGGAGGTTTCATGATCCTTGCTGCAGATATAGGCGGGACAAAATTGCTTTTCGGACTTTTTGAAGTTCGGGAGGGCAGCAAACTTGCCCCGAAATATATACGAAGGTATCAAAGCCGGCAGTTTATGTCACTTTATGAAGCGACAGAGACGTTTCTTTCGGATGTGAGGGAAGAAACAGATGTGTCTGATATCCAAACCGCCTGTTTCAGTATGGCGGGTCCCGTGGTGGAAAACAGGTGTTTTCTGGTCAACCTCGGCTGGCATGTGAATGCGGATGATATGAAAGAAAGATTACCACATATAAAGGATATTATCCTTTATAATGATCTTGAGGCGACGGCCGTGGGACTTAAGGGTCTTAAAAGTGACGATTTGGTTGAGCTTACACCGGAAATTTCTTCTAAGGAGACGGACAGCAAAGCTATACTGGCCGCAGGCACGGGACTGGGCGAAGCCCTTATCCTGGGCGGAAAAGTTTTCCCTTCCGAGGGAGGACACTGCGAATTCGGTCCGCGTACCTTGGAAGAAATAAGATTGTGGCATTTTCTGCATGAACATTACGGGCATGTAAGTTATGAACACATTCTTTCCGGTGCAGGCCTGTGCCGGCTGGCACTGTTCGTTATGAACGAAAAGGGAATAAAGAAGCCCGGATTTGATCTTCTGCCCGAAGAGATATCACGAAGGGGCCTTGACGGAGACTGCGAGATATGCAGATCCGCCCTTGATATTTACACCGGCATAATGGGAGCCGAAGCGGGGAATCTCGCTCTTAAATCCATGGCTCTGGGAGGCATATATCTGGGAGGGGGCATACCGCCGGAGATAATATCAAGGCTCCGAAAAGAGGACTTCATAAGATCCTTCAGAGCCAAGGGGAGACTTTCTTCTCTGCTTGAAAAGATCCCCGTCACAGTTATCTTGAACAACAACACCGCCCTTTACGGCAGCGCCATAATAGCTGCAGAAAAAGAGGGGCATACCGGAAACCTTAGTCTGGAAGAACTGTGACTAAAAAAAATAATTATGTATAATAAAAAAACGGATGAGGCATATGACCTGTCCGTTTTTTACATATAATCGTATCACCATATAATCATATCACCATATAATTGCTTTTTTATTGTTCCACTCCGTTTAGGTTCAATATATCGTTGAGATCCTGTGCTGCTTTTTGCCAGCTTTCGTAGCCTTCCCGTCCCCGGTGATCTTCTGTTTCATATCTGTCATCAAGATAGTCCGAAAGGTAATCAGTATATTTCATTGCTCCCCATACGTTCATATGCCTTTCGTTATAAAAATCCCGGCTGTAATCAACTCCCAGGGCTTCACGCATTTGTTGCGTGTTGAAGTTGATGGTATCAAATCCGTTGTCTTCTGCTTTTTTGAGGGCATAGTTTATTTTTGCCAGGTTTTCTTCCTCGGTATTCAAAGGAGCCGTAACGAAAATAACATGACAGTCAAGGGTTTTGCAGTATTTGATAAGCTTATCCAGACAGTCTTCAAACAGAGGTTCTATAGGAGATATACTTTTTCCATCTGTGGTAATAGCAGGAGAGGGGGTCTGAATGAAGGAATTCTCTGAAACCTTAAATCCTTTATATTTGCCCCGCTCATCCACTATTGAGGTCCACTTATGAAAGGTTTCATCATCAAGCATGGAATGAACGATATATGCATAGTTGAAGTAATTGATGAAATTAGTATCGACATCTTTATCTGTTGATGAAGCTTTGGCAAAATCAACAACGGCATTGATAGCTTTCAGCTTTGTAGTTGAGGGCTTCATGGGTTTTAAGATAATCCGTGCGGCCAGAGGTTTGAAATTCCGGACCGGCTTATATAACCTGCGCAGTTCGATCACTATATAGTCGAAATCATGAGTTTTGGAGCATTCTTCGATAATATACTGATAAGCGGCAAAGGGCATTGATTGCGTAGAGAAATTGTATATGCAGTGTCCGTGTCTCTCATAGGCTCTGGTGGGCATCCAGTATCTGTATGTGGAACTGGCGCCCACATAGAGCCCGTCCAGAGAATTTTCTGTTTCCTGATAAAAGCGGTGATAAAGACTTTTTGAAGGATCGTCTTTGTTGTCCGCGTATATATAAAAGCCGTAAACGAGATCAAGGGATAAGATACATATAATTGAAATGACTAAAAATGTTTTTAATGCTTTTGACAGTCCGGGCGTTGATGACTTTTTCATATTTTCAGGCCTTTCCAGATGGATAAAAATCACTTTTAAGTTATACTAAAACACCATATCATGCAATTTGAGTTATACAGTATAAAAGTATCCAAATCAATATATTTCACGAAAAAATCATGAATCATCATCATTTCTTCAAACAGTGAGCAAAAAATAAATATAAGATTTTCAGGGTTGAGAAAAAGTCTTTTTCGATGTAAAATATAACTCTATGATAAGGAGGAAAACAAATGACAGAAGACAAGATCATAAAACAAAATGAAGCTGAAGAAAGCAGAAAATATATAGACGGATATATAAAAAGGGCAAGGGCAGCTCAGGAAGAATTCGAGAAAATGCCCCAGAGTAAAGTGGATACGGCAGTAAAGGTCATAGCAAAAGTTATACATGACAATGCGGGGATGCTTGCCGAGATGGCGGTGATGGAAACGGGCATGGGAAATGTCAAAGACAAAACCGTAAAAAACGAGAATAAAGCCAAAATCATCTGGAACAGCCTCAAGAGCAAGCCTTCAAGGGGCATAATCGAAAGAGATGATAAGACGGGTATAACCAAGGTGGCAAAACCCATGGGAGTGGTGGCTGCCATAACTCCATGCACGAACCCCATCGTGACGCCCATGAGCAATGCAATGTTTGCATTGAAATGCGGCAATGCCATAGTTATAACGCCCCATCACAAAGCCATCAAATGCAGTACTGAAACGGTGGATCTTATGAGAGCGGAGCTTCAAAAAATCGATCTGCCCCAGGACCTGATACAGATCCTTGATATGCAGTCCAGAGAAAACACCAGGACTTTGATATCTTCTGCGGATGTGGTGGTGGCCACCGGTGGAGCGGGAATGGTAAAAGCCGCCTATAGCTCCGGAAGACCGGCTCTCGGAGTCGGAGCCGGAAACGTGCAGTGCATAATAGACAAGGGCTATGATTACAAACAAGCTGTACCTAAGATAATAGCCGGAAGGACCTTTGACTACGGCATAATATGTTCCGGAGAACAGTCATTCATATGCCCCGAGGAAGACTATGAGAATATACTTGGTGAATTCGAAAAAAACGGAGCATATATAGTAAAGGATGAAGAAGAGGCTGAAAGACTCAGAAACGTTCTGTTTGAGGAAGGAAAACCCAACAGACACTCAGTTGGCCAGTCTCCCCAAAAAATCGCTGAAATGGCCGGGATATCCCTTCCTGAGGGCACCCGCGTGATAGTGGCCCAAGCAAAAGGGACTGCCGAATCAGATCTTTTCGGGAAAGAAAAGATGGCACCGGTCATAGCCGCATATAAATACAGTACCTTTGAGGAAGGGGTCGAAATAGCCGAGGCAAATCTTTCGGTGGAAGGCAAAGGCCACAGCGTTGCCATACATTCGGACAATATCAGGCATATAGAGTATGCCGGCGAGAAACTGTCGGTTTCCAGATTCGTGGTCAATCAGACATGTGCCAGCACTGCCGGAGGCAGTTTCTATAACGGTCTTGCTCCCACAAATACCTTGGGATGCGGATCCTGGGGACATAATAGTATTTCGGAAAACCTGGACTTCAAACATCTTATGAATGTTTCCAGGATATCATATTTCATGAAGGATAATCATGTACCTGACCGGGAGGAATTGTGGGGATAAATGAGAAGCGATAAATACAAAAAAAGAAATGCCGCCAAGGCAGCAAAGGAAGCAAGGAAGTCAAACGGCGGCCGGAGAAAATATTCCAAAGAAGACGATGATTTTTTTGCCGGATTTGACGAATTAGATAACGATGAACCTATAAAAACAAAAAAAAGCTCAAAAAAAGCAAGAGGAAGGGGCAAGAACCCCATAAAACGTAAAAAAACTGTTAAAACAGTTATTATTTGCCTTGTGCTGCTGCTTCTTGCCCTTGCGGCCGGTGCATATATTTTCATGACACATAAGCTCGGTCAAATGGATTATGTGGATACGGGCAGTGTGGAATGGTGCATAGATGACAGAGTGGCAAAAGAACTTAAGGATTACAGGAATTTTGCTGTTTTGGGAGTCGATGCCAGGAACATGGAAAGCTATGACGGATCAAACAATGATGCGATAATAATAGTGAGTCTGAACAAGAAGACCGACAAGATAAAGATGATATCTGTCATGAGGGACAGCTATTTGCTGGTGGACAAAAAACAGCAGGATGACCTTTACCTGACAAAGATCACCCATGCCCATGCCATAGGCGGAGGAGTCTGGACATGCAGGGCACTGAACAGGAATCTGGATCTCAATATAGAAGAATTTGCCATATTCAACTGGAAAGCGGTGGCTGATCTGGTGGACGCCGTGGGCGGTGTAACAGTTGAGGTGGAATCAAACGAAATAAATGACTTCAATCATTACGGCCAGGAGACCGCCGAAAAGGTGGGCGGAACATTTTCCGCCATAAGCTATCCCGGAGAATATGATCTGGACGGGATCCAGGCGGCCACCTACTGCAGGATAAGAAAAACCTCCGGAGGCGACAGTCAGAGAGCGGAAAGAATGAAAAAAGTCATGACCGCCATTTTCAAAAAGGCCAAGACCATGGATCTGAGCACCCTGAACAACATTGCCGATGAAATGCTGCCTGAAATAAGAACCAACATCAAAAGCGGATCAATGCTGAAACTGATGGCGGGAATAAAGGGATACGAGCTTAACGGGAATGAGGGCTTCCCGTATAAATATGCCGGAGGGATGTATCACGGCGGATGGTATGCAGTTCCTGAGACACTGAAGTCCAATGTGAAGGAACTTCACAAAAAGGCTTTCAAACAAAAAAAGTACAGACCCACGCAGACGGTCAGGGAAATAAATGAAATGATAATAAATGATACGGGCGTGACTTTACCATAAAAAATGAGAAAATATATGGATATCAGAAACATGTTTCTGATATCCATATTTATTTGGGGATAATATTGTTTTTTCATATTGACAAGCATTGATATTGCAGTATACTACAGTAAGTACTTACTGTAGGAGGAAATGTATGCCTGAAGAGAAGAAAAAAATTGAAAACAGATCATGCAACGGGAAGGAAAAGGACATAATCGATGCCGCGATGCGGCTTTTTTCACGTTATGGTTATGCCGGAACTACGACCATTTCCATAGCAGAAGAAGCAAAAGTCTCTGAGAAGACATTATTCAAGTACTTTCACACAAAGCAGGAACTATATGACAGAACAGTTTATCCCCTTATCAAGACAATGGTTTCAGAAAAAGTATCCGCATACGGCGCCGGAAAAAAAGAGGGGGTATATGGTCTTATCCATGACTTATATATGGATAAGATAAAGATGGCAAAGGAGAATCCGGATCAGTTGAAGCTGACCATGCATGAGTTTCTGATGAACCCGGCTTTTCAGAGCAGTATGTCGGGAATATGGAACGACAGCTATCTTCCCTATATAAAAAAAGAATTAGATATTCAGGAAGAAGTGTGTGAAGAATACGGTGAAATGCTTGAAGATGCATTGACCCGTATTATTGTAAGCATACTTGTTGCTTATGCCATAGACAGAACATATATAAGAAAAGATAAGAAGTTTGATGATGAAAAAGAGATAAAACTAATGCTGAAAATACTTTTTGACGGTATAAACGGGCTCAAAGACGGACCGGAAAGAGAAGAACACAAATGATAAAGACGGCAGGCGAAAAAAAGCTTAATTACGGGATGATAATGTCCGTATATCTGTTTGGCATATTTATGGGAGCCCTTGATACGGGAATCGTTACTCCCGCCAGACTGATAATACAAAATGATCTGGGGGTCGGTGACAAGACCGGTATCTGGATGATAACCATCTATACTCTGGCATATGCGGCAAGCATACCTGTAATGGGAAAACTGGCAGACCGTTTCGGCCGCAAGATCATATATATAATCAGCATAATCCTTTTCGGTGCAGGATCCCTTTTATGCGGTCTTTCACAGGACATAGGCAGCTTTGGTTTTCTGCTGGCCGCCAGAGTGGTGCAGGCAGTTGGCGGCGGCGGCATTGTGCCTGTGGCCACAGCGGAATTCGGGACGATATTTCCAAAGGAAAAACAGGGCATGGCTCTCGGCCTTGTGGGCGGTGTTTACGGCATTGCAAACATCTTCGGAGCTTCGGCAGGCAGCGCTGTTCTTGATATCTTCGGAAGAAACAGCTGGCAGCTTATATTTTATATCAATGTGCCGATCAGTATATTCATAATAATCGCAGGCATACTTTTTCTGCCCAATACAAGGGTAGAAAGCGTGAAGAAGATAGATTTTTCCGGGATATTCATTCTTGTGTTGATAATCATTTCATTGCTTTACGGGCTTAAGAACATAGATTTTTTCGATTTGTCAAACACCATGCGTCAAACGGATGTATTTCCTTTCCTTCTGGCGGTAGTGATACTGCTGCCGATCTTCATAATAGTGGAAAAAAGAGCGGAAGACCCCGCCATGAACCTTCAGTATTTTCGAACTCTGCCCATAGTAATAACCATGGTAGTGGCGGCGATCTCCGGCATGCTTTTGATGGGCATGGTATTTGTTCCTCAGTTTTCCGAGAATGCCATGATGGTACCCTCGGGAGACGGGGGATATTTCGTTATAGCACTGGGACTATTTGCAGGAGTGGGGGCTCCTTTATCGGGAAAACTGACAGACCGTGTCGGACCAAAGCTTGTACTGATGTTCGGTTTTATAGTATCCATAATCGGCTCTCTTTTCCTGATGTTCATAGCGATCCCTTATCCGTCTTATCCCACGGTTCTTATCGCCCTTACCCTTACAGGTCTCGGGGTAGGCTTCACAATGGGGGCACCGCTTAATTATATGATGCTCGCAAATACCCGTAAGGAAGAATCGGCAACTGCACTGGCCACACTGTCTCTGGTAAGATCCATTGGCACCACCATTGCTCCTGCCATAATGGTGGCATTTCTTGCCCATGCCGGCAGCACTCTGCAGAGCGATGTGATGGATATCCTTCCAAAAGAGGTGTCCGTACCAAAACTTCCCTATGCAAAACAGCTGGACGATAAACTTTCGGAATTCAAAAGTGATCCGTCATACAGTGAAGAATTTGCAGACATGGATATTCCCGATCTTGGCGACATGACTAAAGTTAAGATCAAAGCAGGCAAAAGTGATGCAAAGATACCCGAAGACGTCCTTGATCTTTTGAAAACTTCAGATGTCACAAATATAACGAAAAGGACCGAAAGATTTGCATCCGAGATGTTTGATATTGAAACGCCTTCTGTAATAAAAGAAATAAATTCCGGTATGCAAAGCGGCATTGATGCCATAGAAGGCTCCGAAAAGGAACTGGCAGATAAAGTCAGCAGCATGGAAAAAGCAGTCTCCGGTATTGATAAGGGTATCATGGGCATGAAAAAAGCAGTCTCCGGCATAAGAGAAGGGTCTGAAGGCATCGAAGGAGCCATAGCAGGACAGCAGAAGATGTTGGGGATGCTAAAGCAGCTGTACGGACAGATCTCCTCAGCACCTGCTCCGGCAGGAGGAGCAGGATCATTTGCTGATATAACGGACATGATACCCGCATATATCCTTGACCGGATCCCTGAAAATGTGATCAGTGAACTCAGGAAAATAAAGACACCTGAGGAACTGAAGGCAAAGATAGATTCCACAGAAAAAACCATAGATATCCTGTCGGCCAAAAAAGTACAGATGGATGCCCGCGCCTACGCCATAGAAAAGAATATCAGGCAGACAGAGGCCAAAAGAGCGGGACTTCTTAAAGCCATAGACGGTATGAAAAAAGGGCTCGATGAAATGGACACCACCGCTTTCCAAATGGAAACACTGAAGGAAGCCATACCCGGCGCCTTCGAGAAAGGTAAAGAAAACTACCTGCAGATAATAAGGGAAAGGTCAGAAAGGATAGAATCCACATACCAATCTTCCCTTAATAAAGGATTCTGGCAGATATATCTTACCACAAGCATTTTTGCGGCGCTGGCACTGCTTTTGCTGCTGGCTTACAGAGACAATAAAAGAGCCAATTAGAGTTTGACAACGGTCCGGCCCTGTGGTATGCTATCATACTGTAAGCCGCACAGAACGGGTTTTTAAAGCTATAGCAAACGCATGGGAATATAACGATGCAGACCCTTTAGCTGCCCCAATTGGCGAGACTGGTCAGAGGAGGAAAATTAATAATGTATGCAGTGATCAAGACCGGCGGAAAACAGTACAAAGTCAAAGAGGGCGATGTAATAACTGTTGAAAAAATCAAAAAACAGGCCGGCGAAAAAGTTGTTTTTGATGAAGTCCTGATGATAGGCGAGGGCAAAAAGATCGAAATAGGCACACCCTATCTGGACGCAGCAAAGGTATACGGCTATGTAGTCGAAAACGGTAAGGGCGACAAAGTCATAATCTACAAATACAAACCCAAGAAAGACTACAGAAAGAAGCAGGGACACAGACAGCCCTATTCGATGATAGAAATAACGGGCATCAATGAAGATAAGCCCAGACCGGAGAAGAAAAAAGAGCCCGAAAAGACGGAAGCAGCAGCTAAAGCCAAAACAGCAGCCAAGTCTTCCGCAAAACCGGCCGGCAAAGCCGCAGAAGCAAAAAAGACGGAAGAAAAGAAGCCCGTAGAAAAGAAACCCGCAGAAAAACCCGCAGACAAATCTGCAGAGAAGAAAACCGGAGCGGCAAAGAAACAAGCTCCGAAAATGAAGCCCAAGACCGAGGCCATGAAGAAAGAAGCTCAGAAAGAAGAGAAGAAGCAGGAAAAGAAACAGGAAACTGTTAAGGAAAACAAAGCACCTTCACTGAAAAGCATGAAAAAGGACGAACTCGTGGCATTCGCAAAAGAGAATAATATAAAGATCGATGAAAAGGCAACAAAGCCTGTGATCATCGAGGCAATAGAAAAAGACCTTAAATAAGGAGGTGAAATCATGGCAAGTAAAAAAGGTGTAGGTAGTTCCAAGAACGGACGCGATTCCGAATCCAAACGACTCGGTGTCAAAAGAGGCGACGGACAGTACGTAAGTGCCGGAAGCATACTGGTAAGACAGAGGGGAACAAAGATACATCCCGGTAATAACGTAGGCATCGGCGGAGATGACACATTATTTGCTAAGATAGATGGAGCCGTTAAGTATGAAAGAACAGGCAAAAAAAGAAAGCAAGTAAGCGTATATTCCAAAGAAGCATAAAAATCAGGCAGCCTCACAGAGGCTGCCTTTTTAAGATTGTTAAGTCATGATAGCCTGTGTTAAACTGTTATTGATTTTGATCAGATGCATCGAAAAGGATGATTTTGATCAGATGCATCGAAAAGGATGATTTTGATCAGATGCGTCGAAATGGACAACTTCTGTTAGATGTGTCGAAATGTATTGACGAGGTATTATGTTTGTAGATAAGGCGAAAATCAAAATAAGATCGGGAAAGGGCGGAAACGGTGCAGTTTCTTTTAGAAGAGAACCCTTCGTACCCGAAGGCGGGCCTGACGGAGGCGACGGAGGAAACGGCGGCAATGTTGTTTTTGTTGCCGATGCCGGATTAAGGACTCTGATGGATTTTCGCTACAAAAAAAAATATGAGGCGGAAAACGGACAGGATGGCATGAAAAGCAAAAAGTTCGGAAAGAAGGGAGAGGATCTTGTAATAAAAGTACCTCCCGGGACTGTGGTGACCGACAACGAAACGGGCTTTGTCATGAAAGATCTTAGGGATGCCGGAGATTCTTTTGTTGCGGCAAAAGGAGGCAGAGGCGGCAGAGGCAATGTACGCTTCAAGAATTCAGTAAGACAGGCCCCCAATTTTGCCGAAGCCGGCGGCGCTGCCAGGGAGAGAAGTGTTGGCCTTGAACTCAAACTCATAGCGGATGTGGGTCTTGTTGGTTTTCCCAGCACAGGTAAATCCACTCTGCTTTCCGCATGCACCAGAGCCAGACCCAAGATAGCGGAGTACCATTTTACCACTGTCACTCCAAATCTGGGAGTAGTGGAGGCCTTCGGAACCGGTTTTGTAATGGCTGACATTGCAGGCATAATCGAAGGGGCTCATAGGGGAGCCGGCATGGGCTTCAGATTTCTCAAACATATAGAGCGGACAAAGGTAATCATCCATGTGGTGGATGCTGCCGGTAGCGAAGGAAGAGATCCGAAAGAGGATTTTGATAAAATCAATAGGGAACTGGCCCTTTACAGTGAAAGCCTGGCAAAAAAACCGCAGATAGTATGTGCGAACAAGATGGATCTTCTAACCGGAGACGGGGAAGAAACAAAAAAAGCGATGGAAAAATACGAAGAATTCCGCAGTTATGCGGAAGATATGGGCATAAAGGTATTTCCTGTTTCCGCTGCCGCCAAAACCGGCATAGATGATCTGCTCAAGGAAACGGCAGCTCTGTTGGCGGAGACTGAAAGGCACCGGGAAGAGGAAATAACAGAGACCTTTGATTTTGAAAAAGATGACATTGCCATGGATCCGGATTACAGAAAAGTCAATATCTCTGTTGAAAAACATAAGAAAGAAAGGTTCGCCGAGGAAGAAAAAATATTCATACTTTCCGGAAAACAGCTAAAAAAGATATTCGATTCCACAAATTTGAACGATATGGGATCGGTGCGATACCTATATAAATATATTGAAAAGAGCGGAGCTCTGGAAGAAATGAAAGCACTGGGCCTCTCTGAGGGAGATACGGTGCGGATAGAGGATTTTGAGTTTGAGTATTATGATGAATACTGATCACCCCTGCAGAAAAGAATGTATGAAAATACTTGAGGAATACGGAACACCTGCCCATGTTATCGCTCACTGTGAGGCCGTGGCCGATACTGCCCTTCGTCTGGGTAGGGCCCTTGATGACATGGGTTACAGAAAACCGGACGGGGAACCGCTGGATCTTGAACTTATAGAGGCGGCCGGCCTTCTTCATGATATTGCAAGGACCCATGAAAGACACTGGGATGTGGCGGCAGACATGCTTTGCGAAAAAGGTCTCATCAAGGAAGCTGAAATAATAAGGACACATATGCATTATCCCAGGTTTTCCGATGTTTCCGACATAAATGAAACTGACCTGGTATGTCTGGGCGACAGGCTGGTTATCGAAGACAAATATGCAGGAGTGGAAAAAAGGATAGAATATATAATAAACAAAGAAATGAAAAAGGGACGCAGTGTGCCCCGTGAAAAGCTGGATTCGGTAAAAAGCGAAATATCAAGATTCACGAAGGCCCTGGAAGAGATACTGGGTAGGGATCTGGAGGATATCTGCAGATAACAAGTTTGCCATAAAAAGCAATAAATTTCAAATAAATGGTGATATTTTTTTAACAATATCACCATTTATATTACTAATTTGCGGTTACATCTGCAAATTTTTTACGTTATTGCGGTTTTCTTTTTCAAAAGCTGTTTACAAGAGAAAAGAAGGATGCTAAACTCTGATTATATGTTAAGTATTTAACAATATTGGAGGAAATCATGGGAAGAAAAGACATCAATAAAACAAATGAAAAACGATTCGAAAACGATGCCGAAAGACAATACAAAAGCGGTGCCGGAGACCGATGCGGAAACATTTGTGAAAATAACTGCGAAAACAATTGCGAAAACTGCCACGGCGAAATGTATGATTTCAGGGAACTGGATGACATTATCATGCAGGCAAAACTAATAAAGGGAAATCTTATCATAATCCTTCAGGAAGCACAGCGTATATACGGTTATCTTCCCAGGGAAGTCATAAACAGGATATCCGAGAGGACAGAACATACCACTGCTGAGATATACGGAGTAGCTACTTTTTATGCCCAGTTCAGACTCAAGCCCATAGGCAAACATCTTATAATGCTGTGCCAGGGCACGGCCTGCCATGTGAGCGGCGCACAGAAAATCGAAAAAACTATAAAAGAAGAACTTGAAATTGAAGACGGGGAAACAACAGGAGACATGCTTTTTACTTTGAATAACGTGGCATGCCTGGGATGCTGTTCCCTTGCGCCGGTAATGATGATAAAGACAGGTGAAGAAGAAGAGACTTACGGGAACCTTACACCTGAACGGACCCTTGAGATAATAAACGGACTGCGTCATTTGGAGGAGCAGGAACCGGAAAATGAAAAGGAGGCGGTATAAATGAAGATTTTTGTAGGACAGGGCAGCTGCGGTATCGCATCCGGAGCCAAAAAGACCGCCGTAAGAATAAATGAAATATTAAAAGAAAAGGACCTGGAGATACCGGTTATTCCTACGGGATGCATAGGTATATGTTATCTGGAGCCCATAGTTGATATATATGAAGATGACGGTAAAATGATCAGATATACCGGCGTCAAGGCCGAAATGGCACAAGAGATAATCGAAAGCCATGTGATCAATGGCAAGCCCCTCAAAAAATATATGATCCCCGAAGAAGGCGAAGCTTTTCTTGCAAAACAGACGAGGATAGTGCTTGAAAACTGCGGTATCATAAATCCTGAGGATATAGAAGAATACATTGCAAAGGGCGGATATACGGCCATGGAAAAGGCTTTGAAAGAAATGAGCCGGGAAGAGATCTGCCATGAAATAACAGAATCGGATCTGCGCGGCCGCGGAGGCGGGGGATTCCTTGCGGGCAGAAAATGGAACCAGGTAAGGGAACAGAAGGACCCCTGCAAATATGTGGTATGCAACGCAGATGAAGGCGATCCCGGTGCCTTCATGGACAGGAGCGTTATGGAAGGTGACCCCCACAAAATGCTGGAGGGCATGATAATAGCGGGTATAGCCACGGGTGCCTGTGAAGGATATATATATGTAAGAGCAGAATATCCCCTGGCCGTAAAAAGACTGCAAAAAGCCATTAGTGATGCAGAGCAAAAGAACTTTCTGGGAGAAAACATCCTGGGGACTGACTTCAGTTTCAGGATACATATAAATCTGGGAGCAGGAGCATTCGTATGCGGTGAAGGAAGCGCTCTCACAGCCTCCATAGAAGGTAAAAGAGGCATGCCCAGGGTGAAACCTCCAAGAACCGTTGAGCAGGGTCTTTTCGGCAAGCCTACAGTGCTGAATAATGTTGAGACTTTTGCAAACGTTCCCTATATCATAGGAAACTCGGCGGAAGCTTTCAAAAAGATAGGGACAGCCGGCAATTCCGGCACAAAGGCTTTTGCCCTGACGGGAAATGTGGTAAACACCGGACTTATTGAGGTCCCCATGGGCACCAGATTAAAGGACATAATATTTGATATCGGCGGCGGAGTAAAAGATGGAAAGGGATTCAAAGCTGTGCAGATAGGCGGTCCTTCAGGCGGATGTCTTACAAAGCGTCATCTTGACCTGCCCCTGGATTTTGACAGCCTTGAAAAGGAAGGAGCCATGATAGGTTCCGGAGGACTTGTTGTAATGGACGAGGATACATGCATGGTCAGTATAGCCAGATTTTTCATGGATTTCACCCAGAAAGAATCCTGCGGCAAATGTGTTCCCTGCAGAGAAGGTACGCATATAATGCTGGAACTTCTGGATGATATAACAGAGGCCAGAGCCGGCAAGGATACGGTAAACAATCTCCTGGAACTGGCAGATACCATAAAAAACACAGCTCTCTGCGGCCTCGGAAAAACAGCACCCAACCCGGTAATATCAACAATAAGCGAGTTCAAGGAAGAATACATGGCCCACGTGGTTGACGGTGTATGTCCCGCAGGGGTATGTGAAGCCTACAAAAAAATCATCATAAACGAAGAAAAATGTGTGGGCTGCGGTCTTTGCAAGAAGGTCTGCCCGGTAAATGCCATAAGCGGCGGATCATATAAAAAAGCCCATGTGATAGATAACAACAAGTGTATCAAATGCAAGGCATGCTTAGGTGTTTGCAAACTTGACGCCATCTCCATAGCATAGGAAGGTAAATGAAGATGAATACTCATAAATACATGACGATAAACGGTGAAATGACACCCATAGAAGGAGAAAGGAACATACTGGAAGTCATAAGGAAAGCCGGTATAGAACTTCCTACCTTCTGCTATCATTCGGAGCTGTCCATTTACGGAGCCTGCAGGATGTGCATAGTGGAAGACGAAAAAGGGAATATAATGACTTCCTGCTCCACTCCGCCAAAAGAGGGGATGGTGATCAAAACCAACACCACAAGGCTTTATAAATACAGGAGACAGATCATAAGGATGCTGCTTTCCTCCCACTGCAGGGAATGTACCACATGTTCCAAAAACGGAGAGTGTGTGCTCCAGTCCCTGGCAAAAAGATTCGGCATTGACGAGGTGCGCTTCGACAAATCGGAAAAGGCCTGGAAGGATGAATATCCCATAGACAGATCCAGCAAATCAATTATAAAAAATCCCAACAAATGCATACACTGCGGCGACTGCGTGAGAATGTGTGCCGAGGTGCAGAATGTGGGAGCCATTGACTTTGCCAACAGGGGATGGAACCTGGAAGTCACACCGGCTTTCAACGACCCCCTGGCAGATACGGACTGTGTGGGCTGCGGGCAGTGTGTGGCCGTATGCCCCACGGGAGCCCTTAATGTGAACAATCAGATAAATGAAGCATGGGAAGCAATCAATGACGAAGACTTAAGGACAATAATACAGGTCGCTCCTGCAGTCCGGGTGGCGCTGGGAGAGATGTTCGGCATAGCGGATGCAGACAAAGTCATGCCGTTGATGGTGGCAGCGCTTAGAAAACTGGGGTTTGACAATATATATGATACTTCTTTCAGTGCGGACCTGACTGTCATGGAAGAATCGGCTGAATTTCTGAGGAAACTGGAGAGTGGTGAAGAACTGCCACTTTATACATCCTGTTGCCCCGGATGGATAAAATATGCCGAAAACAGGCATCCGGAACTGATGCCGCTGATATCCACCTGCAAATCACCCATGCAGATGTTTTCTTCTGTAGTAAAGGAAGAGAGAAAAGTCAATAAAGAGCATATGACCGACCTGCGCAAGCCCTTTGTGGTGGCCATAATGCCCTGCACCGCCAAAAAATCAGAAGCGGCCCGGGAAGAATTCATGACCGACGGTGAGCCGGATACGGATCTGGTGCTGACCACAGAGGAACTGGGGCTGATGATAAAGCAGGCCGGTATAGATTTCAATGAACTGGAACCCGAAGCCCATGATCTGCCCTTTGGTATGTATTCGGGAGCAGGAGTCATTTTCGGAGTGACAGGCGGCGTTGCCGAAGCGGTAATAAGAAGGCTTGTGGACGACAAAAGCCATAATTCATTCAATAATATAAGTTTCAGCGGAGTAAGAGGCCTTGAAGGTGTAAAGGAAGTTACAGTTCCATACAAAGGCAGGGATATAAAAATAGCCATAGTCAACGGACTCAAAAATGTTGAGAACCTTATAAAAAAAATAGAGGCCAAAGAGGCCGAATATCATTTTGTGGAAGTAATGGCCTGCCCCAACGGATGCATTGGAGGCGGCGGGCAGCCCAGAAGCGACAGAGATTCCAGGAGGAAGAGATCG
The DNA here is from genome assembly GCA_002304835.1 of Firmicutes bacterium UBA1422. Taxonomy (GTDB): domain Bacteria; phylum Bacillota; class Clostridia; order Peptostreptococcales; family Anaerovoracaceae; genus UBA1422. The sequence continues at coordinate 168,046 of DBPK01000001.1, forward strand.
GATGCCCTTTATTCAAACGATAAATTGGCTGAAATAAGGCATTCTGCGGCGAATCCCTTTGTAACAAGGGTATATAAAGTCATAGTCAGGGATGATGCCAAGAGACTTCTTCACGTTCACTATTAGAAAACTACCATATTTTACAGACCCCCTTAATAATCTATCTGAAAACGGCCGTTTATGATTTCGCGGTCGTTTTCACTTTTTTGTAACAAACCGTTACAAATGACTTTAAATTTGCTATAATATCAAGCGTTATGGAAAACAAAAGAGAACAGCAGAAAACAGAAAAAAACCGGGAGAAGCCAGAGGGAAACCGGGAGAAGACGGAGGGAAACCGGGAGAAGACGGAAAGAAATGACCGGGAAGCAGTGCGTGAAAAACTGAAGGCAGATCTTGATAAACTTCTGAAAAAAGTTGAGAAACCGGCAAGATACACAGGTCTTGAAATCAATTCGGTAATGAAGGACCCGGATGCAGTATCTGTTCGGTTTGCTTTTGCTTTTCCCGATACATATGAAATAGGCATGTCCTATGTGGGCCTGCAGATACTTTATGATATCCTGAACAAAGATAAGGATGTCTACTGTGAAAGGGTCTTTGCGCCTGCTCCGGATATGGAGGAACTGCTTAGGCAGGAAGATATGCCCCTCATGAGCCTGGAGACGAAAACACCTCTTCATAAATTTGATATTATAGGATTCACTCTTCAGTATGAGCTTTCCTTCACCAACATACTTAATATGCTGGATCTTTCGGGAATACCCTTAAAAAGAGAAGACAGGAAACAGGGGAAATGGCCGCTCATCATAGCAGGAGGGCCCTGTGCTTTCAACCCGGAGCCGCTTTCTGACTTTGTTGACCTTTTTGTCATAGGGGACGGTGAGAAGGCGGATATTGATCTTTGCAGACTTTATTCCAAACTCAAATCTGAACTCAAAAAAGATACAACTGAAGACCGGCTGAAAGAGGTTTTCCTTGAAGAAGCATCAAAAATGCAGGGTATATATGTTCCGGGCAGGCCAATTGAGGGCAAAATACAAAAGATATTGATTTCCGATCTTGAAAGTCTTTCTTATCCGGAAAAACCCATAGTGCCATTCATAGAAACGGTCCACGACAGGGCGGTTGTTGAGACTTTCAGGGGATGCAGCAGGGGATGCAGGTTCTGCCAGGCGGGTATGATATACAGGCCAGTCAGAGAAAGAAGCCCCGAAACCATCAAAAAACTGGCGGAATGTCAGTTAAAAAGCACCGGAAACGATGAACTTTCACTTCTTTCCCTTTCCATCTCCGATTATTCGGGATTCGAGCCACTGGTAATGGATATCATGGAAATGTGCCAAAAAGAAGACGTTTCTCTTTCCCTGCCTTCCATGAGACTGGATTCTTTCAGCTTCAGGGTCCTGGAAGAGATACAGAAATACAAAAAATCGGGACTGACATTTGCCCCCGAAGCCGGTACTCAGAGACTAAGGGACATCATCAACAAGAATATAACCGATGAAGACATTTTTTCTTCCGTGAGAAAAGCTCTGGAACTGGGTTGGCAGCAGATAAAGCTGTATTTCATGGTGGGTCTTCCCGGGGAAACGGAAGAAGATCTACAGGGAATAGCTGATATAGTAAAAAAAATACTGGATATCAATTATGAGGTGAACGGTCGCAAAGGCGGGCGTTTCAACGTTACAGTCAGTGTTTCGAATTTCGTTCCAAAAGCCCACACACCTTTTCAGTGGGAAGCCCAGGACAGTGAAGAAAGTTTCCTTGAAAAACAGGAGTATATTCGTCGGAGACTGCCCAAAAAGAATGTTACCTATAATTACCACGGAGCATACAAAAGTATCCTGGAAGGGGTCTTTGCCAGGGGAGATGCAGAATGCGGCAGGGTCCTTTTGGAAGCATGGAAAAACGGCTGCAGGTTCGACAGTTGGAACGAGCATTTTGACCGGCAGAAATGGAGGGAAGCCTTTGAAAAAACAGGTATCTCTGCAGATAAATATACAGTGAGGAAGAGAAGTTATGACGAGATCCTGCCTTGGGACTTTATCGATACTTGTATAAGCCGGGAATTCTTAATAAATGAGGCGAAAAAGGCCCAAATGGGTCAAACCACAGGGGACTGCAGGGAGGGATGCGAAGATTGCGGCATCAACAGAAGCGCAGGCTGTCCGTTAGCAAGGGGAAAGAATAAAAGTGCCAAGATATAAACTGACATTTACAAAAGAAGGATATATACGTTACACTTCGCATCTTGATATGCTGAGGCTTTTTAACCGTGCATTCAAAAGAAGCGGAATCAAGCTGGAGTATTCGAAGGGTTTCAACCCTCACCCCAGGATATCCTTTGCGCAGCCCCTTTCACTGGGATATACTTCTCTTGGAGAACTTCTGGAATTTCAGACGGAAGAGAGTTTTGAAACTCCCGTGATCGCTGAAAAACTGGGAAGAGAGCTGCCAAGGGGAATAGCTGTCATGGAGTGCGTAAAAATTTCTGAAACGGTGAAATCGCTGGCTTCAAGGGTCACTCATGCCGAGTATATAATAAAGATCTCGCCGGAAAACTGCGGCGGAGAAGTATCAGGAACCGCAGATGCAACAGAAGCAACAGAAACAAAAGAAGCACAAGAAGGATCAGAAACAACAGATGCAACAGAAACAACAGAAGTATCCGAAGTAACAGAAGGCAAAGAATCAACAGCAGCAAAGACTTATGAGGCAGAAGAACTATCAGGCAAGGCTGAAGACTTTATGAGACTGAATGAGATAAAAGTCAGCAAAAAAGCAAAAAAAAGATCCGGCAAAAAAAGAAACGGCGGTGCAGAGAATTTTGCAGGAGAGGTGGAAATAGATATAAGACCCATGATCGAATATCTGACAGTTAACACTGACGGCAATAATATATTTATGTCAACTAAAATCGCAGCCGGAAGTGAGAAAAATCTGAGCCCGGCTCTGTTGCAAAAGGCATTTTGTGAATTTGCAGGTCTTGAAGTAATGCCGGAAAACATTGAAATCATGAGGACAGAACTGTTCCTAAAGACATAAAAAACAGCTCACAAATAAATGTAAATAAATTACAGTAAAATATTGACAATACACCCCCTGAAAATGTAAAATATAGGAAATTACATTTTCAGGGGGTATTTTCATGAAAAAGTATTTATCCAAAGAGTATTTATCCAAAGAGTATTTGCTGGCCAATAAGACGAAGGTCCTTAAAGCAGCAGCTGTAGCAGCAATTGTTATAGCAGCTGTTTTTGTTTTTTTCTTTAAAACCGGCGATGACGGTGAAATTACCATGAAAGAGGCGGACATGATGGTATCAGAAGAAGAAGCAAAGGAAGATGAATATGCGGGGATAGTCATAGTTGATGTTTCCGGTGCGGTGAATCAGCCACAAGTGGTTGAGCTACCAAAAAACAGTCGTGTGGGAGATGCCATAGATGCAGCCGGAGGATTAACAAAAGATGCTGATATTTCAACGATAAACAGGGCGGCTGTTGTTGCGGACGGCGAAAAGATATATGTACCTATAAGAGGAGAACCGGGCGGGATCCCGGGAGGTGATACTTCAGGCACATTTGATTCCGGAGTTTCTCAAACTGCAGGTAAAGTAAGCATAAATTCCGCATCCGCTGCTGAACTGGAGACCTTGAGCGGTGTAGGACCGGTAACTGCACAGAAAATAATATCTTACAGAACATCAAACGGCAGGTTCGCCACACTGGAAGACCTTAAAAACATAGACGGCATAGGGGACAAGACCTTTGAAAAACTGAAACCCTATATAACATTGTGATAAGCAAGGAAAGGACAGAAAATGCAAAAAACAAAAAGAAAAAGAAGTAATGCACTCAAACGAGCAATAAGTATGATAATGGTTTTTGCTCTTACTATTACGATCATGCCTGCTGTGGCCGCTGCAGTGCCAAAGGACGGGGACACAGCCCTCACAGACTACAAAAGCACCCTTATAGGCAGTGACGGAGAGTACTTTTACAGAGGAGGCACTCAGACCTCTATAGGCTACAACAGTGACGGCAGCACATATACCTTTACCCATAACAATTACGAAGGACCCAGGATGCATTACAAGATAGATGTGGAAGGAGACGGAGCCTGGTGGGGATACTGTATCGAGCAGGGAGTGAGTTTTCCCGATGTGACTTCATACAGAGGAAGAAATGCCGAAAACGACTCATATTTCAGCAACCTGCCAAAAAAAGCAAGGACCGGCATAATGCTGGCAACGATTTTTGGCAGACAGCCGGGCAAAAGCGTACCCGTATCCGGATGCAATCAGGATGACTGGTATTGGGCCACCCAGATGATAATATGGGAATATCAGCAGAAACTAAGGACATCCCCCACCGAAATATCGGGAAACAGCCATGTTTCCGCAGACTATTTCAAGAATACTCTGGAGGGGAGACCGGCAGAAAGATGCTATAACTGGATGCTTTCTAAAATGGAAGAATACTACAAGATCCCCTCCTTCGCATCAAGAACTGAGGAGGACGCTAATGAGTATGTTTTGAAACACAGCTATAAAACGGGCAAGTGGAGTCTTACTCTGAACGATTCAAACAAAACGGGAGAGGCTATTTCTTTTAGTAAAACAGGCGTTTCTGTTTCAAAAAGCGGCGATAATTACACGTTTTCTGCAGACAGGATAATCACATCCGACAAAATATCAATAAAGAAAGATGTGGATCTGCCTTCCCATGAGATGCTGATATGGGGCGGAGCCACATCCACCCAGGCCATAATAACCGGAACGAAGGATCCGGTGAAGTTTTATATGGGCATAAGGACTGAAAACCAGGGAACAGGCAGGATAGTAAAAACCTCAGAGGATGACATAGAAAGCGGTCTTGTTTTTCGCATAAGCGGCAATGATATGACAGAAAGGACCCTTATCACAGGTCCGGGAGGAACCATTGCCACAGATCTTTATCCGGGGACTTATACTGTAACGGAACAGTCAGAAGACCGTTACCGGGAGAATGCTCCCATTGTTTTCACCGTGACTGAAAACAGGACTTCCGATGTGGATTTCGTAAACATAATGAAGAAGGGCCGAATAGAAATAATGAAGCATATGGATAACGATCAGAAAAATGTCAAAGGCACGCCGGAGGAAGGCGCAGTATTTCGCATTTATGAAGAAAGGTTCGGGAGCTATGAGGATGCACCTGATTTCTGGAAAGATGAAATCATAACGGATGAAGAAGGTTACGGAGGTACGGGACTTCTGCCCTACGGGGATTACATAGTGACCCAGATGGAAGGTGCCAAAGGAACAAAAATGGCCGAGGACTTTACTGTAGCCATAAGGGAAGACCTCAAAACATACAGATTTACTGTCAACAATCCGAATTACAGTGTTCCCGTGGATATCATAAAGACGGATGAGGAGACGGGTGAAACCATCAAAAGCGAGGGGACAAAATACAAAGTCAGGAATATGGTAACGGGAGAATACATAACCGGACATGATGAATATCCGATACCCATTGATACAGACACTTTCATTACAGATGAAAGCGGCCGGGTAAGACTGCCTCAAGAACTGACCTACGGAAGCTATGAGCTCATAGAAGTGGCGGCTCCGGGGGATTATGTCCTTGAGAACGAAGCCATAAGCTTTATGGTGGACGGCAGTGAAGAAGAAGTACTTGAACTTGCCCAGGTGGATGTTCCTCAGAAAGCTGCCATAAGAATATTGAAATCAGGTTCAGGTAAGGACGGATCGGACAAAAAAACAATGCTTACCGGTGCGGGCTTTGATATAGTGGCGGCAGAGGACATAGTCACGCCCGACGGAACTCTGAGACTGGCCAAGGGAGAAAAGGCTGCATCTGTTATTACTGATGATAATGGAGAAGCCATAACAGAACCCCTTTATCTGGGAAGATATGAGATCATCGAAACCAAAACCCCGGGTGGATACGTGAAACCTTCCGGAATAGCCGCCGAAACAGAGCTCTCATATAAAGGGCAGGATATCGAAGTATATACCAAAGATGTCAGGATAAACAATGATGCCATTATGCCGGTCAAAACCGGGGATTCCGGAGGCATACCGATTTTCATATGGCTTCTTATAGCCTGTTTGTCCGTTGGAACAGTTGCTTTCCTGCTGAGAAAGAAATCTGCGCTATTACGTTAAGACCATAGTATTACATCAAGACAAGAATAATTACGTTAAAATCAGCAGAATAGCTTCAAGATCAGCAGAATTGCTCCAAGAACAGCAGAATTGCTTCAAGAACAGCATAATTCCTTCAAGATCAGCAGGATTGCTCCAAGATCAGCATAATTGCTTCAAGATCAGCAGAATGATAGCTTTGACACAGCCAGTAAATCCGACTATAATATTATAGTCGGATTTTTTGTGAAAGGATTTTTATATGATTTCAGAAGAAAAGATAAAGCGCATAAATGAACTGGCAAAAAAGCAGAAAGAAGGGGAACTTACTCCGGAAGAAAAAAAAGAGCAGAAGATCCTGAGAGATGAATATATTGCGGCAATAAGAAAAAAAACAAAAGAACATCTGGACAGGATCCGTTTTGTTGAGGATATGTCAGAAGAAGAACTTGATTCTATTAAAAAGAAAAAAAATTGAGTTTGAAAATACCCAAAAAATGGTATAAAGAAAAAGTAAAGGAGCAGATCTGAAAATGAAAGAAGTATATCTTGATTATTCGGCGACAACACCGGTAAAAAAAGAAGTTTTTGACGAAATGGCACCGTATTTTACGGAACACTTCGGAAATCCTTCAAGTTTATATAAAATAGCATCAGAATCAAAAGAGGCACTGAATCTTGCCAGAAAAAGACTGGCAGATCTGATAAATGCGTCGCCCGAAGAGATATTCTTTACGGGAAGCGGTACAGAAGCTGACAACTGGGCTGTTTTCGGCACACTGGATGCAATGAAGAAAAAAGGAAACCATATAATAACCAGCAGTATTGAACATCATGCTATCATGCATACTGCCCAGTATCTTATGAAAAGAGGAATAGATGCCACATTTCTTTCGGTGGACAAGGAGGGCATAATAAGCCCGGCGGAGCTGGAAAAGTCCATAAATGACAAAACTGTTCTTGTGTCCCTGATGATGGTCAATAACGAAGTTGGGACAATTGAGCCTATAAAAGAACTGGCCCTTGTGGCCAAGAAACACGGAGTGCTTTTCCATACGGATGCGGTTCAGGCCCTGGGGAATGTGCCAATAGATGTCAAGGAACTGGGAGTCGATATGATGTCCCTTTCCTCCCATAAGATATACGGGCCAAAGGGTGTAGGAGCTCTTTATATAAGAAAGGGAGTAAGGATATCAAATTTCATCCACGGAGGCGCTCAGGAAAACAAGAAGCGCGCGGGAACAGAAAATCTTGCCGGCATAGCAGGATTCGGGAAAGCGGCAGAGCTGGCAAATAAAAATTTGATGGATCATATAAATAAACTTACAGAACTCAGAAATTATTTTATCGACAGAGTCAAAAGCAGCATAAAGGATGTGAATATAAATGGGAGCATGGATCACAGACACCCCGGGAACGCAAGTATAACCTTCAATTATATCGAGGGAGAGGCCATACTTCTGTTACTAAACGAGAAGGGGATATATGTTTCAACAGGATCCGCCTGTTCCTCGGCATCACTTTCGCCTTCCCATGTACTGGCGGCCATGGGAGTGCCCGTTGAGATGATACACGGCACCATAAGATTTACCCTGGGAGACTTTACAACAAAGGAAGATCTGGATTATACAGTGGAAGCACTTAAAGAAATAATAACTAAACTCAGAGAGGTATCCTCTGTCTCGGAGGAGAAAGGCTGGTAAAAAAAATGGGAATGTATAACGACAAGGTAATGGATCACTTCATGAATCCTCATAATGTGGGCGAACTTGAAAACCCCGACGGGGTGGGCAAGTACGGCAGCCCTGTATGCGGAGACATGATGCAGATAATGATAAACGTCAGCGATGATAAGATAACCGATGCAAAATTCAAGACCTTCGGATGCGGCTCTGCCATAGCATCATCAAGTATCGCTACAGATATGATAATAGGCAAAACCATAGACGAAGCTCTGGAAATGACTAATAAGCAGATAGTCGATGAGCTGGGCGGTCTTCCCGCTGTGAAGATACACTGCTCGGTACTGGCCGATCATGCCATAAAAGCTGCGATATATGATTATGCCAAGAAAAACAACAAAGAATATGAAGGGCTGAAGGGTTTCGATCCAAATGCAGAAGAAGATGAACACGAACAGCCGGAAGGGTGCAGTGGCGGTTGCGGAAAATAAAGTAGTTTTGGGATTGAGCGGCGGAGTTGACAGCACTGCCGCTGCTTTATTATTGAAAGAAAAAGGCTTTGCAGTAACAGGGCTTTATTTTGATGTAACAACAGAAGGGGATGAAAAGAGTCAAAAAAGCAGGGAAACAGCAGAAAAAGCCGCAAAAGAAATGGATATAGATTTTGTTTATAAGAATGTGTCCCGGGAGTTCAATGAAACTGTGCTTTCCAATTTCTGCGATGAATATCTTTCGGGCCGGACGCCGAATCCCTGTATAATATGCAATCCCCTCATAAAATTCAAAACACTGAAGGAGACGGCAGATGCGAAAGGCGCCCGTTATATTGCAACCGGACACTATGCTTCGGTAGTTTTTTGGGAAGGCGTATATTATATAAAAACGGCAGCAAACAAAAAAAAGGATCAGTCCTACATGCTTTACAGACTGCCCCAAGAGATCCTGTCCGGACTGATTTTGCCTCTGGGCGATTTTGAAAGCAAGGATGATATAAGAAAACTCGTAAAAGAAAATGCTCTGAGCAATGCCGACTTGCCCGACAGCCAGGAGATATGTTTTATTGACAGCGAGGAAGGATATGCGGAGCTTTTCAGGAAAAACGGTTATGCCGCCGAAAGGGGCGATTTCATTGATATGAAGGGAGACATAATCGGCAGCCATAAAGGCATAATAAACTATACTGTGGGACAAAGAAAAGGGCTGGGCGGTACCTTTGGCAGGCCTATGTTCGTTACCCGCCTGGATGCAAAAAACAATACCGTGACTCTGGGAGAAAAAGACGATCTTTACAGCTATAAAGTTTTTTCCGGGGGGAACTTTTTTACAGAAACGGAAAGCCAAAAAATGCCTTCAAATCTTGAAAACAAAAAGGTCCTTGCAAAAGTCCGCTATTCGGCGAAACCTTCTTTTGCCGTAATAAGAACTGTAGAAGAAAAAGGCCCCGGGGCTGATCCCGAAGGCTTTGTAATAGAAACATTATTCGAAGAAAAACAAAAAGCGGTAACGCCGGGACAGTCAATAGTCTTTTATTATCCCGACGGAAGGGTGGCAGGCGGAGGATTCATAAAATAAGCCCAAACCTCACCACATGATTATGGCTCTAACGGGGCAAACTGGAGCACAGTAGCCGCAGGTAAGACAGATGCTGTGATCCACTTCCGCCACCATTGGTACGACTTTTCCTTTCGCTGCAAGCTCTTCATAACCGCATACAGGCTTGTCCCCAAAGCTTATGGCATGATTGGGGCATTTTTTTATGCAGTTGCCGCATCCTTCACAGTCACCTGTATCTATGTGGATCATTTTTTTACTTATATCCGGAACATAATTCCTGTCTATTTGCCCTTGGGAATATTCAATAGCTCTGTCGACCTCCTCATGCTTGCCGAAACCTATCATTACAGAGGATATTCCCGAAAGACCCGTTACATAATCAAGACACTCAATATAGCTTCCCGTGAGATTTCCGCCTCCGAATGCCTTCATGGCAAAGACCCCGATACCTTTATGGGAACAGGCTTTTATGGCTGCCGCCATATCTTCCTTTTTGCCGGGACCGTCACCCTGCCTTATCCCGAGACTTTTTATGTTGATAAGAGGGAAGAGGATATCACATTCCTCTATATCTGTCATTTTTTCGGCCACATTCACATGATGAGTGGAGACACCTATGGCTTTGACGATTCCCTTTGCTTTGGCATCATTGAGATATTCCCAGGCGGGCTGTCTGTTCTGCCAGTCGGGATCGTTTCTCACTTCATGCAGAAGAAATATATCGATCACATCCCTGTCCATTTGTGATCTGGCTTCTTCTACGGCAAAGCGCATTTCATCATAGCCGGCATCAAGACATTTGGATGCTATCACCGGTTCGAGCTCCGTGCCTTTTAGCGCTCTTTCTATGTAGGGATATGTCTCGTAGAACTGGGCTGTGTCAAGGAAGTTTATGCCTCGCCTTATTGCATACCTTATAAGGTCTGCACCCTCATCAAGGGGCAGATCCAGTTGGGTTTTTCCTATTGTCAGAACGCCGAATCCCACGGGGCTCACGGCGATCCCTGATTTTCCGAGAATATTGTTTTTCATGATTCACCTTTTATTTATATATTCATTTCTTTATGTATCAATTTTTTTATGTATTCATTTCATTATGTATTCATTTCATTATGTATTCATTATGTATTCATTGTTAAAAATGCCAGGGCAAAAAGTATCACTGAGGCTGCAACAAGGATTATGCCGCTTCTTAATTCTGTTCTTTCGCCGACTATCATAAAACGTGAAGGGCTTTTGGGGTCGTACATGATGTTGATCTTGTCACCGGGTTTTAGGCCGGCTCTATTCTTTGTATAGAATTTGCTTTTGCCTCTTTTGGTCCTGTCGCCGGCTTCAAACTCAAAAACGATAAGACATTTTTTCGGTTCTTCTTTTGGGAAGGGGTATTCGATGTCCGTTACGCGACCATCTGCAAGACCCGAATACTGATGCTTCATGATCAAGGTTTTTATAATGACTGCGAATCCCATAAGGGAAGCGGCCACAGCTCCTATCAGAAAAATGATCCAATGCATATTATAATATCACCTTTGCTCGTTGATTTACAACGGCTCCGCCTTATCCGGGAAAACGGACTTTCTTCAATAACTTTATTATGTTAACACCCGTTGATCCACTGTATGACCTTAAAAATATAATTCTGTGTGGTGTTAAAACATAGTTCACGCCTGTGTTTACGCATATGTATCCCATGCATGCCGTTAAACATATATATAATGGTATAATAATCCAATGAACATTTCAATGATTATATTGTCATGACAAATTGAGGGCGCCATTATAAAATGGCGCCTTCCTCTTTCTGTCATTCCCAGCAGCGCAAGGTTAAATTGATCGTAATTGATAGAATCACTGGGTTTTTTACAGAAAAAAGCTGGAAAAATAGAGCAAAATCAGAATTTTAACCCTTTTTGGTGTTTTTTAAGGCCATAAATGTTAAAATTAACCCTTTTACCCAAAAAAGACATGCCCTAGGGTAAAAATTTCCTCATAAAAGTCGTTTTTTGATGCAAATAATAGTAAATATATCCAAAAATGGCAGAAATAATGAGATTTTTTTACCCTGGAAGCCACTTATAAGCACCAAAAGGGTTAAAATTTCAAATTATATACTTTTTTTGGCCGGTTTTGGCGAAATACCTCTCATATTTATGGTCCATAATGAATATTTTGAAAAAATACATAATAGAGCCTCAAGCGGAGAATCACCAGGGAGCTTCACAACAAACCCTCACACCAGGGCCTCAAGATTGGAAGCACAACGAATCCTCACAAAGGAGCTTCACAACGGAGCCTCGCACCAGGGCCTCAAGATTGGAAGCACAACGAACCCTCGCACCAGAGCCTCAAGATTGGAAGCACAACGAACCCTCACCCCAGAGCTTCACAACGGAGGCTTGCAACAAACCCTCACCCCGAACCCTCACCCCGAAGCCTTCCCCCGCAGCCTTACACACTTGTAAACACCTTCTCTCCGTGTTAAAATATAAAGGCTGATTGCAAATAAAAGGCTGGAAAATGCCTGTACGGAGGAAAGAAAATACATGGAAAAACTGGGACTTAACAAACTGAGGGAAATGTTTCTGAGCTTTTATGAAGAAAAGGGACATTACAGACGTAAAAGCTTCCCGCTGATACCGCAGAACGACAAGAGTCTTCTTATAATAAATTCGGGGATGGCACCGCTGAAGCCATATTTTTCAGGTGAAGAAACACCACCGGCCAGCAGAATGTGCACATGTCAAAAATGCATTAGGACTGCCGATATAGAAAATGTCGGCCATACTGCCCGCCACGGTACTTTTTTTGAAATGCTGGGAAGCTTTTCTTTTGGTGATTACTTCAAAAAAGAATCCATAATCTGGGGATGGGAATTCATTACTGATGTGCTCAATATGCCCAAGGACAAAATATGGGTCTCCGTTTATGAGGAAGATGATGAAGCCTATGAAATATGGGATAAGATAATAGGGATGCCCAAAGAAAAAATAGTCAAGCTGGGCAAAGAAGATAATTTTTGGGAAATAGGAACGGGTCCCTGCGGACCATGTTCAGAGATATATTTTGACCGGGGAGAAGAATACGGGTGCAGTAAGGAAGACTGCAAGCCCGGATGTGAATGCGACAGATACATCGAATTCTGGAACCATGTTTTTACACAGTATGACAACAAAGGAGACGGCACATATGAAGATCTGGCAAAGAAAAACATTGACACGGGCCTGGGACTTGAGAGACTGGCATGCATAATGCAAGATGTGGACTCAATTTTTGCCGTCGATACCATAAAATATGTCCTTGATGCGGTTTCAGAGAAATGCGGAATAAATTATCAGAACGGTGAAGCAGAAAGCGATGTTTCCATGAGGATAATAACCGATCATATACGTTCAGCAACTTTCATGATCGGAGACAAAATAACTCCCGGGAACGAAGGCAGGGGATATGTCCTAAGAAGACTTATCAGAAGAGCTTCAAGGCATGGAAGAAAACTGGGGATAGAAGGATCCTTCCTTTCGGAACTGGCGGGTAAAGTCATAGATACTTCAGGCGGAGCTTATCCGGAGATGGAAGAGCAGAGACTTTTCATAGGCAAAATAATAAAGATAGAAGAAGAGAAATTCAGCGATACCCTTATGCAGGGTCTCAGCATCATTGAAAGACTTTTCAGATTCGAAACCCCGGAAGAGATGTCTGCTGAAAAGAAGATACTGCCCGGAGATATAGTATTCAAGCTGCATGACACTTACGGATTCCCTTACGATATAACAGAAGAAATATGCATGGAAAAAGGATATGAAGTAGATAAGGAAGGCTTTGATATTCTTATGAAGCAGCAGAAAGAAGCCGGCCATAAAGATGCGGCTTCCGAGGATGTGGGCTGGCATAAAGTGTCTCTTGATCATCTTGCAAAGGGCAGTACGGTTTTCACCGGATATGAGAATGTTATGGACAAGGGCATAATAAGTGCCATCGTAAAGGAAAAGGAACCCGTTGATTTTCTCGATGCAGGAGAGACCGGTTTTGCAGTTCTTGATAAGACTCCTTTTTATGCGGAAAGCGGCGGACAGTCTTCAGACTACGGCATGATTTTCAATGATATGTTCAGTGCGGAAGTTATGGAAGTCATAAAGATGCAGGGAGTATATTTTCATAAGGTCAATGTCAAAAAAGGCAGGATGAAGGTCTATACGGGGGTGGACGCTCTTGTTTCAGAGCCCCTCAGAAACTGTTCTTCAAGGAATCATACCGGAACGCACATACTCCATAAGGCATTGAGAGAAGTCTTGGGAGAACATGTACAGCAGGCCGGATCTGCTGTTACACCAAAGAGTCTCAGGTTCGACTTCAACCACTATGAAGCAATGACCAAAGAGCAGCTTGAAGAAACCGAGAAGATAGTCAACGACAAAATCAATCTTTTTCTTCCCGTAACAGTTGAAGAAATGTCCGTAAAGGATGCAAAAAAATCAGGAGCCGTGGGATTGTTTGAGGAAAAATACGGAGATACGGTCCGCGTGGTTTCTGTAGGTGACTACAGCAAGGAACTGTGCGGAGGTATCCATGTGAAAAATTCCGGACAGATAGGAGCAATGAGGATCGTTTCTGAGACCGGGATAGCATCGGGCGTTAGAAGGATAGAGGCGGTAACAGGAACTTATGTACTTAAGATGCTCAAAGATAACCAGACCGAGATCAATGCTGCTGCCGGCATATTAAAGACTTCACCGGAGCTTCTCACCGAAAAAATATCAGCCTTGATGGAAGAAAACAGAGCCAATAAAAAAGAACTGGATGATTTCAGGAAGAAGGCAATCGATACAGTTTCCGACAAACTGATGGAAGATTCAAAGGAGATAAACGGTGTAACACTGATAACAAGATCATTCAAAAACTACAGTATCGATGATATGCGCAGGATCTCCGACGAGGTCAGAGCAAAAAACAGGAATGTGGTCCTGGTATTGGCGGCGGAAAATGAAGATAAAGCTACTTTCCTGGTATCTCTTACTGAGGATCTGGTTTCAAAAGGATATCATGCGGGTAAAATGATAAAAGAGATAGCAAAAGCAGCCGGTGGAGGTGGAGGCGGAAAGGCCGATATGGCTCAGGCAGGAGCCAAAGACATATCTAAAATTCACGAAGCCTTCACAGTCGCTGAGACTTTATTGTGATATAATGACAAAAGTGTTATAATAATAAAAAATTCGGAAAACATACGCAAACAAAATGATTTGAGGAAGAAAGAAAGGAGTGATTCATGATGGATAAGAGAGGTACCATTATGTTTGATAGTGTGGCCAAAAAGGATCAGATGACGACCAGAGAACTCCTTGAGCAAGTCTACGAAGCCCTTGACGAGAAGGGTTACAACGCCATCGACCAGATAGTGGGTTATATTTTGTCCGGAGATCCTTCATACATAACCAGCCACAAAAATGCAAGAAACATAATAAAACAGGTAGACAGAGATGATCTTACAGAAGAGATCGTCAAGGCATTCCTCGGAAAAGAAAAATAGAATAAGAAGCCAAAAGACGGGAGCGACCCCGTCTTTTTTTGTTGCTATAAATATAAAATAAAGATATAATCTTGATATGAGAAAACTAGGGCTGGATGTAGGGGATAAAACCATAGGTGTTGCAGTTAGCGATGAACTTCTGATAACTGCACAGGGCATTACTACAATTGAGCGTACCGGTATAAGGAAAGATGCGGATAAAGTCATTGGCTTTGTTTCCGAATACAACTGTGATACTGTAGTTATAGGTTTGCCGTTGAGACTGGACGGATCAAACAGTTCTCAGACAGAAAAAGTATGCAGTTTCGGAGATATGCTGAAAAACAAAATGCGCAGCACCGGCCTTTCTAAGGTTGCAGTAATATTTCAGGATGAACGTTTTACTACTTCTATTGCAGAAAAAGTCCTGATCGAGGCGGATTTGCGAAGGCAAAAGCGCAAAGAAGTCATCGATAAACAGGCGGCAGTTCTGATATTACAGGCATATCTTGATTCACTGAAGAAAGGAGAATAATATGATGAGAACTAAGAAGATCTTGTGGCTCACAGCCTTGATCACAATAACAGTAATGTTATTTGCCGCCTGCGGTGGAAATGACATAATAGGGCAGTGGCAGCTTGATAAAGTGGTAATGAATGAAGAAGAATATGATGCAAAAGAGTTCTTAAGTATGTCAGGAGAGGATGAAGGAAAATCTAACACTTCTCTTGTGCTTGATTGCAAAGATGATGGTAAAGTATCAATAACAACAACCGTTTTGGGCGAAAGCGAAACGGCATCCGGCACATGGGAAAAAGGTGATGACGGATTTGTTATCACAATAGAAGGCGATGAAGCGAATGTAAAGGTTCAAGGGGATGAAATGAAAATGTCTATGCCTGAAGAACAGGCAGGGGGAATGGAAGTAGCACTCATATTTGAGAAGAAATAAAAGGGAAGAAGAATAAAGCTATGAAGGAATCAAAGCTTTTTCTTGGAGAAAAAGGGGAGATATCATGAACTGTAAAAGTTGACATATCGATAAATGATGTTTATACTTAAATCAATAAAAAATATTCATTAATGGCAAAGCAGGAGAAATCCTGTGACGCAAAGCCAAGGGTCTAAACCGAAAGGTATGATAGCCGGTTGCCGCAGATAGTTTACAGCTATTAGCGAAAAGAAAAAAAGCAAACGACTGTCAAAAAACCGACAGTCGTTTTTAGTTTATCAAATTATTTTAAGAAACAGATTTATTCGGAGGGAGGGAAGAAAATGAAATTAAGGAAAACAGTAAGGGTTATTGCTGTTGCCATGGCAGTAATAGTCGGAGTAGGCATAGGGCCTGCTATGATGCCCGGGGGAGTGGCCTTAGCAGAAGTGCCAGCAGGGGCTGAATTGACAGTAGGAGGAATCGCCGTTCTGGATGATGGAGCTGTGGCAGAAGATTCCCAGTTGAATGAAGACGGGGAAGGTTGGGCATACGATTCTGACACTAATACATTGGCTTTGAATAATTATAATGTAGACCAAGCATCTATTACAGGGTCTTCACTGGGAGATCTGATCATTACTGTTGAGGGACAGTGTACATTAGATAACGGCATTGATGTTTCTAGCGGTTCTGATAATAATATTACCATAAAGGGAACAGGCGAGTTTTCAACTTTAATTTTGAGTAATACTAACTGGCACGGACTTTATGTTAGAAATGCAGATCTGACAATTGGCACAGGCAATGATTATTTATGGTTTGAAGCAGATGTATCAAGTACTGATAACTCTCAAGATGTCAATGGAGGAGTATTTGCAATAAAATCAGATGGTACAACAACAGTAAATAGCGGAACACAGATGCTGACAATTTTACATGGCCAAAACTATGATTCTCCTTCCGTTGGAACAGGTGGAGCTATTTTTGCTACAGGAGGTATCGTAATAAACAATGCCAGTGTAAATGCTGTTATCAACAAGGATTCCGGGATCGCTCATGGTGTTTCTGTCGGCAGTGGCACAACAATATCAGTTAATGGAGATTCCTGGTTTTCTGCGGAATGTAATGGTAACAGTAGCGAAACAACAGCCCTGGGAATTACCGATGAAAATCAATTGGTATTAGGATCCGGTCTAAAAAAAGAAAACAATTGGGGAACGAACAACAGCACTATACTGGCGGCAAAACAGATAGATGTTGCATACCCTGTTCCGGATATAACAGCAGTTCCCAGGTCTGCCACATATTATTACGGTGCGGCAGCAGTTCCCATAAGGATAACAGCAGCAAATAAGGCAGGAGTTACAGGATCATTATGGTATGGATGGTTCAAGGGCAGAAATCAGAGCAATATGAACTGGATAAACACAAATGGTTCCGTTAATTATATCACTCCTTCCACAAAAACCATTGGCAGAACTTATTATAAAGTTTTTGTCAGTAGCGGAAATTACGGCAGATTAACATCAAGAACGGTGACTGTTGATGTTAAAGTACCGACACCCGCAAAGACCGGTATTGCTAAAATATACAAGTCGGGGTCAAAAAATCTGATAATTAAATGGAAAAAAATCTCGAATGCCACGGGCTATAAGATCTATATGGCCACAAAAAAGAAGGGGACATACAAACTTATAAAGACAGTAAACAAAAATTCTGTCACTTCATATAAAAAGACAAAACTGAAAAAAGGAAAGACTTACTATTTCAAGATCAAGACATACAGGACTATCCAGAACGTCACAGCAACAAGCGGATATTCCAAGATGAAATATAAGAAGAGGTAATACAAAAGCAAAGACGAATAAAAATATAATGAGATAACACGAAGGCAAAGATGCACAAAAATATAATAATGAAAAAAATAGAGCAGGGAATCATGACTTGCTCTATTTTATTATCAACAATAATAAGAATTGATTATTGAAGAACTTGTTTTGATCTAAGATATTTAGTATAGTAAAGTATATAACATTGAATAGGGAGGCACGGAACGTGTTTGATTTCACCATCACAATAAAAACAAGAATATTGGTAATTTTGCTGACGGTAATATTTTGCTTTACAAGTCTTATAGCAACAGCTGATGCTGTGTCAAGACCAAAAGCCCCGGGGAGCATAAAGGTTACAAGACTAAGCGATACGAGCGCAAAGGTGACATGGAAAAAAGTTAGTAAAGCGAAGGGTTATGTTATTTACCAAAAGAAAAACAGCGGCAAGTACAAAAAAATCAAAACCATAAAAAAAGGAAGTATAAGAAAATGGACGGCAAAAAAACTCGGCAAAAATAATACTTACAGGTATAAGATAAAAGCATATAAGAAATACGGTACAAATAAGGTATATTCTCGCTATTCCAAAGGGGTAAGATTAAACCCGGTTGTAACACCAAAACCAGCACCAAAACCAGCACCGCCTGATTATGGAACCGTCCTGAACGAATGGGCCATAGGTTCTGATGAAGAAGCAGGGGAAGTATACGATGTTGATAAGGCAAATGAAAATGTTACGGCAACCATGTATTCCAGAGGCGTTCTTCTTATAAAAGGAACAGCTGCAGGAAATGATGACTGCATGTATGGTGAAGGTGAAATCAATATGCCCTGGCTGCAAGAAGGTTATTCAGAGCAAATAACAAAAGTTTTATTCAGGGATATAGAACCCACTAATATTGATTTTTGGTTTGCCGGATGCACAGCTCTTACGGGAAGGGGCAATGTCCCGGATAGTGTAACAGATATGAGTTATACCTTTGCAGGCTGCACAGGTATCACGGATCTTTCCCAACTCACCATACCCGACGGCGTAACCAATATGCAGGGGACCTTTTGGGGATGCAATAATCTAACTGATATAAGCGGATTTATCATACCGGATAGTGTAACCGATATGAGTTCTGCATTTTACGGCTGCAGCGGTCTAACTGATATAAGCGGATTTATCATACCGGACAGTGCAATTTATATGAACGGAACATTTGAAGGTTGCACAGGAATAACAGACCTTAGTGGACTTACTATACCGGATAGTGCAACCGAAATGGATTTTACATTCAGAAGTTGCACAGGAATAACAGACCTGGATGGTTTTAGTATACCCGATAGCGTGAGTAATATGATGGGAACATTTGAGGGCTGCAGCGGCATAACAACTTTGAGTGGGCTTGTTATATCAGATAATGTAACCAATATGACCCAAACATTTTACGGCTGCAGCGGCATAACAGATCTTGCCGGCCTTGCCATTCCGGATAGTGTAACCCATATGGGGACAACATTTTACGGATGCACTAAGCTGGGAGGCACAATGACGATAAACGGAAACCCATCGAGTTATGTTTCTTGTTTCCAAAACGCAGCAACAGATGCATCCTCAACAGGAGTAACTGTAGACTATACAGCGGCATGTACCAACATAGATAATATAATAGCAACCAAATCTGGGGGATCCAAAATAGAAAAAGGGTCATTGATAATGCCATAAAAAACAGTATAATATTTGACAAAAAGAACAGGATCTTTTACCCTGTTCTTTTTAATAATCATATTAAATAGTAAAAAAAGAAACTGTTATTGATAAAATATAATTCAGTTTCTTTTTATTCATTTATTCTTCTTGTAGAGGAAGGGGGACTAGAAAAAACCGTGAGGAAGTGTGAGAAGGTGCAGAGGAAGAAACAAATCATGGATAGATAACTATTCCTAAAATCATAATTTTCGGAAATGATATGAAAATAAGATCCGTTCATTCACGTTTCTTCCACCTTTCTCTCGCCTTTGCCTGCAAACACAAGGTTTCCAAAGACAAAAAAAGCATACCTTATGCATTTATCCGAGCTGCATCTGGTGACATCTCATGATCATGCCAGAATATATACTTCTTTTGTTTATCCCCTTACGCAACAAAAAAGCGAGGCTCTATTTTACGTTTTCAGCGATTTTATTTTTCTTTATGACCTGTGATACCTTTAAATATCCACCGGTATACGGATCATCTGTCCCGGCTTAACCAAACCTGTGTCCATGTCGTTTGCGGTCCTTATAATATGTACTGCCTGTCTGGTATCCATTTCTTCGCCCAGATATGTATCTGCTATATCCCATAAAGTATCTCCGGCAGAAACTTCTACACTTACATATTTCTGCTGGGTCTGACCATTGGCATCATTGCCGCCCAAAATGAAATTACCGGCTGTTACAGTTATTACTGTGATAACAAGCATCAACATTATGATCTTGAATTTGGATAAGATATTTATGGCACCGGCAGAGCTTCTGCTACATGATGCATTGTTGCGGGAAACTCTGTGATTCCTTGATTTTGTTCTATTTATGTCATTATATATGTAAATACTCATTGGTTTACCTCCCCATGCCCTACCGAAACATTTGTTCTTTTTTAGAATATACGAATATTTGTTCGTTGTCAAGGGAAAATAAAACATTTGTTCTTTTTTTTAATAATGAATGAAATAGCTGAAGTGGTCAAAAAAATAGCTTTAACATTAACATTACTTTTCCTAACTTTTCCTAAAACGTGCATATAATTGTGTATTTATGTCTGATATGCACGTTTTCTCATTGATTTTCCGGGATCAGTACGTATTTTGTAAAAATATGCCCCAAAATGCTATATTATTTTGCTTTTTTTACCTTATTCGTCCTAATAATCAAAAAATCTACAAAAAAACATGCATATTCATTAATGATTTAAGCGATTATGCTTGTTTTGGGAATCAAATGCTTGTTTTGGGAATCATATGATTTTTTAATGAGAAACGGCACCATCAACAGGCTTATGGAAGACTACTTATGACAGCAAATATGCCGCATACAGCATTATACCTGTTTATTTATTTATTTATTTTGATGTGAATTTATCGTGGAGTTTTTCCAGCCAGTGTTCCAGCTTTTTGCGGTATATGACGCCGAGGATAAAAAGTGCGATGAAGATGGCAGATATTATTATTACAGATATATAATCACCCTTCCCTGCCTGCATACCTATCAGAAGACTGCCCATCATGCCCGGCGTTCTTCCGACAAGGGAAAGAACCAGGAAAAGCTTGAGCTTTATTTCCGAAAGACCTGCCGCATAGCAGCACAGATCCTTGGGGACCCCGGGAATCAGATAAATAAGCATTATTATGATATAACCCTTTTTACTGTTAAGTTTATGAAGAAATCTGTTTATTTTTTCTTCGCCGAAAAAGATATGGACGGCATCATGCCCCAATGCTTTTGCAAGATAGTATGTGATTACTGTTCCAATGGCGGCGCCGATGATGGAATAAAGATATCCCAGCCAGAAACCGAAGAGAAAACCGGCAGCAAACTGTATCTGCTGTCCCGGCAGAAAGCTTATGATGATCTGAAGTATCTGTACTCCTATGTAGGCAAAAACACTTTCAGCTTTATATGCATGAAAAAATTCCTTGATGGTGCCCAGATCGGAGAACTTCTGAACAGTATCATACTGAAAGAGCCACAAATAAAGAGGAATGCCAATCAAAAGAATCAGCAATATAATAAGTTTTATAACAGCGGCTGTCTTTTTGAGCTGCCTGGATTTTTTCTCTTTTTCGTTTTTCAGCATATTAAATATCTACTTTTTTCAGCATATCAAATATCTACTATTTTCAGCATATTAAATATTTACTATTCCTTATATCAAATATTTACTATTCCTCTGGAACAAAGTTCCTGAAGTGCATTTATGACTCCGAACATGGAATGGGCGTAAGTCAGGCCTCCCTGGAAATATGCCGTGTAAGGCTCCCTCATGGGGGCATCCGCTGAAAGTTCAATGGAGGAGCCCTGTACGAAAGCCCCTGCGGCCATAATGACATCATCTTCATAGCCCGGCATTCCCCAGGGTTCGGGTCTTACATGGGAATCCACCGGAGCGGCGGCCTGTATACCCTGGCAGAAAGCTTTGACGGCCTCCGCAGAGCCCAGTTTTACTGCCTGTATAATATCACTTCTTTTGTCATCGGGAAGCGGACATACTTCATACCCCAGATCCGAGAAAACCTGTCCGCAGAGTACTGCACCCTTTATAGCCCCGTTTACTGTTGAAGGAGCCATAAACAGTCCCTGCAGCATGTTTCTTGTCTGGCCGAAGGTGAGACCGCATTCGCCGCCAATGCCCGGGGCAGTCATTCTGTATGAAACCAGATCCACCAGATCTTTTCTGCCGGTAATATAACCGCCGGTAAGTGCCAGCCCTCCTCCCGGGTTTTTTATAAGGGATCCGGCTATTATATCTGCTCCCAAGCCCGTGGGTTCCAGAGTGTCCAGAAATTCCCCGTAACAGTTGTCCACCATGCAGACTATGTCGGGTCTGATACCCTTGACAAAGTCCGTCCAGGCCTTTATTTCGGGGATCGTAACGGCTTTTCTGAAAGCATATCCCGTTGCCCGCTGCAATGATATCATCCTGGTATCGGAGGTAATAGCTTTTTTTAGCGCATCAAAGTCTAATGAACCGTCTTCTGCCAGCTCCACCTGTTTGTATATTATCCCGAAATCCTTGAGGCTGCCCTTGCCGCTGCCTCTTATGCCTATGGTCTCTTCTAGGGTGTCATAGGGCCTGCCGGTACAGTATATAAGCTCATCACCGGGCCTTAAGATACCTGAAAGAGTAAGGGAAAGCGCATGGGTGCCGTTTACTATTATGGGTCTTACAAGGGCGGCTTCCGCTGAGAAAACATCAGCCCATACTTTTTCCAGGGCTTCCCTTCCGGGATCGTCATATCCGTAACCGGTATTCCAGGAAAAATGCACATCGCTTATCCTGTTCTTGCGGAAGGCATCAAGTATCTTGTACTGGTTGAAAGTCATTATATCATCAAGCTCGGCAAAGATATCGGCGATCTTGTTTTCTGAAGATGCCACTGTGCTGATGACTTTTTTGTCTATTTTGAATTTTTCTGTTAAAAGTTTTTCTGTATAAATATCCACTTTTTATTATCTCTTTCTTTGATATAAGTTATTTCAGTTGCTTCGATTATTGGTGTTCCTTCTTTTGCTTTAGTTATTATTGTTCTTCTTTTGATTCAGTTATCGTTGTTTTTTATTTTGATTCGGTTATTATTGTTTCTTCTTTTGCTTCGATTATTATTGTTTCTTCTTTTGCTTCAGTTATTATTGTTTCTTCCTTTGTTTATAAAGACTATCTTTTTGTCCGGGTCGGGATCCGGGTCCGGATCTTCATCGAAACATTCTTCCTTGAGCCAGCAGCTCTTTGTTTCAAGATCGATCTTGTCTCTTTTTCCCGGAAGGGAATCACAGCCGGTTTCACTTTCTCCGTCATTTTCGCAGTCACTGCAGCAGATTTTTGCTAGTTTGGACAGAACACGGTCAAACTGCTCTGCTTTTAGTATTTCGACTTCCCCTTCCGATACGGATTCCACGGAATCAAAATTGATGAATATCTTGGTTATATCTTCTTCCACATAATAAGGATCAATGGTTTTGTCATCATCCAGTTTATACATTTCGATGAATGTCCTTTCTGTTTTTTCCAGCTGGTCCATAAAATCCTCCAGAGTCTCTGTGCCCTTCGGGTAAAGACATTTCATACATTCCGAAAGTATCAGTACTTTTGTTTTCATTATTCATCATCCTTTCCTGTTATCTTTTCTTTCCGTTCTATTTCCCACTCCATTCCCCTGACAAGTTCTCGTTTTACATTCATTTTGTGAGCTGCGTAAAGTTGTGTGGTGGTTATTTGCTCATGATCCAGCAGATTCTGCACATCGAATATGGAATTTCCGCGGCCGATCAGGCTGGTAGCGGCGGTTGCCCTCAGTTTATGAGGACTGTAACCTGCGTTTCTTGAAGTCTTCATGCCTATGGAGGTGTATTTCTTCACAAGCTCCCTTATCTGTCTTTCCGTCATTCGTTTGCCCTGAAGAGAAAGAAAAAGTGCATCTTTCATATCTTCGGCTATGTTTTCGCTGCCGGGTCTCTCGTTTTCGATGTAGTCTCTTACGGTGGCAGTGACGGATCTGTTCAAGGGCATTGATGATTCCTTTCCTCTTTTTCTGTATATCCTGAACTCTCCCCTACTAAAATTGAAGGAGGAAATATTCAGCTGCTGGAGCTCGGAAAGCCTTAGTCCGTAGGTCAGGAAAAGAATGAGTATGGATTTGTCTCTCTTTTTTGTCTTTTCCCAGAATTCATGTTCTTTTTTTGTAAGACCGGTTCCGGTGGAAACTGCATCAAGCATTACCATGACCTCGTCATCCTGAAGAGCTTTTATCTCCTTTTCCCCGGGTTTGGGAACTTTTATGGGGTCAAAACCGTCGGTTATGTTGCGGCTTATGAGTTCATCCCTGTAAAGCTGTTTGAAAAGCACCGAAACAGAGGATTTTTTGCGGGCAAGAGTCTTGTTATTGTTCTCATATATATACACGGCGTTTTTGGTTTCTTTTTCATATTTTCTGCAAAAGTCGATAAAAATATTGATATCAACGGCCTTAATACGTTCAAATTCCTGCAGTTTGATGTTTTTGGGTGTTTCCGCCACCGTAAGATCCGTCTGATTCACCAGGTAATCGCAGAAAAATGTTATATCGTAAAGGTAGGCAAGTCTTGTCATGGGCAGAACGTTTCCTTTGAGATACACAAAAAACCCTCGCATAAAAGCAGGAAGATCTTTTTCAAGAGCTTCGCATCTGGATACTATTTCATGCTCTTTTAAAACGATATTATCGGGTTTGTCGCTCTTGTTATGAATTTTTATCTGTTTTTTTATCTGTTTTTGAACACCCATAAAAGAATATCCTCCAATGCTTCCTGCTCCGATGAAAAGGCAGACAAATCAAACCATTTCATGTCTTCATATCGCTTGAACCAGGTTATCTGGCGCTTGGCATAGTGTCTTGTGTTCTTTTTTATCAGGTCTATCGCCTCTTCCAGATCATATGCTCCGTTAAGATGGTCTATTATCTCTTTGTAGCCTATGCCTTTCATTGATATGTCCTTTGATGTGAGGCCCCTTGCCATTAGGCCTTCCACCTCGTTTACCAGACCGTGGCTCACTATAAGCTCGACTCTGCTGTTTATCCTGTGATAGAGTTCGTTACGGTTTCTCATGAGACCTATCATTATGGTCCCGTAATCATCTGTTTTTTTCTTTATTTCACTGAAATCCGAAAGAACTTCACCCTTTTCCGCCGCCTCCAGAGCCCTTATAACACGTTTCATATTGTTTGGATGTATCCTTTTGGCAGCTTCCGGGTCTTTTTTTCGGAGTCTGTCGTGAAGAGCAGCGGGACCGTTGTTTTTTGCTATGTTTTCCAGCTGTTTTCTGTAGGCCTTGTCCTCGGGAGGAGTTCCAAAATCCATTTCGTAAATGAGAGAATTAAGGTAAAGTCCGGTACCTCCGGCGATCACGGGGGTCTTTCCCCTCTTGAATATTTCATTGATGGCTTTTTTGGCCATTTGTTGATAGACTGCAGCAGAAAAAGGCTGAAGCGGATCAACTGCTCCGATAAGATGATGCTTTACGATGGCAAGTTGGTCTTCGGAGGGTTTCGCGCTGCCTATATCCATATGTTTATAAAGCTGCATGGAGTCGCAGGAAACGATTTCACCGTTTGTTTCCCGGGCGATCTTTATTGCATATTCGGTTTTTCCCACGGCTGTGGGGCCTACGACCACAATTATCTTATTTTTTGGTTTTCTTTTCTTTTTTTCTTCCATAATGCTTTTCTTTCACTATCTGTGAAGAATGCTTTTCTTTCGCTATCTGTGAAGAATGGTTTTCTTTCACTATCTGTGAAGAATGATCCTCTTTCACTGCTTTGTGAATAAGGAAGTTTTTATCGTTTATGTCCGTCCGAATCTTTTTTCTATATCGGTTTTTGAGAATTTTATAAAAGTCGGCCTTCCATGGGGGCATGAAAACGGGTTTTCACACTTGGAAAGAGTCTCCATCAGGCCTTCAATCTCCTCTTCCGTCAGGTGATCATTGGCTTTTACAGCTGATTTACAAGCGGTCCCGGTTATTTTCTTTATTTGTTCAGGCTGACTTATATCTGTGTTTTCGCTGTATGTATCAAGAAAATCCTTTACGAATTTTTCCGCTTCAGAAAGGCTCAAAAACATGGGTATTTCTTTTATTATATATGTACCGGGACCGAAATCCTCCACTGAAAATCCCAGAGCATCCAGTATCGATATCCATTTTTCATCATTTTCGGAAATGGCGGGATCCGCTGAAAATGTGGAAGGTATCATTATCGGCTGTTTGACTTTGAGTTTGCCATTGAATTGGGCCATCAGTTTTTCGAATATTATGCGTTCATGGGCTGCATGCTGGTCTATAAGATAGAAATTATCGTGATCAGTTGCTGTGATATAGGATCCGAATATGGAGCCTGTCACCTGTATCTGTGCAAAATCAAAGGGTTTTACTTCCGTATATTTTTCGATATGGATCGTTTCCCGGGGTTCCTTATTTCCGTATCCGACTTTATACTCTGCTATTTCCTCCTTTATTTTTTCTGCTTCGTGTCTGTAACTTGACAATATTGTTTTTATGTCAACCTGGTCCGCAACCATTTCTCTGTCAGGTCCGTTGTCCTGTGTCTGAAAAACATGGGGACCGCCATTTATGTCCATGTCCGGGACAGCTTCTTTTACCGTCAGTGCTTCTTTTATTCCACCAGTAAGGACTGATGTAAGGGTTTTTTCATCATTGAATCTGACTTCACGCTTGTTGGGATGTATGTTTACATCTATTTCGGAAGGTGATATTTCCAGAAACAGGTATATTATTGGGAAGCGGCCTTCGAAAAGCCTGTCCGAATAGGCGGAATCAACGGCTTTTTCAAGTATTTTGCTTGATATCGCCCTTCCGTTAACAAAATATATCTGACCTTTCCTGCTGGCTTTGCTTTCCCCGGGGCCCGAAATATATCCACTGACATAGATGTTTCCTTCTGTTATTTCAAGGGGCAGCAGTTTCATGGAAGGATCGTTCCCGGAAAGTGTCATTATGACTTTGCGGCGGTCACCTGTCCCTCTGGTGGAAAACAGGATATTTCCGTTGCTGATCATTCTTATTCTTATTTCCGGGTATGCAAGAGCCATTTGTGCGGCAAAATCGATCACTGCAGAGCTTTCGGCACTGTCTGATTTCATAAATTTCAGTCTTGCGGGGGTGTTGAAAAAAAGGTCTCTGACTATCATCGTGGTGCCGTCCGGGCATCCTGTGGAAATATGTTCTATTGTTTCACCACCGTGGATAACGGTTTTGCTCCCTGTCTGGTTTTCTTTTGTCTTTGTTATAACTTCCATTTTGGAAACCGACGAAATACTGGCCAAAGCTTCCCCCCGGAACCCCAGGGTCTCTATATATCCCAGGTCTTCAGCTCTTTGTATTTTGCTGGTGGCATGTCTCTGAAAAGCCATATGGACTTGTTTTTCCGGGATACCGCTACCGTTATCGGTAACTCTGATGTATTCTTTTCCGCCCTTTCTGATCTCGATCACAATGGAAGAAGCCCCTGCATCAATGGAATTTTCCACAAGTTCCTTCACCACCGAAAGAGGACGATCCACCACTTCTCCCGCAGCGATCAGATCCGAAACGGTCTTATTCAGAAGTTTTATCGTCTGTTGCATTTATGCCGCCTTTCAGATCCGGACCCGATTCAAGTATTTGTCAATCAGGATCCGGTTTGCTGGTTCAGTTTTCTTTTAAAGAAAATAGTGATATCTGCTCTTCTTTGTCAGGTCCTTTGTCTTCTTCTTTTGCTTTTTCCAACCGGGCAAGCTTGATTTTGGCATTTTCCAGCAGTTCTTCCGGAACTCCCGCCAATCTTGCCACATGGATCCCGTAGCTCCTGCTGGCGGTGCCCGGGACTATCTTATGCAGAAATATGACTTCTCCGTTCTCTTCCGCCACATCCACATTGAGGTTCCTGAATCCCCTGAGGGAGCCTTCCATGGAGGTGAGTTCGTGATAATGGGAAGCAAAAAGTGTACGTATCTGTTTATCGGACTTGCACAGGTATTCTATTGCAGCCCAGGCTATGGAAAGCCCGTCATATGTACTGGTTCCACGCCCTATTTCGTCTAATATAACAAGGCTTTTTGATGTGGCAGTGTTCAGTATATATGCAAGTTCGCTCATTTCAACGAAAAAAGTACTTTGGCCTCCCGCCAGATTGTCCGATGCCCCTATTCTTGTAAATATCCTGTCGGTTATCCCGATGGATGCGGCCTCGCAGGGCACAAAACAGCCCGCCTGGGCCATGAGAACGATAAGAGCGGTCTGTCTCATATATGTGGACTTTCCGGACATATTAGGGCCTGTTATGAGCAGCATGGAAGCATCCTGTCTGTCCATATAAGTGTCATTAGCCACAAATATACCGTCTTTTATGGTCTGTTCTATAACAGGATGACGACCTTTTTCAATAAAGATCGTATCGCTTTCATTCATTTCGGGTTTCACATAATCGAGTCTTGAGCTTACCTGGGCAAAAGAAGCAAGTACATCCAGTGTAGAAACGGCATGGGATGTTTTCTGTATCCTGCCTATATGTTCCTTTATGAAATCCCGCAGACTGCAAAAAAGTTCATACTCTTTTTGGTTTATTTTCATTTCCGCATTAAGTACTATGCTTTCGGTCTCTTTCAGTTCGGGAGTTATGAATCTTTCTGCGTTGACAAGGGTCTGTTTTCTTATATAGTTGTCAGGGATCATGTCATATTTGGACTTGGTTATTTCGATATAGTATCCAAAAACCTTATTATATCCAACCTTCAGGTTGCTTATGCCTGTCCTTTCTCTTTCTTTGTTTTCCAGGGAAGCTATCCACTTTCTGGCATCCTTTATGGAATTTTTGAGTTCATCCAGTTCGGGGGAATAACCGTCTTTTATGAGCCCGCCTTCTTTTACGGTAAAGGGGGGATCGTCTTTTATGGCCTTGGCTATCCTGTCATGGACTTCTTCAAGAGTATCTATATTCATGTAGATCTCATTCAGCAAAAGGCTTTCACTGTCTTTAATATCCAATTTTATTTCCGGCAGCACATAAAGGGAATTCCTAAGGGCAACTATGTCTTTACCGTTGGCACTGCCGGTGGCGATCTTGGCTGAAAGTCTTTCAAAGTCATATATGGCTTTTAGGCTTTCTTTTATGTTGTTTCTTAGCATTTCGTCTTCCAGCAGAGCTTCTACCGCATCCAGTCTTTCGCATATTTCCTGACATGATATAAGGGGTTCTCTCAGCCAGTTCCTTATCTTTCTTCCCCCCATGGCGGTATGGGTCTTATCCAGTACACCAAGCAGGGATCCGCGGGTCTTTTTTTCCCAAAGAGTTTCAGTGATCTCCAGATTTTTGATGGTGGACTTGTCAAGGACCATACGGCTGCCTATCTGATAAATACCGAAGCTTTTTATATGTTCCATGGTCTGTTTCTGGGTCTGCAGAAGGTAACTTATAAGGGCGCCCAGAGACAAAGCGGCTGAAGTTTTTTCATCAAGGCCTATGCCCGCCGGGGATCTTGTCCCGAACTGTCTGAATATGGCATCCGCAGTTTCATCTTCGGAATAGTATCTTGCGGGAAGTATGTTTATGCGGGCATCACAGGAACCTTCCAGCTCTTCTTTTTTTATGTGGTCGATAAAGCCTTCATTTACAATGATCTCACTTGCCTTTATTCGTACCAGTTCGTTTAGAAGGGCCGGTTTCCCCTCCTCTTCCGGAAACTCGGTCACATTCATTTCTCCCGTTGAAATATCACAGTATGAGAATCCGAAACGATCCTTTGCCAGGTAGACGGATGCAAGATAGTTGTTTTCTCTTTCGTTGAGCATTTCTCCGCTGGTTATGGTGCCCGGGGTCACTATTCTCAGGACTTCTCTTTTTACTATGCCCTTTGCTTGTGCCGGATCTTCGGTCTGTTCGCAAACGGCGACTTTATATCCTCTTTCTACCAGTTTTGATATATATGAATCCACTGCATGAAAAGGAACTCCGCACATGGGCGCTCTTTCGGCAAGTCCGCAGTTTTTCCCCGTAAGGGTCAGTTCAAGTTCTTTTGAGGCGGTT
The DNA here is from genome assembly GCA_002304835.1 of Firmicutes bacterium UBA1422. GTDB lineage: Bacteria > Bacillota > Clostridia > Peptostreptococcales > Anaerovoracaceae > UBA1422. Next base: position 198,008 of record DBPK01000001.1, read on the forward strand.
TTTGCGTCATCAAAAAACATCTCATAAAAATCGCCCAGCCTGAAGAAAAGTATACAGTCACTGTATTCTTCCTTTATTTCCATGTACTGCTGCATCATGGGTGACAGTTTCATCTTCTGTACTCCTTAAGTCCCAGTTTAATGAGCTCTATCCCTCTCAAAAGGTCTTTTTCGTTTAGAACATAAGCAAGACGTATCTCATCTCTGCCAAGGCCGGGAGTTCCGTAAAATCCTTCAGCGGGAACGAACATGGTACTTTCTCCCCTGTCTTCGAAGTCATCCAGCATCCAGATGAGAAAATCCTCCGCATCTTTTACCGGAAGTTTGCAGGTTATATAAAATGCGCCTCTGGGTTTTTCACATACTATGCCTTCTATTTTCTGCAGTGCATTATATGCCACATTTCTTCTGTGGTTGTATTCCTCCTTGGTTTTGTCAAAGAAGTCCTTTGGCAGATCATATAAAGTTACAGCGCCTATCTGGTCCAGTGTGGGACAGCACAATCTGGCCTGAGCAAGTTTCATGGCATTTTCATATATATCTTTGTTTTTTGTGGCCAGGGAACCGATCCTGGCTCCGCATGCGCTGAATCTTTTGGAAATACTGTCTGTTATTATTACGTTTTGTGAGGCTTCTTCAAACTGACCAAAACTCAGGATATCGTCGGTGTCATAGCAGAATTCCCTGTATACCTCATCGGCTATTATAAAAAAGTCATGTTCAATGGCCAGATCACATATCATTTTCATCTCATCCTTTGAAAGGACCGTACCTGTGGGATTCCCCGGATTGCAAAGACATATTGCCTTTGTCTTTGGAGAGATGGCTTTCTTTAGTTTGTTTTTGTCTGCATAATGATATCCTTCTTCTGCTTTTGTGGTCACCGGAACGATCTTTCCTCCGTATATCCCTGTGAAAAGATTATAGTTCGTATAATAAGGCTCCGGTATTATGATCTCGTCTCCCGGGTTTATTACGCAGGCCATGGCGAATAAAAGAGCTTCGCTTCCGCCGTTGGTTATTATTATTTCACTGCGTGAATAATCCATATGGTATCTTCTGTAATAGCGTCTCTGGGCATCGATGGTCTCTGTCATGCCCTCTGAAGCTGAATAAGCAAGAACATCCTCATCAAAAGATCTTACTGCCTCCATGAACTCGGGAGGTGTTTTTATATCCGGCTGCCCGATGTTCAGGTGATATATTTTTTTGCCGCGCATTTTTGCCCTGTTGGCATAAACATAGTATTTTTTCACCGGCGAATGCGGCATCGCCATGATTTGTTTAGATAATTTCATTAGATTCCCCTACTGTTTTTTTAATATTTATTGAAGTCTCTTCATTTTCGGAAACTGCTTCATGATCATTCTTTTTCAAAAAAAGCAGATATTCGATATTGCCCCCGGCACCTTTTATGGGCGAATATGTAAGTCCCGCAGGGAAAAGCCCCGCATCCTTTCCATATCCGATCACCTTTTTTATTACCTCCTCATGCACTTTTTTGTCTCTTACTATGCCTTTTTTCCCTACCTGATCCCTGCCCGCCTCAAATTGAGGTTTAACGAGACAGATTATGCTGCCGTCTTCTTTAAGAAACATGGCAGCTTTCGGGAAAATAAGGTTCACCGAAATAAAAGAAACATCTATACTTATAAAATCCGCTTTCTCACTTATTTGCTCATGATCCATATGGCGGATATTGGTTCTCTCAATATTTATTACTCTTTTATCATTTCGCAGCTTCCAGTCAAGCTGTCCGTATCCCACATCTATGGCATACACCTTTGCGGCTCCCGCCTTGAGCATACAGTCCGTGAAACCGCCCGTTGATGCTCCCATGTCGATGGCAGTTTTTCCTTGGAGGTCTATTTTGAAAACGTCAAGAGCTTTTTTCAGTTTAAGACCGCCTCTTCCCACATAGGGGCAGGCATCCTCCTTTACGGAGATTTCTTCGTCGGGATCGATCTGCATCCCTGCTTTATAGGCCATCTGACCTTTGACGGTGACAAGACCGGCCATTACAGAGGCTTTGGCTTTTTCCCGGGAAGAGAAGAATCCTCTTTTCACAAGAACGGAATCAAGCCTTTCCTTCAATGAGATCACTTATCCTTTCTGCTGTTCCGGCGGCATCGAGCCTGTATTTTTTGTACAGTTCAAAGGCGGAACCGTGTTCAATGAATTTATCGGGCCAGCCCAAATTGATCACTTTTGCTTTTATATTGTTTTTCATCAACAGAGCCGCAGCCCTTTCTCCGAACCCGCCCTTTATTATGTTATCTTCCAGGGTTATTATGTGTTTGGTTTTTTTTGCCGAAGAAATTATTTTTTCTTCATCGATGGGAGAAACGAAACGGACATTTGCAACTCCGGTATCTATGCCTTTCTTTTTAAGTATCTCTGCAGTTTCAAGGGCAGTTTTTACCATACTTCCCAGTGCCCATATCTCTGCATCTTTTCCCTGGGATATTATCTGGGAGCCCCGGTAAAGAGGGATCCTGTCTTTGAGTATGTCACCGTTTTCACCCCTGGGGTACCTTATTACACAGGGAGTGGCCAGGGTAAGGGCATGATCCATCATCTGCTCCAGCTCTCTTCCGTCGGCCGGAGCCATTACTGTCATTCCCGGCATGTGACTGAAATATGAAATATCGAACATACCGTGGTGTGTTTCTCCGTCTGCTCCCACATTTCCCGCTCTGTCTGCGGCAAAAATAACAGGAAGTCCCTGAAGGCATACGTCGGTTATTATTTCGTCATAGGCTCTTTGGAGGAAGGTGGAGTAAATGGCTACGAATGGTCTTGCACCGCCTTTTGCAAGGCCTGCTGCGAAGGAAACTGCATGTTCTTCGGCCATGCCCACATCAAAAGTCCTGTCGGGAAATCTGCTGCAGAATTCCGAAAGACCTGTTCCTTCCGTCATTGCTGCGGAAACCGCTACTATCCTGTCATCGTCTTCTGCCAGTTCAACCAGTTTTTTGCCGAAAACATCAGAATATGTGGGAATATCAGAAGGATCAACAGCTACTCCCGTTTCGGGATCAAAAGGTCCCGTACCGTGATATCTGCCCGGATAAACTTCAGCATTTCTGTATCCTTTACCTTTTTCGGTTATTATATGCAGCAATACCGGTCCTTCGGCATTTTTTGCAAGTTCCATGTGCATGGAAAGTTCTTCTATGTTGTGGCCGTCCAGGGGGCCTATATAGGTGAATCCCATTTCTTCGAATATGACGCCGTTAACAATGACATATTTAAGGGAATCTCTCAGTTTTTCCATTCCGGAATAGATATTGTTCCCTATGCCGGGTATCTTTTTGGAGGCTTTTTTGACATTTCTTTTCAGACTGTAATATCCTTTTGAAACTCTTAGCTTGCTCAGGTGCTTGGAAACACCGCCGGTGCTTTTGGATATGGACATGCCGTTGTCATTCAATATCACTATGGCGTTCGCCCCTGAATCTCCAAGATTGTTGAGACCCTCATATGCAAGTCCGCCGCTTAAGGCTCCGTCGCCTATGACTGCCACCGCGTTGTATTTTTCTCCGTTCAGATCTCTGGCCTTGGCAAGGCCTGTTACAAGAGATATGGAATTGCTGCCGTGACCGGTGCTGAATATATCATGGGGACTTTCTGAGATCCTGGGGAATCCGCTAAGTCCCCCCGTCTTTCTCAGAGTGCAGAATTTATCAGCTCTCCCGGTAAGTATTTTATGTATGTATGACTGATGGCCCACATCCCAGACTATCTTGTCTTTGGGACTTTCAAAAACCTTATGAAGTGCTATTGAAAGTTCCACTGCCCCAAGATTCGAGGCCAGATGTCCTCCGGTACAGGATATATTGGATATTAGAAAATCCCTTATGTCGTAGGACAAAAGTTCCAGTTCATCTATATCCATATTTTTAAGGTCATTGGGGAAATCGTATTCTGTCAGTTTTTTTCTCATTTGTTTTTGTTACCTTTCAGGGTCGGATCTCTTCGATTATGTTTATTATTTATTATTTTCTGTTTTGCCTATTCTGCCTTGGGCTGTTTTATTCTGCCTTTGTCTGTTTTATTCTGCTTTATTCTGTTTTATTTAATTTTGTTTAATTTGTTTTATTTTATTTTGTTCTATTTTGTTCTGTCTTCCAGGTCTTTTATCAGGGTCGTAAAAAATTCCGCATTATCATAATAGGGTGAAAGTATTTCTATGGCTTCATCAGTGAGTTCAGAAACTTTTTGCCTTGATCTTTCTATCCCGTAAAGGGCCGGATAGGTGGCCTTGTTTTTTTGTGCATCTACACCTTTCTTTTTGCCCATTTCTTCTTCCTGCCCGGTCACATCAAGGATATCATCGGCTATTTGAAATGCCAGGCCAAGATTTTCTGCATAATCGGTAAGCCTGTCAAGGGTCTCCGGTTCAGCTTCCCCCAGATGGGCCCCTGCCCTTACAGCTGCGATTATCATGTCTGCGGTCTTGTTGATGTGTATGTAATCAAGCATCTCCATGGAACAGGTCTTTCCCTCCGCTTCTATGTCTGCCGCCTGCCCTGCCACCATTCCTCGGCATCCCGCACCTTTGGCTATTTCAAAAGAAGCCCTGACTCTTTTTTTGAGTCTGACGGGATCATCGAAATATATGAGCATATCCTTGTTCATGGCTTCAAAGGCGGATGTGAGCAGTCCGTCCCCGGCCAGTATGGCGATGGCTTCTCCGAAAACCTTGTGATTTGTGGCTATGCCCCGGCGAAGGTCGTCATCATCCATGGCAGGAAGGTCATCGTGTATCAGGGAATATGTATGAATGTATTCTATGGCACAGGCATAGGTTATGGAATTGGAAACATGTCCGTTACAGAATTCGCAGGCTCCCAGCAAAAGAGCCGGCCTTAGACGTTTTCCGCCGGCAGTGAGGCTGTATTTCATGGATTCATATACGGTCATGCTTTTGCTGTCCACATCCGGGAGAAAATCGAGGAGGTGTTCTTCTGTTATTTCTTTGAATCTCAGATAATCTTTATTCATTGTTTTCCTCTCTTTCTCATTTGGAATAAGTTTCGATTTTCTGTTTTGCTTTTTTTAGTATTTCATCGCACTGCTTATAATATTCAATTCCTTTTTCGTAGTTTTTTAGAGCTTCTTCCAGGGTGATATCTTCTTTCTGAAGGTTCTCCGCCGTTTCCTCCAGTTTTTTCATGGTTTCTTCAAAGGTCATTTTTTTGGTGGCTGCACTCATTTTTTGTTCCTCCTGACTTCAGATATAAGAGAATCTGCTTCGCCGTCTGACATTATCAGCGTTACCTGCTGGTCTTTTGCCAGGTCCACCGTGCTGTTTATCATGATGCCATTCTCATCGGTAACTACGCTGTAACCTTTTCTCATTATATTTTTGGGATTCAGATCTTCAAGCATCCGCATAAAGTTTTCTTTGCGCTCTTCCATCATGCCTATCATAGATGAAAAGGCTCTTGAATTTGAAAGGATGAGGCTGTCTGCTCTGTATTTCAAAAACTCCGTTCTTTCATTTATGGATCTGCGAAAGTTCTGAAGATCCAGGGTCTTAAGTCTTTCTTCTTTGTATTTCAGGGATTCAACAAGACTTTCTTGAATTGTTTCCATTAAATAGTTCAGGGTCTCTATTATTTCTGAGGTGTCGGGCACTGCCATCACCGCTGCTGCAGTTGGTGTTTCACCCCGGGCATCGGCTGTGAAATCCGCAATGGTGAAGTCTGTTTCATGGCCCACGGCGGATATTACCGGGATCTTGGATGCGTATATGCTTCTGGCAACGATTTCTTCGTTAAAGGCCCAGAGCTCTTCTGCGCTGCCGCCGCCCCGCCCGGTTATGATTATATCCGTTTCCGGAAAATCCGTGTTTATATGATCTATGGCCGATGATATTTCTGCTGCGGCTTCCGGCCCCTGAACAAGCACCGGATATATGAGTATATCTGTAACATTGTTTCTTTTGGTTATTATTTTCACCATATCAGCCACTGCGGCACCTGTTTGTGATGTGACCAGGGCTATTTTTAGGGGGAAATAAGGGAGAGGTTTCTTGTGGGAAGCCGCAAAAAGTCCTTCTTTCTCCAGCTTTTGTTTGAGTTTGTCGAAGGCGATGGCAAGGTCGCCCTGACCTTCTACCTGTATATCTGAAACCATCAGGGAATAATAGCCGCCCTTTTCATAAACGGAAACATGTCCGGCAGCCGTTATTTCCATACCTTCATCAAGCTCGTACCGTATGCCCGGGACCCTTTCCCGGGGGAGAAAACAGTTTATCCTGCTTTTTTCGTCCTTCAGAGTAAAATATATGTGACCGGAATCATGGTGTTTGAGATTTGAGATCTCCCCAATCACACTTACATTCCCCAGCAAGGGATCTGTTTGCAATATACGTTTTATGTAAGTTGTAAGCTGCGAAACTTTTATGGGTTTTGCCGCCATAATTTTCTGCCTCCCAGATATGCGATACCCACCGCATTATCTTCTGATAGATCTCCGAAAAGTGTTTCAATGTTTTCGTTCCTGATATACCGGCTCCGGCGCATATATCTTCTGAGAAATCTGCTGGATGCCACTCCGCCCACAAAGATGACATTTTTGATATCGGTTTTTATGCATGCATCGCAGGTGGTCTTTTCGATTCTTTCTGCTATTTTAAAGAAAAGTTCAAGAATTATCAGCTCTTCTTTTCCGTTGTTTTTTTTGATGCCGCGAAGAACATTGGTCTCTATCCCCGAAAGATTGAACATGAGGCCGTCTGCCTTAATGGGCGTCAAGTAATTGACAAGAGTCTCCGGCTTTTCATTTGATATTTCATTTGACTTTTCAAAGGCTCTTTCGGCTGTTTCGTCCATCGTTTTGCCCGCCGGAAAAGCCATGCCCAAGAAAACCCCTACTCTGTCTATGAGCTGTCCAAAAGAAATATCTTTTGAACCGCCGATTATTTGCTGTTCTGATGAACCGCCCAGTATCTGCTGTTCCCGGTTTTGAACTTTTATGAGTTCGCAGGTGCCTCCGGAAATATGCCAGTACAAAAAAGTATCTTCGTCCTTTAAAATGCTTTTTTCTTTTACTGCGGCAATATGCCCTTCCTGATGAGAAAATTCAAAGCACGGTACTGAAAGCTCTTCCGCCAGCATAAGCGCTTTTTCCTTTCCTGCCAGGAAGACGGGCATATAAGAGTCCGAAACGGGTCTTGGCTTTACTGAAACAGAAACAGCAGCTACGCGCATAAGGTCATGGTCCTGCTCCAGGTGAAGAAATATCTCCTCCAGATTTTTTTCATGCATACTTCGGGCCTCTGACTGTCTCAGCCCTCTCATCCCCGGAGGTACAGAAAGACTTTTTCTTATATCCCTTATTATTTCACCGCTTATATCTGTCAGGGCTACGGATGTCGTATATGCGCTTGTATCTATTCCTATTATCTTATCTTTTTTCATTCTTTGTTCCTGGTTATATGTCCCAGGATACCGTTCATAAATTTGCCCGATTCTTTTCCTCCGTATTTTTTTGCCAGATCCACTGCTTCATTTATGGCAACAGAATCAGGAATATCATCCATATATAAGATCTCGGCAGTGGCCACCCTGGCTATTGCCAGATCTGTCTTGGGCATGCGTTTTACTGACCAGTTGTTGGAGCTTTCGTTTATTGCCCTGTCTATTTCATTCAGATTGTCCTTTGCTGCGTTAAACCCGGCACTTATATACTCTCTGTGATTTTCGGGTATTTGGCGATCGCTGATCAGAAGGTCTTTTAACTCAAGGCTACAGTCATTTTGTGCTTCCATCTGGAAAACTATGTGCATTAGGATCTCTCTGGCTTCAGATCTTTTCATTTTTTTCGCTCTCTTCTTCAACGCCCTGAACATGAATATTGACACCCAGGACTTCTCTGTCGGTCATCGTTTCAACTTCATTTTTTACATTGCTTTGTATGTCCCAGGCTACTGTGGGTATTTTGACACCATATTCAACAATGACGTATACATCAAAAATGATGCCGTCATCGTTCTGGCTTACTTTTACACCCTTTGAAAGGGATTCTTTACCCAGTAGGCTCTCGGCAATTACATCGGACACACCGCCGGCCAGCTCCGCCACTCCTTCCGTTCTAAGGGTGGCGTTTATAGCGCATATGGCCATGACTTCATCGGATATTTTGACCGAGCCCAGGTCTTCATCATGTATCGGTTCGAAATTGTCTATCATAAAAAACCTCAAAACTTATTATATCAGAAAAAGAGCGGGTTTTCCGCTCTTTTTTTAGGAATAGTTGTGCTTATTTAAAAAACTCTTTTATGGTTTCCGCAAACTTGCTCTTCTTCTGGTATGCGTCTGCCGTAACCTCTTTGGCCATTTCTTCTACGGCCTTTTTCTGTTTACTGTTTAATTTGGTGGGCACTTCCAGTACTACCTTTACATAAAGGTCTCCTTTTTTGTTGCCTCTGGCACTGGGAAGTCCTTTGCCTTTAAGTCTGAACACCGTTCCGGGCTGGGTGCCCGGCGGAACTTTGTATGAAAGTCTGCCGTCCATGCTGGGCACCACTATGTCATCTCCCAATGCCGCCTGATTAAAACTTATGGGAATTTCCAGATGGAGATCCGCTCCGGTTCTTTTGAATATTTTATGGGGTTTCACGGACATGATCACATAAAGGTCTCCGGCGGGACCGCCGTTTATTCCCGGCTCTCCCTGCCCTTTGATGGTGATGACAGAATCATTGTCAACTCCTGCGGGGATCTTTACGGATAGTGTTACATCCTTCTTGATCCTTCCGTCGCCTCCGCATTCGGGACACGGAGTTTCGATTATCTTGCCTGTTCCGTTACAGTCCGGGCAGGGACTGACACTTTGGAACTGACCGAATGGAGTATTCTGTACAGTGTGTATCTCTCCTTTGCCACCGCATCTGGGACATGTCTTTTTTGATGTCCCCGGAGCAGCTCCGCTGCCTTTGCAGGTGGGACACTGAACATATTTGTTCAGTTTAATGTCCCGTTTTGTTCCCTTTGCGGCTTCCTCAAAGGTGATAGTAAGACCTTTTTGGATATCTCTTCCGCGCATTGGTCCCGTATTTCTCTGTTGGCTGAAGCCGCCCCGGCCGCCGAACATCCCTCCGAACATATCGAAGATATCTTCAAAACCGCCGAATCCGCCTCCCGCAGCGCCGCCAAAACCGCCGGCACCACCAAAACCGGCGTTTGGATCAACGCCGGCATGGCCGAATCTGTCATACCTGTTTTTCTTTTCGGGGTCGGACAAAACACTGTATGCTTCGTTGACCGCCTTGAAGTTCTCTTCGGCAGTTTTATCTCCGGGATTTTTGTCCGGATGATACTCCATAGCCTTTTTTCTGAACGCCTTTTTTATTTCTGCATCACTTGCGCCCTTTTTGAGGCCGAGAACTTCATAAAAATCACGTTTCTCTGACATTATTTGTTTTCGTCCTTTTCATCAGTTTTGTCATCGTCAACAACTTCATAATCCGCATCAACAACATTGTCATCTGCGCCGCTTTGAGCATCTGCTCCGGAATCGGTTCCCCCACCCATGTTGGGATCAGCTCCCTGGCTTTGCTGGGCCTGTTCATACATTTTGGCTGAGATGGTGTGGAAATGTTCTGTCAGTTTTTCAGTCTTTTCTTTTATGTCTTCTACAGTGCCGTTTTCAAGGACGTCGGAAAGTTCCTGCTTTGAATCTTCGATGGTTTTCTTTTCATCTTCGGAAAGCTTGTCGCCCAGGTCCTTGAGATTCTTTTCTGTTTCATAGATCAGTGTTTCTGCCTGATTTCTTACTTCGACTTCTTCCTTTTTCTTTTTGTCTTCTTCAGCAAACTGTTCCGCCTCTTTTACTTTGGAATTTATTTCATCTTCAGAAAGCTTTGTGGATGAAGTAATTGTTATTCTCTGTTCTTTTCCGGTGCCCATATCCTTTGCGCTTACATTTACGATGCCGTTTGCATCGATATCAAATGTAACTTCGATCTGGGGTACTCCTCTGGGTGCCGGCGGTATCCCTGCCAGCTGGAACCTCCCCAGGGTGATATTGCCTGCGGCCATATCCCTTTCTCCCTGCAGAACGTGTATATCGACAGCCGTCTGATTGTCTGCGGCCGTGGAGAATATCTGGCTCTTTTTGGTGGGTATGGTGGTGTTTCTTTCTATGAGTCTGGTGGCAACTCCTCCCAGGGTCTCTATGGACAGTGAAAGAGGAGTAACATCAAGCAGAAGTACATCCTTTACTTCTCCCGTAAGTACACCTGCCTGTATGGCTGCACCTATTGCAACGCATTCATCCGGGTTTATTCCCTTGAAAGGATCTTTACCTGTTATTTTTTTTACGGCTTCCTGCACGGAAGGAGTCCTTGTGGATCCTCCCACCAGTATCACTTTTTCTATATCGTTGTTTGTTACACCGGCATCTGCCATGGCTTTTTTCATGGGACCTATGGTCTTTTCTACAAGCGAGCCTGTCAGCTGCTCAAATTTAGCTCTTGTGATATCCATGTTCATGTGCAGAGGACCGGCATCATTCACTGTGATGAACGGCAGGTTTACATTAGTGCTTTGAGCACTGGAAAGCTCTTTTTTTGCCTTTTCTGCAGCTTCTCTCAAACGCTGCAGGGCCATTTTGTCTTTCCTCAGATCGACTCCGTTTTCTTTTGCAAAGCTGTCAGCCATGAAATCCAGAAGTATGTTATCGAAGTCATCTCCGCCCAGCTTGTTGTTGCCGTTTGTTGCCAGAACTTCGAACACACCGTCTCCCAGTTCAAGGATAGAAACGTCGAAGGTGCCTCCGCCCAGGTCGTAAACCAGTATTTTGTGAGTGCCTGCTTCTTTGTCAAGACCATAGGCCAGCGATGCGGCTGTGGGCTCGTTTATGATCCTTTTTACGTCCAGGCCTGCTATCTTGCCCGCATCCTTTGTGGCCTGCTTCTGACTGTCTGTAAAGTAGGCAGGTACCGTTATTACAGCTTCTGTTACTTTCTCTCCCAGATAACTTTCTGCATCCGTCTTGAGCTTACCAAGCACCATGGCAGAAATATCCTGGGGTGTATATTTCTTGCCGTCTATTTCCACGGTATAATTTGTTCCCATGTGTCTTTTTATTGAGGATATCGTTCTGCCGGGGTTGGTTATGGCCTGCCTTTTTGCTGTTTCTCCCACCAGCCTTTCTCCGCCCTTTGTGAATGCCACCACTGAAGGTGTCGTTCTTTGGCCTTCCGCATTGGCGATAACTACCGGGTCTCCCCCTTCAAGCACTGATACGCATGAATTTGTTGTACCCAGGTCTATTCCTATTACTTTTCCCATTTTTTTATCTCCTTTACTTTCTTAGATTTTCTTATTTTATTCGGCCACTTTGACCATTGAAGGACGTATTACTTTGCCGTTCAAGGTGTAGCCCTTCTGCATCACCTGCACAACATGACCGCTTTTGATATTGTCTGTTTTTTCCGTCATGACCGCATTGTGCAAATTCGGATCGAACTCATTTCCGTCCGCTTCTATTTCTTCAACGCCGGAGTTTTTCAAAACCCCCTTCATCTGATCGAATATCATGACCATTCCTTCGTGGAATTTTTCGGATCCCGACGGATCCCGGTCAAGAGCTCTTTCGAAGTTGTCCATAACATCCAGCAATTGGGTGACTATTTTTTCGTTGGCGTAAGCCTGTACTTCGCCCCTTTGTTTTTCGGAACGTTTTTTGTAGTTCTGAAAATCTGCCATAAGACGCAGATATCTTGTTTTCAGATCTTCGTCTTCTTCGGTTTCTTTTTTTTCTTCCGGTGTATCAGGTTCCTTTTCGTCTTTTGGGATCTTTTTTTCTTTTTTTTCTGCTTCTTCTTTTTTTGTTTGGTGTTTCCTGTCTTTACTTTTTTCTTCCCCGGAACCATCCTTTATATTTTGTTCTTTTTTTTCTTCTTGGGATATTTTATCTTTTTTTTCAGTCATCTTCCTTTTCTCCTCCCGTAAGCTTATAGGCATTGCTTATATTATCTGTCAGATACTCTATGACCGAAGTGATCTGATCATATTTCATTCTGGTGGGGCCTATTACTCCCAGTTTCCCCACAAGTTTGCCGTCCACATGATAGGTAGCCGTAACAAGGCTGCATTCTCTCATGTTTTCATCGGCATTTTCTGTTCCTATGGTAACTATAAGGCCGTCTTCCCGGGTAATAAGCTTCTTGGTGAAATCTTCTTTTTTGTTAAGCATCTCCATGAACAGCTTGGCTTTGCCCAGGTCATTATATTCCGGTATGGAGAAAATATTTGAGAGCCCGTCCATATAAAGCCTTACATTCAGCATTTCCTCCAGAGTTCTCATAAAGTTGGGCATTATGTTTTTTGCAAGCCGGCTCATGGCTTCTATATCGCTCTCAAAAGATTCTATTATGTCCATGGTAAGAGCCTGACTGAGGGTTTTGCCCTGGAAATTCAATGTCATGGTTTTTGACAGTATTTTGAGTGATTCATCCGTGTACGGAACATTGAGCTTAAGAGCCGTATTTGATACCTTGCCTGTTTCGGAAACGATCATGAGCACAACGGTGCGTTCATCCACAGGAAGGACATTGATGAACCTCAGGGTGTCTTCGTCCTGCTTGGGGGTCATGGCAAATGATGTCAGGTTTGTGATCTCCGAAAGGATCTCTGCTGCCCGCTCTATGGTCTTATCCAATTCGGAAACATTATCATAAAGTTTCGAGGCAATGGTATCCTTCTCGTCTTTGGAAAGATGGTACTTCCCGCCGCCTGACATGATTTCGTCCACATAAAGCCTGTATGCCTTTTCTGAAGGCACACGTCCGGCCGAAGTGTGAGGATGTGTCAGAAATCCCATATCCTCCAGATCGGACATCTCGTTCCTTATGGTCGCCGGGCTGACGCCCAGATCATATTTTTTAGAAAGTGTCCTTGATCCAACAGGTTCTGCCGTTCGCACAAAATCGCCTATTATCGCCTGAAGTATCTTAAGTTTCCTTTCGTTCAAACTCATTTCTTACCACCCTTACTGTTAGCACTCAAACATAACGAGTGCTAATCATGTTCATAATCTAACATTATTGAACAGGCATGTCAATACTTTTGGTAAAATTTTTTATAAATATGGTTTTAATTGTGATTTCGCTTGTGATCTCAGTTGAGATTTCAGTTCCCCGCTGTTTCCCAGTTCATAGCACATTTTACGGCCTGATGCCATTTTTTCATGCGAAAGGACCGCTCTTTTGAACCGATAGAAGGCTTGAAACGTTTGTCGGCACTGCAGTTGCCGGCAATATCTTTTTCGTCCTCCCAGTAACCTGTGGAAAGCCCCGCAAGATAGGCGGCTCCCAGAGAAGTGGTCTCTATGCAGGCAGGTCTTATTACATCCCGATCCAGTATGTCCGCCTGGAACTGCATAAGAAAATCGTTTGCACTGGCTCCTCCGTCTGCCTTCAGGTCAGTCAGTGTACTTTCAAGATCGGAGGCCATGGCATCGGCCAGGTCTCTGGTCTGGAACGCCATTGATTCAAGGGCGGCTCTTACGATATGGTTTTTGTCCGTTCCTCTTGTTATGCCCAGTATGGTTCCTCTGGCATAGGGATCCCAGTATGGGGCACCCAGCCCTACGAAAGCAGGAACAAAATAGCATCCAGCCGAATCGGAAACCGAAAGGGCCATTTTTTCTGATACTGTCGCATCATCAAAAAGCTCCAGTTGGTCTCTTAACCACTGTATGGCTGCACCTGCCACAAAGACAGAGCCTTCCAGGGCATAATAAACGGTGTCTCCTATCCCCCAGGCTACAGTCGTTATAAGTCCGTTTTTGGAAAATACCGGTTTCTCCCCTNNTTTTGGAAAATACCGGTTTCTTGCCTGTGTTCATAAGCATGAAACCGCCTGTGCCGTATGTCATTTTACTTTCTCCGGCTCTGAAGCATTTCTGTCCGAAAAGCGCTGCCTGCTGATCCCCTGCTGCACCCGCAATGGGTATCTCGCTTCCGAAGATGTTAGAAGATGTTTTTCCATAGACCATGCTGCTTTTTACCGGCTCGGGCAGTATATTAGCGGGTATTTCAAATATATCAAGAAGTTCATTGTCCCATTTCATGGTATTTATATTGAACATCATGGTCCTTGATGCATTGGAATAATCAGTCACATGGACTTTTCCTCCGGTAAGTTTCCATATGAGCCAGGTTTCCACTGTGCCGAAAAGAAGTTTGCCTTCTTCAGCCTTTTTTCTTGTTCCGTTTACATTTTCAAGTATCCATTTTAGTTTGGTTGCTGAAAAATAAGCATCGGGTAAAAGACCGGTTTTTTCTCTTATTTTATCTGTAAGTCCCAGGGCTTTCAGTTCATCGCAGTACTCCGCAGTCCTTCGGCACTGCCATACAATGGCATTGTAAACAGGTATTCCGGTGTCTTTATCCCATACGATGGCGGTCTCTCTTTGATTGGTTATTCCTATGGAAACTATGTTTTCGTGGGTGGCGTTTATCTTTGCCATTGCCTCCTGAGCCACCGAAAGCTGAGAAGACCATATTTCCATGGCATCATGTTCCACCCATCCGCCCTTTGGATATATCTGACGGAATTCTTTCTGGGCAAGACTTTTGATCCGGCCTTTTCTGTCATAAATAATACACCTGGAGCTGGTCGTTCCCTGATCAAGGGCCATAATATATTTTTCCATGGTTGTTCTCCTTTTCCCGGTTTTGCACCGGATACACTTCAAATGTATGTCTCGTGTATATCTAATGCATATCTCATGCTGAGGTCGATCTTATACAAATTCGCTCATTATATCATTTGAATGATCTATGCCCTTTTCTGTAAGGGCGATACCTGTGCCGGTGATCTTCAGAAGTCCTTTTTCTCTGTATTTGAATATTATATCTGCTCTTTCTCTGTATGCCCTGAAAAAATCAATCCCGAACTTTTTTGTGAAATCGCCGAGATCTATGCCCTTTGTCTTTCTAAGGGCAGTGAAACAGTATACGGCCATACTTTCTTTGATTGTATGGGTATGATAACTTTTAAGATCAATTGGCAGATATCCTTCTCTTGTAAGTCTAAGGTATGTTTCCATACTTCCGGTGTTTTTGAATCTGCTGCCCGTTATGCTCCCTGCCTTATACCCCATCGACTCTTTGGAAAGATTGCTTCTTATATATGAAGAGGCACCCAGTCCGGCAGAAAGATATTCGCCTAAGGACCAGTATTTCAGATTGTGCCGGCATTCGGCTCCGGGCCTTGCCATGTTTGATATCTCATAATGCACATAGCCTTCGTCTTTAAACGCATGAAGAGCTTCATGGTACATTTTTCTGACTATGCTTTCTTCTGTAAGATCCAGCAGTCCCTTTTTGTAATTTCTGCAGAAGGAAGTTCCTTCCTCAAGTTGCATGCTGTAAAAAGAAATGTGCTCGGGAGCCAGTTTTATAACTTCGCTGACGGTGTTTTCCCACTGCTTCAAAGTCTGGTCCGGCACTCCGAACATGAGATCAAAATTGATGTTTTCAAAACCGATTTTTCCGGCATTCTCATACGCAAGTAAAACATCGTCTTTTTTATGTACTCTCCCGAGACAGGCAAGTATATCGTCATCCATGGACTGGACCCCGATGCTGAGCCTGTTTATGCCGGAAGATCTGTATTCTCTGAGCTTTTCCACGGAAAGAGAATTTGGATTCGATTCTATTGTGATTTCAGCGTCTTCTGTAATATCAAAGCTTTTGTATATTATCTCCGTTATCTTTCTTATTTGTTCCGCTGAAGCAAATGAGGGAGTTCCTCCACCGATAAAAACAGTGTCTACAATATAACTGCCGGCATATTCTTTGCCGCAAAGCCTTATTTCATAACAAAGAGCATCAATATAATCATTCTTTTTGTGATCATCAAGGTCATCAAAAGAAAGAAAACCGCAATATCTGCATTTTTTCTCGCAAAAAGGTATGTGGATATAAAGACCCAGTTTATTTTTCATTCTTTTCTGTTTCTTTTGCTTCCCTCTCGGCCCGGTCTGCTTCAAGCTGTCTTTCTACCATGCTGTCCCAGCTGAATCCGCATTCATCGCACCTGTAAAAAACTCCGCTTTGGAAGCTTTTATGAGATATCTCTGCGGTTCCGGCCATTATTTGTTCTTTTATCTCGGGCATTGAGGCAACCAGAGTGGATACTTGTTTGATTATTTTTGTTGATCCGCATTTGAAGCATTTTCTTTCTTTTACCATTTCAGACTCCTTTATTTATTATCATCATATTTAAGCACTGCGGTAAAAGCTTCCTGGGGCACTTCGACTTTGCCGAACTGTCTCATACGTTTTTTACCTTCTTTTTGTTTTTCGAGAAGCTTTTTCTTTCTTGAAATATCACCGCCGTAGCATTTTGCAGTAACGTCTTTTCTGTAGGCCCTCACCGTTTCCCGGGCTATGACCTTCTGTCCTATGGATGCCTGTACAGGGACTTCGAACTGGTGCATTGGTATTACTTCTTTGAGTTTTTCGCAAACGAAGCGTCCCCTGGCATAGGCTTTGGACTCATGTACGATCATAGAAAAAGCATCGATGAGTTCTTTGTTGAGCAGAATGTCCATTTTGACAAGATTTGATTTTTCGTATCTTACAAATTCATAATCCAGGGAACCATAGCCTCTGGTCCTTGATTTTAGAGCATCGAAGAAATCGTATATCACCTCATTCAGAGGCATTTCATAATGCAACTGAACTCTTTTGGGTGTGATATATTCCATGTGGAGCATACGGCCTCTTCTATCCTGACATATTTCCATTATTGCCCCCACGTATTCATTGGGTATCATTATGTCCGCCTTTACTATGGGTTCTTCTATATGGTCTATGGAAAGCGGATCGGGAAGATTGGTCGGGTTCTGTATCATAAGTTCTTTGCCTTCGTTTGTGAGAACTTTGTATATTACGCTGGGAGAAGTGGTGATAACTCCCAGGGAAAATTCTCTTTCAAGCCTTTCGACTATTATTTCCATATGCAGAAGGCCCAGAAATCCGCATCTGAAACCGAATCCCAATGCGGCGGAAGTTTCGGGCTCGAAGTCCAGGGCCGCATCATTGACCTGTAGTTTTTCGAGGGCATCTTTCACATTTTCGTATTTCTCTCCTTCTGCCGGATATATGCCGCAGTATACCATTGGCTGGACTTTTTTGTATCCGGGAAGCGCTTTGTCTGCCGGACGGTCATTTTGAGTGATGGTGTCTCCGACTCTGGCATCGGCCACCTGCTTGATGCTGGCGCAAATATAGCCAACTTCCCCGGCTTTTAGGTCTTTTGAGGGAATCGGTCCCGGAGAAAATGTACCCACCTCTGTGACTTCGTGCTTTTTCCCGGTATTCATAAATCTTATTATGTCACCTTCTTTGACTGTGCCATTGAATATCCTGGTGTATATGACAACTCCCAGGTAATTGTCATAGTAAGAATCGAAAATAAGAGCTTCCAGGGGAGCCTTCTCCTTCCCTTGGGGAGCCGGTATCCTTTTCACTATTTCTTCCAGCAGTTCATCTATTCCAATACCTTCTTTAGCAGAAATAAGCGGCGCATCTGCCGCTTCCAGTCCTATAACTTCTTCTATTTCGGCTTTCACTGCATCCGGGGAACTGCTGGGAAGATCTATTTTGTTCAAGACCGGCAGTATCTCCAGATCTTCATCCATGGCAAGATAAACATTTGCCAGGGTCTGGGCCTCTACTCCCTGGGTGGCATCCACCACAAGAACTGCACCTTCACAGGCTGCAAGACTTCTGGAAACCTCATAATTGAAGTCTACATGGCCCGGAGTGTCGATAAGGTTCAGTATGTACTCATGGCCGTCTGAAGCTTTGAAAAGAAGCCTGGTGGTCTGTAGCTTGATGGTGATCCCTCTTTCTCTTTCCAGGTCCATTTTATCAAGATACTGTTCCTTCATGTCCCTTTTGGAGACAAGTCCGGTCTTCTCCAGTATCCTGTCTGCAAGAGTGGATTTACCGTGATCTATATGAGCGATAATGCTGAAATTTCTTATGTATTCCCTGTAACTTCCCATCATGTCCTCACTTATATTCCGCATTAGATATCAAAGAGTATTTTACTTTAAATACTCCTTGATTTCAACACGTAAATCGGATATACTGAAGTCTGCTAGTTTTGCTGAAAGAATAAAAATATAAGAAGTGGGGTGAATTTCCAATGGCAAACATCAAATCAGCTAAAAAAAGAATCAAAGTCATCGAAAAAAAGACAGCTAAGAACAGACGTATAAAGGCACATATCAAAGCGATCCTAAAGAGCTTTGATGCTGCTCTTTCAGAAGGCGACCTGGAATCTGCAAAAGAACAACTGGCCATGGCAGAAAAGAAACTTATGCAGGCTGTCGCAAAGGGCACTGTACACAAGAACAATGCGTCAAGAAAAGTTGCAAGACTGACAAAAAGATTCAACAAAGCACAAAAAGAAGCATAAAACTCATCCGTCCCCACCGGCGCATAAGTTAAATGCGCAAAAAAAGATAACAAAGATAACAAAAAAGACGGAAGTGTCTCCCGTCTTTTTTTATTGTTCTGTTCACCATTTCGGTTCTATTTCACCTTGACTTTGAACTTGGCTGTCCGGCCCTTGTTTTTGGTTTTTACTGTTATTGTGGCTTTGCCTTTTTTTATGCCTTTTACAGTGCCCTTGGATGTTACGGTGGCCACTTTCTTGTTGGATGATTTGAATGTGACCGACTTGGGGTTTGTGTCAGAAGGATTCCAGATGACACCGATCTTGTATTTCTTGCCTCTTTTGATGGTTTTTGATTTCGATTTCAGTTTTATGGACTTGGGATATACGGGCTTGACAAGGCCCTTAACTTTATAAAGCTCTTTTGCCTTTGAACCGCTTCTGTAAAAATCGCTGGCCGCATAAAGGGAATAGCCGTTCATTTTGTATTTGCGCATAAGCTTTATCTGGGTCCTTATGTTGGTCACCCTTTTGCTCCAGCCCTTGTCATCTGAGTAAGTGGCTCCGGAACGATAAAGAGCAAGGCCTATATACATTTTTACACTGTTCTTGCGAAGATCTTTCCATTGTTTGATGGTCCTTGTGAAAAGCGGAGTCTTGCCGGAAGATCCCCAGTTATCGGTCCAGTAGATCTGAGGGATAATATAATCTATATAACCTGTTTTCGAAAGCCATGTATCGATATCGGCTCCTGCCCCACGGCAGTTACCCAGATTACCCTGGGGGCTTATACCGAACAATGCTCCCGGGCGGGTCTGTTTTACAGTGGTATATACGGCAGTGACCATTTTATTTATGTATGCTTTCTTTTTGGAAGAAGTAATGCTTATTTTATATGCGGTGTCGTTGGTATATCCAACCATCTTGTATTTGCTTCCGTGGTAAAAATAATCATCAAAATGTATTCCGTCCACACCGTAGGACAACACTTCCCTGACCGCCGTCTTTATTCTTTCGGTGGTGGATGTCTGGGCGGGATCATAATAGATCTTGCTGCTCACCCGGTAGGGATTCATCCAGGCATGAACGCTTACCCTCTGTTTTCTGCATTCTTCCACAAAAACTTTCAGTGGGTCGTAACCAAGTTTATCAAAGGCCTTGCGGGAAGTGCTATAATCCCCCGCTCTTGACATGAGAGATTTTGATGCCTTGAATTTATCACTTTTCCATACGGCATCATCAAAAGACCTTACATGAAAATAAACGGTGTTGCAGCCGTGATATTTTATCTTTTTCAGAAATGCGGCCAGATTTGCCCTGTATTTGCTCTCGCTTTTGTCTCTTAGGCCCACCTTGTAATAATCCACATAGGCGAGCCAGACAGCCCGTACCTCGGATGCGGCCTTGGCATCTTCTTTTATGAATGCTTCTGCAGTTATGGCGCCCGTTAGAGCCAGACAAATACAAATCAGTACAGAAAGTATTCTTTTTTTCATGATTTTCCCCTTTTTTATATGTTGGCCTGTCTTTTTATTTTTTTGGTGGTGGTTCTTATGAAGTCTTCTTCTCTGATCATTATATCTCTTATTTTCTTGTAAATGGGTATTTTTTTGTTGACCTCATGTACTTTTTCTTCTATATATTCTCTTATTTTTTCCTTATCATCCGTATCCTTGATGGTCTCTTGGATCACTTCTTCATCCAACACGAGCTGGGCAGAAATTATGGTGTCCCCTGAAGAAGAAACTTCTTCCCCGTAAACAAGGGCGTCTTTGACTTCCGGTATTTCTTTCAGCAGCCCTTCCAGCTCTTCCGGATATATATTTTTGCCGGTTTTGGTCACGATGACATTTTTTTTGCGGCCTGTTATATAGAGCCACCCTTCTTCATCGATGAACCCCAGATCACCCGTATAAAACCAGCCATCTTTTATTACTTCTGCGGTTTTTTCAGGCATATTATAATAACCAAGCATGACATTGTCGCCTTTGTAAAGGATCTCGCCTATACCTTCTTCGTCGGGATCATCGATTTTCAGTTCTCCTCCCGGGATGACCTTGCCTGTGGAGCCGGCTTTTTTATAGATGTTTTCCCATTCCGGTGTACCGGCCACAAGGGGGGCTGTTTCTGTAAGGCCATATCCCTGTACTATCTCTAATCCCAGATCGATAAAACCTCTTAGTGCGGCGGGATCCAGTGCTGCGGCACCGCAGATCACCATTCTGAATCTGCCGCCGAAGCCGGCATATACGGATTTGAATATGGTCCTTCTTTTGTCGATCCCCAGAGTCATAAGAGTTTTATTGACATTTACCGCTGCCTTCAGCTTTTTGTCTTTACCTGTTTTGTTTGCCTGTTTCCATATCTTCTCATGCAGGGCCTCCACAATAAGCGGCACTCCCACAAGAAGGCTGGTTTTTGATTCCTGCATATTCTTCACAACATATTTGAGACCTTCACAGAATGCGATACATCCTCCCTGATAAAGGACTTCCATGATGCCCATTGTACATTCGAAAGTATGGTGTATGGGCAATATGGAAAGAGCTGTATCATCTTCCCTTAAGGATACTATTTTACTTGTGTTTTCTATGACAAAGGCTATGTTTTTCTGGCTGAGCATGACCCCTTTGGGCATATCTGTGGTCCCCGAAGTAAAAAGTATAGCACACATTTTGGAAGGGTCCGGATCTGCCTTGTTAAAACTGATATCTCCTGCATTGATGAGCTTTTTACCTTCTTCAATAAGACCAAGTATATGATTGCTTTGGTTTTTTTCGGATTCATCCTCATAAACGCTTATGAGAAAATGCTTTTCTATGCCGGACTCTTTGAAACTTTCTCTGTATTCTTCTGTAAAAAAAGCGGCTTTGCATCCCGCGGCATTTAGCAGATTCTGTATTTCTTGTCTGCTGAGTTCTTTGTCAAGGGGTACTATGATATTGCCGGTGCATACGCAAGCAAGATATGCTACGACCCACTGATAGCAGTTGGCGCCTATCAACGCTATCTTTTCTCCGGAAAGACCCATTTCAAGAAGGCTGGTACCAAGAGCTTCCGTGTCTTCCTTTAGTCTGTTATAGCTTACCTCATGGTAATCCCCGGCTTTTTCTTTTTTTATAAGAAAGGTGTTTTTATCTCCGAATAGCTCCGCTCCCGATAAAAGCAGTTCCTTAAGGGACGCAAGAGGTCTTTCTTTTGCTGATTTTTCATATTTCATAACATTCTCCCTTATGATATAATACTGCTGTAGCGGATTTGTTTTTACATTATATAACATATCCAGACAGAAAGGAACAAAAAATTGAGTACACACATAAATGCAGCCAACAAAGGAGATATCGCAGAAAGAGTCCTTCTTCCCGGAGATCCCCTAAGGGCCAGGTATATTGCGGAAAAATTTCTGGATTCCCCTGTTTTATACAGTGATATCAGAAATATGTACGGTTATACGGGAAAATACAAAGGTGTACCGGTCTCGGTACAAGGCACCGGCATGGGGATGCCTTCCATGGGGATATATTCATGGGAGCTCATGACTGAATATGGATGCACAAACCTGATACGTATCGGAACAGCAGGATCATTCCATGAAGACATAAAACTGAAGGATCTAGTGATCGCCATGACAGCATCAACGGATTCCAATTATATACATGCCTTCGATGTGCCCGGGAATTTTGCGCCGTGTGGCAGCTGGGAACTTATGAAAAAGGCCTGGGAAGCGGCCAGATCGCTGAATATTGATTTCAGATCCGGCAATGTGGTGACCTGTGATGTATTTTATGAAACAAACAAGGACTGGTGGCAAAAATGGGCCAGAATGGATGTTATGGCCGTGGAAATGGAAACTGCCGCCCTTTATATGAATGCCGCCTTCAATAGGGTCGAAGCTTTGGCCATGGTAACGATAACAGATCATTTCACCACGGGGCAAAAATGCACCGCAGAAGAAAGACTTTATGCTTCTGATGAAATGATACGTCTTGCCCTGGAAACGGCCGTCAAATAAAAGGTTTTGCATCAGAAAACCGAATCCCATTATATATATAAATAGAGCAGGCAAAATGCCTGCTCTATTTATTTGATTATTTTTCTATTCAGTCGACCTTTCGTTTATTTCTGTTTGCCTGCTATCTTTTGGTTTTTGTTTTCTTTGCGGCTGACCAGGCTGAATAGTATTTTGTCGAACCGACTTTCTTGTAAGTCCTTATTTTGACATAATATGTCTTATTGCCTTTAAGCTTACTTATTGTCTTTGATACCTGCGTTGCCTTTGATACTGTTATTTTCTTTGCATTTGAAAACTTGGATGATGTGCTGCAGTATATCTGGTATCCGCTGACCTGGGTCGTCTTTTTCTTCCACTTAACGACTATCTTCTTGGATCTTGGTGTGAGTTTTGCTATGGAAGTTTTTACCGGACTTATTTTGAATGTCTTTGTGGCTGTACCGCTGTATAAGTCTCCCCTGAATGTTACTTTAACACTGTATGTCCCCACATTTTTGCGTCCTGCAGAGTAGGTCAAAGCATAGTTTTCAGGATCAATGGTGTTCCCCTTTGTATCCTTTACTGTAACAGCCGGTGTTTTGACAGAACCGTCATAAACATAAGCCGTGGCCGAAAGGTTTATGCCGGCGATCTTGGGTATAGCCAGTGCTGTCAGGGTCGTAATGTCTTTTTCCTGTCCGTTGGGATCTGTATAAAGAGTTCCGCACTCAGTGCATCTGTAATGTTCTCTTGTCCCGGCAGCTTGCTGGGTGGCCTTTACTGTATCTATTTTCTCTGTCACATGGGCGATTCCCACGAGATAATACTTATAGTTATTAATGGGAGCCATGGTGAAAGTCTCTGCCCCGGCACAATCATCAACAAGGAAACTTTCGATGTCAAATGAATCACTGTATACGGCTTCGTTTTCACCCAATGCATCGTTGTCACCGTAAAAAGTACCTTTATGGATGTTTATATCAATGCTTTCATGTGAAGTGTTCTCAAGGTCAGCTTCATACAAACCGTAAAGGCCACCGATGGTTCCTCCGAAAACGTTCACTGACAAGGGAAGATCTGTCGTATGCTGTGAAACGGCGATACCTGCACCGTTTATTGTTGAACCGCTGGGATTTCCGTCCTCATCTACAGAAAACTCTGTTGCTGTGGCATGTATGAATCCATTGAAGACATTCAGTTCCCCTGCTCTCATTTCAATTCCCGTGCCGCCTGTGATAACACCGCCATGCACGTTGAGCTGTCCTTTCCCGGGGTGATAAATGCCGAGTACATCAGACTGGACTTCTGCTCGCGGCCAGATATTTATGGTCGTAGGTCCGTTTCCCCATGTTCCGTTATTGTATATGCCCGCATCTGCTCCGCCGTTTATCTTGCCGTATACATCAAGTGTGCTGTTTTTGCCGGCAACAAATACAGGACCGTTCACGGTTACGTTTTCACCTATTATGACTTTGGCATTCTCGCCTTCAAGACTTTCTTTTACGCCAATGGCCAGATTTGCTGTCGTGGCATTTATGGTACCTCCGCCCAACTCGGAACTGTCTATTACTTTCAGCGACTGATCAGCCGTTAACTGGAAAGCGTCAGAGTTACCTGTGTATGTGTAGCTCTTTCCGTTAAGGTCAAGTGTGAAGTCCATTGTCGGACCGTTGATATATGAACTGTAAGTGGTGTCGGCAAGCAGTTTCAATGTGCTTTTGGGACTTGCTTTTGCGGCACTGAAAGCAGTCAGTATGTCGGAATAATAGTTTGATGTTCCGTCAGCACGGTCTACTCTTGCGATCTTGGAGGCTTCAGTAATATCACAGGTGAAAAGACCGTTTTCACCTGTTTCATTCATTTCATATGTGTCGTCAAAGGCTTCGCATGTGAATGTACCGGTGTTGACTCCGTTTATTTGTATCTGTGCGACTTTAAGTGGGACTGTACCGTCGATTTTTGCACCTTCTGCCAGATCAAAAGTCAGCTGATGATCGGCTCCGCCTATGGTAGTCCCAAAAAAGGAAGGATTGTATTTTGCATCAGCCAAAACATCCACAACAGTGCCTGCAGTTAATGCTCCGAATTTTGTATAGAGAAGATTCACGTCTCCGTCTATTAGATACTGGTTTTTATCATGTATTTTTGCCACGTAAGTATCTGGATCGGGAGCCATCTCCTTGACTTCGATTTTATCAATCGCAGTTCCTTCATCTGTGGAATCCAAGCTGATATGCCTGTTATCGGGAACAAAACCCCTAAGTGTTGTATCCCAATAGTTTACATCAAATACGCCGCCATTTATAACGAAAGATGCATTCGCTCCGCTGGAATATTGCAGTGCCTTGCCGGTTTTTGTTGATATATAATTGCCCCCGTTAAGAAGCACAGAACTCTTGCAATCGCCATATGTGACTTGTTTGACCAAATCATTTCTTCCTTCTAAAGATGCGTCATTGATCTTCAGATCAGCAGATAAAGACAAGTTGGTACTTAAATTGTTATGTACATACAAAACGGATGAACTTGTTGATGTGGAGTTGTTCTTTATAGTCACTCCGTTATTGATCTCAAGATAACC
Organism: Firmicutes bacterium UBA1422; assembly: GCA_002304835.1. Classification (GTDB taxonomy): domain Bacteria; phylum Bacillota; class Clostridia; order Peptostreptococcales; family Anaerovoracaceae; genus UBA1422. Next base: position 223,016 of record DBPK01000001.1, read on the forward strand.
GTTTACATTTGAGACTGTTGATGGCTTGACATATATTGTTGCCGAACCTTTGTTTGATGGATCTGTATTTATAATGCTTCCCTTGGGTTCTCCCCCTGATGTGTCTGTCAAAGTGAGATTTGAGCCCAGAATGGTAAACATGCCATTTGATGTTGACGAATAGTTGCCTGAGATCGTCTTCCCGTTCAGATCAAAAGTAACTTTTGTGCTGCCTTTGTCAATATTTAAAGCCGTACTTCCCAAATCAACATTTTTTAGCAGTTTGACCGTTGTATCGGCTCCGTTTTCCGGTATTGCAGTTAAAGCCCCTACAAACGTATTATAGTAGTTGTCTCCTATTTGTGCGGCATATTCCGACGGCTCCGGATCATCGCCGCCAACAGCGAATGCCATTGTGGGTGTCATGCTGAATATCATTGCGATACATAAGATTTTAGCTATGAATTTTCTCATTATTCCCTCCTTCAAGACCTCTGCGGATCATCAATTATAACGAATTAGTATCTACTCTGTCTCACTGTTATAAATATTATACAACAGCATCAAGAGCACTCGTATTGCCTACCGTTTACTTTTTATCATGCCTCCTTCCCTGTTAAATATCAGTATTTTTTCTTTTCTCTTATTTCTTTTATCTGCTCCACATATGAATCATATCTGGATATTTTTATTATACCCCGCTCCTATAAAAAGTCAAACAGTTTTAAGCTGTCAACTTTGTTTTTTCTCGTATCATCAATGCCGGATTGAACTCTTCCTGGTTGTTCAGCATTGCAAATACGATTCTTGCAATTTTTCTGGTTAGAGTAATGATTGCTCTACCAGAACCTTTTTCTTTTTTCATGCGATAGTAATCTATCATTAACTTCCATTCAGATGTGTTTTGAGGTTGTCTGATGATTCCCATCGCCACTTGTACAAATGCTGTCCTTAGTTCCTGAGGTCCATGCTTTGTAATCTTCCCTCTGCGCACAGTTTGGTTTGAGTCATGAACACTTGGAACAATGCCCAGATATGAAGCAAATCTTTTAAAGTTTCCATCAAATCTGCCCATGTCATTTGTGTATGCCGCTATTGTAATTGCTCCTATAGGACCAATCCCCGGCATTGTCTGAAGCAGTTCTACATTCCTGTTTTCTGCAACCATCTTTTGCAATTGTTCTTCAATAGTCTTGATTTGTTTCTGTAAATCGTCTAAACTATCTAGTATCACTTTTAGTGATGAGGCAGTGAATTCTGAAAAGTTGTGATCCGCGAGATCCTGATACAATTCCTGCCTCTTTTTCTTGCTTTGAAGTTGAGATGATTTTGTCTCTATCCCGTATCCAAGCATCATTCCGTGAATTTGATTCTTCATCTTCACCATGGCTTGTACCAGAATGCTTCTGGTTTTAAGCATTCTTCTGATTTCTTCGCTCGTCTGATCACATAAATGCGATTCCGGCAACATTTCCTTTAGCAGATAAAACGCCAAGGTCGCTGCATCGTTTGCATCATTCTTCTTGGTACTCATGGTTATGACCTTGAATTTATTGGTGTTTACCACGACTACACTGAAGCCTTCTGCTTCCATTTTGTTCTTAAAGAATCTTGCGTTTCCTGTTGATTCAACTGCCAACTCTATGACATGTCCGCTTTCACCTTCAATCTCATGCATTCGATTGATAAAGTCAGCATATCCATTCGCATTTGTTCTAAATTCACCTTCCAGTTCTATTGCTCCTGTTTCCTCATCAAGTGCACAAACGGTGAACTGAGTTTTGTGGAGGTCTACGCCTACACACATTCTTTTACTTCCTGTCTTGCTCATCTTTTTTCTTCCTTTCGATTTTTTAGCAAGACAGCTTACTGTTTGGCAATCCGAGCCAATCTCCTATCCGATCTTTATTGACCACTGCATGTTTCGATTCTAACCCTTCATTCTCCTTCAAGACCTCTGCGGATCATCAATTATGACGAATTAGTATCTACTCTGTCTCACTGTTATAAATATTATACAACAGCATCAAGAGCACTCGTATTGCCTACCGTTTACTTTTTATCATGCCTCCTTATTTTGATGGCATGGAATTTGACCCTGATGTTATTTCTTTTCACCTCCTTCTTTTGACCTATAAAAAGAATTCCGTCTTTTCCATACTCTAAAACTTCTTTGAAGGCATTATAATACGGCAAACAGTGTTTACTTGTCCCTAATGCTGGTCAAGTCTGCTTGCCGTATTTTTTGATGCTGTATTTGATTTTAATGAGTTCCCTTTTTATATGAAAATCTCAATCTATTTCAACAAATATGTCGCTCCCCTCTATTTTCAGAGGAAAAACTGCGCTGTCTTTTACCTTGATTTTCAATAGGAGCATTTTGGCTTCTCCTACGGCTTTGCCGGTTTTTACGTCGAATTTGGCACCATGTTTGGGGCATGTTATGATCCCGTCCTTGAGCACACCTTCGCCAAGGGATCCACCCATATGCGGGCATTTGTCGGAAATCGCGTAATAACTGCCATCCACATTGGATAAAAGAATGACTTTGTCCCCGACAAAAATCTTTTTTTTACTGCCGCTGGTCAGTTCTGAAGTATCTGCTACTTTTACAAAACCCATTTTAATACCTCCTATATTTGATTTTATTGCTGCTCCGGTTATTTTATCATTTTCTCGATTTCTTCTTCAACTTCTTCGGCACCTTCTGAATAAAATTTCTCTTCGTCCGGATCCAGTTCCTTTAGTAATCTTAAAAATTCACCGGCATGCACCCTTTCTTCATCAGCAATATCTTTTAAGACTTCTACAGCTAATTTGTTATCTGTTGATTCCGCCAGTTGCATATAGAGTTGTATTGCTTCATATTCTGCAGCTATCATAAATCGTATGGATCTTATCAGCTCCTGCTCACTGATCTTATGATCTTTCTTGAGGCCGGAAAACGGCTGTCCAAAATCAGGCATATTAATCACCTCCATGAATTTTTGAGTAATATGTTATCAATAAACTTTTTTTGTGAATAAAGTATACCACAAAAGGGAAAAAAATCATCGTTATTCTTTGATCAAAACCATTGCTTTTAATAATACCATCTACTGATAATCTTTTTATCAATAGATGGTACCGGTATTGGCGGAGAAGGTGGGATTCGAACCCACGTGCCCTTGCGGGCAACCGCATTTCGAGTGCGGCT
>DBPK01000001.1:226245-227319 GCA_002304835.1 Firmicutes bacterium UBA1422
TTCATTTTCATTGCCATTTTTTGCCTATCAACATATAATGGCATATATACCTATAGAAAGGAAACATTATGAAATTAGATATTATAGTTGCATATCCCGCAGGAAATACAACGATTTTCGTTATTACTCCTGTCAGCAGGATCCTTTATAAAAATGTGGCCGAAAACCTTCTTTCGATAGAAAGGTATCATGCGGAACAGGTGGCATTCATCATTCCCGCTCCCGAGTCAAAAAGTTCAGACGGTAGAATAGAAATGGCCGGATTGGAATTCTGCGGTAACGCTACCAGAAGTTTCGGGCTCATCCTGGCAAAACAGAAACTCCTTAGGGGCAAGCAGGAGTTTTCACTGGAGATCAGCGGGACCAAAGAGCCTCTTGACGTTTCGGTAGATACATATTCGGGAGAGGCTTCAGTATCTCTTCCCCTGCCTTTGTCCACAGAGACCCTCTCCCCGGATGATTTCCCACTGCTGAAAGACAGTTCCATGGTAAAAATGGATGGGATAACACATATAATTGTAAAGGACATTCCTGCTGAAATGGAAACCTTTGATAATATAAAAGAATATATAATGAAAAATGAACAGCTCCCCGCCCTGGGAGTAATGTTTTATGACAGCGTAAAAGATCTTATGACTCCCATTGTACATGTCCCCAGTATTGACATGACATATTTTGAAAACAGCTGCGGTTCAGGTACTGCCGCATTCGCATGCGCAGCGGCACTTGCTGACAAAAAAAGCAGTACCTACAAAAAGAAGGTTTCTCAGCCGGGAGGGGAAATAACCGCAACTGTAACAAAAAAAGAAGACACCATTGAAAGTGTGGAGATAAGCGGACCTGTCAGAATAGGTCCCGTTATAAGTCTCGATATAAAGGTCTGATCATTGAGAGCCCTAAAAAGGCACCGAAAATCTCAAAGAAGAAGGAACTATCTCAAAGAATACTTTTTCGGCATCCCTTATTTCTCCATCGGTACAAAGCCTCATAATACCATTGTTGGGTATGACTGTGAGGCTTTTTGACTGCTTATAAATAAATAGATCTTTTGCTTTTTTGTGGTCAAGATGTGTT
>DBPK01000001.1:227335-227471 GCA_002304835.1 Firmicutes bacterium UBA1422
GGCCTTTGCAAGTCCTTTTATCCCTCCTCCGCAAAAACAACCGTTTCCTATGGCAAACAGCAGCAGTTTACCGTTATATCCGCTGCCGTCTTCAAACAGTACCTCCAGATCTGCACCCTTCTTCTTTATGAGGACT
>DBPK01000022.1:0-27917 GCA_002304835.1 Firmicutes bacterium UBA1422
GCCCGGTGTTTACAAGATAGTGACCCACAAGGACGTCAAGGGCTCAAACAGACTGAATATGTTCCAGTTCACAGCCAGGTGCCTGGCAACAGAGCAGTCTCATATACTTCTGGCGGAAGACAAGATCTTCAACTACGGCGACTGCGTTGCTCTGGCCGTGGCAGACACAAAAGAACATGCACAGGCTGCCGCAGAAAAAGTAACCATAGAATACGAACAGCTGCCCGAATATCTCAACTATCTCGAAGCTGTTATGCCCGATGCCGTTCGTATCCATGACGACCATCCAAACATGTGGAACCTGCAGCCAACACTCAAAGGTGCATCCTATGATACACCCAAACTTATTGATGAAGCAGAATATGTGGTTGAAGGCAGTTTCTATTCCCAGAGAGAGCCCCATATGCCCATCGAAGGCGATACAGTACAGGCTTACTGGGGAGACGACGGTCTTCTGACAGTTCACTGTAAAGCCATGGCAATAGGGGCAAACGTGGGGGATATAGCAGAGGCAACCGGTCTTGATGCCGAAAAAGTAAGAGTTATCGAAAACCCCACAGGCGGCACATTCGGATGGGGCATCGCCGGTGCTACTTATTCACTGGCAGCTATAGCATGCATGGCATGCGATGATATGCCTGTGGCTCTTTCCATGACCTACGATCAGTTCATGGCATATTCAGGCAAGAGAGCTCCTTCATTCAGCAATTCCAGACTGGCCTGCGACAAGGACGGCAAGATCATAGCTGCTGAATGGGACTTCGGTCTTGATCACGGTGCTTATGATGAGCTGGGAGATGATCTGACCTGGAGAACAGCCAGATTCACATACTTCCCATACAACGTTCCAAATGTAATGGGTCTTTCCAGAGTAGCAACAACGAACCATGCCTACGGTACTGCCTACAGAGGATACGGATCTCCTCAGGCTTACACATGTTCAGAAGCAATGATGGATATGATGGCCGAAAAGATCGGAATGGATCCTTTCGAGATCAGATGGAGGAACATAGCCAGAGAAGGAGACCTTAACCTGAATTCATATCCTTATGTGGACTATCCCATGGAACAGATCATGGAAACAATGAAGCCCATATACGACAAAGCTGTAGAAAGAGCCAAGAAAGAAGATACCCCCGAAAAGAGAAGAGGCGTAGGTATCGCATGGGGCGGATACAATGTTACCGAAGGTAATGAAGACCAGTGTACACTGGCCATCGAGATCGCTCCCGACGGCAAATTCATAAAATATGACACATGGCAGGATCAGGGACAGGGCGGAGACTCCGGTTCTCTGCAGTGTACCCTCCAGGCCCTTAAACCTCTCGGTGTCAAAAAAGAAGATATAATCCTGAGACAGAATGACAGCAAGAATGGAGTCGATTCCGGTGCATCCGCTTCTTCAAGACAGCATTATATGAACAGCAAGACATCCCAGCTGGTGGCTGACAAAATGATAAATGCCATGAAGAAGCCAGACGGCACATACAGGACATATGATGAAATGGTGGCAGAAGGACTGCCTCTCCGTTACGAAGCTCAGTATGAAAACGTTACCGATCCCAACCTTTGCGGTATAGATCCAAACACAGGAGTAGGAAACCCGACGCCGGCATACACATATGCTTTGTTCCTGGCTGAAGTTGAAGTGGATGTGGCCACAGGAAAGACAAAGGTCCTTGGTTACACATCGGTTGATGATGTGGGAGTAATAGGAAATCCGACATCTGTTGACGGTCAGGCCTACGGCGGACTTTCCCACTGCATGGGATTTGCTCTCTCAGAGGATTATGACGATGTCAAGAAACATTCTAATGTTGCGGGTGCAGGACTGCTTCCAATAGGAGAAGTGCCTGATGATTTCAACCTTATACATCTTGAAAATCCCAGAAGCACCAACCCCTACGGTTCATCCGGAGCTTCCGAAGCCTTCCAGTCGGCAGGACATATGGCAGTAATAAATGCCATCAACAATGCCTGCGGTGTAAGGATATATGAGCTTCCCGCAAGACCCGAAAAGGTAAAAGCCGGACTGGAGAAACTGGCAAAGGGCGAAAAGATAGATCCGCCAAAGAAATACTTCCTGGGATCCGACTTCTATGAGGAAATGGAAAATATCAAAAACAATCCTGTAGATGTGGATTAAATCACAGTTGTTTTACAAAACAAGCAAAATAGTTTAAACTAAAAGTGCGGCCTGAGCATTTCAGGCCGCACAAATTCTATCCGGAATAAAAACCCGAAAATAAGTTTTATAAAAAGGAAGACATGGAAAAATATCTGCCGAATTTCAAAAAATGCATTCAAAAAGAACCACCTTTTTGTACTGCTGAATGTCCCTTTCATCTGGACATTATCGATTTCATCGAAAAAATCAAAGCAGCACGTTTTAATGCTGCTTATAAACTATACAAGAATGCCGTAGGGTTTCCGGAAATAGCAGCCTCATTGTGTCATGCACCATGCAAGAATGTTTGTCCCATAACAAATAACCCAATTGAGCTCAACCTTCTGGAACATGCTGTTATAGAAAATGCCGATATAAAAGAGCCCACTGATTATAATCTCCCCAAACGAAAGCAAAAAATAGCCATAATAGGCGCCGGTATAAGCGGTATGAGCTGTGCACTGAGACTTTCCACAAAACGATATGATGTCTTGGTCTTCGAAAAAAGCGACCGGGTCGGAGGAGAATTGTGGGATATAATAGATCCTGATATTTTCAGGAAAGAATTCGACCTTCAGTTCAGGCACGTTTCCTGCAAAATAAACCTTCAAACCGAAATAATATCCCTCGAAGAACTCAAAGATTTTGATGCGGTATATGTGGCCACAGGAAAAAACGGATCGGATTTCGGACTTCTTCAGAAACACCTTGATAAGCCCTGTTTCATGCAGGGAGAGACAGGCATATTCGCCGGCGGCTCAATACTGGGAAAAGAAAAGATATATGCCCAGGCCGACGGGCTAAAAATGGCTACCACGATAGATAATTTCCTCAAGACCGGCAATCTTATATATACTCCCGATCCAAAAGGTACAAATACCATACTGGACGAAGAACGCCTTATAATCACCTCTGCGGTGACCCCTGCAAATAACAGCTCCTATACCGGAGAAGAGGCCATAAGGGAAGCAGATCGCTGTCTGAAATGTCAGTGTGATGCCTGCCGTCTCTACTGTGACCTGACAGAGTACGAAAAAAAATGGCCTCTGCGTATAAGGGATGAAATACAGGCAACTACGCTTCCCGGCTTTTCGGAAGTCAAGGCTACACCTGCAAAACGACTTATCAGTGCATGCACCCAGTGCGGCCTGTGTGTAGAAACGTGCCCTAAGGACATAGATATAGGAGGCCTGATACTGGAAGCACGCAAAAGCATGCATCGTCAGGATAAACTTGCCTGGGTCTTTAACGAATTCTGGTTAAGAGACATGGCATTTACAAACGGCCCTATGGCCGGTCTTGTCAAGGGTCCCCCCGGCAAAAATGGCCCATGCAAATTTGCTTTTTTCCCCGGATGTCAGCTTGGAGCAGGAGAGCCCGATCTTGTAATAAAGTCCTACCAATATCTGCTTGATCTGGAGAGTTCCACGGGTTTGATACTGGGATGCTGCGGCATACCTGCAGAATGGGCGGGAAATGATGATAACCTCAATGAAGAGATATCAAGGATAAACACTGCATGGCTGACGCTGGGAAAACCGACCTTTGTCCTGGCATGTCCCACATGTGCAAATCACCTGAAAAAACATCTTCCGGATATACCTTTTGTTTTTCTTTATGAGATCATGGATAAGGAAGGTATTTCATTATCCCCAAATTCTCTGCCGGTCAAAGAAGGTCCGGGTACATATTCAGTCTTTGATCCATGTTCAACCAGAGGCAACCGGGCACTTAGGGGATCGGTACGTTCCCTGGCAGAAAAAGCCGGCTATGAACTGAAACCTCTGGTCCACCAGGAAAAATATTCTTCATGCTGCAGCTATGGAGGCCAGGGTTCCATAGCAGATCCGGGATTTGCTGCTTTCGTGCGCAAAAAAAGAATAACAGAAAGCGAAGATCCGTATATATGCTACTGTATAAACTGCCGTGATTCCTTTGTTGAAGAAGGTAAAAGCGCTTTTCATATACTTGACCTCCTTTTCGGCAACAGTCCCTCAAGTCCCACAGTAACAAAACGCAGAGAAAACCGTATATTTTTGAAAGAAAAAATGCTAAAAGATTTCTGGGGTGAAAAAATGGAAGAAATGAAAAAATCATACAGCTTCCGATTGTCTGTAAATGATGATCTGAAGAAAAAGCTCAGTAAAGACCGCATACTGGAAGAAGATGTGATGGAAGTCCTTGAATTCTGCCAAAGGACCGGTCGCACAGTCTATAACAAAAATACAGGTGTTTTCAGCGGCTACAATATGGTGGGGCATATGACCCTGTGGATCGAATATCTGAAAGAAAATGATGAGAATTTTGAACTTATAAACGCTTATACTCACAGGATGGAAATAGAACTGGAGGATGTCTGGAATGGCGAGAAAATCAAACACGAAAAATAATAAAGAAAATACCGCAAAGATTGATGAAAATGATCCGGGCACAATTGTTTGCACCAAATGTAATGTCCCAATGGAACCAATTGATGTGACTTTCAAATATCTAAAACGTTCATTCCGTCATAAAGTTTTGCGATGTCCTAAATGCGGTCAGGTCTATGTCCCTGAAGATTTAGCGAAGGGCCGCATGGCAGAGGTGGAAGCTGCCCTGGAGGAGAAGTGACGCGGAGGCTTTTATTTGCGTTTTCATCCATCCAGTTTTATGGATTCATACTCCTGATCCATGAGATCCATGGTCAGGAGTTTTTTTCTTAGTATGCTTTCCTTTTTTAGCAGCACCTTTATGCCTTCGGCCGTCTGAACCGAAGCAACCGCTGCGGGGGTAAAAGCCGGAGCCCCTGCCTTGGCTCCTTCATTACCGGTTCTGTCCCCCTCTTTGGTATTTACCGTTTCTGCGGCCCCGTCGCTGAAAATCTTTTCAATTATTCTGTCCCCCGGATATATGACACATACCTGTCCATACCATCCGTTTACTGCCCCATGTACCAGGGGAACTCCGGCTTCTTCTGCTTTTTTTTCGATAAGTATCCTTGCCGGGATGTTATCGACGGCATCAAAAACAACCTGACAATCCCGGAAAACTTCTTTGCAGTTTTTTTCATCTGCGGCTTCATCAATGGCTTTTATTTGGATTTCCGAATTGATCTGCTCTATTCTTTTTTTTGTTTCTGAGGCCTTCTTTTTACCTATGTTTTTTTCATTACATACTATCTGACGGTTAAGATTGCTTTCATCAAAGACATCCCCGTCAATAAGTGTTATCGTTCCTATCCCTGCCCTGGCCATTTCTTCGGCTATATAGCCTCCCAGACCACCGCAGCCAATGATACATATTTTAAGATAATGAAGTCTGTTTATCTCCTCTTCACTAAAAGCTGATAAATTCTTCTCATATCTTTTTTCCATTATCAGCCTCCCGATATCCTGGGATATGCCTTTAATTCATCTCCCTCTTTTAGCCTGTCATAGATCATAACTTTCATGCCGTTCACTGCAACAAAACCAAAACGGGCCACCTTTTTGTGATCCAGCCCTATAACCTTTAAAGCTTCGTCGCATGTACATCCGTCAGGTACGATCACTTTTCTTTCATTATCTCCGTCAAGATATTTTTTTAATGCACCTCTGAGTGTTATGGTTATTTCCATATTTCCTTTTATAGGGTCGCTATGATTTCATCGGGCAGACATCCGTTTTCGTCCCAGCCCATGACTTTGTAGTACTGATCCAGCATATCATCAAAAGCTTCTTTCGGTATGGTCTGACCTGCCGCAGGCCCGCTTTTTAATGGATCCTTTGCCANNGCACGGCCTATGTTAAGCACACGTCTTCCCACTTCTCCCATTTCCTCCGGTGTCCATTCTCTTCCCGTTACAATGGTCAGCAGCTCTGCCATTATTTCATAGGTTATCGTCCCCCAGAAATCACATATGCAAAGGGAGAATTTCACAGCATTGAATTCACCCAGGTTATAAACCATCTGTCCTTTTCCTTCTGCTGTATAAGGGGGTATGGATGCGGCAAAGACCTCTTCGTTGGGAGCATATGATCTCATATGACACGCTCCTCTGTCTGAAACCGCATAGGCTATGGACATTCCCCATGAACCTCTTGGCTCATACTGGGGATACTCAAGTCCCTTTACCTGCATTGCAAAGTCTGTTCCTCCGAATTTCTCTGAAGCTTTCTTTACGCCGTCAGCCAGATCCGCTCCTATTCCTTCTTTTCTTGCCATCATTTCCAGCATGCTGATCATTTTGTCAGCTTCACCAAACCGGATGCCAAAATCATGTATACCTCTTTCGGTCATTTCCATGGCCCATATTATGGTATCTCCGGCACTTATTGTGTCAAGTCCCAGATCATCTGCCACCTGATTGAATTTCACGATGTGTTCCGGATCTTTTATCCCTGCATTTGGTCCCGCCACTGAAATGGATTCATATTCGGGACCTTCACATACAGCCTTTCCTATCTGAAGGAAATTTCCGCATCCCAGTCCACAGCTTCCGCAGCCTCTTTTACCTTTGCGGTGTTCCATAAGAACTCCGTCGTTGTATTCTTTCCAGTCCGGATCAGTTGTGTCGGAAAAGTTCTTGTAGGGAAGTATCCCCCCGTCGTTGCAGGCCTCAAGAAAAGCAGTTGTTCCCGAGTCGTAAACGAAAGTATTGTCCTCCTGAAGAACATCCTTTTGAAGCAGTTCAATTATCCTGGCCGTTGTTTTTTCTATGTCAGGTACCTTTACTCCGCCTGTTCCTCTAACAAGAACGGCTTTTATATTTTTGCTCCCCATTACGGCACCTATTCCGCCCCTGCCTGCCTGTCTGTAGTAGTCGGAATTTATACATGCCATGGGACTCAGATTTTCTCCTGCAGGACCTATTGAAAGAACACTGTAGTCTGTTCCGTATTTTTTTGTGAGAATGCCTTCTGCTTCATGGGATCCTTTGCCCCACAGATCATCAGCATCCATGAATTTCACTTTGTCGTCTTCTATCACTATATATCCGGGCTTATCAAGTTTTCCTTCAAAAATAACCATATCATATCCGGCATACTTTATCCTTATCCCTGCATGACCTCCTATGGAACAGTCATTCATTGTTCCTGTGGCAGGTGACTTTGCCGCAATAGAAAGTTTTCCCGAGCATGCAACAGGCGTTCCTGTAAGGGGACCCGTTGTAAAGAAAAGTTTATTTTCGGTGCCAAGGGCATCTATTCCCGGTTTCAACTCTTCATACATATATCTTATGGCAAGCCCCTTGGACCCCACATATTTCTCTGCAAATTCCATATTGAGAGGTTCTGTGCTGTATTTTCTGCCCGATAGATCTATTCTCAAAACTTTGTTCTGATATCCTGTCATTGTCATCTTTACATACCTCCTACTCAAATGTCAGCGCATTCTGGGGACATGTTTTCACACATGTCGGATCACCTTCGCAGGTGTCACATATATGCGCTTTTTCTTCTCTTATCCTGATAACATGCTTGGGACATTTTTCGGCACACACGCCGCATCCCGTACATTTTTCCATGTCCACTTGTATATACTCGTTCATTGTGATAGCTCCTTCAGGACAGTTTTTCACACATATGCCGCAAAGGATGCAATAATCATCTTTGTATTTAAGATCGCCGTCTTCATAATATGTTTCTATGGCTATCCTCGCCTTTGAAGGCACATATTCACCTTCCTTCATGGCTGAACATACTTGTGCACAAAGCTGACAGCCGATACAGTTTTCCTTGTTGAATTTTAGTCTTTTCACTATTCTCCCACCTTTCATGAAATAAAAAATGCAAAGCAAGACTTTTATATCAGTCTCTCCTTTGCACAATGGCAGGCAACAGGATCGCTCCTGTTACCCTATCGCCTACCGGGGCACAGGGTGTCTTCCGGAAGGTCGGAGTCAATGAATTTTTATATATGTTATTATACTAGCAAATATGGTTTGATGTCAATGATTTATAACAATGAGACGCAAGCGCCAATAGAAAATCCCTCTTTCGAGGGATAATTTTTTATATATGAAAATGCAACATTTATGTATACGGTCAAGATCCCTTTTCAGCTTTGCTTACATTCACCAAGGCATCCAGAACAAGTTCAAAAAATTCTATAGTTCTGATCACTTCATATGGCTTATGCTTTATGAGTTGAGTTATTGGAGGGATCATTATCCAGTTTGTGGAACCTATAACGGATTTGTACTTTACCGTCCAGGTTCTGTTCCGGGGACTGAATATGATTTCTGCGTCCACCATATCCAGCATCACCATTCTTTCGATTATAAGCTTGTTGTTCAAAAGTTCCAGGTATTTTTTTGTTTTTTCAGTGCTGCAGCTTGAACCCCTGTCTATCCATTCGGCATCATTTATGCTCCATTTCCCCTTGTTTACAGCAACAAAATGACATTTTTCGTTCTCTGACTCTGAGTATCCGGAAACATCAAAGGTTGTTTTAAAAAACAGTTCCCAGACCCTTGCCCATATCCGTTTTACATATTTGTCATAATCGAGACTCAGATTGGTCAGATATCTGTATCCCCGGCAGATTATTTCCCGATGTAAAATGGTTTTTTTGAGTTCCAGAAAATTATCTCCCATGGCCACTGTAAACATATCCGCAACAAATGTCAGCTTTCTGTCTGCTCTGTTGTTCAGCGGACCGGGTCCCGGTTCTTTTCTCTTTATTCTTCTGCTGCCTATCCTTTCGTCTTTTGGGGTCGTAAGAAGCATTTCCATTTTTTCCCTCCATGATGATTTTTATGGTGATTGTCGGGGTCACAGCAGAAGCGATGGCCCCGATCAAACTATTATTTGGCATTATTGAAGTGCATCTCTTTTCTTCAGCCATTCTTCTACAGCTTCATCCCAGACCGCAAGATACTCGGATCTATCTCTTACATCCTTTACCAATTTTTCAATAGGAACTTTATCATTCACGGGCAACCCATGAGCCTTGTTCCAGATTACAGCGTAAGCTGCGATCACTGCCATGAGTATACATGCAAACATAAGTACATATGCAAGTGTGTATATGGCATATAAGGCTCCCAGCATGCCTATGGGAAGAACTATTCCTGCGGCCGGAACTTTGAAAAGCCTTGGAAAATCAGGATATTTTTTCCTGAGCACCAGCACGTCTACCATGGCTATGATATATGCTATAAGCCATGTTATGCAGGCAGTATTGATAAGTGTAAGTATAGCATCTGATGTGCCGCCCTTGACTGTAACATATATCAGTACCAGCAGTATAAGGCAAACTGTGAAAAAGATGCCGTACATAGGCACTCTGTATTTGGGATGCAGTTTTGCGAATACTTTGGGCACCAGATTTTCTCTTGCCATTCCATAAAGCATTCTCGGCAAAGCACAAACGTAATCGTTCCCTGTTGTGAAGGATGCAAAGATCGTCAGAAGTCCCATCGTAATGCCCCCTACAGGGCCCAGGATGGCACTTGCTGCATCTACATGGGGAACCGAAGAAGTTGTCATCAACTCCAGATCCGTATATTTTACTGCACCGTAAACGAATATTATATCAGTTACATATATAGTTATAAGTCCAAATATTAGGGCCCATGGAACATATTTGTAAGGTTTTCTGTTTTCTTCGGCAAGAGGGCAGGCAAATTCAAATCCTATAAAGAACCATACTGCTGTACCCACTGCGCCGAATACTGTGGGCCATCCGCCTTCCGGCAGAAGACCTGCGTTTTCCGGGACAGGTGTAGCCACTCCCAGTGCCTCTCCTGTTCCCAGCGAGCCTACGATACCAAGAATAAGGAAGACTATCATCATGATCCATGTGATGGCCGCCTGAGCACCTCCGTAGAATTGGACGCCGAAAACATTGACGCATATTATTATTCCAAGCAAGACTATAGAGACCGCTGCCTGAGGAATGCCTATAAGGTCCTCAAACGCAAGCCCTCCCATTACCAGCTGTGTTCCGCCGTCGCACGCTATAAGAACTACATACCCGCTGAGCAGTGCAAATGTGGCCCAGAATCTCCCCAGCGCAGGAGAAGTATAATCAGATATCATTCCACCACCGGGTAGCATGGCCGTAAGTTCACCAAAGGCAAATGCTGTGGACATCATAGGTATAAGGGCTATAGCAGCACAAATGAAAGTAGCATTGCCGGAAATCGCTCCAACGTTTCCCACTGAAAACATTGCCGTCCCCGATACTACCAGCCCGACCGCTGCTCCATATGTTGCCGGAAATCCAAGTATTCTTTTTAATTTAACTTTCTCTTCCATATTATTTCACCTCCTTAATAAAACTTTCTAACCTTCATAAACTTTTCTTATGATTTCAAGGTATTCTTTGGCAGTGATTTTCCGAGGGTTGCTGGGAGTAGAAACATTCTTCTCCGAAGCAATGGCTATAGCTTCAAAATCGTCAGGATCGATGCCTTCCAGATCTTTCATTCTCGGTATTTTCACATCGTCACACAACTTCTGCATAGCTTTGACACCTTCCATGGCTGCGTCTTCCTTCTTCATGCCGGTAACATCCACTCCCATTGCCTTTGCAATATCCACATGCTTGTCCAGATCTGCAGGAATATTGTACTCGGTCACTGCAGGAAGGAATATTGCCATTGCCACACCATGAGGCGTATCATATCTCCCTCCAAGGGCTTCTCCTATACAGTGCACTCCGCCCACATCTGAATATCCGAATGCGATCCCGGCTATGGTACTGCCGAGCATCATGCCTGTGCATGCCTGGATCGTGGGTTCATTAACAGCATTTCTCAGATTTTTGCGGATAAGCTCGATGGCATATAAAGCATACGCATCCGTATGCGGACAAGCAAGTGTGCATGTGTATGCTTCAACAGCATGTGTCAGTGCATCTACACCGCAGGATGCCATTATATGAGATGGCAGCTTCATAAGCATAACAGGATCGATCAGGGCAACTTTTGCTGCTGCCTTTGGATCGAATATGTTCAGCTTTACATGGGTGGTCGTATCTGTTATGACTGCAAAGGGTGTCACTTCGCTGCCTGTTCCGGCCGTGGTGGGGATGGCGATCAAAGGTGTGATTTCTCTTTCAAGAAGCTGATAACCGCACCAGTCCCGGATCGTTTTCCCGTGTGTCAGAAGAGTTCCGATGGCCTTTGCCGTATCCATCGAACTTCCGCCGCCTACAGCCACCAGTACATCAACACCTTCTTTTACTGCAAATTCATGTCCGGCAACACAATGGATGTCCCTGGGATTCGGGACGATCTGATCATATATCACATAGTCGATGCCTTCCTTTTTCAGGCTTTCTTCAACGGCTTCTGTCAGACCTGCAGCTATTACCCCTTTGTCTGCAACAAGCATTACTTTGGATGCTCCCAAAGCCTTTGCTTCTTTCCCCGCATCATTTACAACACCTTCTCCAAATTCGATACGGGTAGGCAGTGCAAATGAATACTTTGATAATGTCATATTCTTCCTCTCCTTTCTGAAAAGACTCTTTAGCATACTCAACGCTACATATAATAGATTAGCAACTTCTGTGCCAAGCTCTTTTGTGGTCAGAAAGTGTTCATTTTTAAAGGAGAGTTATATTTTTAACAATATTCAGAAATTTATTTTGTTCAAAAAAAATACAGTGGCGCTTTTTATGCAATATTTTTATACATGATGATGCTTTTAGCAAAATTACTTTCCGAGCACAGGGTTCAATTGTTCAATTATTTTACATATCATCTTTTTATAAAGCGTCCTGCACATATATTTTCTGTAAGATATCCGTTTTCCACGGCTTTTTTACCGTTTACTATCACTGCTTTTATTCCTTCCGGCGGAGTGTCGGGTCTTCCTATCCCGATAAAATCAGCTCTGTCGATTATGGTATTTTCATCAAAAATAACTATATCCGCATTCATTCCTTCTTCTATATGACCTGTTTCTCTGATACCGAATCTTTTTGCCGGCAGAATCGTTATTTTCTTTATGGCTTCCATAAGCGAGATCACTTTTTCTTCCCTTACATATTTGCCCAGAAGCCTTGGATATGTGCCTGCCACTTCCGGAGCTCCTATGCCGGGATAATGGGGTCCGTCTGCAGCATTTGTTGATACATAAACATAATCTTTTTTGAGCGCCATGGAAATGGCTTCCGGATCACACACAAAAGCTGTTACCAGTGTTTCGGGAAATTCACTTCTGAGTGTCTCAAAAAGCTCATCATTGCAGTATTCCCCCACATGTATGCCGGAAGAAATCAAAAGATCTTCCGTTGATGTGTCACCATATTCCTTTTCCCAGCCTTTCTCAAATATGCCGGTACCTATACAGGCCGAATAGGCTGCATATACACCGCTGTCTGCCATTATATCAAGGCCCTTTGCTCTGGCTTTTTCTATTATTTCAAGAGCCATGGGCATGGCTCCGCCTATGCCCACCATGTACATGAGCTGTAGTATCTGTACGCTTACCCCTGTAAGCTCTGCCACTTGTATTATCTCTTCAAAATACTGAAGGGCTTCTTTACCGTCCTTTCTCAAATGTACCATTATGGGTCTTTCATATTCTTTTGCAACTTTTGAAAGTGCCAGTATCTCATCGAAGGAAGTCCCCGGTACCAGCTCCAGCCCGAAGCATATGGCAAAGGCCCCATATTCCATGAATCTTCTTGCCAGATCAACCATGGCACTTATTTCTTCAGAATTTGCAGGTCTTTTGGGGTTGGTTATACCAACGGCTCTTCTTAGAACAAAGGACTGAGAAATGGAAAATCCCTGGTTTATGACAAAGCCATCCTCCACCCGGCTTATGCTCTTGCTGCTGAGTTCTCTTTCTCCTCCCAGTGTGGTGGTCCCCCCCTGTTTGACCAGGCAGGCCGCAGAATATGAGTTTCCGTCCACATGAGAATGGAAGTCTATGAATCCCGGTGATATAAGAAGTCCCTGGGCATCAATAACTTCTTTGCCCGATATTTTTTCTGTTGTAAGTTTTTCGATTTTTCCGTTTGTTATGCCGATGTTTTTTTTAACAAACTTCTCCTGTACAACATCTATGACTGTACCGTTCACGATGGCCATATCATATGGATTTTTTTGGTTGTTTTTCTTATCTGACATATCTATTTCTCCAGATATCTGTATACTGTCGCTCTGCTTATGCCCAATCTCTCAGATGCTTTTTTTATGTTTCCGCCAAACTGCTCAACAACTCTTTTTATATATTTTCTGTTGACCACATCAAGAGAATCGATATCATCGGACCTTATGGCTTCATAGAAGGTTTCCGAAGATGGACTTTTGATTTCAGGAGGTATTGCATCTTTTGTCATTATTTCCTTATCGGTAAGTATCATCATTCTTTCTATTACATTATTGAGCTGTCTTACATTCCCAGGCCAGTTGAATGCCATAAGGGTTTTCATTGCCTCTTCGTCGAGTCCTTTGACTTTTTTATGAAGTCTGGCACTGTTGATCTTGATATAATTATTTACGATAAGCGGTATATCTGCTTTTCTTTCTCTTAATGCCGGAACTTTTATATGAACTATGTCAAGCCTGTAAAAAAGATCTTCACGGAATGTCCCGTTTGCCACTTCTTCTTTTAGATCCTTGTTTGTTGCCGCCATGATATGTGCGTCAATTGGTATCGGTCTGTCTCCCCCGATCCTTACTATTTTGTTTTCCTGAAGGGTCCTTAACAGTTTTGCCTGCATCTCAAGGGGGAGATTGCTTACTTCGTCAAGAAAAAGTGTGCCTTTGTTTGCCAGTTCGAATTTACCCCTTGCTCCACCTTTTCTAGCTCCGGTATATGCACCTTCTTCATATCCGAACATTTCGCTTTCCAGCAATTCCCTTGGTATGGCTCCGCAGTCAACGGCAACAAAGGGTCCGTTTTTTCTCTGGCCGTCATTGTGTATTGACTGTGCCAGTATTTCTTTTCCCGTACCGCTTTCACCCTCCAAAATGACTCTTGCTTCATATGCCGCGACTTTTTTTGCCAGTGCAATTGTCTGTTTTATGTCTCTTGTATCCCCAATAATATTTTCGAAAGTAAAAAATGCACGATTGGCTAAGCTTATTTTGTCTGCCAGTTCCTGTATCTCATTTATTTCCGTGAATATCCATATTATACTTTTGCTTTCAGGATCCTCTTCATTTATTATATTTCTGTTAAGAAAGCAGCTGAAATAACCGGTCTTGCTTTTTACTTTTACCCTCAGATCTTTTTCTGCATATTCAATATTTTTTTCTATACTGTTTATTGTCGGAAGTGTTTCTACAACGCTTATGTGCTGTCCGATAAGCTCTTCTTTTTCAAGACCGGTCATTTCCATCATCTGAAGGTTTGCCTGCGTTATTATTTGTTCTTTGTCCACGTGGATCACTCCGTCCGTTACCGAGTCCAATATGCTTTGTTTTTCTTTGTTATGCTGAAATATTATGGCATTGTTTTTCAAAAGTGTTATTTCATTTTCAATCGTTCTGGTAGCAACTGCTATCATAGCCAGCATGTAATTATTCATTTCTTCACACAGAACACCAAGCCCGATCGCTCCGATTATTTCGTTTTTGCGCCTCCTGATCGGTGCGGCATAATATGCTCTCTTATGATATTCCTGACAATAGTGCTGGGCACCAACAACACTTACGGGTTTTCCCAGACTTATGCAAAGATCAATGCTGTTAGTACCTATGTGCTCCTCCGCATTGCTTGTTCCTTTGACATCTTTATCGACCTTTGTATCCTGCTTGCCGAAATCAAGCAGTATTACACGATCTTTGTCTGCTATCCACATTTGTACACTTTCTTCGGAAAGCATGGAAAGCATTTCCTGTGTTACATGTCTTGCGGCATTCAGAAAGTCACTGTTTTCTTCTGTTCTCCCGGCCAGTTCCTCGTCACTTATCATATGGGGATCTATGCTCCCCGCCAGGGCGCCAAGCCCAAGGGCTCTGCATCTGCTCCAGGATTCCAGTATCTCTTTGGGAATGATTCCTTCAGGGATTACATTGTTTTTTATATAATTCACCCATGCATATTCATAACCCAGCAATTCTGAGTTCTCTATATTGTAGAAAGGATTATAAGACAACTTTTCACCTCCGGTATCCGATGCAGATGCCATAACAACATCTCTCATATCTATAAAGCAAATACTATGCCAATTTCTGTGTCTAGAAAATTATCAGTATCCATGCCGTTTTCGTGGAAAAGTGATTTTTTTAACAATTTTCAGACTTTTTTATGTAAAAAAAATAAACACTCATTGAATTAATGTTTATTTTCTTTACATATTATCAAATAATACCGTTTGATGTCTATCTAATATTGCAACTCTGTTTAATAATAATACACTATTCTTTTTTCCCCACAAGTATCATTCCCTTATCATTAACTCCCACCACCTTTTCTCCCACATCTCTCAGGCTTTTTATGTAATCGGCAATCTCTTCGGTTATTTCCTCTCCGGGACATACAAAAGGAACTCCCGGAGGATAAGGTATAAGGGAAGAAGCGCATACCCTTCCAGTAGCATGGCCAAGATCCACATACTCTTTGACCCCGGGTACCGGAAACAGTCTGCCCGGTGAAGGTATTTCAACTTTTGTTTTTTTAGTTTTTGAGACGGTTCCTTTGGCTTGTTTCGCAATATCTCTCAAGGCATCAAAAAGTTTTTGAAGATCTTCTCTGGTATTACCTATTCCCGTCATACACATAAGGATATTCCCTGTATATAGCTCCGTATAGATATTTTTTTCTATTAGCAGTTCTTCCAGTTTTGCGCCATCTATGCCGCAGGAACTCATATCCAGGTTGATTTTTGTTATATCCATATCTGCTGTGCCGTTCTTCTCTCTTGCACAGCTTCTGTTTTCTGTTTTTTTTATCTCCCTCATTACTTTTAATTCTTTTATTTCGGCCGACTTATTATAAAACCATTCGATATTTTCTTTCCACTGTTTCATTGTTTCAGGCCCGTGGTTTTCAAGGATTTCAGCATTTATTTCAAGACCGGCCATTAGTATATAGGAAGGGCTGGTGCTTTGAACTGCCTGCAGCTTGTCCTCAAGTACATATCTATCCACAATATCCGTATTGAAATCAAGCACTGCCGACTGAGTGAATGATGCCAGGGTCTTGTGTATGCTGTTAACAGTTATATCAGCTCCGGCTTCCTCGGCAGATGGGGGCATATCTCTGCCCTGACCGAACTTATTGAAAAAATGAAGATGTGCGCCATGGGCCTGATCGACTATCAGCGGTTTGCCCTTTTTATGCACGGCTTCAGAAATCGCTTTTATATCACTGCATATACCGTAATAATTTGGGCTGGGCAATATGACAGCTTCCGCATCGGGAGCTTCTTCAAGCAGACGTTCTACTTCAGAAACCTGTATCGGTCCTGTTATGCCGTACTCATCAATTATGGCAGTATGTGCATATATCGGCTTTATATTTCCCAGTGTCAATGCATTGAACACGGATTTATGGCAATTCCTTGCCATAATTATTTTGCCTCCCTGTGGGACGCAGGCAAGTATGGCGGCAATAAGGCCTCCACTGGTCCCGTTTATCTGAAGATATGACCTTTCCACATCATAAAGGCGGGCATATTTTTCCTGTACTTCTTTTAGCAGTCCTTCCGCCTGAAAAAGGTTGTCTGCCCCGGGTATTTCTGTTATATCGCAGTCCATAAACCTTTCAAGAAATTGGCCGTATCCGTATTTTTTATATATTGCAGATCCCTTATGTCCGGGCATGTGATATGATACCGTATGTTTGTCGGCATGGTTTATCAAAAAATCTTTTAACATTTCTTTCATGATAATTCTCTCTTATTTATATTCCGCTGCAAGTTTTTTGAAGGCATCCATGGAAGCAAGTATTGTCTCATATGAAACGCAATATGCCAGTCTTACATACCCGGGTGATGCAAATGATGAGCCGGGCACCATTATTATATTATATTTTTTTGCTGTCTTGCAGAATTCTTTTTCATCGGACACCGGGGATTTGGCGAAAAGGTAAAAAGCCCCCTGTGGTTTTACACATTGGAACCCGCAGTCTGTTATCAAGTCATAAAGAGCCTTCCTGTTCCGGTCATAATATGCCACATCGGCTCTGGCTGAAACGCATTTTTTTACTATCTTCTGCTGAAGCGAAGGAGCATTCACGAATCCGGCTATCCTGTTGGCATTGGCTGCAGTATCTATAACCAGACTGCTTTCTTCAAGCTCATCGGGTATGACAAGATATCCTATCCTTTCTCCCGGAAGGGAGAGGGTCTTGCTGTAGGAGTAGGAAACTATAGTATTGGGATAAAAATTCATTATACAGGGCACTTCGTTTCCGTCATATACAAGCTCCCTGTAGGGTTCGTCTGCCAGTATAAATAATGTCCTTCCCAGTTCTTTCTGTTTTTTAATCAGTATCCCGGCGATTTTTTTTATTGTTTCTTCAGAATATATGGCCCCCGTGGGATTGTTGGGTGAATTCAAAAGCAATACTCTCGTTTTTTTATTTATCTTGTTTTCGAGATCTTTAAGATCCGGCTGAAAACAGGGATCTGTTTCCGCCTGAACGACTTTTCCGTCAAAGTTGTTTACATACCAGTTGTATTCAAGAAAATATGGTTTGAAAATAATTACTTCTTCCCCGGGATCCATTATGGTCTTCAATGCCACATTGATACCCCCGGCGGCCCCGGCAGTCATTATTATATTTCGGGCGGAAAACTCCGTCCCCTGTGTTTTGTTCATATGCAGAGCGACCGCTTCTCTTACATCTTCAAATCCCGCATTGCTCATGTATCCGTGCAGGACCTGTGATCTTTCCTCTTCAAGTATATCCAAAATTGCCTGCTTCACTTCAGGCGGCGCAGGCACATTCGGGTTTCCGAGAGAAAAATCATATACATTCTCCTCTCCGTATTTTTTTTTCATAATATCGCCTTCTTCAAACATTGTTCGTATGGCCGAGTTATTTGCCATCAAAGGCTGCATCTTTTTTGATATCATTGATTTCTCTCCGCTATTTTGGACAAAGACCTTTGCACAGGTTGATCACGAAGTCCTGGACATTGGTTACTATCCCCTTTGACCCCAGGCTTCCTCTGTCGGAAAGTTTGTTTACGGCAAATTCCGCAGTATCAACTATATAAAAATATATGGGTCTTTTTGTCCCGTCGGCCATAACACGAAAAACAGGAGTCATGTTTCCTGTGGCAATGGTGTGAAGTGTGGTTGCCATGCCTATTACTGTTGTTGCCTTCCTTATGTGCTTGCGCATCGTATCCTGACCGATATAAGTATGTTCAAGAACTTCGGGAAGAGGTCCGTCATCCCTTATGGATCCGTTCAAAACAAAGGGGATATTATTCTTTACACATGAATATATTATACCGTCTTTTATGTTTTCCTTTTGGATAAATTCCTTTATGGAACCGTGCTGATTGACTTTGTTTATTGTATCTATATGATTATAATGTCCGTTGTAATGATGTCTCTGATTATATATATCCGCACCAAGGGCAGTGCCCAGATAGCCGGCTTCAAGGTCGTGGGTGGCAAGAGCGTTCCCCGCGAGGAGTGCATCCACATACCCGTTTGATATAAGCTTTGAAAAAGCCAGTCTTGCTTCCTGATCAAAGGCACATGCGGGGCCGAGCACCCAAAGTATATTGCCGTTTTTCTTTTCGTGTTCCATTAGTTCATAGAGAAAATCATAGTCACAGGAAAACCCGGTCTCGCGGGTCCTTCCCTGTCTGAATGAAAAGGATTTGTCCACATCATAGGCTTCCTGATGAAAACAGTGAGAATGCACATATATGCCCTCTTCACAGTCTTCACTCCTGCCGGTCACCACCAAGTCTCCCTTTACCAGATTCCTGAACTCCCTTATATATATTTTACCGTCCTCATATACCGGCAGGCAGTCCATTCTTGATTCTTCAGCCAGTATCCATTTGCCCTTGATTTTGAAGTATTCAGGAAATATTGAAGTGGCATGGTAATTGTCCGGTGCTGCCATATCCCTGGGGCAGGGCATAAGTACCGCATCGGGAGCATTCACAAAACCATTTATACTAAAATCAGGTTCAATATACTCTTGTAATTTAAATGACATTTTGCCTCCTTTTCTTCGCCGGGAGAATAATTTTTGTTTCGGTTAATAATACAGATTTTCAGTTTGAAATAAAACAACTATTTTATAATGTCCGTACCCATGTACTCTCTCAGAACCTCCGGGACTACCACAGATCCGTCAGATTGCTGGTAGTTTTCAAGAATAGCAGCAACAGTCCTTCCCACCGCCAGTCCTGATCCGTTCAATGTATGGACGAACTGAGGTTTGCCCCCTTCTTCCGGTCTGAATCTTATATTTGCCCGGCGAGCCTGGAAATCTTCGAAATTGCTGCAGGAAGATATTTCTACATATTTTTCATAGCTTGGCATCCATACTTCTATATCATAGGTTTTTGCGGATGAAAATCCCAGATCTCCCGAACTCAAAACAATTACCCTGTAAGGTATCTTGAGTTTTTTCAGAACTTCCTCCGCATCGGCAGTCAACTTTTCCAATTCCTCATAAGATGTCTTTGGATCAACGAATTTCACCATTTCGACTTTGTTGAACTGATGCTGTCTTATGAGGCCTCTGGTGTCCTTTCCGGCAGAGCCCGCTTCCTTTCTGAAGCATGGTGTATATGCGGTGTAGTATACCGGGAGCTCTTCTTCAGGCATTATCTCCTGCGCCCTTAAATTTGTAAGAGGTACTTCCGCAGTGGGTATGAGAAAAAAGTCTTTGGCCGGTATATGAAACATATCCTCTTCAAATTTCGGCAGCTGCCCGGTCCCGGTCATGGCCTCTCTGTTGACCATGAAAGGGGGCAGGATCTCTTTGTATCCGTGCTCTTCCGTATGCAGATCCAGCATGAAATTGATCACCGATCTTTCCAGCCTCGCACCCATCCCTCTGTACACAGTGAACCTGGCACCGGAAACTTTGGCCGCTCTTTCAAAATCCAGTATACCAAGATCCGTTCCCACATCCCAGTGAGCTTTTTGTTCAAAATCAAATTTGCGGGGTTTCCCCACTTTCCTGACTTCAACATTATCATTTTCATCGATTCCGCAGGGCACATCATTGGCAGGTGTATTGGGTATACCAAGCAAAGCATCTTTTAGGTCTTTTTCTGTTTCACTGACACGATCATCCAGGGTCTTTATGTCATCCGACAGTTTTTTCATTTCTGCCATAAGCGAAGAGATGTCTTTTCCTTCTTTTTTCAATTTCGGGATCTCTTTTGAATCCTTTGTCTGTTTACTTTTCATCTGCTCGACTTCAGCAAGAAGCTGCCTTCTTTTTTTGTCCAGCTCGACTACATTTTCAAGTCCGAAACTTCCTTTTCCTCTGGATCCAACGGCTTTTTCTACTGCCTGAAAATCCTCTCTGATTCTTTTGATGTCTAACATTTTCTTCTCCCTGCTCTGACTTGATGTTCAAAGCTTCTGCCCTTAAGCAGATCAAAATAGATTTTTTTTGTATATGGTATATAATTCAACCAGTTCTTCAACTCTTTTCTGCATTTTTATTTGCAGTGAAGATGCATTTTTATAATTCTTTCTTTCCAGAGCTTTGACTATCTTGGTAAGAAGACACTGTTCCGAAAGGGTGTCTCTGCCCAGCTCATTTCTTATCTTATTGATTCTTCCCCAGTATGCCACGTCGTAATCAACGCTGTCTGTGTCATTATGACATTTAACGGTGGATCTGATAAGATTCATTGTGTTTGGTACTATCCTGTTATGTAGCTCTGTTGCCCACTGTCCCAGTATTGCTTCTTTATATGACTCCAGGATGGCATCATCCATGACATTTTCTCTTCGGAATATCTTGATTTTTTCTTCCTGATCTTCAAAGGCACAAAGATTCTCCCAGACAGTACGGGGGGCTTTGCCGAAAAACTTGTCTCTTTCTTTCTGGGTATATTCATCAAAAACATCTTTTTCTGTTCTGTATACTCTGTCTTTTTCCAAGTAAAAATCCCTTTGTCCGTAATTCTTGGAAATGGAGCTTTCCAGGTCTTTTGAAGTTTTTTTGTTTTTCAGCGCAGCTTCGATCCCATCGAGCATGCCCATATAAGACGAGGCCAGCACCAAATAGGTATTGCTTTTGGGGTTTGGTGATCTAAGCTCAAATCTTGTAGCCAGGGGATCATTGATATCTCTTACAAGACCGGTAAGCACTGTTCTGTTTCTCGATGGCTTGTCAACTTCATGACCCAGGGAAGTTACTATAGATACCGGAGCTTCATATCCGGGTTTGAGTCTGTTAAGAGAATCGTTGCTGGATGAAACAAATGGATTGATAACTTCATAGTTTTTTAATATCCCCATTAATGCTCCGAAACCCACAGGACTCAGAAAGTCTTTTGACATGTCCTTTGGGCTGAACATGTTGGCGGTTCTACCGTTTTTCAGTTTTGCCGCCACACCGATATGAGTATGTTCTCCGCTGCCCGCAATGCCTTCCATGGGCTTTGCAGTGAATGTCACATCAAGACCGTACATCCGAAAAACATCCCTTATCACGTATTTGACCTGATTCTCGTTATCGGCAGCCTGCATGGCGGTAGAATATTTCCAGTCAACTTCCAGCTGTTCCATAACGTGATCATAATGTCCGGAGTGTCCCATTTTGGCCTTTACTCCGCCAACTTCTTTATGGCCCATTTCCACCTCAAATCCATATTTATCAAGTACTATTATGGATTTTTCCAGGGCAGTCCTTACGGGCCCTATTGTCCTTTTCCAGTATTGCTCTTTTAGTATCTGTGCCGTTGTCAGCTGCTCTCTGTCTGCTTCTTCATCAGGAGTTTTGACCCAGAACTCCAATTCGGTGGCACTTGTCAAAACGATATCCTCAATATCGGAGGCTTTTTTTATGTCCATATTATCGAAGACATATGGATTTTCTTTGAGCATTTCCATCAGGGTTTTTTTGAATGCGATCACACTGTCTCTCAAAATAACTCTGGAACCCACTTCATTGACGTCATTATGCAAAAGAAAAGAAGGGATCCTCAAAGTCCCAACGGGCAGTCCCGTTTTAAGATCTATATGTTTCAGGTTATGATCTACATACCAGTTTACATCAACATCAGGTATTATATCGACCTTTGCATTATTTAGATCGGCTATTTTGGGGAGTACAACGCTTGAACCGTCTGTCTGGACACCATGCTCAAGGAATCTTTCGATGTTGTCAATAAAAGCTTTTACAGGTATCTTTTCGTCTGTATCATGTCCGCCTATGTCAAGACCCACAAGAGATACGAATTTCACTTCAGGATGCACTTTCAAAACTTCCTTTATTTCTTTTATGTCGTGTTTTCCTGCCGGTATATTAAAAAGCATTTTGTCTAGATCAAATTCAAACATTATCTTCTCCCTTCGCAAAATATAATAGGGAAAGCATTCTTCACCGAAGAAACGGCAAAGAATGCCTCTCCATATCCTTTTTTCTGTAGACTCTGATTTTAAGTCTGTTCTTTTTTAAGTCTATTCTTTTTACTGAAGCTGACTCAGGTATTTCTCAAGTTCATCCATATATCTGCCGTATCCGGCCCAATCTCCGTCCTGCTGTGCTTCCTGAGCATTGTTGAATGCCTCATTGGCCTTTTCTATCAAGTCACTCTGACTGAGTACCTGATCGCCGCCGGTATCCTCTTCGGTGCCGCTCTTTTCTTGGCCTGTCGGGCTGGTGGCGGCATCACTGCCTTCACCGAACAGATAGTTCAGACATTCGCCCAAAGTTGATTCATAGGCGATCTTATCCCCATAAACCACTATGACTCTCTTGACTTCAGGTATGCTGGAATTGGTCGCTTCCAGATATACCGGTTCAACATATAGCAGGGAATCTTCTATCGGTAGTATGAACATATTGCCCCTGCTGTAAGCCGAACCCGAAGAATCCCAAAGGGAAAATTCTTTGGATATCTCAGTGCTCTGGTCTATCATTGCCTCCACCTGCATGGGCCCGTATACTATCTTGCTCTTTGGCATCTTGAACAGAACAAGGTTCCCGTAATTGTCCCCGTCATTCCTTGCCAGCAGCAGTCCCATCATATTTCTCTTATCCTTGGGAGTGTAGGCAATGGTGTTGACAAACTCTTCTTTCTTTTCTCCCGGAAGATTCAGTATATAATAGTTGGGAGTCATTTCTTTTTCGCTTGTGCCGTATATCTCATTGGCTATTTCCCAAAGGTCTTCGTTCTGATAGAACACCTTTACATCCGACATATGATAACGCTGATATACATCTGCCTGTATATCCAGCATAGTGTTCGGATATCTTATATGGGATTTGAGTCCTTCCGGCATTTCATCAAAATCTTTGAAAAGTTTCGGATAGATTTTTTTGAAGGTCTGTGCTATCGGATCGCTCTCATCAACTATATAATAGCTTACATCTCCGTTATATGCGTCTATTACAACTTTCACCGAATTCCTTATATAATTCATCATGGTCTCCGAATCGTAGGGTTCGGAATACGGATACTTGTCGCTGGTAGTATAAGCATCTATCATCCAGTAAAGTTTGCCATCGGCAGTAATCATGTAAGGATCATCTTCATATGCCAGATAAGGCATTATCGTTTCTACTCTTTGTTTTATATTTCTGTTGATTATTATCCTGGACTGACTGTTTATGTTTGATGATACCAGAAGTTTCAGACTTCTTTCTCTTATAGCGAAAAGTACTCTGCTGAGCGGATTGAGTTTGATGCCTGCCGAACCTTCATATCTGGTATAGGCATTTTTGTCTCCGTCAGGGTAATCAAATTCATCTTCATCTGTACCGACTACTATGTAATTATTAGTTGATTCTCCGAAATATGTTTCCGGCCTTGTTATCTTGATCTCATCGACATTTGATTCGGGAGGTATATTGTCCACAAGCATATCAGGCTGGCCGCTTTCTGTTATCTTGTCCACCCGGGACATTGTAACTCCATATCCGTGAGTATATTTTAGATGAGTGTTTATCCATGTCTCGCTTATCTTTGTTTCATCTATCTCCCTGGTGGAAAGGAATGTTTGAGTGTATTCTCCGTTCACCATATATCTGTCTACATCCACATCATTGAATGTGTAATACTGTCTTATACTCTGGGTCTGATTATAGAATTTCTCCGCCGGTAAATAGTCGTTTATTCTTATATTGGAAAAAGTGGCTTCATTGTTTTTTATGTCTTCTGTACTCAGATCATAGTTTGCCGCAAACGGTTTTGTATCAACTTCATTCAGGTCATAAGCATATTGAGTATACTCTATGTTTCTCTCCAGGTACTTGCTCTCTTTGTTTATCTCGTCGGGAGATACCACAAAATTCTGTACGAGCATACCTGCTCCCATGCCGACAACTCCCACGATTATCATTATTACCGGTATGGTAAATATGATTTTGAATCTCTTTTTTAATACACCGACTATAAATAATATTACTCCCAGTAAAGCAAGTCCCATAAGTATCCTGTAGACCCAAAGAGTAATATTTATATCTGTGAAGCCGGCTCCATATACAGCTCCCGTGGATCCGAAAAGGAGAGAATACTGTTTTAGGAAGAAATGCGTACCCAGCATAAGAAAAAACAATGCGCCTACGATTATCAACTGTTTAGACGCTATGGTAAGCAATTCTCTTATATTTTCGTCATCAAACTGCTTTCTCTGTCTTGGTGCCCTGTTGATATTTTTGTTGAAGTTTTTGCCAAACTGGCTGAAAGCACTTCCGAAGCTACCGAAAATATTGTCGCTTTTGAATCCGCCCTGGCCGCCGCTGAAACCTTCACTGCCGTCATATCTTTCCTGTTCTTCTTCTGGTTGGCCTTCCTCAGTTTCAAAGACCCGGGGTTTTCTTGTGGACATCAGTACAAGATAATATACAAGTGTCATGATAAGGAAAATCACCAGAACTCCGATCAACAGATTGTTTACTCCTGTTATAAACTCCAATTTAAATGTATAAAATGAAACATCATTTTTGAAGAGCGGGTCTTTGATGTCGAAATCCGTGCTGTTGAAAAACTGCAATGCTTTGAACCAAAGTTGAGAAACGGCAAAAAAGGTGACAATACCGCCAAAGATAGCCGCCAGTCCCCATGAAATAAGATTTATTACCCTGGGATTTTCCACAGGGTCATTTGATTCTATTTTGTTATAATAACCTCTCTTGAGGAATTTGAAATAAATATAAGCCAGGAAAGTTATTATGATAAATGTCGGTATCCCTATTTTAAGCTGCGTGAAAAGCTTAGTAAAGAAAACACTTACATATCCCATTTCTCCAAACCACATCCAGTCTGTAAAGAACTGAATAAGGCTTACCATCAAAAGGATTATGAGAAGCACTACTATAATTATTCCTTTTATTCCAAATCTTCTTTTTTTCTTTTCTTCTTTCAAAACTTGTCCCTCCTTGAAATGCCTGTCCCCCAGGCTAATACTAACATCACTTGAACAGATCCAGAACGACCTGCGCTTTTTCATCCACGTACTGCGCCACTGTGCTTTCCGGAGCAAAGAACCTTATCCCCAAAAGCGCCACCTGGACAAAAAGCAGTATGACCAATATAGTTATTACTATTTTCCCGGCTTTACTGCCGGACTTTTTTTCCTTTTTTTCTTCTTCTTCAGAGTAATTCTCAAAAGCTGCCCATTTATCTTCTTTTTCTGCTGTCGCCGGCCGGTCAGGTTCTTCAGGCTTTTTCTCTTCCGGTCTTGTTGCTTCCGGCTGGGTTTCTTCCGGTTGTATAGATTCCGGCTTCCCGGTAATTCCCGGCTCGTTGTCAATTTCGGGCTCATCATCAAAAAATGCTTCCCTTGCCCTGGCCATTTCTTCTATGTGCTCTGCCGGATTGAATTCGGGCCAGTCTTCTCCTCCTCCATTAACTCCTTGCCCGGTTTCTGATCCCTCTTCACTAAGAAGTTCTCCTCTTTTGAATTTTTCATATTCTTTATCTAAAAGCTCCTGGAATTCTTCATTCTTTTTGTTGAACGTATAAAACTTGTCAACTCTTGTTGTTTTCCTGTCATCGAAAAGTTCTTTCTCCAGTTCTTCTTCTGTTACACCTGTCTGAGATGTTTGTTCAGTCTCTTCAAGGTAGGCGTCTTCAAATTTTTGTTCTTCTTCTGAAAGACCATCTGTCAGGCTCTCTGTAAATGTTGACTCTTCAGGGGTGGACTGCTCTTCTGCCGCTTCCAGTGCCTGCTCTTCTGCCGATTCATGTGCCTGCTCTTCAGTCGCTCCCGGTGCGTATTCCCAGGACCCCTCTTCTCTCCCGGGTACCTCGCTTATGGTTTCATGTTCTGTCTCTTCCAGTGAACCCATGTCCTCTCCAAAGGCGATCTCCGGCTGGTTATCCGGGATTTTTTTGAACATTCCGGTATCACCCCAGTCAAAGTCTATGTCTTCTGTTTTCTTTATCTGGTGTCCCGGAAATGTATAAACATCCCATTTGAAATCTTCAGAAGGCGGTTCCACCTTGAATCTGTCAGCAACTTTTTTCTCGCCGGCATAGAAAATCTGTTCAAAACTGTCCCTCTCTTCTTCGGTCTTTTTATCCATACTTATAATGTCCTTAACTACTTTGCTACCGCAATTAGCACAAAACCTGTCTCCTTCAAGTAAGGGTCTACCGCAATTTCTGCAATACATAATTTCCCTCCCAGTCAGTGTTTTATTTGCTGCTCAAGTTCCTCTCTTGTATATGCCCTGCCGCTTTTTGCAACATTGCCGCTGTTTTCTTTATTTGACTTCCCTTCAGCTTCCGGATCGCCTGATGCGACTGCTGCTTCTGATTCTTTTATATTTGCATCGGTTTCCTTCTCTATGGCCGTTTCATTCTCTTCAGCTGTGATCTCCTGATCTTCTTTTAGTGTAACATCAATGCTCTTGAGGGTTTTGACCTGTATACTGCTTTTTTTGTTCCATATCACTATCCCCAGTAATGAAAACAAGACAAAAACACCGATCCCTATAACAATAAGTGTTTCTGTGCTCCAGTAATTTCCTGCATCCATACCGTGATACTCCCAATGTGCTTCTGATTTTGCGTACACTCTTTAGTATTATACAACACAACCCTTGTGTTTGCAACGCAAAGCATAAAAAGCAACCTTGTGCTTTTTGCTGTTTTTTGTTGACAACCTGCCCATTGAAATGATAAACTTTTCAATGTGCCAAAACCACGGCACATCAACCCAACGCCTGCGCCATTTGCGGTTTGCTTTTTTCTTTTTAGATCAATAAAAACCCGCATCAGGTATGCAGACTAAATATATGCGTGTGCACCATTAGCTCAGCTGGCAGAGCACCTGACTCTTAATNNGGTGTCCGGGGTTCGAACCCCCGATGGTGTACCAATAACAAACACCCCTATATATTTAGGGGTGTTTGTCATTTTTGCTCTTTTAAGAGGGATTTCGAGTCCGTATGAATTTAAGTTATTGGATTTCTATATACTCATTATCTGTATCAACATTATGCCATACAACAGTGTAAAATGGGGCTTTGTAGGTAATGTCTCCGTCTGAATCGGATGTGTAAATTTTCTCATAAGCAAATCTCGGTACCTGTCCTCCTGCCCTTACAGCTATGTAATCCACTGTTAGCAATCCACAAATCAATATCAAGAAGCACGCTAAAGCACAAATGATCCGATATTTGTGATTTTTAAGCAGTTGGAAAATGCCACATGTTAGCACTATGCTTCCAATAATCGAGTATATACTCCCCCAGCTACTGTC
>DBPK01000022.1:27966-47134 GCA_002304835.1 Firmicutes bacterium UBA1422
CCATCATACAAACTCTTAATTTCAAATCTCATTTGCCTTTTAACGCCACCAACTAAATTCTTTCTGCTTAAAGAAACGTCTTAAGATTTTGTTTCTATAAGCAAAACTTATTTTTTAAAAACAAGTTGCGGATCAGTTGTTATCACTGTTCATTTTTCCAGTGAAAACTATGATAGCAATGACCGTTACAACAACAGCATATCCTATTACCCAAAATAGATGGGTCAATATGGCGGCATATTCACCTGAGATCGCAGCACGTCCTGCGTCAACAGCATGTACAAAAGGCAGTAGCTCTGCAATAGATCTAAAAGTTCCTCCGACAAGATCCAGATCAAACCAGGTCCCGGAAAGCCATGCGGATAAATTTGTCAATAATGCCCCGCAAATTCCGCCCACCTGCCTATCGGTAAATACACTGCCGCAAAGTAAACCAATGCCAATAAATAAAACCATCGCAGGGATCAATACAATAATGGCCAGCATAACATTTATATCAATGGTCAGTCCCAGAAAAAAGGCAACAGAAAAACAAACTCCCACCTGTAACGCGGCCATTGGCAATAACGGGATAGTATACCCGAATAAAAAATTGCCGGGTGTAAGGGGAGATGTAAACAAACGCAACATCAATGAACTGGTTCTGTCTTTCGCGATAAGCATCCCGGAAAAAAGTGAAATAAATGACAGTCCGAAAACGGCAATTCCGGGAGTCAACTGATCAATTACAAATATTTCTGCCGGTATATTGGATTGGATCGCCGTTAAAAGTAGCAGTAAAACAACCGGGAACCCAAGACCAAAGGCCAGGTTCAACTTGTCCCTCAAAATCTCTTTACTGTTTCGTGTAGCAAGTGCCATTGTCTTCATATGATAGCATCTCCTTCTCCTGAGATCGTAATGAAAGCATCTTCAAAAGTTTTGGCACCGGTCTTTTTTATGAGTTCTTCAGCTGTTCCGGTTTCCTTTAACTCTCCCTTTACTATTATCCCTATACGGTCTGACAAATAAACTGCTTCTTCCAAATAATGAGTGGTCAGGATGATCGTCACTTTTCCTTTCATTTTATTGATAACGTTCCAGAGTTCTCTTCTTGCAATAACATCAAGTCCGAGAGTAGGCTCATCCAGAAATAATAGTTGTGGTTCAGATATCAATGCCATTGCAATACTAAGACGCCTCTGCCATCCTCCGGACAATATTCTGGCTCTGTCTTTTGCTATTTCTTCTAGACCAAAGGATGATATTATTTGATTTGCCTTTTCCCCGGCACTCTTTTTGTCATTGCCATGTATACCTGCAATAAATTCAAGATTCTCTCTAACCGTCAAATTTGGAGCTATTGCGGTTTCCTGAGGCGAAACGTTTATCATTTCTTTTACCTTAAATGATTCTGAGATAATGCTTTTCCCAAATACTGTTGCATCTCCTTTTGTTGGTTTGATAAGGCATGAGAGCATTTTTATTACTGTGGTTTTACCTGCGCCGTTCACTCCGAGCAAAGCAAATAATTCTCCCCGATCAACAAGCAAATCGAGAGAATTTACTGCAACTTTTTCTTTATATTTTTTTGTAAGATCCTCTGTCTGTATGGCTATCATTTCTTGCCCTCTTCATCTTCTTTTTGTTTCTTTATTCCTTTTGCAAAACTCATACTATCCTCTTCACTATGTTCAGGATAGATCTCTTTGCCTCTTCCATTTAATATCTCATCCGCGATCTTGTTGAAAAATGACATTCTTTCAATCGCGATACCCTTTTTGGAATCTGCCAGAATCACCAGTGTGTCCCCGGAATTGATTTCAAACATTTCACGGATTTCTTTCGGAATAACGATTTGCCCTTTAGGCCCAACTTTGACCGAGCCCATATATTTGTCTTCTTTTTCCATTTTATTTTTCATAACATAGTCTCCGTTTTATCTGGTTTTTTATACAAGTATAATAAGTTATACTTATTATACTTTTGCGATTTCTCTTTGTCAAGGATATCTCAGGGATTTTTTTATTGAAGGATCCGGGCAATGACCCGCTAAAAGGCACATCCTGGTCCAGAACAACAGAAGTTGACAGCGAATATATAAACTTCAATGACGACGGTCACTTTTCTTATTATTATGGTGTGGGCAGTGCCGTTGATGATTATGATTTGTATGATGAATATACATACGATAGTGATACTAAAACTATTACACTGAAAAGCATTGATTCCGGTGAAGATGAAACGATAACTGTAGATAGTCTTGGCGAGAAAAAATTGGTGTTAGTATTTGGTGATGAAAAAAGAACTTTTACCAAGGAAAAGAATTGATTTTCTGTATATGATTTGGGCTATCTTCGTTCCGTCCTTATATTTCCCCCCCCAGATAAATCAACTTGACCTCGTGTTTTTTTCTTGACTCCATAAATATTTATAAATATCTTACACTGTTAAAAGATGTTCTCCGTTCTGCATTATGCCTGTAAGCTTCTCGCCCCACCTTATCACTTCTATATTTCTGTCTTCAAGAGCCTTGCGGGTCCCAAGATTGATGGCGCAGGCCAGACATGCTGTGAATTCAACACCGGCTTGTTCGGCGATTTCCATCTTGAGTTTTACGGCTTTATTTTCAAGCACCAATTTTTGTGTTGCTCCCCATATTATGACCGTTATGCGATCCCACCATCCGTTCAAAAGCGCATTCGTCGCATACATAAGCACCATATTTTCTGAAGTAACAGGATCTGCATTTGTCCATAATATATAAAGATGTTTATTTTCCATTATACTCTCCTTCCTTGACCTATTTTTCATTCAGATAAACAGCATTCAGCTCAAGATTGTAATAGATGCTGTTATTGTCCGGTCCCGGATACCCTTCAATATATTGAAAAACCAAAAGCACGTCGATCTTATTTGTTTTGATCTCAAGGGACATGTCTTCCAAAGCCCCCTGGCCATCTTTGCTTCCTAAATTCTTTTTGACAGTCTCTTCCAGATAGGATGTCAGCGTTTCTTTAATTAAGATATCGCCGTCAAGGGTGATCTTTAGGGTGGGGATACCATTATCGGCATTTATTATCCAGGATATATCATAGGTACCGTTTTCCCCTTCGATGGCAACCGTATTATCATCTTTTCCTTCTTCCCTGCCGAAAACTGCTGACCACTGATAGTCCGAAATATCGATTGCCGAAGGAGCCATAGATACAAACCCCGTGGGACCATCGCCGCTGCCACCCATATCCTCCATATCAATTGCCTGTTCGAAACCCAGTTTTTCCTTGAAAACATCATTTCTCTCCAGTTCCTTATCAAACCAGGACGGCAAGCGGTCTTCAGGAAATCCGGCCAGGTATAATACGGCATCTGTTATATCTTCCCGTACGGATAGTTCCGGTTTTGATGGGGCCGGTACAAGCTCTCCGTCCTTAAGTATTTCTTCATCGCTCAAAAGTTTTTCCAGACGATCGGACTGATAACTGATAGTTGCGGGCTGATATCCTATAAATGGCAGCACAGAAACCACCGCAAGAGCACATATCAAATATATAACAGGAAAAAATGCTTTACTTTTTTTGATTATCAGTAAAATCGATGAAACGGTGGCTATGAGCCACAGCAGAATAAAGAAGTACTCGCTGATCTTTAGCCCTGTATCACTGATGCTNNTGAATGAGAGCCCAGGCTTCAAAAGCCAGGATCACCAGTGCTGCCATGGGATAAAAGCGACGATATGATCCAGGCACCGCCCTGTTATGATCACTTACCATAACATAGAGCCACAAACCGCCTAAAGTGTAAGTCGCNNGAAATGCTCATTCCACCTATGATGGTTTTGATCGCCCACCCCAAAAGCACCAGAGTGAGAGCGGCAAAAACAGGGATCAGAATATAATCGAAAAGGACTTCGATAAATCTCGGCTGTTTCTGAGCAGTTTCTCTGTGAGGATCATCACTGCCCTTTCGAAAATCCGGAAAATAGCCAAGAAAAATGGAAAAAGCTATAAAGGCTGAAACGATCCCGAAATGTGCATAGAGAGTTT
The DNA here is from genome assembly GCA_002304835.1 of Firmicutes bacterium UBA1422. GTDB lineage: Bacteria > Bacillota > Clostridia > Peptostreptococcales > Anaerovoracaceae > UBA1422. The sequence goes on from DBPK01000022.1 coordinate 31,992, forward strand.
CTCCCAGTTCCGGAAAAATCAAAGCCTGAAGAGCTCTTGCTATAAGCGTTGCCCCTGCCATTATAACTCCCCCGTAAAGCAAAGAAATGAAGAAAGATTTATGAGTCATAAAAAACGCTCCGGGGAAATCATATTTCTCTTTTGTGTGAGAGGCCAGCACTATAAATACCAGGACGCTGACCACCATGGCCACGATCATTCTTGATGTTGCCAGATCGGAAAGGACTTTGGCATCAGAGCCTGTTGAAGCGGCTATACCTCCGGCGTAGTAAAGCGCAAAAAAAGCTATCGANNACTATATTTGCTAAAACAAAAAAACTTTTTTTGTCGAACCGGCTCCTGGCAAAAGTGACCAGTGTCAAACTAAGCAGTGCTCCAAGCCCCAATGCCCAGTGAAGGCTGCTTTGCAGAAAGGAATGATCCACGGTAACACAGCTTGGTGATTCGATTTGCACCATGGTAGCAACAGTAAAAGCAAGTGCGCAGATCATCGATGCCGGAAATGTCTGAAATGAGCTTATCGCTCCTTTGGAAATTTTGATTACGAAGTTTTTGAATTGGTTCATTTCGATACCCCACATTTTCACATTTTTTTCTTCCGCCTATATATGCTTGTGTCTGTATTAACGGACCGTTCACACTTATTAAAAGTCTACCACCGATTTAATGATTTGACTATAAAAATATGCTGCATCATATCCAAAAAATCAAAAATAAAAAAAGCTTGGACCCCCAAGATTTCAAGCTCTAAATTAATTGACAGAAAATTCGTTATATGCTACCATTATGATATAAAATGTAGTGTTCACAGAGGGGAGATCATTATGAATAACGAAGATAATATGAATACTGGGTCAAACCAGGCACCTCCACCAAATAATACTTACATGGCATTTCCTCCGGAAATAAAAAAATGGAATTGGGGTGCATTCACATTCAATATATGGTGGGGCATAGGACACAGAACATACTTGCCTCTATTATGCTTGATACCGCTTTTTAATATCGTCTGGGTATTCATCTGTGGTATAAAGGCTAATGAGTGGCTGTGGCAGACAGGAGCTTTTTCTTCTCCGGCCGAACTCTTAAAATCTCAGGAGGCATGGAACAGAGCAGGATTTATAAGCTTTATTGTTGCACTTATATTCTTTGTGCTTTGGATCGTAATTTTTGTTGGAGTGTTGGGATTTACATTAAGCGTTTTTAATTCTTTCAATTCGTACTCAACATTTTGATATCGTATAACTGAATAAAATCAACAAAGCCTGCAGATCCATTTCTGCGGGCTTTGTGCTAAAACCTGATGCCATTTGACAAGGAGACGATCCGTTCAGGTATCAATAACAACGCTTAAACTTGAGAGGAGAAAAGCTATGAAAAGAATGATATCAAAACTCATTCCGTTATCTCTGGTAATGATCATGTCCTTTACATTCTGGGGTTGTGGCAGTTTTGACCCCAGTGCTTATGTTGACAGCCAGCTCAACTACCTTAAAACCGGAGAAGTGACGGAAGAAATGTTGGATAACACAGGACTGACAGAAGAACAACTGGAAGAGGATTACGAAGATTTATTGGACGATTTTGTTGACAGCAACTATACGGCCGGCGGCGAAGCCATGTTTGAAGATAACGAAGCGAACAGAAACAAGGTGAGAGAAGCCGGAAAGGCATTCTTCAAAGCCATGGAGTACGAAGTTAATGAAGAATATACAGAAGAGGACGATTCCTATTTTGTTGAAGTCAGGATATACCCTTCTAAACTGTTGGATGAACTGGAAAGCTGGTCACAAAAATGGAGAGAAGAACATGAAGGTGCTTTCAAAACCGAAAAGGAAGTATACGAAAGTTTTTGGAACGATTTTTATGACTACATAATAGAGAATGCAACTTCTGTGGGTTACGGCGAGCCGAAGGTTATCACAGTTGAAATCGAGCCGGACGATGATGGAGTATATGATTTGACAGAGGAAAGTTCATCCGAACTTTTTAATGCTGTCTTCGAATGATCGAAAGTGAAATATATTGTATTGATCCTGCCTTCTTTTGAAAAAATAAAACCGGGAAGTCGCCAATGTCTTCCCGGTTTTATTTTTCTTTTTTGTAAATGCAAATCACTCTTACTGTTATCTTTTATCAAAAGTATTTAACGTAAAAATACATATCGGATGGCATATAACCTGCTGCCTTATAGAATTCTCTGGCATTTGGATTCGTGACCTCCGACTGGAACTGTATCCTTTGACATCCTTTTGCTTTTGCAAATTCTTCTATCTGACAAAGTGCTGCTTTTCCATATCCCTTGCCTCTTGCTTCCGGCTTTATATAAAGGTCATCCAAAACCATTGATTTCCCGTGAGTCCACACGCTGAAAATCGTAAGAAGATTTGCAAATCCTATTACTTCTCCTTCGGCCTCGAAAAGTAAAAGGTCTATCATTTCAGGAAGGCCCATGGCTTCTTCAAAGGTTTTTTCAAAACGTTCTTGGGAAACCTCCTGTGTGTTGTTCCACAAATCTTCATCTTGTATCTCTTCATCCATGAATGCCCTGTTCAGTTTTATCCATACAAACCGATCTTCTTTTTTGCATGTTCTGCACTTAAACATTTCTGATACCTCATGTACTACGATCTATAATTTTTTTGACTTGATGGAAGAGTACGCCGCATAGCCTGTATGCCCGCCATATGTCTTATAGGCACGGATTTTATAATAATACTTCTTGCCTTTCTTAAGGCTCTTCTTTGTATAGCTCAATGTCTTATTGCTTTTTATTGTTTTAACGCACTTCCATTTTCCCTTGCCTGCCTTCTGATTATCTTGTATCCGGTGGCATCGGAAACTTTGCTCCAGTATACCTTTATGGAAGTCCTGCTTTTTTTGCTTAGCTTGGTTATCTTTGATACAGGGAGCTTATATGTTACAGTATATGCGGGCGAATCCGAGCTATAAGTGTATGAAGATTGCCCGTCAAAACGGACTCTAGAGCGGATCTTATAATAATATGTGACACCCGGCACCATGCCTCCGCAATAATCTCTGTAATATGTAGCTCCGGTTCCCAGTGCACATTGTTTCCATGAATAATACTTACATGATCTATATAATTGGTATTCGGGAAAATCGCCCCTTATACCTGTCCATGTTATATAATTTGTATAGCTGTTGACATTTCTGATCTTGATTCCAGACGGAGGATTGGGAGTTATTTTAACATGCACATATGGACCTGCTGTTTCTCTTGTATAAACTTGACTTTGATTCCCCATATTATCTGTTACCTGCACGTAATAATACATCGAACCAGCATTAGAAAGTGGAGTAAAAGAATCCGTATTTGGTCTATTGCTATGAGTTGCCAATAAAGTATCTGCGCCTCTATAATATGTTTTGGTCGGGACCCCATACCATACGTAAGTATATGTGGCATCAGGCAAACCATTTGTAACTGTAACTGTTAAGGGAGTTCGTGTAACTGACTGGTTTCCGTAAGATACGGTACTGTTTTGAAAGTCAGTTGTCAGATTCAAACCGGCGAAAGCCGTCGAAGGGATCATTGCACAAGCCATTAAAACTGCTGTTACCAGACAAACCAAGCTTTTTTTCTTCATTTTCTCACCTCAATAAAAAATATCACTGTTCTGATTTTAGACCTTACTGGTTATTCTGTCAAATAATTGTCGGCTTTTCCATCATTGCCGGAAATAAAAAAGCTTCGGGTATCCGAAGCTTTTATTAATGTTATTTTATAATTTCTTTGACTTATATTTTGAATATGGACCTTTGATGGTATTTCCGCTTGTCTTATATGGTCTTACGCAATAATAATATTTTTTGCCTTTTTTGAGTTTTTTCTTTGTATAGGTAAGTGTCGTGTTTTTTGTTATGGTTTTTATGCATTTCCATGACTTGCCTGTGCTTTGGTATATAAGATACCCCGTTGCATTTGATATGCGGCTCCATTTTATTTTTATGGAAGTTTTGCTTTTCTTTTTGATAGAAGTTATCTTTGGCTTGGCCATGGGATAATTAACATATATGGAAGCATATCCGTACTTTTTATAGTTTTTATTACCATCATATATTTCAACATAAAGATATGACCGGCCTATAGGATAAGATTTGTAAGGATAGGTTATTCCATATGCTTTGTTTGTATTGTAATAAGATCCAAGTTGATATGTGAGTGTATCATAAACATCGACTAGAGGATTGAATTGGTTAGGACTTAGGTTATTATCTTTAGTCTTGGAATAACGTACATTAAACTTTTTGCCCGAAGGAATCTGTGCTGTCCAATAATAATGATAAGGATAATTCCCCGTATCACTAACGCGTACAGTAACCTTAAGGTTCCTCCATAAATCAGAAGGGCTGGAAAAAACACTTTTGCCCGGATACCATTCAGTCACTTCTAACTTAGAAGTTGTGGCCGGCTTGTATTGGTTCTCTGCAAAAGCAGAAACAGGTATCAAAGTAAAGAGCATTACGGCAGCAATTGCGAAGCTCAGTATGCTTCTTTTGATATTCATTTTATATACTTCTTGATCAAAGGGTCTTTTGATCTATATTTTTTATTATACTGCCATGAAAAAAACTACAACTTGATTATACTCCTGCTGTCTTCTTATGCAACAAAAAATCTGCATCACTGCAGATTTTTGTATACATTACAACCTTGCTTATCGAAAGTGGGTCACAAGAACGCTATTTTCTTACGGCAGTGACCTCTACTTCAACAAGCACGTTTTTGGGGAGTGCCTTTACGGCAACACATGATCTTGCCGGTTCTGATATGAAGTATTTTGCATATACCTCATTGAATTTCTGAAAATCAGACATGTCGGCCAGATAGCATGTGGTCTTTACAACATCTTCAAAAGAAAGGCCTGCTTCCCAAAGAACTTCTGCAATGTTGCTGCATACCTTTTCCGTTTGAGTACAGATATCCGTTCCTTTTATCTCTCCGCTTTCTGCATCCAGAGGTATCTGTCCCGAGCAAAAAATCATGCCGTTTGTCTCAACTGCCTGAGAATACGGTCCCACCGGCGCAGGTGCTTTTTCTGTAAAAATTACTTTTTTCATGTTCTTCATTCCTTTCTTTCCCTTTGCTCTTTCTGTAACTTGGTGTAAATAGTCTGTATTTTGATTGAATCATCATATTTTGATTGAGCGATTATATTTTGATGCATTTATGTTTTTTTTGCTTATATGTTTTCATGGAGTTTATATCCGGCTTTTCTGAAGGCCTCTTTTATCTCATCAAGATGCTCCTTGTTTCTTGTTTCCATTGAAACTCTAAGATAGCATCCTCTGATGTCGGTATTTTCACCTCCCTGGTTATGACTGACTTTTGTTACATTGGCTCCGGTATCCGCTATTATTGCGGCAACTTCTCTGAGCTGTCCGGGTTTATCCAAAAGCTCGATGTTAAGATCGCTCAGCCTTCCGGACATCAGAAGCCCACGGTTTATAACACGGGAAAGTATATTTACATCTATATTACCGCCTGAAACTATGGCACAAACCTTTTTGTCTTTTACAGGAAGTTTCCCGAACATAATGGCTGCCACCGCCACAGCGCCCGCTCCTTCCGCAACAAGTTTCTCTTTTTCCATAAGTGCCAATATGGCAGTGGCTATCTCGTCATCACTTACTGTAACCACATCATCCACGTTCTCTTTGCAGAAGTCGTATGTCATCTGCCCGGGAGATTTGACTGCTATACCGTCGGCAAAGGTAGATACACAGGAAACTGAACATTTGCTGTTTTCGTGCATGGAACGACACATGCTGCTTGCTCCCTCCGCCTGAACCCCATAGACCTTACATTTAGGATTCAGTTTTTTTATCACAAAGGAAATGCCGGAGATCAGTCCTCCCCCGCCTATGGGGACCACCACCGCATCCATGTCCTGAAGCTGATCAATAAGTTCAAGGCCGATCGTTCCCTGTCCGGCGATCACCTGCTCATCCTCAAAGGGATGTATGAATACTGCTCCTGTTTCTTTCTGATACTCTACTGCAGCCTCATAAGCATCATCGTAAATGCCGTCAATTATTTTTGTTTCGGCTCCGTATTTTTTTGTTGCCTCCACCTTCGAAATGGGCGCCACGGAAGGCAGGAATATAGTGGCTTTTATTCCGCTCCTTTGTGCTGCCAGTGCCACGCCCTGTGCATGATTTCCGGCAGAGCATGCCACAACACCTTTTTCTTTTTCTTCTTTTGAAAGCGAAGAGATTTTATAATAAGCTCCTCTGAGTTTGAATGATCCGGTCAGCTGCAGATTCTCGGCTTTCAGATAAAGACGGCAGTCCGAATCAAGACCTGTTGCCGGTATAAGGTCCGTTTTCCTTACCGTGTTTTTTGATGTATGCGCTGCCTGATACACCATATCCAATGTTAACATATTTGCCTCCTCCTAAAAACATATAAAACATATAAGTTGATATCAAGTCTAAAAAATCCCGTCGGCCTTTTGCTGACGGGATCGTTTCCTATCTTATCTCTGATATGGTACAACCTTTCAACTCAACCGCAAATATACATTATTGTTATCCTTAATAATGCTGATTATAATCATAATAATTATTGCGATCATGCCTATGGCCGATGAAAACATATCTATTCTCCTTGTTTTTCATATTTAATCACTTATCCCCTCTGTTGTCAACAAAAAGATTGTGTTATAATATGGGCTGTAAACGGACCGTAATTTGTTTTTTTGATGACCGGAGGAACTGCATGTTCAAAATTTTTTATATAATCATTGCCATCCTGGCCATATTGACCACCTATGCGCAGCTCAGTGACCGGGGCATATTCGCCAGCAGACTTGTAAAGCTCTCTCTGCTGGTAATCGGGACCGGCTTCATGGTGTTTTCTGTGATATATCTTTGGAGGACCATGTCCTTTGCCATCGCAGCCGGGGCATTTCTTATCTTCATGATAATCGTTTTCATCATGCCTGCTTTTACTCATCCCCACGGAAGACCAAGAGGCATGGACAAAGAACAGAAAAAATAGAATCTCCGAAGATATTGATTCTCCGGGGATTTTCTTTTTTATCATAGGATATCCGTAATTTTTTTTCGGTTAAATGTAAAATTAAATTGAATATCCGCAATAAATATGCATACCACCGAAAGGAAGGAGGCATCATATGCCGTTTGAAATAGTACGCAATGACATCGTGAATATGCAGGTAGATGCTGTGGTGAACACGGCAAACCCTAACCCTGTCATCGGTTCCGGCGTGGATGCCGGAATACATAAAAAAGCAGGACACAAACTGATTAAGACTCGGCAGAAAATCGGCTGCATTGACTTCGGTGAGGTTGCCATCACACCTGGATTTGACTTAGAGGCCAAGTATGTCATCCATACGGTTGGTCCCATTTGGAAGGACGGCAAACATGGGGAGGAGCAGATTTTATCCTCTTGCTATCGGAAGTCCCTGGCACTGGCAAAGGAACATAAATGTGAGTCCATTGCCTTTCCTCTGATTGCCACAGGTAACTATGGCTTCCCCAAGCCCCTGGCACTGCAAATAGCCGTCCGGGAAATCAGCACCTTCCTTTTGGAAAATGAGATGCAGATTTACCTGGTTGTGTTCGGCAAAGAGGCATTTGCCCTGTCGGAAAAACTGTTCAAATCCGTCAGCAGCTACATTGACGAGAACTATATCCACAGCAAGACTATTGACGAATACGGCACTGACCAGGTTTATGGCTCTCGCCTTGAAACAAGACGAATACGGGACATGCTGAAACGGAGCAATAACATTCCCGAAGACATCTGCCCACCGCAGGCTTCGAAGGAATGCCCGGATGTGTCCGTTGGTGCTGGAATGCCGATGGATGACGATGACTGGGGACATTTGCTTGATGGACTTGACGCAGGGTTCTCCGAAACACTCCTCCATCTGATTGACCGCACTGGCAAGAAAGACTCTGAAGTCTACAATAAAGCCAATGTAGACAGAAAGCTATTCTCGAAAATCCGCAACAACATGGATTACAAGCCATCCAAGGCAACGGCACTGGCTTTTGCATTTGCCCTGGAACTTGATATAGATGAAACAAAGGACTTTATCGGACGGGCTGGATTTGCCCTTTCCCACAGCAGCAAGTTCGATGTTATCGTAGAATATTTCCTTGTATACAGAAACTACGATGTCTTTGAATTGAATGAAGTCCTCTTTGCCTTCGACCAACCCTTGATAGGCGCATAAAAATGTCGCTCGTCATGCGACCATTCATTCTCCTGTTTTTCGTATAGTGAAGCTATAATAAAAAAACAGGAGGATTTCAAAATGATTGAACTTGTATTTATCTTAGACCGTAGTGGTTCCATGTCGGGACTGGAGAAGGACACTATCGGAGGTTTCAACTCCATGTTGGAGAAACAGCGCAAAGAACCCGGAGATGCCGTGGTGTCTACAGTGTTGTTTGATAACGAAACCGAGGTCATCCATGACCGTATTGCTATCGCAGATATACCGAGCCTCACCGACAATGAATACTTTGTCCGTGGCTGCACCGCACTGCTCGATGCTGTGGGTGGAGCAATTCATCACATCGGCAATGTCCATAAGTACGCCCGTAAGGAAGATGTGCCGGAAAAGACACTCTTCATCATCACGACAGATGGCATGGAAAATGCCAGCCGCCACTACACCTATGACAAGGTTAGTGCTATGATTGAACGCCAAAAGGAGCGTTATGGCTGGGAGTTTATTTTCCTCGGTGCCAACATCGATGCGGCGGCAGAAGCCAGAAGATTTGGCATTGATGAGTCTATGTCAGTCAACTATAAATGTGATGAAGTCGGAACTGCCCTCAACTATAAGGTTATCAGTGAAGCCATCACAAGCGTAAGATCCTGTAGCGCACCGCTATCCGCAGACTGGAAAAAAAAGATTGACGCAGATTACAAGAAACGAGGTGGCAAGAAATGATTGGAGCAATTCTGAGCGACATTATCGGCAGCCCGTAATCGGTAGCCCGTATGAATTTGACCGTGGTAACAAGACAAAGGGTTTTCCTTTGTTCTCCAAGCCCTTTTTGCATAACTCAAAAAAGAAAGTCTTATCTTATAAATAAACATCATTCTTGTCTTAAACTTGTTTTTATTGTTTATATCGTTACTTTTTTCCAAATACAAAACCCCTGCAATCTTTCAATTGCAGGGGTTTTGCTTGGTCGGAGCGATAGGACTTGAACCTACGGCCTCTTGACCCCCAGTTTGAATGTATCAGTTTCTGTTAGTTTTAACCAATTCTATTTTGCTTGTAATAGCAACGTATACAACAGATAAATTCATTAAATGGTTTCATTTAGTTTCAGTTAGTTTTAGATAATACAACTTTGATATTATACAAATATTATACAAATTAATATAGTAATTATATTCAAAAAATGCCTATATAGGTAATCTGACAAAACTCTTTTTCTGTGATATTATATAATCGAAGTCAGAGTTAGTGAAACTGTCGGGGAATTGTACCCCGAGACTCACTCCTAATGTCTGGCTTTTTTCTTCGTTGTGGTATGTTCTTCAGTGTTCTTTCTTTGCCTTTTGAAGCCAGAATCAGCCTGTCTTGGAGCGGCAGAGCGACTTTTTTCTGTTTTAGGTGTCATTCTACCTCTTGCTCTATTGAATACCTCTAATGCTTCATTTCCAGAAAGAAACATCGGCTTGTTTTTCCCGGATGCAACTCCTAAAACTTTATATTCTTGTCCTTCCCGGCCTTTTGCGGTCTATCAATAGCTATCGTAAATGATGCTATGGCAAGGTTGTCTGCTGTGTACCTGACTTCCGTATCTTTTGTTAATCTTCCTATAAGTGTTACATTATTCATTTTCTTTCACCTCTTGTAATATTCTTTGGTTCCAACTAGATGGTACTGAAAATCGCTTTATATGTTTTGATTATTGTTTGTTTGTTTATGGGAATTACGGGTACTTTTTTTGCAACTTACTTTTATTTTGTTGTGTTTTTTCATATTATTACTATGTTTTTATGAAAAATATTTAACTTCAAAAAATAGTTCCCATTATTCCCAACAATCAATCTATCTATTGCAATCACTATGTTTTGATGTTTCGCATTCTTCCCAAATTCTTCCCATAAACTTCCCATTATTCCCAATCAACAAGACCCTTCTCCTTGACAGCTTCCGGGATCTCACACCAGAACAGATCGTCAGTTAGATAGACAAAAACGCCGTTGTATTTCTCCCAGTGATTGTCTCCCAGATAGGTTACACGCCTCACTCTCCGCATACCTTCCCGGAGCAGTACATGCTGCCACTTCTCCGGTTTTCTGCTGTCATGCACAATATTGATCCATTCAACATTCGCAAGGTCTTCGTCTCCTACATCCCAGAATTTCTCTGTAGAAAAATATTTTCCTTCAGGTCTTCTCATAATTCTACCCTCCCATACATTTTCAGTGTTTCTTCTGCCTGGAGCTGTGCATAGGTTTTTCCCTGCCTTTTTGCTCCCAGGTTTTTTTCATCTAACAAGCTTTTTCTCTTTTTCTTCTTCCGCTTTTTTCAACAATGCCATCAAATAGATCTCTGAGCCATAAAGTAAACTCCAGATTGCGATCTGAAACCTCTTTCGCTATGCGATTATAAGCAACTGTAGCATCTATCTCTCTTTCTACATCTTCCGAACCAAGGTTTCTATATGCAGTTATGGCACTTAACATAGCAGTTAAATCAATCTGTTCCGGTTTATATCTTTCGCTTATTATTAACGAGGGGGCCTCTTCCTGCATTTTTTCTTCATATTTTTTGCTAAATATTTTTGCTATTTTTGATTTTAGCTCAAAGGCTCTTGCTGTATCCAGGTCTTTCTTGCCCATATCGGCAATATCATCATCTGACAACTCATCACTAAGCTGAACAATATAATTGTTCGGCCGCTTCTGGATTTTATCGAAAAACTTTTCTCTGTAAACAACAGGGATATCAACCCCAATATCAGCGAGAAATGCAGCTTTATAGGTTAAGTCTTTACCGAGTATGTTGACGATATCCTTTTCCGATCTTCCACTAAGTAGGTAGCTTTCGATTGAGGCTAAACTTGCCCTACCGACATTATGATCCTTAAATGATGATGTTTCTATCAGACGATTGACTTTTTCAATTATTTCTTCTGCTTTTTTTTGGTTGATTTTATGTTCAATCGTTGGATANNTTATCGAAGAGTACACTAATTTCACCAAAGTTATCATGACCGATTCTTGCTTTTGTAACCGCAATAGAAGGCATGGGAAATCCGCCAAGCTCTAATGCTTTTATCAACGCTTCTTCGTTTAGATTATGTACTGCTATTAGATCTTTTGTCTCTTCTACCGGAGATGACAGTGAGAATTTAACAGATTTTCCGAGTTCGCTACTCTTTCTGGAAACACTAAAATGTTTTAGTACATCATCAGAAAGTATGTCAGAATATATCTTATTGACTTTTGAAAGTAATTCTGCTATTCTTATTTTAGGAGATAACAAGGTGTGAAAACCTCGGCTGCCTTGTGCAGAGTCTCCTATTTTTTTACCACTAACAGAATACAGCCTGTCAAATTCTCTCAATACTTCCTGACCTGTTATTAAAGTATCAACAACAAAATATGCAGGATATTGTTCTCCACTTTCCGTCTCTCCATATCCCAACAATAAATATGTGTTTGTTGCCATTTTGTGTTTTGGTTCAAGATAGTTTATTATTATTGCATTTCTTAAATATTCTGCAATATGCCCGGTAACCATAGCTGTATCTCTATAATCCCTATGTAAGCCATGAATCAAAGAATTTTTACCAATAATAATATTTCTATCAATATCTTCTACATATACATTATATGTTCCGTCTATTCCTTTTTCCCCATAATTTTCAACATTGGTTCTTGCCTTTGCAACAATTTTTTTGCGTGAGAAATTGTCTAATGTTTCAATTCTTGTGATACTCATATCCGGTTTATTTACAAGTACATTGTAGCTTACAGATTCCCTTTCTGTTTCTGTTAGTTTCTTTTTCAAGCTGTATCTTATATCCGAGTCATTAGTCGGAGTCTTATTTTCGATAGACTTCACCTGGTTAGGATTGAAAGCTACATAAACATTACCTTTAACCTCAAGAGTTCCATCATATATGTTCGTAAATATAACTCCATCATAGTTGTTTTCTTTTGCATATAATGCCCATTCTCTTGTAGTGCCAAAAGTGCTATTATATTCATAGTTATTTTTTACTATAGTCCCAGATCCGTCATCAGCATTTCTTTCCGCTGCTACATTTTTAGCTTCTATCTTCGCTTGCCCTATTAGCTCTTCAACAACATTTTCTTCCATGCCTAAATCCTCAACCAAGAAAGATGCCATGCCTTCTTCATCGAGATATTCTGCAGAGACCGGCGATCCTTTTTCTATTTCTCCTGTAAAGGAAAAAGTAAATATTTCTTCGCCTTCGTACTTGTCATAATCCGTATTTATTCTAAAATCCTGAAACTCTCTTTTGAAAGTATTTTTGTTTTTACCTCTAATCCTGTGCCACTCGCTTCCATTACCATCTATTGTCAGTGGGTTTTTGAGATTGAGATAAAGTTTATATTTTTCTTTTCCAAAAGTGCTTGCCAGCTCTTCATTATCAGTAAAAAATAGTGAAATGCTATCATCAGATTTTTCAGGATCAAATATTGTTATATTTTCGGCGGGAGTGCCATGATAAACCGGAAGCAACTTACCATTCTTACGCACTTTTGAATCTTTGAAAAACTCCGCCTGCTGTTTACTGAGTTTATTTCCTTCTGAATCTTTTAGCGAGAATTTTTTGTTGCTTTTTTCCTTTTCATCTGTTATTATGTTGTTATAAAAGTCGTGGTTTTGCGATGAGCCCTTAAATGAGGCAACTTCCGCAACATCGACTTTTTTTATTTTACTGATGTCATATAAGATTTTTCTGTCTCTTCCATCGGCAATATTTAGAGTAGCCTCGAAAATATCCCCTTTTATATCCATCAAATAAACTGTTCTATTTATCCACCCGTTCTCATCAAGCCATTGATGCGTGTGTTCATCTGTTACATCACGGAATGTTGATGCCTCTGCAAGTTCATCTATATGCACAACTGCAAGGGTTCCTATGTTATCACCTGTCTTATCACGAACAAGTTTTTCTATTACTTTACGACTATTATTCGCACCGTCTTTTTTAACTCTATCATTTTTCTTGGCGAGATAAATCTGTTCAGGCACTCCATCGTTATATACAGTTACAGTCGTTCCTGCAAGATTCTCATACACAAACTTACGCAATATCCTATTCCATTCTCGTGGGCTTTTACCATCAAACAACTCTGTATCTAAAACCACTCCGACGCCATAGTCTTTAGTTTTGCTTTTTATGTGCCTGATAGAATACCTAATATCCTCGCTCTCCGGATTAAATCTTTCAGAAAGCGGTATCACTTTTCCAGAATCATCATAGACTACAGGATCCGCTGACTTAACACGAGCATTGTTTATAATAACAAGAGCATCTGTTACCTGACTCTTTCTGCCTCCCTGGTCTATTTCAACCTCAACAGCATCATAGCCATTTGCTTTTAACCAATTACCTACACTATCTCTTGCTTCTGTATTCATTTCATTTTCTGCTTTACTAAGTTCAGATAGAATATCGTCATAAACTTTTTGCTCTGGTAAACTTTCTATTTTATGCTCAACAAGTTCTTCAGGAGAAAGTGCTAAATATTTTTCATACTCTTTTTGGTTTTTGTCAAGATAAGCACTTTCAGCTTCTAATAATTCATCCTCTGCTATTTCCAATCTTCTATCAATTTCACCGATAATCTTTGCTTTTTCTTCCAGGGTATTTACATACTCTTTAGGCATTATATTTTTAATTTCATCACTTGAATTAAGCCTGAGTGCATTATCAGCCTTTGCAAAGAGTTTCATTTGTTTCGTGCCTGGTATGTCTATCCTCTGGTCTGTTTTCTTAGTAAATACACCAAATGGCAACAAATATTCGCCCTGTGAGTGTGTTGCTCTTTGTGTATCAAATACTGTAAAATCATTACTTGTTTGATGATAAACCAATCTGTCATATCCCGCTGCCCTTGCCGCCTCATTAACCATTTCTTGAGCTGTCTGCATATCTCTGGACTTGACCGCTTCAAGATATTTTTTGTCGGATAAGCTGTACTTCTTGACTTTTCCATCTTTCTGTTTTTCCCAGTTGACATTTGCCCAGAAATTGTTTATATTATTACTGAAATAAGTACTGCTTTTTCTGTTGAGAGTCTGTCTCTCTTGATTAAGAGTTATAGTACTTATTTTGTTTTTATCGTAATGTAGTATTGTATCTGAAGCAATCGCATCTTTGACAACCCCATTTATATATTCTTTCCCAAAAACAGTAATAACCCTATTCGCATCTATTTGTCTGTTGTCTATTGTTCCTCTACTATCAATCTGCTCTACCACAACAATGTTATTCCCATGGTCATCAAGCACATCCGTAATAAGAAGTATTCTGTCAACACGCTTTTTGTTACCCGATTCATCTTTTGATACTACAGCTGCAATCGGGTTTTCCGATGACTCCAACGCCTGGATTAGTTTATCCTTGCCTAAATTATGATAATTTAGTCTTTTATCATATCTATTTTCCGCCTTTGCTCTTTCTTCCGAAACCATAGCTGCATATGCTTTATTAGGTGCCATCAGGATTCTTAGTTGTTTTGCTCCAATTATATTTGTTAAAAACCTTGATGACGTTCCAATATATACTTCTGATTTTTCCTTTGGAAAAGTATTATCCAATACAGACCGCAGTCTTTTATCAAGCTCTGCAGAGATGCTATATTTAGTTTCTTCTTTACCTTTTTTTGTAGTCTTAGTCTTTTCAGAACTACTGATTTTCTCTTTTGAAGCTACAGAACTCTTTATTATGTCGGCCATCATATCAACAACTTCTTTTTCTATTCCGAGCATTTCAAAGAAATCTGCCTCTTCTTTAATATCGGCAAATATAGAGCTTATAGCATCTATAAACTCTTTTATGAAATCCAATATTTTCTGTGCCAGGGATCTATTATTTTCAGCAAGTGCGACACAGATAGCCACCAGAAA
>DBPK01000025.1:0-50015 GCA_002304835.1 Firmicutes bacterium UBA1422
TTCATTCTTAACTTTACAGACCGGCATTCATTGAAAGGAGATATCAAAATGAAATTTACAGGCTCTCAGATAGTGGCCGAAATACTTCTGGAGCATGGCGTTGACACGGTTTTCGGTTATCCGGGCGGAGCGGCGCTGAATATTTACGATGCTCTTTATGAGTACAGGGATCAAATAAGGCATGTACTTTCTGCTCACGAACAGGGAGCAGCTCATGCCGCAGATGGATATGCCAGAGTCACAGGAAAGACCGGTGTGGTTTTTGCAACCAGCGGACCGGGATCCACAAATCTGGTGACGGGCATCGCCACAGCATATATGGACAGCGTGCCTATGGTGGCCATAACTGCCAATGTTCCATCCAACCTGGTGGGAAGAGATGCTTTTCAGGAAGTATATATCACGGGAATAACCCTGCCTATTACGAAACATAATTTCTTTGTAAACAAGATAGAGGATCTGCCGGCAGCACTAAACGATGCTTTCAGAATAGCAGGAAGTGGCAGAAAAGGCCCGGTCCTTGTGGATATAACCAAGGATGTAACGGCAGCCACAATAGACTACAAAAGCAGAAAAATGCCCGAGGAACCAAAAAAGGTATCCGGCATAGATGCTGAAGAACTAAAAAGCATTGCTGATATTATAAACAAATCAAAAAAACCCCTTGTATATCTTGGCGGAGGCGTAAGAGCTGCCGGGGCCGGGGAGGAGCTGGGGGCCTTTTTAAAAAAAGGAGATATCCCTGCTGCTCATACAATAATGGCTGCAGGAGTTCTTGATGCAGATGATCCTCATAATTCGGGACTTATTGGCATGCATGGGACCATAGCTTCCAACAAGGCTGTGGATAATGCGGATCTTCTTCTGGCCATAGGGACCAGATTCAGCGACAGAGTTGCCCTGAACCCCAAGAAATTCGCAAAGAAAGCCACCAGGATACAAATAGATATCGACAAAAGTGAAATAAACAAAAATGTGCTGGTTGACATAGGCATGGTTTGCGATGCAAAGGACTTTCTTACAGCCCTGATGCCTTTTGTTGAGAAAAAAGACAGATCCGAGTGGGTGGGCGAAGTAATGGAACTCAAAAAAACAACAGGAGATGTCAAATGCGATGATGTGGATATCCACCCCAGCGAAATAATAGGCACCGTCTGCGATATGACTGATAAGGAAACAGTGTATGTAACAGATGTAGGGCAGCATCAGATGTGGGTAGCTCAGTATCTTAAGCATGACAAAACATGCTGCTTCCTTACCAGCGGTGGATTGGGAACCATGGGATTCGGATACGGTGCTTCCATAGGAGCTCAGATCGGCGCTCCGGGCAAAAGAGTCATACATTTCACCGGAGACGGATCTTTTCATATGAACCTCAATGAAGCATGCACAGCAGTAAGCCAGCAGCTTCCAATAATAACAATAATAATGAACAATAGTGTTCTGGGAATGGTTTATCAGTGGCAGACATCATTCTACGGGAACCGCTTTTCAGCCACAGAACCGGAAAGAAAAACGGATTTCGTCAAACTGGCTGAGGGCTTCGGACTCAAAGGCTTCAGAGCTACAAACATGGATCAGTTTGAGGAAGCGTTTAAAAAAGCCCTGAAGGAAAAAGGACCTGTATGGATAGAATGCATAATAGGTAAAAATGAAAAAGTTCTTCCAATGATACCGGCCGGCGGTACAGTTGAAGATATGATAATAGGTTAGAAAGGAGACGACGATGGCTTTAAAAAAAGAAGTGATAAGTATTTTTGTCGACAACCAGTCGGGAGTACTGGCCAGAGTGGTAAGTCTCTTTGGCAGACGGGGATTCAATATTGATTCCCTTACTGTATCGGCAACCAACGATCCCACCATTTCCAGAATAACCATAGTGTTCAAAGGTGATGATCTTTCACTGGCACAGATAATTTCACAAACAGAAAAGCTTGAAGTCGTGAGGGATATTTTTACCCTTGAAAAAGAAGGAAGTCTTTTCAGAGAACTGTTGCTGCTTAAGGTGAAGGCGGGAAAAGAGGATAGGACTACTGTAAAAGAAATAGTTGATATATACAGAGGAAAAATAATCGATCTTTCAAAGGAAAGCATGATTATAGAAATCACGGGGGCGCCTGAAAAAATCGACGGTCTCATGAATATGCTAAGCTGCTATGAAATCGTAGAAGTGTGCAGAACAGGAATAACAGCCATTGAAAGAGGATGGCAGGAAAAGGAGAAACAAAATGATTAAAAAGTATTACGATCAGGATTGCGACTTAAAACTTCTGGACGGCAAGACAATTGCTGTGATCGGATTCGGAAGTCAGGGACATGCCCATGCTCAGAATCTAAAGGAAAGCGGATGCAGTGTTGTTGTCGGCTTGAGAACCGATTCAAAAAGTGCAAAGTCTGCAAGAGATGCCGGACTTGATGTTATGGATGTGGAAAGTGCTGCCGAAAAAGGAGATCTTGTTATGATGCTGGTCCCCGATGAAAAAGCCGCCGATATTTATAACGAGCAGGTGGCGCCCCACATGAAAGAGGGAAATGTACTTATGTTCGCCCACGGGTTCAATATACACTATCAGCTGATCAAACCCGATGAGTGTCTGGATGTTATAATGGTTGCCCCAAAAGGACCGGGACATACGGTAAGAAGCCAGTATATGGAAGGCAAAGGTGTCCCCAGTCTTATAGCGGTACATCAGGACAAGTCCGGAAAAGCCAAGGATTACGCTCTGGCATATGCCAGTGGCATAGGTGCGGGCAGAGCCGGTATACTCGAAACATCATACAGAGAAGAGACTGAAACAGATCTTTTCGGAGAGCAGGCCGTTTTATGCGGAGGAGTTACAGAACTCATGAAAGCCGGTTTCGAGACTTTGGTTGAAGCGGGATATGAACCGGAAATGGCCTACTTCGAATGCATACATGAAATGAAACTGATCGTTGATCTTATAAACAGCGGCGGATTTGAAATGATGAGAAAGTCCGTATCGAATACGGCTGAATACGGGGATTATTATGCGGGAAAACAGATAATAACCGAAGATTCCAGAAAGGCTATGAAACAGATACTTGCAAGGATACAAAACGGCGAGTTCGCCAGTGAATTCGTCAGTGAAATGTCATCGGGGAGGCAAGCCAGGTTCCTGACTACCAGAATGAAAGAAAATGAACACCAGCTTTGCAAAACAGGGGCAGAGCTGAGAAAGATGATGGGTTGGTTAAAAAAATGAAAGAGCGAAGCGATAAAATAACCAAGGGGGTGGAGAGAGCCCCCATAAGAAGTCTTCTTTATGCCTTGGGTTATACAAAAGAAGAGCTGGAAAGACCGCTTATTGGAGTCATTTCGGCTCACAGTGAAATCGTGCCGGGCCATATGAATCTGGACAAGATCACAGATGCTGTAAAAGCAGGAGTAAGGATGGCGGGAGGAACGCCGATAGAAATGCCATCCATAGGAGTATGTGACGGCATAGCCATGGGACACGAAGGTATGAAATATTCCCTTGCCAGCAGAGAGCTTATTGCTGACAGTGTGGAGACTATGATACAGGCACATATGATGGATGGGATGGTGCTGGTTCCAAACTGCGACAAAATAGTCCCGGGCATGTTGATGGGCGCATTAAGGGTAAACATCCCAACGGTGGTATGTTCCGGAGGACCAATGATGGCCGGGATCGTAGATGATAAGGAAGAAAGCCTTTCAAAAATTTTTGAGGCAGTAGGAGCCAGAAAAGCAGAAATGATAGATGATGAGGAGCTTACAAGATATGAGCAGGGAGTCTGTCCCGGATGCGGTTCATGCGCAGGTATGTATACTGCCAACAGCATGAACAGCCTCTGTGAGGCCATTGGCATAGCGCTGCCTGGGAACGGCACCATACCGGCGGTCCACAGTGACAGACTTCGCCTGGCCAAACATGCGGGAATGGCAATAATGGATCTTCTTAAAAATGACATAAAAGTAAACGATATAATAAATAAAAGATCCATAGGGAATGCTCTTGCAGGTGACATGGCACTGGGGTGTTCCACCAACAGCGTCCTTCATCTGCTGGCAATAGCCCACGAAGCCGGCATAGAACTGGATCTTTCCTTATTCAACGAATACAGCGCAAAAGTGCCAAACCTTTGTCACCTGGCACCGGCAGGGCCTCATCACATGCAGGATCTTAACAATGCGGGAGGAATACAGGCCGTTTTCAGTGAACTTGATAAAAAGGGAATAATAGACAGAGAGGTCATTACTGTTACCGGCAAAACAGTGGGAGAAAACATAAAGGGCATAAAGGTAAAAGACAATAAAGTCATAAGACCGATAGATGATCCCTACAGTGAAACGGGAGGCCTTGCTGTAATGTGGGGCAATATAGCTGAAGAAGGCTGTGTGGTCAAAAGAAGTGCGGTCTCGCCGGAAATGCTGGTCCACAAGGGACCTGCCAGGGTATTTGACAGCGAAGACGAAGCTATAAAGACCATATATGAAGGAAAAATAAAAGACGGTGATGTGGTAGTCATAAGGTATGAAGGACCAAAAGGAGGCCCCGGCATGAGGGAAATGCTGAATCCCACAAGTGCCCTGGCGGGAATGAAAAAAGACAAAACAGTTGCCCTTATAACAGACGGAAGATTCAGCGGTGCTTCAAGGGGAGCATCCATAGGGCACGTCTGTCCGGAAGCAGCCTGTGGCGGAAATATAGGACTTATAGAAGAGGGTGACATGATCCGGATCGATATCCCTTCAGGCAAACTGAACGCAATGGTTTCTGATGAAGAATTTGCCGAGAGAAAGAAAAAGCAGAAGATGCCTCCATCTTCAGTAACAAAGGGATGGCTGGTAAGATACAGAAGAAATGTTACAGGAGCATGCAAAGGTGCCGTGATGGAATAGGATAGCCGTATCTGTGTATAGTTTGGGAAAGAACGGATATATATGAAACTGAAAATCGGATGCCATCTTTCTGCCGCCGGGGGCTATGAGAAAATGGGAAGAGAAGCTCTTTTTTTAGGAGCTTCAACTTTTGCTTTTTTCACCAGGAATCCAAGGGGAGCCAGGTCAAAGGAGACAGACGAGAAGGATATAGGCGCTCTTCTTAAGATAATGGAAGAAAATGATTTTGCCACATTGGTGGGCCATGCCCCTTATACCTTGAATCCCTGTTCCGCTGACAAAAAAGTAAGAGATTTTGCTTTTTTTGTCATGGAAGATGATCTAAAAAAAATGCAATACCTTCCGGGAAACTATTACAACATTCATCCCGGGAATCATCTTGGACAGGGAATCCAAAGGGGAACAGAGCTTACTGCAGAACTGCTCAACAAAATAATAAAGCCGGAGCATGAGACTACGGTACTTCTTGAAACAATGGCAGGGAAAGGCACTGAGATCGGCAGCAGATTTGAACATCTTAGGGATATAATAGAAAGGATCCGGCAAAAAGACAAAGTCGGCGTCTGTATGGACACGTGTCATATAAGCGATGCGGGATATGATATAAAAAATTCCCTTGACCAAGTCATTGACATTTTCGACCGCACTATAGGTCTAAAATATCTTAAGGCCATGCATATAAATGACAGTTTGAATATCATGGGTGCAAAAAAAGACAGACATGCCAAACTGGGGGAAGGGACTCTCGGTCTTGACACCATCATAAATGTAATAAATCATCCCGATTTAAAAGCGCTGCCGTTTATACTGGAAACACCAAACGACCTTGAGGGATACAAAAGAGAAATAGAAATACTGAAAGAAGCATATAAAGGATGAAGAAATTAAAAGAAGCAAAACCAAGGGATCTGACCAATGAAAAAAATCTGCAGCAGGATGTCTTTGAGATCATAGAAAAGATAAAGATAGAAGGAGATGCAGCTGTTTTGTCATACAATGAAAAATTTGACGGAAGCAAAAGAAAAGATCTTCGGATATCCGAAAAAGAAATAGAGGAAGCCTATGCGCTTACAGAGAAAGACGACCCTTATTTTATTTCGGACATAAAAAAAGCGGCGGCAAATATAAAGGCATTTGCACAAAAGCAAAAAGAAACATTTACCGGGACAGATGAGTTCTCTCCCATGGAAGGAATAAAGCTTGGACACAGAATAATACCCTTGTCATCCTGTTGCTGTTATGTCCCCGGAGGGAACTATCCCCTTTACTCCACAGCGCTCATGCTTTGTATCCCCGCAAAAACAGCAGGAGTGGAAAGGATCGCCGCATGTTCTCCGCCCATAAAAGGAAGCGATAAAATAGCACCAAAGACCATAGTAGCCCTGGATACAGCAGGAGCGGACGAGATATATGCCCTGGGAGGGGCGCAGGCTGTGGCAGCCTTTTCTTATGGTACCGGTCAAATAAAACCGGTGGATCTAATAGCCGGGCCGGGAAACAAATATGTGACCGAGGCCAAAAGGCAGTGCTACGGACAGGTGGGCATAGACTTTCTTGCAGGTCCCAGCGAAGTTCTTATAATTGCCGATGAAAAAGCAGAGGCGGAGATCATAGCTGCAGATATACTTGCCCAGTCGGAGCATGATATCATGGCCAGGGGTATAGCTCTGGTTACGGATGAAAGAAAAGGAAAAGAAATAATAGAGGCAGTAGAAAGACAGTTAAAAGCCCTTGAGACTGCTGATATCGCAGAAAAAGCATGGAAGGATAACGGAGAAGTGCTGGTTTTTGATGAACTTGATGAAGTAATAGAGTATGCCAACGATCATGCCCCGGAACATCTTGAGGTATTTGTTGCAGACAGGGACGAGAGAGACCTATGTGAAAAACTGAAGAATTACGGTTCTCTTTTTGTGGGCCGTAATGCGGCTGAGGTTTTTGGCGATTATGCCACAGGCACGAACCATACGCTGCCGACCGGAAGAGCTGCCCGGTATACAGGCGGCGTCTGGATCGGCACTTTCTTGAAAGTATGTACACATCAGAGATTGACTCCTGAGGGAATGAATGATATTTCGGATCTGGTCTCCCGTCTTGCAGAGGGAGAAGGCCTTTTGGCACATGCAAAAGCCGCAAGGATACGCAAATAGTCAGACTTTTTACCAAGGGGTTTACAAGCCCCTTTTTTGTTGCTATAATCGCACTTGTATAATGTATCGCTTTAACTTGCTAACGCAATAAACAAATAATCAAGAAAAGCGAAAAGAAAAGGAAAACAAAATGAAATTTGAAACAGCAGATCTGAAACCCGAAGAAATAGTCACTCTGAAGTTAAGAGGGATTTTCCTGAAACAGGGCTACAAAAAGTACAAAATGAGCAGATTTGAAGAATATGGACTTTACGCCGCCAACAAAGATTTTCTTGGCGGAGATAAAGTTATAACTTTTACAGATCTGGACGGGAGACTCCTGGCCCTAAAACCGGATGTGACTTTAAGCATAATAAAAAATACCAGAGCCGGTCTTTCTTCCCGGGAGAAGCTTTATTACATAGAAAACGTGTATAGGGAAAGCAAGGAAAGCCACACTTTTAAGGAGATACCCCAGGTTGGACTGGAATTCATAGGCAAAGTGGGAAACGAAGGTATAATAGAAACTGTATGTCTTGCTGCAGAGACTCTGAAGACTGTAAACAGAAATTACGTACTGGAGATATCACACATGGACTTTGCGGTGGAACTGCTTCAGAGTATGGATCTTAATGAAGAGGATTATTTTCATATCCTGAGACTTATTAGGAGCAAAAATGCCGACGGGATCAAAACAGCATCGGAAGAAGCGGGTCTTACGGAAGAACAGAGAGAAAAGCTTTGTAAGCTTACGGAACTTTACGGCAGTGTGCAGAAAACTTTGAATGCTGCCCGCAAACTTGTCATAAATGAAACCATGGAAGATTCACTCATACAGCTTGAAAAAGTATGCAAAGGAGTATCGGCGTCGGGGATCACCGGCAGATTGCAGATAGACCTTTCCATGGTAAATGATATTGACTATTACAACGGGATCATTTTTAGGGGATACCTTAAAAATCACCGGTCTAATGTTCTGGCTGGAGGTCAGTATGATAAAGCACTCAGGCTTTTCGGCAAAAAAGCAGAAGGAATAGGCTTCGCTTTGTATCTAAATGAAATAAGCCGGGAAGAGAGAATAAAAAGCCGGGGATCAAAAAACAAAAACTGCCGGATGCTGAGTATAGCCCTTCCCAAGGGACGGTTGGGAAGCAAGGTTTACAGGCTTCTTGAGCAGGCAGGATACGGATGCCCCGGATATGACGGAAAAAACAGGAAGCTGGTAATTGAAAACAAACAAAAAGGTATAAGGTATCTTTTTGTCAAACCTGCTGATGTGGCGGTTTATGTGGAGCATCATGCGGCGGATATGGGTATAGTGGGAAAAGATATAATAATGGAAACAGAGCCTGATGTTTATGAACTCATGGATCTGAAGACGGGAATATGCAGTATGGTAACGGCAGCGCCGAAGGGATACAAGGAAGACACAGACAGGACATTAAAAGTGGCAACTAAATATGTAAATGTGGCAAAGCAGTATTATCTTGAAAAGAACAGAGATATTGAAATAGTCAAACTGAATGGCAGCATTGAACTGGCACCGATACTGGGGCTTTCGGATGTTATTGTAGACATTGTTGAGACCGGCAGCACCATAAAGGAAAACGATCTTGAGATAATAGAAGGATTCAGGCAGATCAGTGCATTTTTGATCGCCAACAGATCCAGTTTCAAATTCTGCAACAAAATGATCACGGAAATGACAGAAAGATTAAGGAGAATAATAGAATGAGCAGATTTATCAGAAAGGATCTTTTGGGATTTATGCCCTACTCTCCCGGGCAGCAGCCGAAAGAGGAAATGATAAAGCTTAACACAAATGAAAACCCCTATCCCCCTTCGCCGGCGGCAGTGGATGCCATGGCAAAAATCAGTACGGATGATTTGCGGCTTTATTGGGATCCTGAGGCTTCGGAGGCAAAGAATGCAATTGCAGATCATTACGATATTGAAAGCAGCAGGGTCATGGTGACAAACGGATCTGATGAGGCTCTGGCTTTTGCCTTTCGTGCCTTCGGGGAGAAAATATGTTTTCCTGAAATAACATACAGCTTCTACAAAGTTTTTGCCCGGGCAGCCGGTAGCCATGCGGTCACTTTTCCTTTAAAAAAAGATATGAGCATAGATATAACAGATTACATTAAATCTTCGGCAACTGTTATTCTGGCAAATCCCAATGCACCCACAGGCAAAGCACTTTGCCGTGATCAGATAAGAGAGATAGTTTTATCCGATCCGGACAGGCTTGTGATCATCGATGAGGCATATGTGGATTTCGGAGCAGAAAGCTGTATCCCGTTGGTGAAAAAACATGACAATATAATGGTAATACAAACCATGAGTAAATCCAGAAGTCTGGCGGCCATGAGGATAGGATTTGCTGTGGGAAGCAGAGAAATAATAGCAGATATGAATAAGATAAAATACAGCTTCAATCCCTACAGTATTGATCCTTTTGCAATAGCGGCAGCAAAAGCAGCCATTGAAGATGAAAAATACTTCAGAAAGACAACAACAGAAATAATAAGGACCCGTGAAATGACAGAGGCAGGTTTAAGGGATTTGGGTTTTGAAGTGGTTCCTTCAAAAACAAATTTTTTACTGGTTTCCGGGGGCAGGGAGTATTTCGAAAAACTAAAAGAAAGAAAGATAATGGCAAGATACTGGGATGAAGATTTCTTAAGAAACTGGGTGAGGATCAGCATCGGGACACCGGAGCAGATGGAAAAATTTTTGGAAACTACGAAGGAGATATTATGCGAAAAAGTGAAATAAAAAGAAAAACAGCCGAAACAGACATATCCATGTCCCTTGATATTGACGGAAGAGGCATTTATGATATCAAAACGGACTGCGGTTTTTTTGATCATATGCTGGAGCTGTTCGCAAGACACGGGCGTTTTGATGTTTCCCTGGAATGCCGGGGTGACAGTCATGTGGACTATCACCACACGGTGGAAGATACGGGCATAGTCATGGGAAGGGCTTTCAGAGAGGCGTTGGGAGACAAAAAAGGCATAAGAAGATACGGAAGTATGATAATGCCCATGGATGAAGTTCTGATGCTTTGTGCTTTGGACATCAGCGGAAGATGCTTTTTGAATTTTGACGTTGAATTCAAAGTTATGAAGGTGACTTCTGAAGAAACAGAAAAAAGACCCATGATGGCCGGTCTTTTCGATACTGAACTGGTATCCGTATTCCTGGATGCATTCTGCCGGGAACTGGGACTTACTCTTCATGTGATGAAATTATCCGGAGAAAACACCCATCATATAATAGAGGCCGTTTTCAAAGGACTGGGCAGAGCAATGGCAGCGGCGACGGAAATAGATCCAAAATCAAAAAACGAAATACCTTCAACAAAAGGAGTGCTTTGATGATAGCAGTAGCAGATTACGGAGTCGGGAATCTTTTTTCTCTTTGTGCTTCTCTGAAATATCTTGGCATTGACACAGAGGTAACAAAAGATCCGAAAAAAATAAAAGAAGCGGAAAAGATAATATTGCCGGGGGTAGGAGCCTTTGGTGATGCAATAAAAAAACTTGAGGAATGCGGCCTTTCCCGGGTGATAAAGGAAGAGGCCAAAAAAGGAAAACCTCTTCTGGGCATATGCCTCGGCATGCAGCTCCTGTTTGAAAGGAGTCTCGAATATGGAATACACAGCGGTCTTGGATTGATAGAAGGGGAAGTGCGATCCATAAAAGATGATATGCAAAAGGAAGCCAGATCCGGATTCAAGGTACCTCATATAGGATGGAACAGGCTGGATATTGATGAAAGCGACCCGCTTTTCAAATATATAAAAAATGGAGAGTATGTTTATTATGTTCATAGCTTTTATGCCGGAAAATGCGCAGAAAGTGTTATTGCATCATCATATCACGGCATAAAAATAACCGGTGCATGCCGTAAGGACCGCATCTGGGGGACCCAGTTCCATCCCGAAAAAAGCGGAACAGTGGGACTTAACATACTAAAAGCATTTACGGAGGTGTAAAAATGATAATATTTCCCGCAATAGACATAAAGGGCGGCAGAGCAGTGCGGCTGCTGCAAGGAAAATTTGACAAGGAAACTGTATATAATAAAGATCCCTTTTTTGTGGCAAAAGAATTCCGTCAGGCCGGAGCCGGATATCTGCATATCGTAGATCTGGACGGAGCCGACAAAGGTACGCCTGTGAACTTTGAAATAGTAAAGAAAATCGCAGAAGAGACTGATATGTTCATTCAGGTGGGAGGCGGAATAAGAAATGAAGAGAGAATAGAAAAGCATCTCTCCTGCGGGGTAAACCGTGTGATCCTGGGCACCGTGGCTGCCGAAAATCCCGAATTTGTAAAGGAAATGGTGAATAAGTACAAAGACAAAATTGCGGTAGGCGTAGATGTAAGAGAGGGAAAAGTTGCTGTAAAGGCCTGGAAGGAAGTGACGGATATAGACGGCATGGAGTTTTGTGAAAGGCTGCGTGATATGGGAGTAAAGACTGTAATATATACGGATACTTCCAAGGACGGGGGACTTGCCGGCACCAACATGGAAGCATACAGAGAACTGAAAAAAATAGAAGGGCTTGATATAATCGCAGCCGGCGGGATAAGGTATGAAAGGGAACTGACCGCCTTAAGGGGAATGGTGAAAGGAGCCATACTTGGAAAAGCTCTTTACAGCGATAAGCTTTCCCTGAAAAGATGCCTTGAACTTGTGGGAAGCAATGTGGGCATGGACGGAATAGAAAAAGAAGATATAAACTGGAAGGGGCACTGATGATAACCAAAAGAATAATACCCTGCCTTGATGTAAGAGATGGGAAAGTTGTAAAGGGGAGAAAATTCCAAAGCATAAAGGAAGTGGCCGACCCCGTTAAGATGGCGTCGTTTTATAATGAGGCGGGGGCTGATGAGCTGGTATTTTATGATATAACTGCAAGTTTTGAGAAACGCAAGCTTTTTAATAAGATACTGAAGGAAGTGGCTTCGGAGATATTTATACCCCTTACTGTAGGAGGCGGTATCGATTCACTGGAGGATTTTGATACAGTATTAAAATGCGGCGCTGATAAGGTCAGTGTCAACAGCGGTGCCATAAAAAACCCCGACTTAATCGATGCAGCAGCAAAAAAATACGGAAATCAGTGCGTAGTGCTTTCCATGGATGTCAAAAGGGTCGACGGCAAATTCATGGTTTTTTCCATGGGAGGCAGGGAAAATACCGGGAAAGATGCGGTCTCCTGGGCTGTTGAAGCAGTTGTTCGGGGAGCCGGGGAGCTGGTAATCAACAGTATAGATGCAGATGGGGTAAAGGACGGATTCGATATAGAAATGCTTTCTGCTTTGGCTTCAAAGGTTTCTGTCCCGGTGGTGGCTTCAGGAGGTGCCGGAAAAATGGAAGACTTCGCCGATCTTTTTGAGAAGACAGGAGTCCAGGCGGGTCTTGCCGCCAGCATATTCCATTTCAGAGAAGTGGAAATATCCGATCTCAAAAAATACTTAAAAGAAAAAGGTGTTGAGGTGCGCATATGAATCTTAAATTTGATGAAAAGGGGCTGATACCCGCCATAGTGCAGGATCATAATACCGGCCAGGTGCTTACACTGGCATATATGAATAAAGAAAGTCTTGAAATAACCATAAAAGAAGGAATGACCTGTTTTTGGAGCCGCAGCAGGAAGGAACTATGGAGGAAGGGCAGCACCAGTGGCAACTATCAGAAAGTAGTCAGCATCAAAGCCGATTGTGACAAAGATGCTCTGGTCATAGAGGTAATAAAAAACGGGCCCGCATGTCATACAGGAAAAGAAAGCTGCTTTTTCAATGAAGTGTTTGATGGTAACAGAAGCAAAACGGACAGGAAAAGCTCTTTGGAAAAGGAATTCTCGTGGCAGGAACTTTATGAAATCATAAGTCAGCGAAGAGAAAATCCCAGAGAAGGAAGTTATACCAGCTATCTTTTTGAAATGGGCATGGAAAAGATCCTCAAAAAGATAGGAGAAGAAAGCACAGAAGTCATAATAGCTGCCGGTAAAAAAGATAAAGAAGAAACTGTTTACGAAATCGCCGATCTGGCTTATCATATAATGGTGATGATGTCAGAGATGGAGATCGAACCCAAAGAAATAACCACAGAACTGGCGGAAAGACATGTAATAGATAAAAAGAAGAAACAGGAAAGAATGGGGTAAATCCCATTTTCTCAAGGGTGCATAAGGCGATAGAACATGAAGGAAAAGATGAAATTCAAAACAAGAAAAGTGCCGGTCATTTTGGCTTTGATCATGGCTGCTGTTATTTTCCAGGCAGGATGCGGCACAGAAGAGGAAATATCGGACACGGGGTTTTATCTGGACACCACATGCACAATAACCCTTTATGATATCAATAAAGACGAAGGAGAAAAGCTCATAAAAAAATCCTTTGATATATGCAAAAAATATGAAGGACTCATGAGCAAAACAATAAAGGGCAGTGATATTGACAGGATAAACAGGGCAGAAGGTAAGTCTGTTTCAGTAAGCTCCGAAACTATAAAAGTAATAAAAGAAGGTATGAGAATGGGGAAATTGTCCCAAGGAGAATTTGACATAACCATAGGAAGAGTGACGGAACTTTGGGATTTCAACAGCGATGAAGCGGAAGTCCCTGACGATGAAAAAATAAGGGAAGCTCTTGAAACCGTTGATTACAGAAATATTGAAATAGAAGGAAATAATGTTACCCTTAAAGATCCGGCGGCAAAACTGGACCTGGGGGGCATAGCCAAAGGCTATATAGCCGACAGAATAACAAAGATGCTGGTCAAAAACGGAGCAGAAAAAGCAATAATAAATCTGGGGGGAAATGTGGTCGCCATAGGTGAAAAAGAAGAAAACACTCCCTGGAACATAGGAGTGGAAAGACCTTACAGTGACAGAAGCGAAGTGATCGGTGTGGTTGAAGCTGTGGATGATTCCGTGGTAACTTCAGGCATATATGAGCGTTTCTTTGAAAAAGACGGAAAGAAATATCATCATATACTGGATCCGGAAACGGGATATCCGGCAGAAAGTGATCTTGAGGCAGTGACAGTTACAGGACCTTCCGGCCGTTCCATGGAATGTGATGCACTTAGTACAGTGTGTATACTGATGGGCGAAAAAAAAGCAAAAAAAATTATTGAAAGCATGGATGGTATGGAAGCTCTTTTTATAAATAAAGAGAACAAGGCAACGCCCACTAAAGGCCTGTCTTTTGTAATTCAATAAACTGCTTTGCAGCTCTCGGAGTACGACCGTTTGTTCTTAAGGCATGGGCTTCGGCCTTTTTGAAAAGTTCTTCTTCGGACATATCAAGGCCGTATTTTTTTGCAAGTTCTTTTGTTATATAAAGGTAAGTGTCTTTGTCGGGCTTTTGGAAGGCGACGGTAAGACCGAACCTGGCGGCAAGACTCATGGTTTCCTGCAGAGTCTCGTTTATGTGAAGGTCATCCCCCTGTCTTTCGGCCGATGTTTCTTTTAACAGATGGCGCCTATTGCTGGTGGCATATATCAAAATATTACTGCCTCTTGAAACAGCACTGCCCTCCAAAATAGCCTTGAGTGCCGAAAAATTTTCGTTGTTGCCGGAAAAACTGAGATCATCAATGTATATTATGAATTTAAGAGGGTTCCCTGAAAGCTCTTCGGTGATTTTGGGGATGTCGAAAATCTGAGTTTTCCTTATTTCCACCAGCCTCAGTCCCTTTTGCGCATATTCATTTACGACCGCTTTTATTGTTGAGCTTTTGCCTGTGCCGGCATCACCGTAGAGAAGCATGTCACTGGCCTCTCGTCCTTCAAGAAAAGCTTCAGTGTTTTTTATTACCTGTTCTCTTTCTCTTTGGTAACCGAAAAGATCCGAAAGAGATTGATTGTCAGGGAACAATATGGGAACGAATTCTCCGTCCTTCACAGAAAAAGATCTGTACTTGGCAAAAATCCCGAAGCCCTTAACATGAAGTTTTTTGATCTGTTTTTCATATTCTTCTTTCAAATCACACCGGGATGTTTCCCATGCCGGGAGAAAGCCGTGATAACCAATGGCGGATTTTACATCCGAGACACTTAGCTGAGATATTTCCTGGAACAGTTCCAGTTCGGCATAAAGACAGCTTTCAATGGTAGGGGAGATTTCTTTGCCTGAGGATTTTTGTCTTATATAAAGATTATCGTCATTGAGGATCAAAAATCTTATATATCTGCTCAAATCAGGGGTTTTTTCGTAAAGAGCGGATATAAAAGAGGAAAAACATGAGATCACCTGTCTTTCATCTTCACTTTTTTCTGTTAGCAAAAATAATGTCCTGAGTTTTGCAATAACAGGATCATCCAGAAGTTTTCTGAATATGGCCAGGGTCTCCAGCCTCATACTAAGTTCCGAAAATTTTCTTCTCATCTGATCAAACCCTAATTCTGTACTTTTTATATTTTACTTGCATATGGCAATCGTTGATATACTTTGCAAAGTCCATCCTGCATAGGATAACGATATTATGATAACACTTTTTTTGCAAATACTCAAATCGTAAAACTATGATATAATATTGACCATGAGAAAAGAAGTACAGAAAAAACTCAAAGAAAAAGCAGAAAAGGATTATAAGGAATTCAACACAAAACTCATACCCGGGATAGATAAGAAAAAGGTTTTCGGAGTAAGGATGCCTGATGTCAGAGTCTTGGCAAAATGGCTTGCCAAAGAAGATTTTAGGCAATTCATGGACGAAATGGATGAGGCGGAAAATCACTTTTATGAAGAAAAACTCATTTACGGTATGGTAATAGGATATGCAAAGATAGCCGATGATGAGCGCTTTGATCTGATCAGAAGGTTTGTTCCTTATATAGACAACTGGGCATTATGTGACAGTGTTGACAGCACATACAAATTCATAAGAAAAAATCCCCAAAAGGGGTTTGATTTTTTAAAGAAGTATCTTGATTCGGATGGAGAGTTCGAAAAAAGATTCGGAACGGTCATGTTGCTTGCCCACTATGTGAATAATGATGATATAAACGAATTTTATCTCCCAAAAGTCATTGAAGAGATGAAACTCCTGGGCAGAGACCAGCCATACTACGTAATGATGGCTGTCGCATGGACACTTTCTGTGTGCTATATAAAAAACAAAGAACTGACCATTGAACTGCTATCGGGTGACGGGTTGGACCATATCACCCGCAAAAAAACCATTCAAAAGATAAGGGAATCTTTCAGAGTATCGGAAGAAGAAAAGGAGAACCTGAAAAAACTCATAAAGGCAGAAAGTAATAATAGCGAAGAAACAGGGCAATGATAAGAGGAACAGTAAAGGAGAGGAAAAATGATATTCTATTTTTCGGGAACGGGGAATTCCAAATGGATCGCACAGGAGATAGCCGAAAAGACCGGTGACAGAGCCGAAAGCATAGTTGATATGAACAGAAATGGCCTTGTGCCCTACAAAGCTGAAAAAGGAGAAAATCTTGGATTTGTTTTTCCTGTATATTCATGGGGACCGCCCCTGATATTTATGGAGTTTGCCTCAAAAGTGATTTTTGATGAAAGCAATTATATTTTCGGAGCATGTACATGTGGCGGAAGCGCCGGAAATGCCATGGAGATATTATCAAAGATAGTGCCCCTCTGTTCGGGATTTTCATTCATTATGCCAAACAACTACATCATTGGCTCCGACGTGGACACAGCCGAAGTGGCTGCGCGAAAGGTCAAAGAAGCAAGAGAAAAACTTCCCTCGGTCATTGAGGTCATAAAAGAAAAGAAAAAGGTCATGGACATAAAAAAAGGAGCCCTGGCAGGTCTCAAGTCATCCCTGATATGTAATCTTTTTAACAAATATGCCACCAACACAGATGATTTCTTTGTTACAGAAAAGTGTGTTTCGTGCGGGAACTGTGTCAGCGTATGCCCTCTTGGAAGCATATCTCTTGTTGACGGGAAACCAAAATGGGAAAGCAATTGTACAAAATGTCTTGCATGCATAAACAGATGCCCCGAAGAAGCCATACAAAGCGGAAAAGCGACAACCGGCAGGGGACGTTACTATTTTGAAAAGGGCAATTATTAAAAGGGAGCTTCCGCAGAGGGATCTGCCTTTGAAATCGACTTTATACCGCGGTTTGCAAGAACATCTGCCCGGCAGTTCATTTCGCTTATATATTTGAAATCATCGAATGAAAATCCGGCACCGTTCCATTCCAGGAATTTTTCATAAAGTTTCTTCAGCATTTTCTCATCGCCTTTAAGGTCAGTATGTCCTTTTACCCTATAGAAACTGATGCTGTGCATATCAAGGAAAGGTAGAAGAGCTTCCCAGAGATCCCTGTTTTCAACAGGCTTTTTTTGCGAAGTCATCCAGCCGTTTTTTATCCAGTTCAAATACCATTTTTTTCTGAAACAATCCATGAGATAAGAACTGTCCGAAAAAATCTCGATTATTTGACCTTCTTTTTTTATGGCATTAAAAGCTTTCAGAAGAGCAGTCATCTCCATACGGTTATTTGTTGTATCGGATTCTCCGCCGAAAAGTTCTTTTTGATGTTCCCCGTATTCGAGAACGGCGCCCCACCCGCCTGTATTTTTTTCGTTCTGGTTGCCGGAGCAGGCTCCGTCAGTATATATTTTAAGTACCGCCATCAAACACCTCCCAATATTGATATTATGCAATATATAGAGTATTATGGCAAGCAGATACATTTTGACAAACCAATGGCTTGGTGTATAATGTATACATGCGTTTTTGGAGAAGAATATGAGTTTTAGTTTTTGTTCTATTGCAAGCGGCAGCAGTGGCAATTGCTATGTTGTCAAAAGTGAAAAAACTACTTTGTTGGTTGATGTGGGCATAAGCGGCAAAAAGATATTTGAAGGGCTGGAAAAGACAGGCAGAAGCCCTTCCTCTTTGAACGGCATTCTTATTTCTCACGAACATTCCGATCACATAAAAAGTCTTAAAACAGTATGCAAAAAAAGTAAAGATGCATATATATATTCCAATATAAACACCTGGGAGCATATAAAAGATATGGTGCCATACGAAAGGCAGATAATCTTTGAAAGGGGTAAAGAATTCAAAGCCGGCGATATAATGGTAAGGCCATTCAGCATTTCTCACGATGCCTCTGATCCTGTAGGATTTTCATTTTTTTATGAAGGAAAACAGTTAAGCATAGTCACCGACACAGGGTGTATCACAGAAGAAATCTTTGATGAAATACTTGAAGCCGATCTTATAGTCCTTGAGGCCAATCATGATGAAGAAATACTCAAGTTCTGCAGATATCCTTATTATGTCAAAAGAAGGATACTGGGAGACACAGGTCATCTTTCCAATATTGCCGCCGCAGAGTGTATCAGCAGACTTGTAAAAAAGAACGGCAAAAAAAGAAGGGTCCTTCTTTCCCATCTGAGTCGGGAAAACAATACTCCCGAAGTGGCATGCCTTACGGTAAAAAATGTGCTGCAGGAAGAGGGGGTATACGAAAGCGAAAGTCTTGCCATAGAAGTAATAAAAAGAGATGCCATGAGTCCTTTGTATGAGCTAAAAAAATAGACGGCGGTATAAAACGGGCGGTATAAAAAGTAATGAACATAAAAATAATCTGTGTAGGAAAATCAAAAGAGAGATACTGGACCGAAGCCTCGGCAGAATACCTGAAAAGGCTCGGGGCATATTGCACATGCCGTCTGGAGGAGATCAAAGAAAGTATTTCAGACGATCCCGAAGAAGAGGGAGAGCGGATACTGAAAAAAATAAAAAAAAGTGATCATGTGATAAGCCTGGAGATCAAAGGAGAAGAAATGAACTCCGAAGAAATGGCAGATATGATAGAAAAAGCAGGGCTTAAGGGCATAAGCGATATATGTTTTATAATCGGAGGTTCATTTGGACTTTCAAAAAAGGTCAGCGAAAGAGCGGACTTGCATCTGTCGTTTTCAAAAATGACTTTTCCCCATCAGATGATGAGAGTAATACTTCTGGAACAGATATACAGAAGTTTTAAAATAATAAGAAAAGAGAGATATCATAAATGAATACTATTGAAAAGATAAAAGAATATTCACTTCCGCTCATCCTTGGAGTAGTTGTGGCAATGATTTTTGCAAATGTGTGGCCGGAACTTTATCAGAAAATAGTATATACTCCCATAGCAGGAGAACATATAAATTTCAATTGGATTGTAAATGATGTTTTTATGGTCCTGTTTTTTGCCAGTGCGGGCACAGAGATAGTAAATGATCTTTCTCCCGGCGGTGCATTGAATCCCATAAAAAAAGCTGTAACTCCATTGATGGCCACAGCCGGAGGTGTTTTGGGACCCATAGCTTTCTTTTTCGTATTGAATCATTTTTTCGGAAGCCCCGAGTTTTCCAACGGCTGGGGAATAACTACCGCAACGGATATCGCCCTTGCGTGGCT
The DNA here is from genome assembly GCA_002304835.1 of Firmicutes bacterium UBA1422. GTDB lineage: Bacteria > Bacillota > Clostridia > Peptostreptococcales > Anaerovoracaceae > UBA1422. The sequence goes on from DBPK01000025.1 coordinate 19,450, forward strand.
CATAGCAAGGTTGATTTTCGGGAACAGACATCCTGCAGTAAGTTTTCTGCTTTTGCTTGCGGTGGCCGATGACGGAATAGGACTTATAATAATAGCGATATTCTATCCGGATCCGAGAATGCCCGTTGAACCCGGCTGGCTGATCCTTATAGTAGTTGCAATGCTGATTGCATTTGTCATGAACAGAAGGGATGTCAAATCCTTCTGGTGGTATTTTCTTATTTGCGGAATAATAAGCTGGTTCGGAATGCATAATGCACACCTTCATCCGGCGTTGGCTCTTGTGTTTATCGTTCCTTTCATGCCCCATGAAGGAGAGGCCATACCTTGCAATGATCCCCACGGGGCCTTTGATGCTCCGGAGGGCACCACTCTTAGAAATTTTGAGCACTTTCTTGTTAATATAGTTGAATTCGGACTTTTCTTTTTTGGATTCACAAATGCAGGAGTTGGATTCTCTGAAATATCCAGTCTAACATTTATAATAATGATTTCTCTGATTTTGGGAAAAACTGTGGGTATATCGCTGTTTACCCTTATTGCGGACAAGGCTCTAAGATTCGGGCTGCCTGAGGGCATGCGTAGCAGAGATGTTTTTACGGCAGCCATCGTCGGAGGCATGGGCCTTACAGTGGCTCTTTTTATAACGGAATCAGCCTTTACTGATCTTACGATCCAGGGAGCTGCAAAAATGGGAGCCCTGTTCACTGTGGGAGCTTCACTGATAGCCTTTGTAGTTTCAAAAATCCTCAGGATACAAAAAGCCAGTGAGGATGACTACTTTTTTTAAAAAACCAAAATAGTATTACAAAGAAAAAAGATTTGAATCGAACTTTCTATTCAAATCTTTTTGTTGCATCCAGGTATTTCATTAGCATTCCTATGTTCACGAAATAATATGAGAATTTTTCTTGCTTTCGCACATCCACAAGTCCTGACTTCACAAGAGTTTTCATGTGTTGTGAAATCGTTGCCTGGGCATAATCAAATTCATCAACGATGTCTTTGTTGCAGACAGGTATTATTTTTTTGTTACAGGTCATGATATAGCGAAAGATCTTTATTCTGGCGGGATGGGCCAGTGCATCTGAGATCTTCGCCATTAGCATCACTTCGGATTCGGGCATTTCATCGGTTTCTTTTCTGATCCTCATGTATATTATCCTCCGGGTAAAAAAGTATCGCTTAATAACGATACTTCATATCATTGTTTATTGTCAAGTTAATATATGATTGAAAAACAAAATAAAATGTGTGATAATAGAATGCATTGGAGGCACAAAAATGAAAAAAGCAAAACAGGATATAAAAGGAATAAGATTGGCAATGGCAGGACTTATCATGATTGCTGCGGTCAATGCCGTTCTGGCAGGTTTCCATGTTTACAAAATGATTTATTATGTTGAGTTTGCAGCCATGCTTTTTTCTTTGGCTGCTTGGGTAATGATTTTTTTGGCATCAAGGGGACTTGCCACATTGGATGCCGAATTCAGAAACATATTTTTCATATCTGCCATATGCGTTATCGCAACTGTTCTACAGGGACTTTTGGCAGCAAAATACTTTTTTATCGACGGCTTGGGAAATCAGGCGTTTATAGATTTCTTTGTACTGCTCATGTACTATATAACTATGCTGGGCCTTATATTCACATATCGCTTTCTGCTTTCCGGCAGCAACAGGCTGCTTCTTAATGTTAGCGGCGGCAGGAAAACCATGAAATGGCAGAAAGTGTTCTTTCGGGGAGCGATTCTTATACTTTCCTGTATGATTTTGATGCCCTTTGCTCTGCTTTTCCCTACTATAGTTAAAATCATACTTTCTGTGATGGTTATACTGCTGTTTCTGGCTGTACAGGGTTATATGTGCAGATTTATCGAAAGAGCATACGACTATATAAAAGGAAAAGGGGTAACCACAGGGAATGAAAAGCGATCTTAAAGGGCTACAGATATTTGAAATAGGTCTTATACTTTCCATAGTGACCAATTTTCTCGGTATACTTGATCTGGGTAAAGTTTTTTCTTTTGTGATTTCTTTTATTTCGGTATGTGTATTTATGATAATGTTGACAGGAACCGAAAGACTTACCGAATACGATATCGGTTTTATCAAGACAAGAAATCTTCTGATAGCAGGTGTTTTGCTGAGTTCAGTCATAGCTCTGCTTACGGGAATGGCGATGGCGGATATAGAGTACTGGATGAGTGTCACGGCAGTAATTTTTGTTATTGCAAGAGCGGCAGTATATATAGCAGTTGTGGGAATGGCGATTTCGGGATGCATAGGCATGTCAAAAATAGAAAAAGGGAGAAAAAGCCAAGAACGTATTGACCTGGAAAATGAATACAAAGAGAAGTGCAACAGAACATGGAAGGTCTATCTATGGGTTTCGGTGGTCAGCATTTTTACTGATGTGGTAGGTGTTATGCTTATAAATCAAGATCAGATCATATGGACCGCTTTGATATGGGTCACCGGAGCGGCAGTAATGGTATCAGGGGCAATTGCGGCAAAAAGGGTCTATGAGGCTTTTTATCTATGCAGCTAGCATTTGCCGAACTTGCTCATAAACATCGATTTCAACATCCCATTTATCGAACAGGCGCAAATATATTTGCACCTGTTTTTTATTTGTGTTAAAATGATCTTGTATTTGAGGAGAGATATGGATATCAGAGAATATGAAGAGCTTCTGAAAGAAATGACCGGCATAATAAAAGAAGCGGTCCATGTGGTGGATGCCGGCGGACGAAGCATCATTTACAATCAGGCAATGGCAAATCTTGAAGAGACCCGCAGAGAAGAAGTGCTGGGGACTCTTTTTGCCGATACTTTTTCAAATATACCAAAGGAAGAAAGCACTATGCTGAATGCCCTGCGTTACGGCGAAGCCACCATGAACAAACAGCAGACTTATCTTAATAAGTACGGAAAAGAAATAACCACTGTAAATTCTACGATCCCTGTTAATGTTGATGGAAAAACCGTGGCGGCAGTGGAAATAGCCAGAGATATAACAGATATAAAAAATATGTCGAATACCATACTGGAGCTGCAGGAAGAATCAATAAAACCAAAAAAAACAGAACATCAAGGCATAAAGCACTATAACTTTGCCGACATAATAGGAGAAGATCCGGAGTTCGTGAAACTGGTGGATTCAGCAAAAAAAGCTTCACAAAACAGGGCGTCTGTTTTTATATACGGTGAAACAGGCACGGGCAAAGAGCTTTTTGCACAGAGCATACATTATGACGGGTCAAGGAAAAACAAGCCATTTCTTGCGCAAAACTGTGCAGCTCTTCCGGCCAGTCTTCTTGAGGGGATACTTTTTGGGACTGCCAAAGGGGGATTCACCGGAGCCGTTGACAGGGCAGGGCTTTTTGAACAGGCTAGCGGCGGTACCCTTTTACTTGATGAGATAAGCGCCATGCCATATGATCTTCAGAGCAAACTGTTAAGAGTTCTTCAGGAAGACTATATAAGAAGACTTGGAGGAATGAAGGACGTGCCGGTGGACGTAAGGATAATAGCCACTGTCAATGAAAAGCCGGAGATACTGATAGAAAAGGGTGCTCTCCGAAAAGACCTTTATTATAGGCTTGGCATAGTCAATCTGGATCTTCCGCCTTTAAGAGAAAGAAGAGAAGACATACCTGTTTTGGCCCATAGACTTCTTGAAAAGCAAAGCAGGCGTTTCAAAAAAAAGATATCAGGATTTTCTGAAAATGCTCTCGGGAAACTTCAGAGTCATGACTATCCGGGGAATATAAGAGAACTTGAGAATATTATTATAGCCGCCGTTTCTATGGCTGATGAAGAAAGCTTACTTGATGCGGAGCATATAATATTGCCTGCAGGATTATATCAAAAGCCCGGGAAAAAAGATATGACCACACGGGACAATAACGGGATCGAAAAAATGAAAGGCAAATCTCTTTCCGACCATTTGGGCACAATAGAAAAGGAACTGATAAGGGAGGCTATGGAAAAGACAAAAGGAAATGTTTCCCGGGCGGCAGATATGCTGGGTATAAGCAGGCAGCTTCTCCAGCATAAACTGAAAAAATAATATGCTGAACAATAAAATGTCGGCAGAAAGATAATATAAGAAATGGTGCAAACATTTTTGCACAGCATATGCAAATATATTTGCATATGAACGGCAGACCCTGCAGTAAAAAGTATATTTATAATCAAAAAGCCCTGATTTTCAGGCTTTTTTTATGTGCAAAAGCATAAAAACAAATGGCACGTTAATTGCTATATATAATAGAAGATGCATGTGCTGATAAAAAAGCATCTTAAAAAGTTGATATTTGAAAAAACATAAATGAAAAGGAGAAGAATTATGCAGAACGTAAAAGTTATTATTTGGGGACTGGGAGCAATGGGCGGCGGAGTGGCCGATATGCTTCTTTCAAAAAAAGGTGTGGATATAGTTGGAGTTGCCGGAAGAGGCAAGAAGATCGGAACATCCATGTATGACTATATCAAGACTGAAAAGGGCAACAGACAGGATGTTATCATCGGTGATGCTGAAGATGTTATAAAACCCGGTGCGGCAGATATAGTTATACTCTGTACTGATTCCTTCACAAAAAACGCCTTCCCGAGACTCAAGTTCATAATGGAACAGGGAATAAACGTAATAACCTCTGCAGAGGAAATGGCATATCCAAAGGCAAAAGAGCCTGAACTGGCAGAAGAACTGGATAAAATAGCAAAGAAAAACGGGGTTTCCTGTCTTGGCACAGGCATAAACCCGGGACACATAATGGACATGCTGGTACTTATAATGACAGGATGCATGGTGGATGTTGAACATATAACTTCAAGAAGAGTAAACAGCCTTTCACCTTTCGGACCCGCAGTAATGGAAGAACAGGGCATAGGAATAGCTGTTGAAGAATTCAAGAAAAGAAAAGCAGAAGGAACAATGGCAGGACATGTGGGATTTGCCGAATCTGTAGGCATGATGGCAGAGGGTCTGGGGCTTGAAGTCGAAAAATTCTCTCAGGACATGAATCCGATCACAACAGATGTTGACAGAAAATCACCCTATGGATATGCAAAAGCAGGTTCATGTGCAGGCGTTTCAATGGAAGCTGACGCAACACTTACAGGAGGCATGGAAATAAGGATGGAGCATCCTCAGCAGATAGAACCGGAACAGGTGGGAGTACAGACGGGAGATTACGTTATCATCAAGGGAACACCTGCCATAAATATGGTAAACAGCCCCGAAGTCGAAGGCGGACTGGGAACTATCGCAATGTGTGCAAACATGATACCGCAGGTGATAAATGCCAAGCCCGGACTTCATACAATGCTGACGCTGCCCATAGCCCATGGGATAATGGGAGATATGAGAAAGTTCATAGATGAGGACTGTAAAATCGTAAAATAGGAGTAAACAAATGATAAAAAAAGGTGAGTGGGTAAGGATCCACAAAAATATACTTGAACCCGGAGAAAGAGCTCCCCAGGTGCCCGATGATACAAAGGAGTGTCCTCTTGAAATGTGGGACAAGGGATTTTTGACATCGGATGCCCATATGGGGGACGAAGTAGAAATAGAAACTGTGGCGGGCAGGATCGAAAAAGGCACTTTGATCGAAGTGAACCCTTCTTACGATCATGATTTCGGTAAATGTGTTCCCGAACTTCTGAAGATAGACAAACAGGTAAGGGAAATACTTTTCGGAGGTGAAAAATAATGGTAAAAGCAAATGATTATGCCTCCGTAATGGGAAGAAAAGCAGAAATAATGCTCAGATCCGTAGGAATAGATTATTCCAAATTCGAATCGGAATCCATCGCTTTCGATTATGAAAAAATGATGAAAGAGACCGGATACACACTGGAAGAGATGCAGGATATCCAGTACGGAGTAAATGTGGGAAACACACCTTTACTTGAGCTCAAGAACCTGACGGCACTGGCCAGATCCTGTGCACCCGAGGGCAAAGGCGCCAGGATATTCATAAAAGACGAGGCATCCAATCCTTCAGGCAGCTTCAAGGCAAGAAGGGCGGCAAACGCAGTTTATCATGCAAAGAAGCTGGGCTATAAGGGAGTTATAGCAGCAACAAGCGGTAATTACGGAGCTGCGGTGGCATCTCAGGCTGCCATAGCCGGACTCAAATGTATCATTGTTCAGGAGTGTTATGATTCCCAGGGCAAGGGACAGCCGGAAATAGTTGAAAAAGCAAGAAAATGTGAGGCGCTGGGAGCGGAAGTCGTTCAGCTTTCCGTAGGTCCTGAGCTTTTTTACAAATTCCTGCTATTGCTGGAAGAGACGGGTTATTTCAATGCATCTTTATACACCCCATTTGGTATTGCGGGAGTAGAAACACTTGGTTATGAAGTTTCCATGCAGTTCAGAGAAAAATACGGAAAAGATCCTGATGTTGTGATATGTACCCATGCAGGAGGCGGAAATCTGACAGGTACGGCAAGAGGCCTAAAAAAAGCAGGGGCGACAAGTACGGTAATTGGGGCTTCTGTGGATCTGGCAGGACTCCATATGGCTTCTGACAAAGCATTCAACCTGAAATCTTTCACAACGGGGCATACGGGATTCGGCGTACCTTTTTCCAATTGGCCGGACAGATCCGATGTGCCCAGGTCTGCAGCAAGACCTCTAAGATACATGGAAAGATATGTTACGATCACACAGGGTGATGTCTTTTATATGACAGAATGCCTGGCAACTCTGGAAGGCCTTGAAAAAGGGCCAGCAGGGAACACTTCTCTGGCAGCGGCTTTTGCACTGTCTCAGGAATATGACAGGGATAAACTCATTGTAGTTCAGGAAACCGAGTATACTGGAGCAGGCAAACATGTGCAACCCCAGCTTTCTTTTGCAAAGAGCAACGGCATAGAAGTATTCTTCGGAGATCCCAAAGATGAGATCCCCGGCAAAAATATAGTGCTGCCCGAGCATCCGTCACTTATAAAAGCCACGGATGTAGACCTTGATCATATGAGAAGGTCTCTCATAAAGACCGCACTGAAAACATATAACACATCTGAGCCTACAGATCAGGACATAGAATTCCTTGCTGAAGAAACCATGAAGGATGAAGCATGGGTAAGAAAAACTGTCAATGAACTGAAATAGAGATCAGCCCATGGGGGCAATAATTTTGAAAGGATTGATAAGGATGAAAAGAAAAGATGATTTTGCAGAACGCAGAAAACATATAGCGGACTTGTCGGATCAGGAACTTTACGACAGATTCTGGGATCTCACTACACAAGTAGTGACTCCCATGCTTGAGCTGGGCAAAAAAAACACAACACCCTCCGTTGAAAGATCCGTTCTTCTCAGAATGGGCATCTCTTCCCTTGAGACCAAACCCATCGTTGAAGGCTGTATGGAAAGAGGGCTCATGGGAAAAGGAGCGGGACACGTGGTATACAAACTTTCCAAGGCCAAAGGCATTTCCGTAAAGGAAGCAGGAACAATGCTTGCAGAGGGAAAAGGCTGGGATGAAGCCGTGTCTCTGTTCAAAAAGGGGGTGTAGAAAATGGCTGAAATAAAACTGAAACATAATGAAAAACTGGATCTCGACAACATATTAAAGGATCTTGACAAATATGAACCCAGAAGATCCGGCTGGACATGGAGAACCCCCGCACCGGGACTTAAGATGGGCCCCTTTGAGTATAAGGATGCCTCCGAGCCCCTTAAAAACGGAGTGCCTCTGCCCCCGGCCAAGTATTTTGACAACATAGATCCTCAGCCTATGCCGGTAATAACCACAGAGATCGCATCCGGAAGATTTGAAGATGATATCAGAAGGATGAGGATGGGAGCATGGCACGGCGCAGACCATCTTATGGTAATAAGAACTGCCGGTCAGTCCCACATGGACAATCTTATTGAAGGGACGCCTCAGGGCATAGGCGGAGTGCCTATTTCCAGGAAGCAGGTAAGAGCCCAGAGAAAAGCCCTTGATGCCATCGAAGATGAAGTGGGCCGTCCGATAAATTATCACTCATATGTATCCGGAGTGGCAGGACCCGATATCGCGGTGATGTTTGCAGAAGAGGGCGTGAACGGTGCCCATCAGGATCCCCAGTACAATGTTCTTTACAGAAACATAAACTGTGTAAGATCTTTTGTTGATGCATGTGAATCCAAAAAAGTCCTGGCATGGGCAGAGATCGCCCAGATAGACGGAGCTCATAATGCCAATGCCACAGCAAGGGACGCATGGAAGGTAATGCCTGAACTGATAGTACAGCATGCAATAAATTCCAGATTCTCTGAACTGGCAGGAATAAAACCGGAAAACATTTGTCTTTCAACAGTACCTCCCACGGCAACACCGGGACCCTGTGTATTCATGGATCTTCCCTATGCGGTGGCACTCAGGGAAATATGTGACAGGTACAGAATGAGAGCACAGATGAACACCAAGTATATCGACTCTTCCGCCAGAGAAGCCACGGTGACACATGTTCTTAATATGCTGGTATCCAAGCTTACAAGTGCTGATATACAGTCAACAATAACCCCGGACGAAGGAAGAAACGTACCATGGCATATATATAATGTGGAAGCATGCGATACAGCCAAGCAGACACTTATCGGACTTGACGGTCTTATGGAAATGGTGGAACTTAAGAGTGACGGTCCTCTTCGTGAAAAAGCAAGAGAAATAAAAGAAAGAGCATGCCTTTTCATGGAAGAGATACTGGAAGTCGGCGGATATTTCAAAGCCGTGGAAGAAGGCTTTTTCGTTGATTCCGCAGAATACCCCGAAAGAAACGGAGACGGCATAGCAAGGCAGATAGATGGAGGTATCGGATACGGATACATCTACGAAAGAGATGAAGATTACATGGCTCCCGTTACGGCTCATTTCGGACAGAATAATGTAAAGCAGTACGGAGGCGATCCAAAAGATCCTTCAGCACTTATAGGCGGATGTACCCTTGAAGACAGAAGCAAGATCGTTTACATCGATGAGCTTGATGATGTGGATAATGTCAATGTAAGAATGGAAGAGACATCCAAATACAGGGACACATCTGCTATGATACCTGAAATGGAATGGATGGGAGACGGTATCGTGATGCTGACAATGATGATACCCGAAAACAGAAGGACAGCAGAAGTTGCAGCTGTGGAGATAGCCACCAAGATGGGGCTTGCAGATCCCGAGGTAATAAACAGAGAAGTCCTTCAGGATGCTGAAGGGACAAGGATAGAACTCAAGGGCAAACTGGGATTTGACATAGATGTATCCAAACTTGTCATACCTCCGGAACCCCACTATCTTTCGGATGATGAAATAAGAGCAGATGTGGAAGCTCATCCATTAAAGATAGTATGCGGAACAGTGGGAGAAGATGAGCATTCTGTCGGATTAAGAGAGATCATCGACATCAAGCACGGCGGGATCGAAAGATTCGGTATAGAAGTTCATTATCTTGGGACTTCAGTGCCGGTGGAGAAACTGGTGGATGCAGCGGTGGAACTGAAAGCAGAAGCAATACTGGCCTCCACAATAATATCTCATGACAATATCCACTATAAGAATATGAAGAGGATACATGAGCTGGCCATAGAAAAAGGAATAAGAGATGATGTGATCATCGCCGCAGGCGGGACACAGGTAATTCCCGAAGAGGGACTGAAAACCGGAGTAGACGCCGCCTTCGGCAGAAATTCTCACGGCATAGATGTAGCCTCGTTCCTTATAGAAGAAAGACAGCGTAGAAGAAAAGACAAATAAAACATTTTTGCAGGAATTAGCGGGCGGGCATTTGCCCGTCCGCAATTTTTGTTTGACCCGTTTCATATATGCATGCTTATCATTGTAAAAAAAAGAATATCATGTATGATATAAATATCGGCAAAAAGAAAAGGAGTTTAAATGAAAACAGATGTGCTGGTGGCGGAAATAGGTTCAACCACTACAGTTGTAAATGCTTTCGATAAAATCGATACGGATGACCCGGTATTCTGGGGGCAGGGGCAGGCACCCACTTCAGTTCTTGAAGGAGATGTACGCGTCGGCCTTAGGGGAGCGATCACGGATCTTTGCAGCAGAAAAGGAATAGACAGACTGGAATATGGCAGCATGCTGGCCACATCATCTGCAGCAGGAGGACTGAAAATGACCGTTCACGGTCTTGTTTACGATATGACCGCAAGAGCGGCAAAGGAGGCAGCTCTCGGGGCAGGTGGAATAATACATTATATTACTGCCGGAAGAATAAGAAGGAGTGATCTGAAAAAGATACAGGAGATCCGCCCCAATCTTATACTTATAGCCGGTGGAGTTGATTTCGGAGAAAGAGACACCGCCATATATAATGCGGAAATGATACGTGGCATGGATATGGATGTGCCTGTTATTTATGCGGGCAATGTGGAAAATCATGAAGAAATAAAAATGATCTTTGAGGATGCGGGCATAAGACTTTACATAGTCGAAAACGTTTATCCGAAAATAGATGACCTTAATGTGGAGCCCTGCAGAAAAGTCATACAGGATGCATTTGAAGAACATATTATACATGCACCCGGGATGGAACATGTAAGAGAAATGGTAGACGGTCCTATAATACCCACACCCGGAGCCGTCATGGAATGTACCAAGCTCCTGAATGAATATATAGGAAACTTAATGGTTCTGGACGTGGGTGGAGCCACCACGGATGTTCATTCGGTAACAGAAGATTCGGAGCAGATAGCCACACTTCTTATCAGCCCCGAGCCAAGAGCCAAACGTACGGTGGAGGGGGATCTGGGCTTATACGTCAACAGGATGAAGGTCATCGAATCAATAGGAGAAGAAAACTTCAGAAAGGATCTTGCCGGCATAGATGTTGAAAAGGCCCTTGAAAGCTATGTGGCCATACCCAGGAACGGAGATGAAGTAAAGCTTGTGGAAAGGCTTGCAGAGGAAGCAGTACTAAAAGCCGTTGAAAGACATGCGGGCACAATAAGATATATATACGGGCCTTCGGGAAGACAGACTCTGGCAGAAGGAAAAGATCTCACTCAGGTGGAATATATAGTAGGAACAGGAGGAGCCCTCACAAGGCTGCCAAGAAGAATAGAACTCATGAAGAAGATTCCCAAGCACAATGAATCAGGGATGATGCTTTTTCCTGGGGAAGGGGCAAAGATACTGGTGGATAACGACTATATAATGGCATCCCTGGGTGTCCTTTCAAAAAGATATAAAGAAGCCGCAGTAAAACTGCTTGAAAAAAGCCTGGACTTCAAATTCCCCAAAAAAAAGGAGGCAGAATAATGTATCCGAGATTATTGATAAACATAGAAAAACTCAAAAAAAATATAGATGCTGTAGCGAAAATCACGAAAAATGATGGAAACTGTTCAATGATGATCGTCACAAAAGCTCTTTGCGCAGACAGGAAAACAGCCGAAATGATAGGGAAACATCCGGCAGTGGATTATGTGGCGGATTCACGTATATCTAACATCAAGACCTATTCTGAATTCGTAAGAAAAAACGGCAAGGGAACGGTACTTATGCGTCTGCCCATGGAATCGGAGATAAAGGACGTGGTACGTTATGCGGATATAAGTTTCAATTCGGAGATTCCTACCCTGGAGATGCTGGATAAAGAGGCCGGAAAACAGGGTGTCGTTCACAAAGTGGTACTTATGATAGATCTGGGGGATCTGAGAGAGGGCATGTTCTTTGAGAATGAAAACGAGATATTCAAGGCAGCAAGAACAGTTCTGGCCGCCAAGAATCTTGAGCTTTTCGGCCTCGGGACAAACCTTACCTGTTACGGAGCCATCATACCCAAGTACGATAATCTTTCGGTGCTTTGCACATGGGCAGATCGAATAGAGGGCAAACTCAACATAAAGATCCCGATGATATCGGGAGGCAATTCCAGTTCAATATACCTTATACCAAAAGGCGAAATGCCCGAAAGAGTAAATAACCTCAGGTTGGGAGAATCATTTCTTCTCGGTAATGATACGGCTTATTGCACAAAACTAAAGGGGACAACGGATGATGCCCTGATACTGGAGGCTCAGATAATAGAACTGAAAGAGAAGCCTTCTCTTCCCATTGGAGAAGTCGGTGTAGATGCTTTCGGTAACAGACCGGAATATGAAGACAGAGGAATAATAAAAAGAGTTATACTTGCTGTTGGACAGCAGGACACTGAACAGAGCGGGCTTCATCCCCTTGACGAAAAAGTTGACGTCCTGGGGGCCAGCTCGGATCATTTGATACTGGATGTGACCGGATCCGACAAAAAATATAAAACAGGTGATGTTATGCAGTTTAAAATGGAATATGGAGCAGTACTGAAAGCGGCCACAAGCCCCTATGTTGAAAAAGTATATAAATAAAACCTGAAAACCTTATATCTGAAGGAAGTTACAGCAAAAAAACGGAGGAATGAATATGTTTAAATTCGCTTTTATTATCAATCTGCCCGGAGAATCGCCGGCATCTTTCAGCAGGACCTATGAAACGGGAGAAAGCACAAGCAGAGTCCTGGCAACAGGATCCGATGAGATGACCAAAGACACCGTCAAAAAACTGGCGGAAGAAGGATATGAACTGGTCAATTTCTGCGGAGATTTCGATGATGAAATGACAAAAGGGTATTATGAGGCTGCTGAAGGGTCAATTGAAATGATGCATGCAGACTATTTCCCAAAAGAGATGGAAAAGCTGGAAGCCGCCTCATCTCTTAAGGAATACGGAATCATAATAATCGCCAAGGGAACAGAGGAAACTTACAAAATGAAAATGGACAGTCCCGAATGCAATGTAAGAGTTTCTTTTGTAAAGGACATGGGTCAGGCAAAGACCGCCGCCTGCCAACTGGTCAACGATGGCATAGACTTCATTGAACTATGCAGCTGGTTCGATAAAGAGAAAACAGAGGCAGTTATTGAAGCCATCGCAGGGAAAGTTCCTGTGGGAAGTTGCGGAAAAATAAACTGATCCTGATTTGATCAGGGCCGATGTCAAAAATCATTATATTTGACGGGAGAAGATCTTATTAGTTCAAGTTTAAGGGAACGGCTCATATTTTTTATGGCCTGTTCCCTTTTGAGTGCTTCTGATTTTGTATCATGTTTTTCCCAGTAAACAAGAAGTACGGGCCGGCGGCCCCTGGTATATTTGGCTCCTTTGCCGCTGTTGTGCACCTGCACCCTGTTTTTTATATCTGTGCTCCAGCCCGTATATAAGGTACCGTCGGAACACTCCAGAATATACACATAATTTCCCGAAAAGCTACTGTTCATAATACACCTGTCATTGGCACAATACCCATTGCCTATCATACACTTCTTTGTTTTCTAAGGAGAGCCGAATTGGCTGCCATAAAGACAGTCAAAAGGCAAACAAGTACAATAAGGTCTTTATATATTTCAGAAAACCCGCTTCCATGCAGCATAACTTCAGTAAGAGCGTCGGTGGTATAGTAAAGAGGCATAAAGTAACCTACGATCTCCCAGCCTCCCGAGAGCTCGAACAAGCCGCAAAGGAATATTTGGGGAAGTATAACAATGGGAATGAATTGAACCATCTGAAATTCACTGTTTGCCAAAGTAGAAAGAAGCATGCCAAGGGTAAGGGCGCATATGGCCGTAATAAGATTCACAAAAAGAACCAGCCATATACTTCCTTCCAGGGGCATCTTCAGAACATATACAACAAAGAATGTTACGATAGATGACTGCAAAACAGCCAGAACAGAAAAACCCAGGGCATAGCCCGTTATTATTTCTCCCCTTCTTATGGGAGTTGAAAGGAGTTTCTGCAATGTACCGGTGGTCCGTTCCCCAAGAAAATTGATTCCCGCTATGAGAAAAACAAGAAAGAATATTATAATACCGATCATGGCTGCACCGTAATTGTCAAACAGTGACCAGTCATCACCGCCATAGATGTAATCAGTTTGGATCTCGGGTTCGGCGAAGGATACGGGTATAGGGATATCTTTTTTTATTGCCTCGGCGGCGGCAACTGCTATCAGGGATTTGATCCGGGCCGCTTTTGAAGCATCCGTTCCGTCAATAAGGACTTCTATATCCGAGTAATCGGCCATACCTTCATCGTCATTTGGGATACTGACGGCTGCTGTTATTTCTCCGTCTCTGATTGCTTTTTCTGCAAGCTCCCCATCATAATAGGAAACATTCACATCAAAATCCTCATTATCTTTCAATGCTTCCACAAAACTGTCCGGAGCTTTTATGATCCCTATATCGTATCCTGAATCACCTGAGTCCAGGATAAAATAAACTATGCTCAATATCAAAAGGGGAGCAACAACGATAATACCTACCGTGCGCTTGTCATGGCGTATCTGATTCAATATACGCAGAGCGACAGCTTTAACTCTCATCTGAGACACCTCCTCTGCCGAAGTATATGAATGCATCTTCTATGTTTTTGGCTCCGGATTTTTCTATTATTTCTGCGGGTGTTCCTTCGGCCAGAAGCACACCTTGACGCATCATGGCCAGCCTGTGGCACTTTCCAGCTTCATCCATCACATGGGTGGTGACAAGGATGGTGACACCCTGATCGGAGAGAGCATATAGTTCTTTCCATATACTTTTTCTGAGCACCGGGTCTATGCCCACTGTGGGCTCGTCCAGTAGAAGGACTTTTGGATCCGGAAGAAGAGCGATGGCCAGAGAAAGCCTCTGCTTCATGCCTTCCGAATATGCGGAAACAGTTTTCTTGAGCTCAGATCCAAGCCCTACCAGATCGGCCACCTTGCTGATCCTTTCAGCTAAGGCACTGCCTCTTAATCCATATACACTGCCGAAAAATTTTAGGTTTTCATAGGCGGAAAGAGTGGGATAAAGGGCCGCTGACTGGGCCATATAGCCCATTTGAGCCATAAGAGAAAGGTCGGGCATGAGTCCCCCCATGATATATGCACTGCCGGAGTCCTGTTTGAGTATTCCCGCCATGATTTTGACAGAAGTGGTCTTTCCGCATCCGGAGGGACCTAAAAGTCCGAAAATACAGCCCTTTGGCACTTTCAGCGAAACATCGAAAAGCACCTGTTTTTTGGCAAAGCTTTTGTTTATATGATCAAGTCTGATACAATCTTCCATAATAGATCCCCCTTCCATATAGAAAAGATTTCTGCTTCTTGCAGCATATAATATGTTATTATATCATATAAAAGAAAATAGTTTATACAAATCAAAAAATGGTTTTTGATGATATTAAAAGGGAGAAAAACATGTCAAGACTTGAAAAAATCAAAACAGGATTGCCCGGACTGGACGGGATACTTCAGAATGTGAGACAGGGGGAAAGCGTGGTATGGCAGATCTCGGATGGAGAAGACTATGCCTATTTTGCCAGGCATTTTGCGGCTCAGGCCATCAAGGAAGGACGCAACGTGATATACTTCAGGTTTTCGGACTACCCTGCATTACTCCAAAAGCAGGAGGGATTAAAGATAATAAGAATGGATCTTAACTCCGGGTTCGAGAAATTCACAGTAAGTATTTATAAGGTCATTTCAAAACAGGATCCGGGTACCTTTTATGTTTTTGACTGCATGTCACAGCTTCAGACTGTATGGGCGGCGGATTTTATGATGCGTAACTTTTTCAAAGCCATTTGTCCGGCATTGAAAGAAATGAAAGGAACGGGATATTTCAGTATAGCCTATAAAGGACATTCCTATGATTCAATAAGTCAGATAAAGGAAACAGCGGATATATATATAAATACTGTCAGCGGTCCCGAAGGCATATATGTTCAGCCTCTTAAGGCTGCAAACAGGAAGTCGCCTACAATGTTTTTCCCTCACCTGATATCGGATGAAAAGGCGGCAAAACTTCCCCCCATAACAGACGGTATAAGCAGCAGTAAATATTACGGATTATTAAAAATAAAAGCCAGGAACCCGGGGCAGAGATTCCTTGATAACTGGGATGTTTTTCTTATGGAAGCTCAGACGGCCATGCTGGAAGAGTCTCCGGATATGGAAATTTATGAAAAGAAGCTTTACAAGATGCTCATAGGCAGAGACCAGGAAAGAGCCAACCTGTTCAAATCCAATTATACCATACAGGATTATCTGAATATAAATCTAAGACTGGTGGGGACCGGAAGCATAGGGGGCAAAGCCGCAGGAATGCTGCTGGCCCGTAAGATAATCGAAAACAACAGACCGGATCTGGCCGAGCACATAGAAGAACACGATTCATTTTATGTGGGCTCCAATGTGTTCTATACATTTCTTATCAGAAACAACTGGTGGAAACTATGGCTTGAACACAAAAGCGATGAAGGATATTTTATGGCTGCCAGAGTACTGAAAAGCCAGATACCCTATGGTGAGTTTCCAGACCTGGTCAAAGAAAAATTCAGAAGACTGATAGATCATTACGGACAGAATCCTATAATAGTAAGATCCAGTTCCCTGCTGGAGGACGGATTCGGAAATGCTTTCGCAGGTAAATATGATTCGATTTTCTGTGTGAACATCGGCTCTCCCGAAGAACGTTACGAACAATTTGTGAAAGCGGTAAAGGATGTTTATGCCAGTGCCATGGATGAATCCGCATTGATATACAGAAAACAGAGAGGTCTTGACAAGGCCGATGAACAGATGTCTATTCTGGTGCAGCGGGTATCCGGATCCGTATTCGAAGATGTTTTTATGCCCGGAGCCGCAGGAGTGGGCTATTCCATGAATTCATACACATGGAACAAATCCATTGATCCAAACGAGGGCATGATACGTATCGTTGCAGGACTGGGCACCCGGGCGGTGGACAGAACTTTCCAGGATTATCCCCGCCTGGCAGCACTGGATAAGCCGGCACTCAAACCATCCATGCTGCCGGAAGACAGATTCAGGTTCGTCCAAAAAAATGTAGATGTACTGGACTTTACAGAGAACAGTCTGCTTACTATACCCCTTGAAGAGGTGGCGGAAAAAGCACCCAAGTGGTACAATTCACTTTTTGTGGAACACGATCACGAAACCGAAAACAGACTTAGTGACATGGGACGTAAACAGCAGGTAATATCCACCACATGTGAAAGGATGCTCAAGAATGAAGAGCTGGTATCCACCATGAGAGAAGTATTAAAGACCCTGCATGATCATTACAAATATCCTGTGGATATAGAATTCACGATAAACTTTTCCGAAAATGGAGAGTTTCTCATAAATCTTCTTCAGTGCAGACCTCTGCAGTCAAAGGGAACCGGCATAGCGGGAGTTAAGATCCCGGAGGTGCCTGAAGAAAAAATGTTCATGAAACTTTTCAAGAACACCATGGGCGGTCCCACAAAAATGGAATTTGATATGGTAGCGATAGTCGATGCCAAAGGGTATGCGGAAATGCCCTATAAAGAAAAGTTCTCTGTGGCAAATGCCATACACGCAGTCAATACTTATGCGGGGCAGAACAAAAAAAGCCTTATGATACTGGGGCCGGGCAGATGGGGAACAAATTCGGCAGAACTGGGCATCCCGGTAAGATATGCCCAGATAAGCAATGTGAATGCCATATTTGAAATGTCCTTTGAAAGCAGCGGACTTATGCCGGAGCTTTCTTTCGGGAGCCATTTCTTCCAGGACCTTGTGGAGACCAACACTTTTTATGGGGCTGTTTTTGAAAAAGACAGTTCAGAGGGAGTAAAAAGCATATACAGACCCCAGGTACTTGAAAACGAAAAAGAAGTATATGACGAAATACCGGATACCATCAAGGCCCTTAGAAACATAATAAAAGTATATGAACTGGAAGAAAGCAAGATGGTATTGGTGGCAGACAGTAAAGGGGAAGAAACCGTTTGCTGGAAGGAGAAAGAAAACCCCAAAAGCAGTAAATAGATAAAACCCCCCTTGCCAAAAGTACGGCAAGGATACTTAACAGAAACTTAACAGATTTAACAGAAACATAACGGTATTTTTAATACTCCCGTAACAATACGGGGGTATTATTTACTTGTAAACAAAAGTTAAAAAAATAAGACGGCGGCGAAAAAGGATCCGCCGAAGGATGCAAGGGCATTCAGGAAGGAAAGAAAAAATGAAAAAGAACAAGATCAAAAAAATCATTGCGCTGGGACTGGCAATGGCACTGACAACAGGAGTCATGTCGGCCTGCGGAGGAGAAAGCGGAAACGATGAGCAAAAAAGCTCCGGAGAAACTGTGGTAATAGCGGGCTCCACATCAGTACAGCCCCTTTCGGAGGTGATGGCAGAAGAGTTCATGGCAGATAACGAAGGTGCGTCAGTCGAAGTACAGGGCGGAGGCTCGGGACAGGGCATAAAGTCCATTGAAGAGGGTATAGCGGACATCGGATCTCTTTCAAGAGAAGTAAAGGATGAAGAAAAAGGTTCTGTAAAAGAAGAGTACATAATAGCGATGGACGGCGTGGCAGTGGTAGTCAATACAGAAACCGAAACGGAAGATATCACCATCGAAGAGCTTGAAAAGATATACACCGGTGAGATCACAAACTGGAAAGAGCTTGGCGGAAAAGATGCGGAAATAACCGTGGTTTCCAGAGAGGAAGGATCCGGTACCAGAGGAGCTTTCACGGAAATAACAGGTGTACTTGTTAAGGATGACGAAGGCAACGAAACAGACAACACAACTGCAGACGCCCTGGTACAGCCCTCAACAGGATCAGTTATAAAAACTGTTTCTTCAACACCCGATTCCATAGGATATGTTTCACTGGCGGCAGTAAGTGATGAAGTCAAGGCACTGAAGGTAGAAGGCGTTGAGGCCTCAAAGGACACTGTGCTTGACGGTACATACAAGATCTCAAGACCCTTTGTATACGTTACCGGCAACGACATAAGCGAATCGGCAAAAGCTTTCATAGACTTTGTTTTGAGCGACAAAGGACAGGAGCTTGTAGAAGAAAACGGTTTCATACCGGTACAGTAATATGAGCGCAAAAGAAAAGATATTTGAAAAACTGATACTCATAAGCGCCGTTGTCTCTGTGGCAGCGGTGGCTTTGATAACTGTATTTATATTCAGCTCCGGCATGCCCGCCATCAAAGAAACAGGAGTTGCCGGGTTTATAACAGGAACTGACTGGAGTCCCACAAACGGACAGTTCGGCATACTCCCCCTTATTGCGGGGACGCTGGCCGTTACGGCACTGGCCCTTTTGATAGGGATCCCCGCCGGCGTGGGCTGCGCCGTATTTCTGGCCGAAATCACAGGAGAAAAAACCGCACGGATATTTCGCTCGGCAATAGAACTTCTGGCAGGCATACCTTCGGTGGTATACGGATTCTTCGGCCTGGTAATTCTGGTGCCGGTCATAAGGAATGTTTTCGGAGGCAGCGGATTCAGCATAATAGCAGGAGGAATAATACTGGCAGTCATGATACTTCCCACTATAGTAAGTATTTCGGCAAACTCAATATCTTCAGTTCCGTCAGAGTTTAGAGAAGCATCCCTTTCTCTTGGTGCTGACCGGAGAGAAACTATAATGAAAGTGGTACTTCCGGCTGCAAAGTCAGGGATATTTTCATCTATCATACTGGGAATGGGAAGAGCCATAGGAGAAACAATGGCTGTCCTGCTTATAACAGGCAATGTGGCAAAGATGCCGGAAGCTGTTACTGATCCGGTGGCCACTCTCACCGGGACCATAGCCATGGAAATGCCATATGCGACGCCGCAACATCAGCAGGCTCTTTTCGGCATAGGCATAATACTTTTTGTCATAATAGTACTGCTCAACGGAACAGCTCAGCTGATAATGAAAAGGTTCGGGGGTGCGGGGTCATGATGAAAGAAAACATAAGAGAAAAAGGTCCAAAAAAGCTTAAAAGTCTTCTTTTCACCAGAATTATACAGATAATAGCGGCTATTACCCTGGCAGCACTGCTCATCATAATAGGATATATACTTGTGAAAGGACTGCCGGGCATAACATGGGAATTTCTTTCGGAAGATCCCAGTGCCATGGGCAGAGAAGGAGGGATCTTTTCAATAATAGTGGGGACACTTTATGTGACCGTGCTGGCTGTTTTGATAGCAATGCCCATAAGTGTGGGGGCAGCCGTTTACTTCAACGAATATGCATCAGGGAAAAAGACCGTGGCGGCAATAAGGTTTTTTACCGAGGTTTTGGCAGGAATACCGTCCATCATATTCGGGCTTTTCGGATTTGCATTCTTTGTGGTTTTTCTGGGTCTGGGATGGTCCTGTTTATCGGGTGGGTTGACGCTTACAATAATGATATTGCCAACGATAATAAGGACAACGGAAGAAGCCTTAAAAACTGTGCCCATGGCATATAGGGAGGGAAGTCTTGCTCTCGGTGCCACAAGGTGGCAGACTATAGTAAAGGTTGTACTTCCCTGTTGCAGGGGGGGTATACTGACAGGCCTGATACTTGGTCTTGGCAGAGCCATCGGAGAAACAGCTGCAGTAATGCTTACTGTAGGCGGATCCCTTAATATGCCGGTGTCTGTTATGGATTCCGCAAGGACCATGGCACTTCACCTTTACAATCTGGCATCTGAAGGAATAAGCGAAGAAAAAACTTATGCCACCGCAGCACTGCTCATCATAGTCATACTTATAATAAATACTGCTGCAAACAATATAGGTAAAAGACCTTTTAAAGGGGGAAGACACAAAAAAATATTACTTCAAGGAGCAAAAGATGAATAATACAAAAACAAAATTTGAGATAAAGGATCTCGACCTCTATTACGGAGATTTCCAGGCCCTGAAAAAAGTTGGGATAGACATTTATGAAAGGGAAATAACAGCACTTATAGGTCCTTCCGGATGCGGCAAATCGACTTTTTTAAGGACACTGAACAGGATGAACGATCTGATACCGGGCACCAGGATCGAAGGGCAGGTGAAGTTCGATAATAAGGATATCTATGATAAAGACACCGATGTGATAGGACTGCGCAAAAAGGTGGGAATGGTTTTTCAGAAGCCCAACCCTTTTCCAAAAAGTATATATGACAATATAACTTTCGGGCCCAGGATACACGGCATAAGAGAAAAAAACCGGCTGGATAAAATAACAGAAAGCACCCTTAAGGAAGTAGGCCTTTGGAATGAAGTAAAGGACAGATTGAACAAGTCTGCAATGGGTCTTTCAGGTGGACAGCAGCAAAGACTTTGTATAGCCAGGTGTCTGGCGGTGGAGCCGGAAGTGCTTCTAATGGACGAACCCACTTCGGCCCTTGACCCTGTGGCGACCTCAAGAATAGAAGCGCTTCTGCAGGATCTGGCAAAAAAATATACCATAGTAATAGTGACCCATAACATGCAGCAGGCCGGCAGGGTATCCGGATACACATCTTTTTTTCTGACGGGAGAAATAATAGAGACCGGACTCACAGAAAAAATATTTTCTGTTCCGGAAAATAAAAAGACAGAAGAATATATATCAGGACGCTTTGGCTGATAAAATGTCGAAAACCATAAAAGAGAAAGGAGAAAACAGAATGGCCACAAGACCGAAAATGGATGAAGAATTAAAAGAGATAAACAAGAAAGTCATAGAAATGGCTGCCTTGATAGAAGAAACTATAAGAAGTTCAATAAAATCTTTAAAGGAAAAAGATGTTGAACTGGCAAGAAAAATAATAGACGGGGATGAGAAAATAGACGACATGGAGGATGAAATAAACTCCGACTGCTTCAAATTTCTCGCCACCCAGTCTCCGCTGGCGGGAGATCTCAGATACTGTATTTCCATAATGAAAATGATAAGGGATCTGGAGCGCATCGGGGATCATTGCGAAGATCTGGCGAAATACACTTTGCGTCTGGAAAGTCAGGAGTATTACAAGGAGCTTATAGACATACCCAGAATGGCAGATATGGCAGCAAGGATGGTAAGCAACGCTATAAGAGCTTTTGTGGAAAAGGATCTGAGGATGGCAAGAAAGGTCTGGAAGAGCGATGAGGAGGTCGATGAGCTTTTTCGATACATATATGAAGAACAGCTGGATATCGCAGAAAAAAACACAGAAAACGCCAGAACCGCCATCTCCTTTGCCTTCGTTGCGGCACACCTGGAAAGGATCGCTGATTATGCCACGAATATTTGTGAAGAAACAGTTTTTTCTCTGGAAGGCAGATACAGGATGGCTCTTTGACAAAGAAGAGGATCTCGGCATAAAGAAAAAACGAGAAACAAAGGAGAAAATAAGAGAGTTCGCAGATGGCGGGCTCTTTTATTATTATGCTATTCAAAAATTTTTTTTCGTGTATAATGTTAATGATATGGACACGCGAAAGGGAGTAATAACGAACATAATTTTTTTTGCAGTACTTTTATGCCTTATGGCATTGTGTCTTAGTGTAGGTAAATATTCCCTGAATATATTCGGCGAGATGTCCGGGATGGACATCAACATGCTTTTTGGAGTCAGGCTCCCCAGAGTCCTGGCTGCCGTTTTTGTGGGAGCCGCCCTTTCTCTGGCGGGGGCGGTATACCAGGGAGTTTTCAAAAATCCCCTTGTTTCACCTGAATTTCTGGGCATATCCACAGGGGCATGTGTAGGGGCGGCGATAGCCATACTCATGTCCTTTTCGGCGATTTTTATACAGGCCTTTGCATTTCTGGGGGGCATATCAGCAGTAACGCTTACGCTTCTTATACCCAAGGCCCTGAAAAGCAGTTCGAATATAATGCTGGTCCTGGCAGGCATAATAGTTGGCGGTGCCATGTCTTCCGTTTTGGGATTCATAAAATATATAGCAGATCCCGAGACACAGCTGGCATCTATCACTTACTGGCAGATGGGAAGTTTTGCATATGTGGACATGAACAGTCTTCTTTATGTTCTGCCCTTTGCCGTTGCGGCCGCATTTTTGATCCTGGCAATGTCATGGTGGGTGGACATACTTTCCCTTGGTGAAAATGAAGCTCAAATGCTGGGCGTATCCGTGGGGGTAATGAGGGGAGTCTTTATAGTCTGTGCCACGGTGCTTACTGCAAGTGCCGTATGCATAGCCGGAACTATCGGATGGGTAGGTCTTGTGATCCCTCATCTTTGCAGAATGATAGTCGGACCGGCAAACAGAGTACTTCTGCCTTCCGCATGTTTTCTGGGAGGCATATTCCTTCTGACAGTTGACACTGCCACCAGGCTCATAGGACCGGCAGAAATGCCCATAAGCATACTCACCGGAATAATAGGCGCACCGTTTTATGCATGGCTTCTTTACAGGCAAAGGAGCAGATTGAGATGACGGAACAAATGAATACAGATGAAAAAATCATATATGAAGCAAAGGACGTTTCATTTACATATCCCAAAGGACGCAGGCAGATACTGGATAGTGTCTCTCTTGTATTAAAGAAAGGAGAGATCCTTTCTGTGCTGGGAGCAAACGGAGCAGGGAAAACCACATTGCTCAACTGCATGGCGGGGCTTCTTAAACCGGATCACGGAAGTATAGAACTTTGCGGCAGAAACACAAAGGAAATGACAGCCAAGGAAATAGCCGGCAAAACGGCCTATGTCCCGCAACTTCATACTCCGGCCTTTGACTATAAAGTGGGAGATTTTGTCCTTATGGGAAGAGCTCCAAAAAAGGGAACCTTTGAGAGCCCCGGAGAAGAAGATAAAAAGATAGCATCAAAAGTCCTCAAGGAAATGGGCATAGATCATCTTGCGGACAGGTCATATATAGAAATAAGCGGAGGAGAAAGGCAGCAGGCTCTTATAGCAAGAGCCATGGTCCAGGAGCCCGAGGTCATTTTGTTTGATGAACCCACTGCACATCTGGACTTCGGCAATCAGCACAGAGTACTTGATATGATAAGAAAAATGACTTCTGAAGGATTTGCAATAGTCATAACCACACACAACCCGGATCACGCATTGATGCTGGGAGGTACAACCGCCATAATAGACAGCAAAGGTAAGATGATCCAGGGAAAGGCTTCAGAAATACTTACCGAAGAAAGACTTTCAGGAATATATGACACGGACATAAGGCTTATATATATAGAAGAGATCGGCCGCAAAGTCTGCGTGATGCCGGATTTTTGATAAGAGGATATAAATGAAAAAATCACTTTGCATATTGCTTATACTTGCACTGGTGTTTACTGCTGTTTCATGCGGTATTGAGAAAACTGAAACACAAAAGCCCGGAACTGTCATCGAAAAGGACAGTGAGGGTTTTGTTATTATCGATCAGGCAGGCAGGGAAGTCTATGTGCCCAAAAAGGTAAAAACCGTGGCATACTGTTACAGAGTGCCGGCCAGGGTCCTTATCAGTCTTGGTATGGGCGATTCCATAATAGGTGCAGGAAAGGTGGACGATTTTCTTAAAAAGGTCCAGCCGTCTCTGGCAGATGTGCCTTCTGTGGGGACGGGAGTAATAGACATTGAAGCTTTGGCAGAACTGGCTCCGGACGTGGTTTTTCATAAGGCATCCGATAAGGCAGGTCTTGATGCGGCAGGAGATGTGGGTGTTGCAGCAATAGGACTTTCCATGGAGACCCAGGAAGATATCGTTGTTGCACTGGATATAATAGGTAAGGTATGCGGTACCGAGAAAAAAGCCCGGCAGTTCATTGACTACTATAACGACAAGTTAAAAAAAGACAAAAAACTCACAAAAAAAATAAATAAAAAAAAGACAGTTCTTATGATGGGTTCTGCCATAGGTAAAGTCGCAGACGGCACCATGCTCCAGGGGTTCATGATAGAAAAAGCCGGAGGAATAAATGTGGCGGCGGATCTGGCGGCTACGGAGACATGGCCCACGGCAGGCACAGAGCAGATATTCGAATGGGATCCGGAATATATATTTATAAGCAGTGAAAGCACGGATTATAAAGCGGAGGATATATTAAACAATAAAACATGGAGTGAGATAAAAGCCGTAAAAAACAAGCATGTATATGAAATGCCTGCCCCGGGAGATTCATGGGAGTTTCCCGGAGCCGTAAGTACCCTTGGTATAGATTATATGATAAACAAAATGTATCCGGAACTTCTTGGAGACGATGTACTTGAAAAAAATGTAGATGAGTTTTATGATTTATTTTACGGGATGGCCTTTGACAGGGAAGAGCTGGGATACTGATAATAAACAAAAAATAGAGGAAATGAAGCAAAAGAAAAAAACAGCAAATATAAAATATAATATGAAACGCAGGATGCTTTGCCTGATTGTCGCTGCTTTGGCTGTCTTTTCTCAGGGGGGCTTATTTTTGACGCCTGCATGCGCAGAAACTGCCGGTGATACTCTTATAGTCCGTGTTGGATATTTCGGTGATGTGAATGATTACAGACTTAAAGCGGAACTTTCAAGACAGCAGCTGGAGGCACTTCCTCAATATACAACGAACTACACCAATGTGACCAGAGTAGGGACAATAATGTATACTGTGGCACAAGGACCAAAAGTCGAAGATGTTCTGGCTCTGGCAGGGATAGATGTCTGGTCTGCACAAACCATGCATCTTAGAACAACAGATGCCACAGGAGAAACAAATAACTGGTTTTCGGAATTCACTGCGGCGGCATATCTTTCCGGCAACAGGTTTTATTATCCCAATATCAACGGCAAGTGGGAAACATTGAGCGAAAGCAGCGGGCAGGCACTCAGTGGAGGAACAGCAGGAGCACAGCCGGTTTATACCATACTGGCCATAAGGAGCTATTCCACTAAAAATCCGGAGCAGGCGGCAGTAATGACACCCGCCATGATGGATGAAGAAAAAAGCTACAGATTCTGTACGGGACAAACACCCCTAAGAGAGTATGTGCCCACCACCATGAATGATGTCAGTTCCAAGGATTCGGCAAAATGGATATTCGGAATAGATGTCACTCTTTACGGGTCTTCGGAAAGAGAAGATCCCAATGATCCAAATGATATAGTCGGCAGTGAAAAAGATTCGGGGAGCATGAAAGATAACGGATCCTCCGGGCTTTTTGCCAGAGAAGTGACTCTGGGTGCAGCCCTTGAAGGTGAAGAAAAAACCATGAAAGACAGAAAAGAAATGTCCGAAAATGCCGAGGAACTGGCGGCGGAAGCAAGAGATCCAAAGGCTCTGGCCATTGCAGGAGGCGTGGCAGGCGGATCTCTTATGACAGGACTATTTATCAAACTTATATTATTTTTGAAGGAGGTATGAGGATTTGTTTTCTGATACATTAAAAGAAGTGTTAAGAGCAGTGGCCAGTGTTATGCAGGTGCCGGTAATGATAGTACTGCTGTTGCTTATGGTAGTGACCGTTATAATGCTGGGCAGCATAATAATGGAGTATTTTACCGAACGGAGACTCATGAAAGCAAAGATACCTTCGCTTGTGGACCGGATACAGGGCAAAAATACAGATGAATTAAAAATCCTCGTGGAAGAAAGCGGTCTTCTGAAAAGACAGAAAGCAGCCCTGCTGAAAGTCATAGAAAGAAAAAATCTATCTGATGATACAAAGGATGCTTTGGCAAGACAGATAATATTCCAGGAGCAGGCATATTATGAAAAAGTTTCAAAGGTAACAGATGTAATAGCAAGGATAGCTCCCATATTCGGACTTCTGGGAACACTCATACCTCTTGGTCCGGGGCTTATAGCGCTGGGTCAGGGGGACACAAAGACACTGGCAGCATCCCTTCTTATAGCCTTTGATACAACAATAGCGGGATTAATAAGTGCAGCGCTGGCATATTTGATATCATCAATAAGGAAACGCTGGTATGAAGAATATATCGTAGCACTGGAAACCATAATGGAAACCATACTCGAACAGCAGAGCGAAGAAAGGGGAGAGAAATGAGAGTCGCAGGGAAAAGCGGACGACTACGCATAAACAGAAAAAAGGATGAAATAAACCCAATGGACGGCCTGGCCAACATGGCAGATGTCATGCTAGTATTCGCATGCGGACTTCTGATAGCACTGGTCGTTAACTGGAATGTGGATATAAATACCCTTACTGACAGTGATGTGCCGGAAAAAGCCAAATATGAAGTCGAAGACATACAGGAGGAAGCTTCCGAAGAAGTAACCGACAAAGGCCAGCTGGAAGAGCTGGGGAAAGTTTACAGGGATCCCGATACGGGAAAATACTACGTGATAGATGAATAAGCGGAATTTCAGGAAATCAATATTTGTTTTTTTGTCAGGGCTTTTTGTAATACTTGCTTTTTGCGGCTGCGGGAACCCGGACATAGACATTTCAAAATATGAGGACAGTGTTGTCGTTTTTTCCGGACTGACTGACAAGAACATAAAGATAACAGTCAAAGAATTGAAGGCAATGGACTGTGTCACTGTAAAAACAAAGAGTACAAGTGATAAGATAGGAGAAATAAAGGCCACCGGGCCACTACTTGATACGGTGCTTGATGCCTACGATGCAGAAAAGCAGGATTTCAGGATCATCAATATATACGGCTCGGATAAATATAAAATATCACTGACGGAAAGCTTTTTTGGAGAAAATGATCTTATCCTGGCCTTCGGGATCGATGAAAAACCTCTGGATAAAGGATCAAGGCCCATAAGGCTTATAATACCGGGATCTGATTCAGCTTACTGGGTCCGCCTAGTGGACAGGATAGAGTTCATTCGCTGATGTTATTTTTATAAAAAATGTATTGAATTTTTATATATAATTATAGAAAAATCTGTTGATTAAAGTACCTTTACCTGATAAACTAATAACAATCGTGAATCCGAGTTTCGATTCTAAAGGCCAAAGGCCCATGAAGAGAAACCGATAGGGCAGGCGGGAAACTGCTGAGCCTTCCGTACTTGAAAAGGAGCCGCGATCACTGAAGCCGCAGATTTAAGGCTNNAAGGCTGCAGACTCCTTTTTTGTAAGGAGTTATTTTTTTGGCATAAAGCAGGCAGAGGAATAATGATAAAGAAACCAAAGACAAGAATTATTACGATTATCACTGCATTAGTGATGATTTTTTCAGCGGGAATGGTTTTCCCCGATGTCACAAAGGCAGAAAACACGTTTGATCAGAACATAGCAACAAACGGACTCAACTATGAAGAGATAACAGGTGATAATGCTACGGTATTTACCATATTCGCTTCAGACGCAGCCAAAGATCTCAGTAATCCACAAAATAGAGGAGACGGATTCCAGGGCAGATGGAAGATGCTGACTCAAAGTCAGCTTGATTCCCTGGAGACAACAGAAGGGATCGTACCCATATTCGGAAACCAATCCACCCATCAATGGCTATACGGCCCAGTATATTATTCGCGTTGTACAGCTGAAGGAGTCTACGAGGATGATAATGTGGCTAAAGGGTTAAAACTTGAAGCAATAGCCTATGCAATGGGTTATCAACCGGATACCGATTCCAAAACAAGAATAACGGCCATAGGAGCGGATGGGACAAAAACAGATGCCGGCAGCAAGGCTTTCATAGAACGGTATTATTATACTCAAGATAATAATGATCCAGTTATACAGGTTTTTGAAATATTGAAACTGAATGGTGCAGGCAGTTTGCCATCATTCAGGATGGGGCAGGAAACCTCTACAGAAAAAAACAAATGGAAAGATAATATAAAAGGAATACAGATCGATGCGGTAACGACTGCTACCCAAAAACGAGATGTGGTTTATACAGTCAGATCCGGCAGTACAATTTCCGAATATGTCATGAATGACATAGTTGATGCGGGAGAATATAAGGCGAAATATTATTATTATAACGAAAATTCAAATGAAGTGACTGCTGATGTAAAGGGTGTTCCTTTAACAAATGTTCTATCACAAAAAGGAATAGTTATCGGAAGGAATGATGCTGTTTCGGCGGAAAATTCCGCAGGGGCATTAAAAGAACTCTCTGCCGGGGATATATCAAAATACTTTCTTGCATACAGCGGCACCGAGAAAACAGGAGAGACAGAAACTGCACTGGAGAGCGACAGCGAGTTTTGTCTTTTCGGTCCCGGAAACACGATGTCGGAAGTCAAATTCGGTGATATTTACGGGATCAAGCTGACCAGGGCACCTCAGTCTCCTCAAATCGCAGCCTCATCGAAGGGATACAGGAGTATAAAGATATCCTGGAACATAAAGGCAGATGCCAAAGGATATGAGGTATTTAACATTACAGACAACAAAAAAATATATGTTTCAGGAGGGGCCAAAACATATTATGTTCAAGACGGACTAAAAACAGGCAAGAAGTACACATATAAGGTCAGAGCATATAACCTTAAGGAAAACGAAAGCAAAGTATTTGGTGATTATTCTTCTTCAAAGGCAACAGTTCCCGTACCTGCCAAGCCATCAAGCATAAAACTGTACAAAAAAAGCAAAGCTGTAAAGGTAAAATGGTCAAGAGTCAAAGGCGCATCGGGATATCAGGTTTATATGGCTACAAAGAAAAACGGAAAATATAAAAATGTGAAGAATATAAAGTCGGCAAAAACCACAGTTTACACAAAAACAAAACTCAAAAAAGGGAAAAAATATTATTTCAAAGTCAGAGCCTATAAAACCGTAGGTAAAAACAAGATCAAGGGCAAATGGTCTGCGGTGAAATATAAGAAATTATAGTATTACAAGGAGGAAAAAATGAGTAGAAAAATAACCAAAAAGCGTATGATTGCTTTTATTGTCTCTCTGTCCATGGTGGCATCGATGATCCCTGCCATGGCATTCGGGGCAGTAACAGGAGTTTCTCTTAATAAGTCGAAACTTACCATGGAAACAGAAAGCACATACACTTTAACGGCTACTGTTACAGTGGATGCAGGAGAAGCACAGACAGTAACCTGGTCAAGTGATGATGAAGACGTGGCTACTGTTACCGAAGGCGGTGTTGTAACTGCAGTATCAGAGGGCACAGCGGAAATCACAGCAACTTCCACTGCAGATAGCGAGAAAATGGCCACATGCCGGGTGACTGTGTATGAGAACGCACTCACTATCGTCCTGGGCACAAGAGCAGATCCCATAGTAGTAAAAGAATTCAAAACTGCAGACATCAATGCGTTGACAGCCAGCGGACCATTTATGTATGGAGGTTTTAATCACAATTTTACCTGGTCTGCCACAAAAAATAAGTCAACAGATGTAGATGAACCCAAATCGGGACCCAGCATAGAGACTATTTTTGAGGCGGCCGGAATAGATGTGGATGCAATTGATGACGATACAGTTATTTCATTTATACCCTCCGATGATACCAACGGACAGTATACGGCCAATTTTACTAAGGCTCAGCTTTTTGCCGACAGATACTATTACAGATATTCAAGCGAACTTGAACAGGGAGCATTTTTGACAAATGGCAAGGAAGTTGTAAGAACAAAAGTCGAAACAATAATAGGCAGCGACGGCAGACACTATTTCGGACAGGTAGGATGTAATGAAAGGACCTGGGGGTCATCAAGCAAAAATATGACCACAGGAGCAATGATCGTAATAGGTGACAAGGCAGAAAAGACAGCAGCAGATGTGAGCGCCAGTAAAAAAAGCGGATCGACCATACAGCCCGGAGC
Organism: Firmicutes bacterium UBA1422; assembly: GCA_002304835.1. Lineage (GTDB taxonomy): Bacteria > Bacillota > Clostridia > Peptostreptococcales > Anaerovoracaceae > UBA1422. The sequence goes on from DBPK01000025.1 coordinate 49,938, forward strand.
AGAAATAGACCTTGATTCTCCCAGCATACTTTCTAACGATATTTATTACACCACGGATGGCAAAACTCCCACGGTGGA